>NZ_JBFRGS010000012.1:0-210206 GCF_052115465.1 Allobosea sp. 2RAB26 | reverse complement strand
CACTATCTCAAGCGCGTGAAGATCCCCGAGCAGGCGCTGAAATACCCGGGCCAGCTCTCGGGCGGCCAGCAGCAGCGCGTCGCGATCGCGCGCTCGCTCTGCATGAGCCCGAAGATCATGCTGTTCGACGAGCCGACCTCGGCGCTCGACCCCGAGATGGTCAAGGAGGTGCTCGACACCATGGTGAGCCTGGCAGAAGAGGGCATGACCATGCTCTGCGTCACCCACGAAATGGGCTTTGCGCGCCAGGTCGCCGACCGCGTCATCTTCATGGATGCCGGCCAGGTCGTCGAGATGAACGAGCCCAACGAGTTCTTCAAGAACCCGCAGCACGAACGCACCAAGCTCTTCCTCAGCCAGATCCTGCACTGAGGCCGGGCAAGACTTGAACCATGCGGCGCGCCGAACCCTCGGCGCGCCGCAACTGCGTCAAGGTTAGAGCGAGGATCGAGCGTCGTCTGCCATAGTGGACGCTGCCACGGCGATTGATCCAACAGGCATAGATAGAGATAGCCCCCGTATCGAACCACTATCGGCGCGATCAAATTCCGGAACAATTCGGGATGTACCCCGTTCTTGCCTGCAGAACGGAGGAACGCATCATGAGATTCATCATTCCGACGATGACTGCTGTCCTGCTTGCGACGAGCGGCGCCTATGCCCAGTCGATCAACATTGGACCGGGCGGGGTCTCGGTCGATCCACGCCCGCCGCGCGAGCGCGCCATCGACCGGGAAATCCGCCGCGAAGAGCGCATGCGCGATCGCGCCCGCTGGGAGCGCAGCAGCTGGCGCGGAGATTGCCGCACCGTGAGGACCATCGAGGAAACGCCGCGTGGCGAGATCAGGCGGACGACGCGGGTCTGCGATTGATCTCCCGCTGAAATGTGCAAGAGAAAGCCCGCCCTGGTGATCCAGGGCGGGCTGCTGATCGTTGGGGCTGCCTTATTTGGCGTCGCGGGCCTTCACGGCGGCATCGGGGAAGTCCGAGAACAGCCCGTCGATTCCGAGATCGAAGAAGGCCTTGTACTCGGCAGCGGGATCGCCCTTGAAATTCGAGGTTAGCCGCTTCGGCTCGCTGCGGAACGTCCAGGTATGGACGAAGAGGCCGGCCGCATGCGCGTCCTTGACGACATTGGTCGGCGCGATCAGTACCCGATCCTGCTCGTCGATCTTGCCGTCGCCGTTCAGATCCTTCGGCTTGCCGTCCTCGCCGATAGTTTGCTTGCCGGCGAGGATATAGGGCTTCCACGGCCCGACACCGTCGGCATAGGTCTTGATCTCCTTCAGCCCGTCGGCCGTGACCAGGTCCTTGAAGGTGCGCTTGTCGCCGGTGACGACGAAATCGTAGGGCTTGTCGAAGGGCGCGGCCAGCACGATGCCGCCATCCTTGTCGACGTCATCGGCATCGACGAGCTGGACGAGGCGCAGTTGCGTCTTGCCGCGCAGATATTTGAGATTGGCCGTCTCGAAGCTCTGGATGATCACGGGCGAGGACTTTTCGGTCCAGCCGGCCGCCTTCAACTGATCGAGCAGGCGGTCCTCGAGCGGCAGCCCGATCGCGGCATGAAAGATCGGGTGCTTGGTCTCGGGATAGATGCCGATGGTGCGGCCGGTCCGGGTGCTTTCGGCCTTGGCGAGATCGATGATCTCCTGCAGCGTCGGGATCGGGAACTTGCCATTATGCGACTGGTCGCGATCGGGCATCGCCTGCTTGGCGCGCAGCGTCTTGATCTCGGCGAGGGTGAAATCCCCGGCGAACCAGTCATTGGTGTCGACACCGTCGACCTTCCTGACAGTCTTGCGAGCAGCGAATTCCGGTCGCTCCGAAACGTCCGTGGTGCCGCTCAGCATCGGCTCGTGCCGTGCGACGAGTACGCCGTCCTTGGTCGCGACAAGATCCGGCTCGATGAAATCGGCACCCTGTTCGATCGCCAGCTTGTAGGATTCGAGCGTGTGCTCGGGCCTGTGGCCGCTGGCGCCGCGGTGACCGACGATGAGGGGCTTCTTCCCATCGAGCGTCGGCACGGGTTGGGCGAAGGCGGGCGATGTGGCAGCCAGGCCGCCGCAGGCAATGGCGGCCAGCATCGTGGCCGAAAGTAGCGTCTGTTTCATCGGATCTGTTCCCTGATCGCGGCAAGAGCGCGCGACCATGATCAGACGATATGACAGCTCCGTGAAGTGGTCTTGTGCCGCAAGGACAACTTTGTGGCGAGGCGCGGGGGCGCTGCCCGTCCGGTCCGTATCGTGGCGCGTCCTGACGGACGACGATCGAGAGGCCCGGCAGAAGCGTCGCCCGGTCAAGCCAGAGCGACGCCTGTGATTGGCTACGGGCTCAGCGCTTGTTTTCGAGCGTCGTCTTGGCGTCGAGGCGCTTCTGGGGGGGCGGCGTCAGGTCTGGCGGCGGTGTTGTGGCGCAGGCCGTGAGGGCCAGGGCAAGAAGACCGGCAAGCGTGATTCGGCAAAGGCGCTGCATGGCGTGGTTTCCACTTGATCGGAGCGATCGCCCCCCGTGTGCCGCTGACGACGACGCTTCGTCAAGCAGACGGCTTCACATGATAATGCGTCGATTTTCAAGCTGGACGCAGCAAGGGCAACCAGCCTCGGTTGCCGGATCATCCTGCGATGAGGGCCGTAAGCCCTGGCTCGCCATGCGGATTGCGGCATTCGGGGAGAGTGCCGCAAGATCGGCCGGAGTGGTGGCCCGGTCATGAGCGCCCGCGAGCGGCAGAGCAGAACGTCTGCTCAACCGGGACGGAATGTCCGGGACATGCCTTCGCCTCAAGTATCCGGTCGAGACGTTGTTGCCCCTGCCTCGTCTATATGACACCACAGCGCCGAGATTATGCCGCACACGCCGGCACCAGACGGAACGACGCAATGACCCCTGCCGCCCGCATCAGCGCCGCCATCGAGGTGCTGGACGATATCATACAGCGTCGCCGGCCGGCATCCGACGCCCTGAAGGATTGGGGTCTGTCGCGGCGCTTTGCCGGGTCGAAGGATCGTGCCGCAATTGCGACCCTGGTCTATGACGCGCTCCGCCGCCGCTCCTCCTCGGCCTTCGCCATGGGCGAGGAGACCTCGCGCGCGATGGTTCTCGGCATGCTCGCCGGCCTGCGCGAACTCCGGATGGAAGAGATCGCCGAACTGTGCTCGGGCGAGAACCACGCGCCCGCGCCGCTGACGCGCGAGGAAGCGACCCGGCTGATCACCTTCGACCTCGACGATGCACCGGGCTGGGTCCGCGCCGATGTGCCTGAGTGGCTTTGGCCTGCTTTCTCAGCGAGCTTTGGCGAGCAGGCCGTGTCGGAGGGCGCCGCACTGGCCGATCGTGCGCCGATCGACATCCGCGTCAATCGCCTTAAGTCGAATCAGGCCAAGGTGTTGGCGGAACTCGCTCATCTTGGAGCGGAGGCGGGGGCATGGTCCCCTGATGCGATCCGCTTCCTGCCGGGGGCGGATGGGCGCGGCCCTTCGCTGCAGAGCGAGCCGAGCTTCTTCGAGGGCGCCTTCGAGATCCAGGACGAGGGCTCGCAGCTCGTCTCGCTACTGGCCGGCGCCAAGCCCGGCGAGACCGTGGTCGACCTTTGCGCCGGCGCCGGAGGCAAGACGTTGGCTCTCGCTGCCCAGATGCAGAATCAGGGTCGCCTGTTCGCGACCGATCTCGATAGCCGTCGTCTGGCGCCACTGCATGAGCGTCTGGCGCGCTCGGGCGCCAGTATCGTCCAGATTCGCGTCCCGCGCAGCCGCGGCCATGAATCCCTCAGCGAAGTCGTGGGCGAGGCGGATCTCGTCCTGGTCGATGCGCCCTGCACCGGTTCCGGCACCTGGCGGCGTAATCCCGACGCAAAATGGCGCGTCAGACCGGGCGCGCTCGCCGAGCGGATCAAGGACCAGGCCGAGGTGCTGGCGCGCGCAGCCCGCCTGGTGAAGTCCGGCGGTCGTATTGCCTATGTCACCTGCTCGGTGCTTCCGGATGAGAATGACGGGGCCGTTTCAGGGTTCCTGCAGCGCCACCCCGGCTTCACCCTCGTGCCGAGCCAGGAGATCCTGTCGCCGAGGGAAGGCGACTTTGCTTTGCTCGCGCGGTTCTCGACCGCGCTTGGCCTGCAATTGTCGCCGCAGCGCACCGGGACGGACGGATTCTATCTGGCTTGCGTCAGGCGCGAGGCCTGAGGCGCGCTTGCGCCGTTGCGCCTGCGCGCGTGATGGCGTAACCGGGCGCGATGACGAGCAAGCCCCACGACTCCATCCTCATCATCGATTTCGGTAGCCAGGTCACGCAGCTGATCGCGCGTCGCGTACGCGAGATCGGCGTCTATTGCGAGATCGCTCCGTTCCAGTCGGCCTCCGAGGCCTTTCAGCGGATGAAGCCGAAGGGCGTCATCTTCTCCGGCGGTCCGGCCTCGGTGCCGGATGAAAATTCGCCGCGCGCCCCGCAGGAGGTCTTCTCGGCGGGCCTGCCGCTTCTCGGCATCTGCTATGGTCAGCAGACTATGGCGCATCAGCTCGGCGGCAAGGTCGAGGGCGGGCATGCGGCCGAGTTCGGCCGCGCCGATGTCGAGATCGTCGCGCCTTCGGCACTGTTCAGGGAGGTCTGGAACCAGGGCGGCCGCTTCCCGGTCTGGATGAGCCATGGCGACCGCGTCACGCAGTTGCCGGCTGGTTTCTCGGTCAAGGCGACCTCGGAGAACGCGCCCTTCGCGGTCGCGAGCGACGAGGAGCGGCGTTTCTATTCGACCATGTTCCATCCGGAGGTGGTGCATACGCCGGACGGCGCCAAGTTGCTGCGCAACTTCGTCGTCGATATCTGCGGCTGCGTCCCGGATTGGAGCATGTCCGCCTATCGCTCCGAGACCATCGCCAAGATCCGTGCGCAGGTCGGCAAGGGCAGGGTGATCTGCGGGCTTTCCGGCGGCGTCGATTCCGCCGTTGCCGCCGTGCTGATCCACGAGGCCATCGGTGACCAGCTCACCTGCGTCTTCGTCGATCACGGCCTGATGCGGATGAACGAGGCGGAAGAGGTCGTGCGCCTGTTCCGCGACAGCTACAACATCCCGCTCGTGCATGTGGAGGCGGAGGAACTCTTCCTCGCCGAGCTCGCCAAATGCGGCTCCGATCCGGAGGCCAAGCGCAAGACCATCGGCCGCCTCTTCATCGAGGTCTTCGACGAAGAAGCGCGCAAGCTCGGCGGTGCCGATTTCCTGGCACAGGGCACGCTCTATCCCGACGTGATCGAGAGCGTCTCCTTCTCCGGCGGGCCCTCGGTGACGATCAAGTCGCACCACAATGTCGGCGGGTTGCCCGAGCGCATGAAGATGAAGCTCGTCGAGCCGCTGCGCGAGCTGTTCAAGGACGAGGTCCGCGTGCTGGGCCGGGAGCTTGGCCTGCCCGAGGCCTTCGTCGGCCGCCATCCCTTCCCAGGGCCGGGCCTCGCCATTCGCTGCCCCGGCGAGATCACCAAGGAAAAGCTCGACATCCTGCGCAAGGCCGACGCGATCTATCTCGAGGAGATCCGCAAGGCCGGTCTCTACGACGTGATCTGGCAGGCTTTTGCCGTGCTGCTGCCGGTGCGCACCGTCGGCGTGATGGGTGACCACCGCACCTATGACCACGTCTGCGCGTTGCGTGCCGTCACCTCGGTGGACGGCATGACGGCCGATTTCTATCCCTACGACATGGCCTTCCTCGGCCGCACCGCGACCCGCATCATCAACGAGGTCAAGGGCATCAACCGGGTCGTCTACGACGTGACGTCGAAGCCGCCCGGCACGATCGAGTGGGAGTGATTCAGACCTTCTCGAATGTCGCGCTGAGGGTCTTTCCCGGCCTCGAACATCACAATCTGCGTCGGCTCCTCCATGCCGGCATCTGCGTTCCGGTCAACTCCGATGATCCAACGTACTTTAGAGGTCACGTAAGCGAAAATCTCATCCCGTCGGCCGAGGCATTGGGCCGGACCGCAGAGGAGCAATTGACCCTGGCAGACAACGGCCTCAGGGCCGCGTTCGTCGATGGGGACAGGCGCAAAAACGAACCGGAAGGTCATCAAGGGCAGGAGTCCACTGGGTCTTGCAGCGGTCTCCTACAATGAGACCTGAAAATACAGATTCTCCGCTCCGCATCTGGCTTGCGGTAATCGTGCTCGGCATCGCCTCGTTCACAATGGTCACGACCGAGTTCGCGCCGATCGGGCTGCTGTCCCAGATCGCCCTGGATCTGGGGCGAGATCAGGCCTCGGTCGGGCTCACGGTGACGCTCTATGCCTGGATCGGCGCCGCGAGCGGCCTGTTGTCGGTCGTTCTGCTCCAGAAGTTTCCTCGCAAGCCATTGCTCATCGTCTTGATGCTCATTCTTTCCGCGACCAATCTTGCGGCGATGATTTCCCACAGCTTCGACGGGTTGTTGCTGGCACGCGCGGTGGGCGCTGTCGTTCACGGTTTCTTCTGGGCCATGGCGGCTGCGGTCGCGTCACAGATTGCACCGTCCCACCGTATGGGTGTTGCAACCGCAATCATATTCGGCGGGATCTCGATGGCGACCGTTGTCGGCGTGCCGCTCGCGAACCTCGTCGGTCAGGCGAGTGGATGGCGTGCAGCGTTTGGCTCAATTGGCGCAGTCGGGCTGCTTACCTCGGTCCTGATGATCGCAGTTCTTCCCAAAATGCAGCCCGGATCGCCGGCAGGATGGAGAGAGCTTGGATCGGTGTTCCGCAGACATGACCTGCTGGGGATCTATGCTGTAACGGCATTCATGGCGGCGGCGAACTTCGCAGCGTACACTTTTATCGAACCATTCCTCGGAGAAATTCCGGATCTTCCCCAGGTCATGATCGGTGTGTTGCTGTTCGGCTTTGGGGGTGCAGGATTCCTTGGGAACATCCTGACCGGCTTTCTCATCGACCGCTTCATGAAGTCGATCATCACTGCAGGGCTGTTTGCCTTGTGCCTGGCGCTTGTTGGCCTTGGATGGTTCGGTCCTCAGCTGGGAACAGGTTGGGTCTTCGTCTTGCTCGTCATCTGGGGCGCCGCCATCGCGGCGCTGTTCGCGGGCCTGCAGACCTGGATCCTGCGCGCGGCCGGTTCGACAGTCATGTCCGCTGCCGCGATACACTCGGCGGTCATCAATTCGGCCATCGGCTTCGGAGCCATCCTCGGCGCCCGGATATTGACTGTATCCGGCGTATCCGGAGTGATGCTGGCCGCCGGAATGGTCGTCATTATCCCGCTTCTGATCATCCTGTTGCAAGCGGCTCCCCAGGCTGGCCCGAAGGAAAGGGGGAGCGTTGCTTGATGGTTGAGGCTGCAGTCAGACGCCGGCAGGCTTCTCAAGAATACTGAGACGGGTTCGGCAACGGTCCGGTGATCTTGCTTTTGAAATCAGGACCCCAACTTTTTGACAGTCCTAATGTCGGAGTTTTTGCGGCTACAGATTAGATTTGCGCGAAATGTCCATTGATTATTCGTTGTTCAAACAATCGAGTGGGAGTGAGGGCGAGCGGCGGCGGCAGGCCAGTTCCCACCGCTCGCGGGCATGCGAGTATGTGCATGCGACAACGACCTTTGATCGCCGATAGCGCTCCTCAGATTGTCGAGGCCAGGGCTTTGACCAACTCCTGAGGGGCTCCTTCACCGCCGGATTTGGGATCAGATTGACCGCACTTGGGGTCCCTAGGCGGGGACAGAGCAGCGTATTCGCCGCGATGCTGTTCCAACGATTGACGTTGACAGTTAATGTTTCCGTGGACCGCGACTTTCCGTCGGAGCCTTTAGCGATTGAACGACCCTGATCTCAGGGCAGGACAACGATTTTCCCGCCCGCCTGGTTCGTTTCCATCGTGCGATGCGCCTCAACGATTTCGTCGAGCTTGAACACCCGGCCGATGTTGATGCAAAGATCGCCGGCTGCGACCTGATCGGCCAGTGACTGCAGAGGGGTTCGCATGAAATCCTCTGACCCGCCTGCATAGGTGGTCAGTGACACAGCTGTCGGGATGGCGTCCATCGGGCTGAACTGATCAAACCACCATCGGTCGCCGACCATTCCGGTCATACAGACAACGCCGTGCGGGCGTGCGGTGCGCAATGAGTCCTTCAAAGTCGTCGTGCCGACCAGTTCGAGCACCTTGTTGACGCCGTTTGGGCAGATTTCACGGACCTGATCCGCGATCTCGCCGTTGTCGATCAACACCTGATCGGCTCCGTTCTCGCGCAACAAGCGTTCGCGAGCAGGATTGCGTGTTGTCGCCAGCACGAAGGCGCCGTGCTTCTTGGCGATCGCCGCGGCGGCCAAGCCCACCGATGTCGTGCCGCCACGTATGAGCAAGCGATCGCGTGCCTTCAGCTGCAACGCGTTGAAAAGCGATCCCCATGCCGTTTGCAGCATTTCGGGCATTGCGCCGAGAGTCTCCCATGGCAACGCCGTCTTGAGTCTTTGCACCTGTATCGCGGGTACGCAGACGTATTCGGCATAGCCGCCGTCGAACTGGCGCCCCATTCCGCCCATCGCGGTCGCGACGATATCGCCGGAGGCAAACGTCCCCCCTGGCGCCGCTGCAACGATTCCGACGGCTTCAATTCCGAGCACGCGCGGGAAAGGAACGCCGAGCGAAAGCCCCTTGCGAGTGAACAGTTCCGAGCGATTGAGCCCGAAGGCCTTCACCTGGATGAGCACCTGCCCTTTCTTGGGCGTCGGCATCGGTCGCGTTTCGAGCTTGAGGACTTCAGGCCCTCCGGCCTGATGGATCACGGCGGCCTTCATCGTGTTGGGCATCGGCCTGCTCCCTTACTGGCGCGGCGGATTGGTGGTGGAGAAGCTGTAGCGCGCGATCTTCCAGTCGCCCGAACCGAGCCTCTGCAAGACAAACAGTTCCTGATTGGCCTCTGCCCCTGCCTGGCCGTTCGCCTTGACGGTAACGGTGCCTGCGGAGTTGGTGCGCGCAAAGGCCCAGTGGGGTGCGACCTGGACGATTTCGACAATATCGAAGCGCACTGCCAGCCTGATCGCGTTGAACACGTTCACATAGGCGGCGCGCACTGCATCGGCGCCGACGCTTGATGGGGTGTTTGGCGGCATGAACACGCCGTCAGGCGCATAGAGCTTCATCACCGCGTCGGTATCCTCGGCGTTGAGTGCCCGCTCATAAGTGCGCAGGACATGCTCGATCGCGGTCCCGTCGCCGGTACGTTCGGCCGCGGAAGCTGTGAGGGACATCGCCAATGCGGTGCTGGCGGCAAGCGCGGAAATTACGATCTCTTTCATGGAGGTTCTCCTCGTTCACGGCATAATTGCCAACAAGAAGATGGGTCATTTCCAGTTTTGGATTTAGTCTGAAAATCTGGCAATGATTATCCCAAATTTGGGAAAGACATGCCAGACCTCAACGCGCTCCTGATATTCGCCCGGGTCGCCGAAACCGGCAGCTTTTCGGAAGCCGCGCGCCGTACCGGCATGCCGATCTCGACCGTGAGCCGCAGAATCGCCGAACTGGAGGACCAACTCGGCGTTCGCCTCTTCGAACGTTCGACCCGCAGCCTGCGGCTGACCGATGTTGGCGCGGAGATTCTGGAGCAGGCGCAACGCAGCGCCGAGATAAGCGAAGCGGTCGAGAGCATCGCCTCCAATCGCCTCTCCGAAGTGCGCGGTGCGCTGCGGCTTTCGGCGCCGCCCAACATTTCTGACAATCTGTTGGCGCCGCTCATTGGCTCCTTCCAGACGGCCTATCCCGCCGTAGAAGTGCAGGTGCTGATTACCGATCGCCATGTCGATCATATCTCCGAGGGCGTCGATCTCGCTCTGCGCCTCGGCCCCCTGAGTGACTCGAACCTCATTTCGCGCCCGATGCTCCGCTACCGCCATCGCCTCGTGGCCAGCCCCAGCTATCTGGAGCGGAAGAGCCCGCCGCTGCATCCACGGGACCTGCAGGAACACCGAATCCTGGCCTTCGCCTATTGGTCGCAGCAGCACCGTTGGACATTCGAGAGAGGTGATGAGCGCGAGACGGTCAGTTTCAGACCCAAGCTGACAATGAACGATTTCACCGGCCTGGCGGCTCTGCTGGCGGCTGGCGGCGGGATCGGCGAATTGCCTCCCATTGTCGCGCCTGCACTTGTTGCAGACGGGCGTCTGGTGGAGGTGATGCCGCAATGGCGCTTCCGGACGCTCGACTTATTGATCGTGCATCTTGGAAACCGCCACATCTCCCGCCCAGTTCGCTTGTTCAAGGATTTTGCGCTGCAGATGGCGCCAACGCTCGTCGGTGAACTACCGGTCTGAAATGCAGTTCAGTCGGCGGCGATGCATCATCGCGCGTTTCCCCGATTTTTTGACGGACCCGCCGTCGGAATGTGCTCGGCCGCAAAGGAAGTTGCGTCAAGATTTCAATGTTCTACGCGCTGTTTGAACAATCGAGTGGGAGTGAGGCGGCAATCGACACCTGCAGCTTTCGCTAGGGTGTCTCTGCCGCTTGCCGGGCGACCTGATCCCGGCGGCACCTGAGAAAGACCGCGTCCGATGGATTGGACGCAAGACCGATGGCGCGATCAAAGGCCGCAAGCGCGGCGTCGGTCGGGCCCGAGCGGGACAGCAATTCGGCACGTGCCGCATGAAACGGCTGATAGGCCGAGAGCGCTGAGGCAAGCAACTCAAGAGCGTGCAAGCCTGCTTGGAGTGCGCCAGCTTCCGCCAATGCCACGGCGCGGTTCAACCGGACGACCGGCGTCGGTTCGATCCGCAACAGGCTATCATAGAGCAGGACGATCTGCGGCCAGTCGGGCGGCTCCGCCTGGACATGCAAGGCGGCAATCGCCGCCTTGATCTGAAAGGCCCCCGGCGCGCGTCGCGCCACTGCACGATCGAGCAAGGCCAGCCCTTCGGCAATCCGGGCGCCATCCCAAAGCCTGCGGTCCTGCACTGCAAGTGGGACGCTGGTTCCGCCGGCATCGAGCCGTGCCGCGCGGCGGGCTTCGGTGATCAGCATCAGCGCCAGCAGTCCCTCGATTTCGGCCTGGTCCGGACGCAGGCCATTCAACATGCGCGCAAGATAGATGGCCTCTTCACCCAAAGGACTGGTGTGAGATTCGTCCGTGCCCGAATAGGCCTGGTTGAAAATGAGATAGACGACGGTCAGGACGGATTGCAGCCGCTCTGCCCAGGCTTCCGGTCCGGGTACGGCATAGGGAATGCCGGCGGCGAGTATCTTTGCCCGTGCCCGCGAGAGGCGCTGGCCCATGGTGGTTTCGTTGTCGAGGAAAGCAGCGGCAACGTCGGCCGTACTCAATCCGCGCAGGGTGCGAAGCGTCAGTGCGACCCGGGTCTTGGGCTCCAGCGCCGGATGGCAGCAGGTGAAGATCAGCCGCAGGCGTTCGTCGGCAATATCCTCGGTCGTCGTCTCGGCTGCTTCGGCTAGGGAAAGCCGGGCGATCTCGCCAGCCTTGCGGTCCTCACGGGCCGACTTGCGCAAGCGATCGATCGCCTTGCGCAGCGCGACCTTCAAGAGCCAGCCCTGAGGCGAGGCAGGCAGCCCCGTCCTTCCCCAATGCACGACCGCCGAGGCCAGGGCGTCCTGCAGCGCGTCCTCGGCAAGCTGGAAATTCTTCAGCTGAACAATCAGCGCAGACAGAAGCCGCCCCCGATCCATCCGCACCATATTCTCAATGGCACAGGAAACCGATCGGGGATCGGCGGCGGCCTCCGACATCAGGCGTCGTAGTCCATCACGGGCCGCACTTCGATCGTCCCATAGGCCGCCGACGGGATCATCGCTGCGAAGCGCAGGGCGGCATCCAGGTCGGGAACCTCAAAAATATAGTACCCGCCGAGGCGTTCCTTGGTCTCGGCAAAGGGGCCATCCATCGTCTCCACCTTGCCTCCGCGAATTCTCAGACTCGTGGCGGTCTCGACATCCTTCAGGCCTTCGCCCGCCACATAAGCGCCCGCCGCCTTCAGGGTTTCGTTGAAGGCGAAATACCCCTTCATCATCACCTCGAATTCTGGCGTGCCATAGGCTGGCTCGAGGGACGGGTCACTATAGATCAGCGCCATGTACTGCATGTCAGGTCTCCGGTGTTGGGCAGGTTCGGGGAGGTGTCAGGGGCGAGAGCCAAGCGCCGCGAGGGCGAGGGCCGCGGTCAGCGTCAGGGTTGCAAGGATGCAGGCGGAGTTACCCGCGATCCGCAGGGGATGGGTGGGGGCATTGGCGCGCAGTCCGATGGGGTGCAAAATCCGCCCGATGACGACCAGCAGCCCGGCGGCATGGAGCCAGAGCGGGCCGGCGCCCTGGCCCTCGGCCAGCACCATCAGGATGAGGATCATCGGCACCCATTCGACGAAATTGCCATGCCGGCGGATGCGTTCGTGCAGATTGGCATTGCCTGCATCTCCGATGGAGACGCTCAATGCCGAGCGGGTTTTGGTGACGCCGATCCACAGGGCCAGAAAGATCACGGCCAGGGGGATCGCATAGAGCGAGGTAATCGGAAAAATCATCAGGTTGGGCCATTCAGCTTGGTTTCGATGCCCCAAGAACGCTGCCCAATCCCGGATTTCGACATCCAGGCAAAAAATTTCAAACGAGCACGCCGGGTGGCATCCGCTAGGGTAAATTGGCCGCCTGGGCCAGTGGTATGAAATTCTATGAAGAATTGCTCTGACGGAAAAGGGTGAAGTCGTTCGTATGATATTACATTTCGATACTGTGCCTCACAGCGGATAAATATAGCCTGAAATTCATTCGATCGCCCAATGCGGATAGACTTCGCGGTGAAGTCCGGTCCTTGGAGGCGCCGCGCCTCCGGCGGGAGAACGCACGAGCGATCAGATCGTCACGACGATCTTGCCGAATTGTTCGTTCGACTCCAGGAACCGGTGCGCCTCGACGATCTGGTCGAACGGAAAGATCCTGGCGATGGTCGGCTGAAGCGATCCGGACGCCAGCCCGTCGAGGATGAACGCCTTGGCTGCCTCGAGCCGCGCGGGATCACTGAGGATCTCGTGTACGAGGTAGCCGCGGAGCGTCAGTGTCTTGCTGAGGACGGCGAAGAGCGGGAAGGGGGTCGGTTCAGGGCTCAAACCGCCATATTCGATGAGAATGCCACCCCGCGACATCGCGGCCGTCAGCGGGCCGAATATCGGGCCGCCGATCGGATCGAGCACGACGCGTACACCATTCCGGCCAGCGATGTCCGACAGCCGCGCTTCCAGATCTTCCTCGGCCGAAGCGACGACATGGGTCGCGCCAAAGGCGAGCAGGGCCTGCTTTTTGCCTGAGGTGCGCGTGACCGCGATCGTGGTCGCGCCCACCGTCTTGGCAATCTGGAGCGCGGCAAGTCCAACGCTGCTTGATGCAGCCGTGATGACGACAAAGTCCTCCCTGCGGAGCTTGGCGATGTCGATAAGCGCCCCATAGGCGGTGAGGTACTGCATCCAGAAGGCGGCAGCCGCTTCGAAACTGAGCGATGGCGGATGCTTCACGACGAGTTCGGCTGGAAACGTGGCAAGCTCGCCATAGGCGGGCCAGCGCACCATCGACACGGGTGGCACCACGCTGACGGCGTCGCCAAGTACCAACCCTTCCACATCGTCGCCGACGGCTTCAATGATGCCTGCTGCCTCAAGGCCGAGACCGGACGGCAAAGTCGGTGTCTCGATATAGGTGCCGGCGCGCAGCAACGCCTCGGCGCGGTTCAGCCCGAGCGCCTTGACCCGGATCTGCACCTCGCCTCGGCCGGGAGCCGGAACCGTCACGGTCTCGATGCGCAAGACCTCCGGACCACCATGCTCATGAAAGCGAACGACGCGTGCCATTGGCTGTAACTCCAAATTATTTGAACGGAATAAGCTATGCGTTCGGGCCGTGCCGCGGATAAATGGCTGAATCGGAAGATCAGTCAAAACTATGGGTTCTGAAAGATGGATCGCCTTACGAGCATGGCCGTGTTCGTCAAAGCCGTTGACTTGGGCTCGTTCGCGGCTGCCGCCGAGGCTCTCGATCTGTCGGGGCCGATGGTCGGCAAGCATGTCCGCTTCCTGGAAGAGCGGCTGGGCGTGCGCCTCATCAACCGCACCACGCGCCGCCAGAGCCTGACGGATTTCGGGCGCACCTATTTCGATCGCTGCCGCGTCGTTCTGGCCGAAGCCGAGGCTGCAGATGCGCTCGCTGCCGACCAGCTTTCAGAACCGCGCGGAAAGCTGCGTGTCACCATGCCTGCGCTCCTCGGCCGATGCTGCGTTGCGCCCATCCTGCTGGAGCTCGCGCGGCGCCATCCCGCGCTGGAGCTTGATCTGTCGTTCAGCGACCGCATCGTCGATCTTGCCGAAGGGAACTACGATCTCGCCATCCGGACAGGCGAGCTGGCGAACAAGACAGGCGTGATCGCGCGACGCATCGCTCGTCACCGGATGCTCGTCTGCGCGTCGCCGTCCTATCTCGAGACACACGGCCGGCCCGGTCAGATCGAGGAGATCGGTCGGCATCACGCCATCATCTACAGCCGGCCGGGCTGGATTCACCCGTGGCTGTTCGCGCGCGAGGGCCAGCCACCGGTGGAGGTTGCGCCGGTCGGCCGGTTGCGGCTCGACGACCTTGATGCCGTGGCCGATGCCGCAGCTTCCGGCCTGGGCCTTGCCTGGCTGCCATCTTGGCTGATTCAGGAGCGCATTCAGGCAGGCAAGCTTGTGCCGTTGTTGCTGAATGAGCCGGGATATGTGTTCGACAACTACGCGCTATGGCTGCAGACGCCTCACCTGCCGCGCAAGGTACGTCTCGCCGTCGATGCGCTGGCATCGGCGCTGCCCAGGCTCATGGCCTGAAATGCAGGGCATAGGGCGTCGCGACGACTTCAAGGCGCTTTCGGCCGCCCATTCCATCCCCACCGGACAAGAACGGAGTGTCGTGCGTCGGCCGGCAGCGCCTCAGTGCTTGCTGAGATATTTCATACCGGTATCGCACATCACGGTGACGATGGTCGCGCCGGGGCCGAACTGCTCGGCGAGGCGTAGCGCTGCGACGACATTGGCTCCCGTCGACGTTCCCGCGAAGAGGCCTTCCTCTCGGGCGAGGCGGCGGGCCATGGTGGCAGCCTCCTCGGTCGAAACCAGATCAATCCGGTCGGCGATGTCCTTCTCCCAGAGCGGCACGACATAGCCGGCGCCGATCCCGTCGATCTTGTGGGCTCCGGTCGCGCCGCCCGACAGCACCGGGGATTCGGCGGGCTCCACGGCCGCAATTGCGATCGCGGCATTGTGCCGGCGCAGCGCCTCGCCGGTTCCGCGGAGCGAGGCGGCGGTGCCGACGCTCTGGACGAAGCCGTCGATCCTGCCCCTCGTCTGCGCCCAGACTTCGTCAGCCATCCGGTGATAGGCCGCCATCTGGTCGCGGTTCTTCATCTGGTCGGTCCAGAAACTGCCGGTCTCGGCGGCAAGGACCCGTGCGGCTTCGATCATGTCGCGGGTGAGCTTCTCGGTCATGCGGCCGCTCTCACTGGGAATGATCTGAAGCTGGGCGCCCAGCAGTTTCATATGCTCGAGCTTCTCTCGCGCGAACGCGTCCGAGGTCACGATATGCAGCGGGTAACCCTTCACGGCACAGACCAGCGAGAGGGAGACGCCCGTGCTTCCGCCGGTATATTCGACGACGGAACCTCCCGGCTTCAGGCGGCCGTCCGCTTCGGCGGCCTCGACCATCGCCAGCGCCATGCGGTCCTTCATGCTCCCCGTCGGGTTTTCGCTTTCCAGCTTCAGCAGGATCCGGGCGCCGTTTGCCGGTGCGATCCGCCGCAGCGCGAGGAGGGTGGTGTTGCCGACGAGGTCCAGGATGGTTCGGTCCGGGTGGTTCATCTCAGGCGCCCTGCTGTTCGAGCCAGATCTTGAGCGCAACCGCATTGTTCCGCTCTTCGTCACGCGCCGCGTAGAGCAGGGTCACCGGACCTTCGCGCAGATGCCGGAAAAGCTCCCTGGTGGCCGCTTGCGCCGCTTCGCTCGTCAATTCGTCCGCATAGGCCGCGCGGAACGCATCCCAATCATCCGGCTTGCCGTGAAACTGCTTCCGCAGGGCATTGCTCGGCGCGATCTCCTTGAGCCAGAGGTCGATATGCGCCTTGTCCCTGGAGATGCCGCGCGGCCAAAGCCGGTCGACCAGGATGCGCTTGCCGTCATTGGCGGCCCGGTGGTCGTAGACGCGCTTCAGGACGAATGAGGCCATTGGACGTCTGCCACGTGGGGAACGAGGCGCCCGGATCGCGCGACGCCCATTTCCATGCATCTACATGTATTGTAGATGCATATAACCATGAGAGCTGGGAAGCAATCGCAAGGCAGCCTGCGACGCGAGGCTCGCGCCCTGGTCGACGCTTGCCCGGCCTGGAATGCCCGGCTGGCGGCGCGACGCATTTCGCTGTTCATCGATCGGGACATGGCGGCCCTTGGCCTTACCGCGGCGCAAGCCGGGCTGATGGCGCAGATCGCGACCATCGGCGACGATACGCTCGGCGCACTCGCTCAGCGGACCGGGCTCGAGCAATCCACGCTGTCGCGCAATCTGCGTACGCTGGAACGCGAGGGGCTGATCGAGATCGCGGTGGTGGAGGCAGACTTGCGGCGTCGTGCAGTGTGGCTGACCGAAGCCGGCGTACGGCGGTTACAGGAGGCCCTGCCGGTCTGGCGTCAGGCCCAAGCCCGTCTCGCGCAGATCCTGAGGCCTGGACTGGCGCGCGAGCTCGCAGACCACAGCGAGGCGCTGAACGAGGCGAAGCCCGGATCACGATTGCCTTGAAAGCTCCAAAATCTCTTGGTCGAGTGCGCGCCCTGGTCCCCCTCCGGCGAGCATCGGGCGCTGAGGTCGGTCGCGCTGCGATTGGAGGGCCTGGCTAGCGGGCAGCAGGACAAGCGTATCGGATTTCGTGCTGCGGTAGCGGTCGGGCGTCTTGCCGGACAGGTCGAGAGCGAGGTGCGAGATGACACCTGTCGACGCGTGTGATCTGTCGTTTCCGGATCTCAGTCTTCCGCAGAACCTTCGCGGCCCCCCGCGGGCAGGCAATCGCGAAAGCGTCGCAATCTTCTTCGCGCTCCTGCCGGAGCCGGACACAGCGAGCTACATTTCCCATCTCGCCGGCGACCTTCGCGCCGAGTTCAAGCTGCACGGTCGGCTGCGCCCGCCGAGCCTGCTCCATGTCTCGCTCAACAAGGTCGGCAATTTCATCGAATTGCCCAGGGAAATCATCGCCGCAGCGCTGGAAGCCGGCCGAATGGTCGAGGCCCATCAGTTCGCCGTGAGCCTTGACCGGTTCCTCAGTTTCAGCGGCGGTGAACCTCACGCCCTTGTCCTGTGCTGCGGGGAGGATCTCGCCGCGCTTTCGACACTGCGCCGCAACATCGATCGGGCGCTCAAGAGGGTCGGGCTGAAACCGGGTGGTCAGGCAGGTTCGACGCCCCATGTGACCATATTATACGACCGCGAACTCGTACCTCCCATGGGGCTCGAGCGGCCGATCGGCTGGGTCGCCCGCGACTTTGTCCTGATCGAGAGTTTCCAGGGACAAGGCCGATACGAGATTCTGGGGCGCTGGCCGCTGCACCCGCTATGTTGAAGGTCGAATGCGGTAAGCGCAGCGCCGCGCGCCATGAAGGATGTGTTCCTCTCGTTCGACCGAACAGCCCGGTCCGAGCGCGTCTCTGAAGATCGCGAGTTCGGCGCGGCAAAACCCCTGGCAAATCGACGCCGCGGCGCAGATCGGACAGTGGTTCTCGATCAGAAGCCAGCCATCGTCCGATCGCTGCCATTCGGCCATATAGCCTTCGCGGCTCCGGATCTCGGTGAGCGCCGCAATGCGGGCCTCCAGCCCTTCGGCGCCCGCCATGGCTGCCTGATAGGCGGTTCGCATCTCGGTTTCGCGGGCGTTGATCAAACGGTCGAGCGCGTCTGCCCCCAGGAGTTCGCGCACGGACCGCAACAGGCTGACCGTGAGCTCCGCATGGCTGTCGGGGAAGCGCGCCTGACCCTTGTCGGTCAAACGCCAGAACTGGGTTGGGCGGCCGACACCTCGGGACACGGTCTCGGTTTCGACAAGGGCTTCGGTCGCGAGCTTCGCGAGTTGCTGCCGCGCGTTCTCGCCCGTGGTGCCAAGCGCCCTTCCCAGATCAGCCGCGGTCTGTGCGCCGCGTGTCTTCAGCAGGGTCAGCAGCCGGTCAGCCGGCGGACGGGGCAGTGATGATGCATTTTCCAAGTCGTAGCTTGACATATTTCAGGAGCGCCAATATTCCAAGTCGATACTTGTTTTATAGAGCTTGCAGCAACCCGCTGCAAGCTGCGCTGGAGATGACGATGCCCTTCACGGTTCCGAGCCTGCCTTACGCCCTCGATGCGTTGGCGCCCGTCATGTCGGCAGAGACGCTGGACCTGCATCACGGCAAGCACCATCAGGCCTATGTCACCAAGCTCAACGAGCTTGTTCCGGGCTCGGCCTTCGAAGGTTTGAGCCTTGAGGAGATCATTCGCGGCTCCTTCGAAAGACCGGGCGCAGAGGCGATCTTCAACAATGCCGGCCAGCACTGGAACCACAATTTCTTCTGGCCCTCGCTAAGGCCCGATGCCGGCGGCATGCCCGGCAGGCTGGAAGCCCGGCTGAAGGGCGATTTCGGAACGATCGATGCCTTCAAGGCCGAGTTCGTGAAGCAGGGCCTTGCCCAGTTCGGTTCTGGCTGGGTCTGGCTGGTGCAGACGCGGGAAGGGCGTCTTGTCGTCACCAAATCAGCCAACGCGATCAACCCGCTGGTCCATGACCAGACGCCGCTGCTCGGCTGCGATGTGTGGGAGCATTCCTATTATGTCGACTATCGCAACCGCCGTGCCGATTACCTCCAGGCCTTCGTCGATCATCTCGTCGACTGGGATGTGGTCGCGTCGCGCTTGCCGGCCTGAGCCGATGATGGGACTCGCTGAGCGGCTCTCGGCGCGGCTCGCGGCTGGCGCCGAGAGCCACATCCTCCGCTTCGCCCTTGGCGCTGCCTGCCTGAAGAGCGGCGACGGCCCGGCCGCGATCGTACACCTCGAGCGCGCGGTCGCGCTTGATCCTGATTATTCGGCGGCATGGGCGCTGCTTGGCCGCGCCCGGTTGCTGGCGGGGCGGACGGAAGCGGCGTGCACAGCGTGGCAGCGTGGAATTTCGGCGGCCGAGCGGCGAGGCGACATTCAGTCCGCCCGGCAGATGCAGGTCCTCCTCAAACGCGCTTCAAAACCTGCCGGAGACGTGGATCGTGCCTGATCTGCCCTCAGCGATCCTGCTGTTCAAGACGATGCTGGTCTGCGGTCTTTCGCTCTGGTCGGCGATCACGGTCCTGAACAATATTGGCGACTTCCGTGGGGCGGCCGGCGCCATTGCGCGAACATTGGCGATGACGCCACTCAGGGAGGAGCCCGCGATCCCGACGCCGCTGCTCCGGCGGGCGCTGCGCTGCGATCACTGGTCTGTTCTCGCGCTTGCCGCAATCCTCGCGATGCAGGCCCTTGCGACAGCGCTGCTCGGCCTTGGTGGGTTTGAGTTGATCCGTGCCTGCCTGACTGCCGCGGCTCCGGCGCGGGGCATCTGGTTCTCGACTGCGGGGCTGGGCGTGATGGCGCTGGTCTGGCTGTCGATGATGAGCGGCGGGCTCTGGTTTGGCTACTGGATCCGTCAGGGCGAACTTCAGCTGACGCAGATCGCCCTGCTCACCATGACCGTTGTGGCTGCGCTGGCAGTCAATGCCTGACGCCGCTCGGGCGTCAGGCTGGCTTGTCCTGCTGTCTCAGACGATGGGCGGGTTGAGCCGCGCAAACCCCGCCTGACGGCGATAGGGAAAATAGGGATAAGGCGCGGTCACGCTGCTTGCTGCATCCAGCCGTGCGATCTGCTCTGCAGTCAGCGACCAGCCGACCGCTCCGAGATTCTGCCGGAGCTGCTCCTCGTTGCGGGCGCCGATG
Organism: Allobosea sp. 2RAB26; assembly: GCF_052115465.1. Classification (NCBI taxonomy): domain Bacteria; kingdom Pseudomonadati; phylum Pseudomonadota; class Alphaproteobacteria; order Hyphomicrobiales; family Alloboseaceae; genus Allobosea; species Allobosea sp. 2RAB26. The sequence continues at coordinate 190,253 of NZ_JBFRGS010000012.1, read as the reverse complement.
ATGACGCTCGACACGGTCGGGCGCTGAAGCAGCCAGTTGATCGCGATTTGCGGTACCGATCGGCCGGTCTCCTTGGCGACCTCGTCGAGCGCATCGACCACCGCATAGAGCCTGTGATCGTCGACCGGCGGACCGAACTCGGCGGTCTGGTGCAGGCGGCTTCCCTCCGGCAGCGGCTGGCCGCGGCGCAGCCTACCGGTGAGGCGGCCCCAGCCGAGCGGGCTCCAGACCAATGCGCCCACGCCCTGGTCGCGCCCGAGCGGCATCAGTTCCCATTCGTAGTCACGCCCGACCAGCGAGTAATAGACCTGATGCGCGACATAGCGCGGGTAGCCATGCCTCTCCGCGAGTGCGAGCGACTTCATCAGCTCCCAGCCGGCAAAGTTGGAGACGCCGACATAGCGGAGCTTGCCGGCGCGCACGAGGTCACTGAGCGTCGACAGGACCTCCTCGATCGGCGTATGGGCATCGAAGGCGTGGAGCTGCAACAGGTCGATATGCTCGGTGCCGAGCCGGCGGAGCGCATCTTCGACCGCCTTGATCAGGCGCGGGCGCGACGATCCGGCATCGTTTGGTCCATCGCCCATCGGAAGGCTGGTCTTGGTCGAGATCAGCACCTCGTTGCGGCGCCCCTTGATCGCCTCGCCCAGCACCTCCTCGGACGCTCCGTTGGAATAGACATCGGCGGTGTCGAACAGGGTGAGACCGGCCTCAAGGCAGATGTCGACCAGTCGCCGGGCTTCTCTGGCGTCGGTGGTGCCCCAGGCGCCGAAGAGCGGACCCTGGCCACCGAAGGTTCCGGCGCCGAAGCTGAGGGCGGGGACCTTAAGGCCGGATGCTCCGAGATTACGATAGTCCATGATGGCTCTCCTTGGTGGTGTGATGGAGCAGATAAGTCTGGTTGGATGAAATCGCTCAGCAGCCACTCAGGGCCGGTGCCGTGACCGCGGCTTTGCGATCGAGGCGCAGGCTCCAGAGGGCGACCACGAGGCCGCCGATCGGCATCAGCGCTGCGACGAGGGGGACGGCCGTCAGGCCGGGCCCATGGTCGATCACCGCGCCGCCCGCCCAGGCGCCGAGCGCATTGCCGAGATTGAAGGCGGCGATGTTGAGGCTGGAGGCGAGACTCTGGCCAGCCCCGGAAGCCTTCTCCAGCACCCAGATCTGAAGGGGAGGGACGGTGGCGAAGCCGGCGGCGCCGAGCAGCCCGACGAAGATGGTGGCTGCGATGCCGTCGTGAATGGCGAAGGTCATCAGCCCGAGCACCAGCGCCAGGACGAGCATGCTGCCGATCACCGTCGGGACCAGGTAACGGTCGGCCAGCCGCCCGCCGATCAGGTTGCCGATGATCAACCCACCCCCGAAGACGAGCATGACCGGTGAGACCAGGCTATCGCCGAGCCCGGTCACCTTGGTCAGGATTGGCGCGATATAGGTGAAGACCGCGAAGACGCCGGCAAAGCCGAGGACAGTCGTCAGCAGGCCGAGCAGCACGGGGCGTTGCGCCATCGCCTTCAAATCGGTGCGCCAGTCGCTCGCCTCCGGTGCCGCCTTATCCTTCGGCACGAAGGCCGCGATGATGGCGAGCGCGACGATGCCGACGAGCGTCACAGCCCAGAAGGTGGCGCGCCAGCCGAGCTGCTGCCCGAGCCAGGTGCCGAACGGCACACCGAGGATATTGGCGATCGTCAGGCCGGTGAACATGATCGCGATGGCAGAGGCCTTGCGCTCCTGCGGCACCAGGCCGGTGGCGACGACCGAGCCGACGCCAAAGAAGGTGCCATGCGCGAAGGCGGTGAGGATGCGCGCTGCCATCAGCAGTCCGTAGTCCGGAGCCAGAGCGCAGGCGGCGTTGCCGAGCGTGAAGATGACCATGAGGGCGAGCAGCACGGTTTTGCGCGGCCAGCGCGCGGTGAAGGCTGTCATCAGCGGCGCCCCCACGACGACGCCCAGCGCATAACCGGAGATCAGCAGGCCGGCCGAAGCGATCGAGACGCCGAGATCGGCGCTGACCTCGATCAGGAGTCCCATGATGACGAATTCGGTGACGCCGATGCCGAAGGCGCCGGCGGTGAGAGCATAGAGTGCAATGGGCATGGTGGTTGTCCGCAAGACGGGAGGATGTCTCGCGGCAAGATGGCGCGCTGCAGCATCGTGCGTTAGACTGCCGCAAGGAATATCATTTGTGAGATGAATTCATCATGGCGCGTTTGGAGATCAACCGCTCCGGCGAGATGGAGGTCTTTGCCCGGGTCGTCGAGCTCGGCGGCTTCTCGGCGGCGGCCCGTGCCTTCCGGATGACGCCTTCGGCCGTCAGCAAGCTCGTCGCCCGGCTGGAGAGCCGCCTTGGCACGAGACTGGTCAACCGCTCGACGCGCAAGCTCCAGCTCACGCCCGAAGGCGGCATCTTTTATGAGCGCAGCATCCGTGTCCTGGCCGACCTGGACGAGGCGGAGCGTAGCGCCTCCTCCAGCGAGAGCCCGGCGGGCCGCATTCGCCTCAATACCAACGCCTCCTACGGCACGCATATTCTCGCGCCGGTCGTGCCGGAATTCCTGGCGCGCCACCCGGGCGTGACGCTCAACCTCGTGCAGACCGATGCCATCATCGACCTCATGGAAGAGCGTACCGATGTCGCGGTCAGGGCCGGGCCGCTGAAGAGCTCCAATCTCATCGCCCGCAAGCTCGGCGCGACCCGCATGACGATCGTCGCGGCGCCGATCTATCTGGAGCGGTTCGGCGAGCCGAAGAGTGTCGCGGAACTCGACGGCCATAATCGTATCGGCCTCTGCTACGCCCGCACCATAGAAGGCTGGCCGCTGCTCGATGGCGGTCAAGCCGTCACCGTCCCGATCGTCGGCAGCACGCAGACCAGCGATGGCGAGGCATTGCGGCATCTGGCTGTCGCGGGGGTGGGGCTCGCGCGGCTGGCGACCTTCACCGTGCGCGAGGATATTCGGGCCGGAAGACTGCGGCCGGTTCTGGAGGAGAGCAATCCGGGCGATCTCGAGGAGGTGCACGCCGTCTATCTCGGGCAGGGCGGACCTCTGCCGGCGCGTATCCGGGCGTTGCTCGATTTTCTGGGGGAGAAGGCGCGCGTCGGTTGAGCCTGGCCCAATCCCTGCCTAGACCAAGGCGTTCAGGCAGAGGGCGACATGGCGATCACGATTTACGGCATCAAGAACTGCGACACGATGAAGAAGGCCCGAACCTGGCTGGACGAGCACGGGGTCGCCTATCGCTTCCATGACTACAAGGCCGAGGGCGTGGCGCGCGCCAGTCTCGAGGCATGGTGCGCGGAACATGGCTGGGAAACGATCCTGAACCGCGCCGGCACCACGTTTCGGGCGTTGGCCGATACCGACAAGCAGGGGCTCGACACTGGCAAGGCAATTTCCTTGATGCTGGCGCAGCCCTCCCTGGTCAAGCGGCCGGTGCTCGACCTTGGCTCGCGGACATTGGTCGGTTTCAAGCCGGCGCTCTACGAGGCGGCCTTCCCGCGCTGATCCAGGACCATGGCCATGCCGGGCCCGGCCGTGCCGTCACGGTGGGCCGGCGTGCGCTGCACTTCCGTTGTCGCTGCGGCTGCGCTACCTCGCTGCGCATGACAACCGATTTCAGCTTCCATCTGCTCGGTCGGGACGGCGCTGCCCGTACCGGCGAGATCCGCATGCCACGCGGCGTAATCCGCACCCCGGCCTTCATGCCGGTCGGCACAGCCGCGACCGTGAAGGGAATGTATCCCGAGCAGGTCAAGGCGCTCGGCGCCGATGTGGTGCTCGGCAATACCTATCACCTGATGCTGCGCCCCGGCGCGGAGCGCATCGCGGGTCTTGGCGGCCTGCACAGTTTCATGAACTGGCAGCACCCGATCCTCACCGATTCCGGCGGGTTCCAGGTGATGTCGCTCTCCCAGCTTCGGAAGCTGACCGAGGAGGGCGTGACCTTCCAGTCGCATATCGACGGCTCGCGCCACATGCTCTCGCCCGAGCGCTCGGTCGAGATCCAAAAGCTGCTCGGCTCCGACATCGTCATGCAGCTCGACGAATGCGTCTCGCTGCCATGCGAGGACAGCGTCGCCGAGAAGGCGATGCGCCTGTCGCTGCGCTGGGCCGAACGCTGCAAGACGGCCTTCGGCAATCCCGCGGGCAGGGCGCTCTTCGGCATCGTCCAGGGCGGTTCCGTGCCGTCCCTGCGCGTCGAGAGCGCCAGGTCGCTCGTCGACATGGACCTCAAGGGCTATGCGATCGGCGGCCTTGCGGTCGGCGAGCCGCAGGACGTGATGCTCGCGATGATCGAGACGGTCGAGCCGCATCTGCCGCAGGAGCGCCCGCGCTACCTGATGGGCGTCGGCACGCCCGACGATATCGTGGAGTCGGTGAGCCGCGGCATCGACATGTTCGACTGCGTGATGCCGACCCGTGCCGGGCGCCATGGCCAGATCTTCACCCGCTTCGGCCGGATGAACCTGCGCAATGCCAAGCACGCCGACGATCCCCGGCCGATCGACCCGAAGTCGAGCTGCCAGGCCGCCAACGGCTACGCGCGCGCCTATCTGCACCATCTCGTCAAGGCCGACGAGATGCTCGGCAAAATGCTGCTGACCTGGGTCAATCTCGCCTACTATCAGGATCTGATGGCCGGGCTGCGCGCTGCGATCGCGGCCGGAACGCTGCTCGATTTCATCGCGGAGACCAAGGAAGGCTGGGCGAAGGGCGAGCCGGCATGATCGCGATTGCGGCAGCCAAGTCCCGGCTGGAGCGATGATCGACCCCTGGCTCGGCATGCTGCTGCTCAAGATGGCGACCGCGGCAGCGATCGTCGTCGGTTGCTCGCTGCTGGCCGAGCGGACCGGTCCGCTCGTTGCGGCCCTGATCGCGACGCTGCCGATTTCGGCCGGGCCGGTCTATGTCTTCCTGGCGCTCGACCACGACCCGGCCTTCATCGCCGCCGGTGCGCTCGGCAGCATGGCCGCCAATCTCTCCAATGCCGGTCTGGCGCTGGTCTATGTCCTGCTCGCCCAGCGCCTCGGCATGGTGGCGAGCCTCGTGACGGGGCTGGCGACGTGGTTCACGATTGCCATCGTGCTGCGGCAGCTCACGCCGCCGGTCATGGTCATGGCTGCACTGACCGTGGCGGTCTTTGCCGGCCTTCACATGCTCTTCAGGCCGTATCTGGCGGCGCGGCCGGCGGCGCCTCCCGGGCGGCCCTGGTACGCGATCCCGCTGCGCGCCGCTTGCGTCGCCGGGCTGGCGGGGACGGTGACGACCATCAGCGCACGCGTCGGCCCGGCTTGGTCCGGCGTGCTGGCGGCTTTTCCCATCGTGCTGTCGAGCCTCATCGCGATGCTGCAGCCACGCATTGGCGGCCCCGCGACGGCGGCCGTCATCGCCAACTGCGCGCTCGGCCTTCTCGGGTTCGGCCTCGCGCTTGGCCTTGTTCACCTGACGGCGGTGCCGCTCGGCTCATGGCCGGCGCTCGGCCTCGGGCTTCTGCTTTGCATCGGCTGGAATCTGGGCCTGATGACTATTGCCCGTCGCACGCGTCGGGCGGCGCCATGACGCGATGAATAGGCCGCCAATGATCAGGATGAAGCCCACCACCTGAAGCGGGCCCGGGATCTCGCCCAGGATCGGGATGGCGAGCAGGGTGCCGGTCACCGGGATCAAAGGGGGAAAACGACCGACGACGGAGGCGCCGAGCACATGCGCCGCCCAGCCCCAGATCCACAGGCCGATGATGACGTTGAGCACGCCCTGGTTGAGTGCATGCGCGACGAGCACCCACCACGGCGCGACATCGAAGCCGCGGAAATAGAACAGGAAGTAGAACGGCAGATAGGCCATCGACAGGACCGAGACGATCGCCGCCGCCTTTAGCCCGTTCACCTTCCAGAGCTGGATCAGCAGCGGGTAGAAGCCCCAGAGCAGCCCGACGCCGAGAAAGCAGAGATCGCCGCGCAAGGTGCCGGCCGTCGAAGCGGTGCTGCCGGCTATGCCGAGGCAGGCCAGGCCTGCGAGAACCCCGATGACGCCGATGATCAGGTTCCGCGTCAGCATAGCGCCAAACAGCACGACACTTCCTGCGATGCCGATCAGCGTCACCGTTCCAGGGCCGATGGTGGCGCCATGAGCCGCCGGGGCTAGCGTCAACCCGGTCAGCATCAGATAGGTCATCGGAAAGCCGCTGGTGATCGCGAGCCAGATTCCGCGCCGCCAGGTCACGCCGCCGCATGTCGCCAAGCCCCCATCCCTGAGGAAGATCGGCAACAGCAGAAGACCGGCGGTCGTGAAGCGCAGGGCTAGCAGATCGTGCTGGCTCAGTCCGTTGAGCACGGCGTGGCGGCTGATCACGAAGTTCGAGCCGAAGATCAGCACGCTGCACAGCATGCCGATGACGGCGAGACGCCAGCGCAGCCGTACTGCCTTTTGATCGATCAGCAAAGCGTCGGCGATCTTGTCCATGCTTCGATTAATCCCGCATCGCACAATCGCGATATGCCCGATGCTGCATGGCGCGCCCGCACCCGTCGCGGGATGGGAAATCTGTCGAGGGCCGCAATTGCTCCCCGGCTGCGCCATTTTGTCGCCGTGTCCGGCCTCTTCTCTCGAGGCGACCAAGGGATGAACTCATGAACGACGATACGACGAAGATGGCGATCGGCCGGGTTCTGCGCAGCTTCGGCGGCCAGGTCGCGGTTTCGGTCACGGCCTCCGTGGCTGCCGCCGGAGTTCTGGCCTTTCTTCAGATCCAGTCCGGAGCTGCCCATCGCGCGACCATGGCTGAGCAGATCGCCCGGGCGTCGCAGCCTGATGCCGAGCTTGCAAATGCCCCGGAAGCTCCCGTGAGCAAGTTCCTGGAGCGCCATCGCGATCAGATGAGCGCCGGCAATGCGGAGTCCGTCTCGCCCACCAGGGCCTTGGCTGTGCCGGCGACGTTGCTGATGCCGATGGCGACAGCCTGGGCGCTGCCAGCCGGCACGACACCCGCCTTGGCTCGCTCTGAACCGCAACGTAGCAGCGCGCCCGTCACTGCGGCGGCGCACACGGTCCCGCGCGAGCGGAGCAAGCCAAGCGTCGCGGCAGCGCAGCCTTTGCCGATTTCGCCACCGCTGCAACTGGCGGCCTCCGCGGGGGACGCCACGACGGCCGTCGCTTCAACGCGCGGGCCAAGCCTGCTGGGACTGGAACTGCCAGACGGCGTTACGCGGGCCGGCCGCGCGCTGGGCGGCCTCGCCGATCGGGTCGGTGCCGCCGGGACCTGGACGGTCTCGACGGCAAGCCAGCTCCTGCCGAGCTGGTGAGAGCAGGCGCCTTCAGCTTCAGGCCAGCGCCTTCAGCGCCGAGCGGCCGGCATAGATCGCCTGGGCGCCGAGTTCTTCCTCGATGCGCAGCAGCTGGTTGTACTTCGCGGTACGGTCGGAGCGGGCAAGCGAGCCCGTCTTGATCTGCCCGCAATTGGTGGCGACAGCGAGATCGGCGATCGTTGCGTCCTCGGTCTCGCCCGAGCGGTGCGACATCACCGCGGTGTAGCCGGCGCGCTGCGCCATCTCGACGGCGGCAAGCGTCTCGGTCAGCGAGCCGATCTGGTTGACCTTCACCAGGATCGAGTTCGCGGTCTTGCTCTTGATGCCCTGCGACAAGCGGGTGACGTTGGTGACGAAGAGATCGTCGCCCACGAGCTGGCACTTGCTGCCGACGAGATCGGTCAGAGCCTTCCAGCCCTCCCAGTCATCCTCGGCCATGCCGTCCTCGATCGAGACGATCGGGTAGTTGCCGACGAGCTTGGCGAGGTATTTGGCCTGCGCCTTCGGATCGCGGGTTTTGCGTTCGCCTTCATAGACGTAGGAGCCGTCCTTGAAGAACTCCGTCGCGGCGCAGTCGAGTGCCAGCGCGATGTCTTCGCCCGGCCGGTAGCCGGCCTTCTCGACCGCCTGCATGACGAAATCGAGCGCAGCCTCGGCCGATTTCAGGTTCGGCGCGAAGCCGCCCTCGTCGCCGACATTGGTGTTGTGGCCGGCGTCGTGCAGAGCCTTCTTCAGCGTGTGGAAGACCTCGGCGCCCATGCGCAGGGCTTCCGCGAAGGAAGGCGCGCCGACCGGCATGATCATGAATTCCTGGAAGTCGATCGGGTTGTCGGCATGGGCGCCGCCATTGACGATGTTCATCATCGGCACGGGCAGGACGCGGGCGGAGGTGCCGCCGACATAGCGATAGAGCGGCAGGCCCGAGCATTCGGCTGCGGCCTTGGCGACGGCGAGCGAGACGCCGAGAATGGCGTTGGCGCCGAGCTTCTTCTTGTTCGGCGTACCGTCGAGATCAATCATGGTCTGGTCGATCGCGGCCTGGTCCTCGGCATCCATGGCGACGAGAGCTTCGGCGATCGTGGTGTTGACGATTTCGACGGCCTTCAGCACGCCCTTGCCGAGATAGCGGCTCTTGTCGCCGTCACGCAGCTCTACGGCTTCATGCGCGCCCGTCGAGGCGCCGGAGGGGACCGCGGCGCGGCCCATCGAGCCATCCTCGAGCACGACGTCGACCTCGACGGTCGGATTGCCACGGCTGTCGAGGATCTGGCGGCCGATGATGTCGATGATCGCGGTCATGGGAGGCTCCGGTGCGAGGCGAAACGGAAGGATGCCGCGCTTCTAGCCAAGCGCAGGCGTAACGGAAAGAGGCGTCGCTGCGATTGGCCGGTGGCGCGGGCGCGCCCGAGGCTCTAGAAGGCCGCCTTCAAGGAGCCATGACCATGACGATCGACGCCTCGACCCTGCAACTGGGCCATGCCAGTGCACTGCCGCAATCTCCCGAGGAGGCCCGCCTCGACCGCGTGCCCAATCCGCATGCCGGCACGAATTATCTCGCGCGCTTCACATGCCCGGAATTCACCTCGATCTGCCCGGTGACCGGCCAACCCGATTTCGGCATCCTGGTCATCGATTACCTGCCCGGCAAATGGCTGGTCGAATCGAAGTCGCTGAAGCTCTATCTCGGGTCGTTCCGCAACCACGGAGCCTTCCACGAGGATTGCACCGTCAATATCGGCAAGACCCTGGTCGAGCTGCTCGAGCCGGAATGGTTCCGCATCGGCGGCTACTGGTACCCGCGCGGCGGCATCCCGATCGATGTGTTCTGGCAGACCGGCGAGCCGCCGAAGGGGCTCTGGCTGCCCGATCAGGGCGTCGCTCCCTACCGCGGCCGCTGAGCTCAGGTCCGCGAGCCTGCCAGCGGCAGGATGCGCGGCGTCACGATGCCGAGCAGGCCGATCCCTGCCGCAAAGAGCAGGATCGCGCCTGTCGTGCCGAGCAGATGCAGTGCGATGCCCATGGCGACGGGGCCGATCGCATGGCCCAGGAACAGCGCGCAGGCGAAGAGCGAGACGGCCGAGCCGCGCGCTGTCGGAGCGAGCTCGGTCGCCTGAGCCTGGAAGGTGCCGTGCATCAGGAAGAAGCCGAACCCGTTCAGGGTGAACAGGCCAACCGCGCTCCACCAGGGTAAGAAGGGCAGCGAGAACAGCACATAGCCCGTCGCCATCAGGAGCCCGCCGGTGACCGTCATGCGGGCCGGTCCGAGACGCTCGACCAGGACGCGGGTCAGGATTCCGTAGATGATGCCGCCAAGCCCGGTTCCGGCGATCACCAGCCCGGCCAGCGAGGGGCCGATCCCTGAGCGCTCCTGCAGGATCGCCGCGACATAGGGCGGCATGCCGAAGATCAGGCTGCCCTCGGTGATGACGATCGCATAGAGCAACTTGCTGCGCGGGTTGGCGAAGACGGATTTGTAATTCGCCAACGCGCCCGCAAAGCTGAGCGGCAGCCGTGCCGCGTCCGGGCGCGGCTTCAGTACGACGATGACCAGAAGCGCTGCAGCCGCCGCCATGGCAGCGGCCATCACGAAGACACTGCGCCAGCCGAAATGCTCCGCGATGACGCCCGAGCAGGCGGCCCCCGCCATTTGCCCGACGATCATCAGGACAAGGAAGCGCCCGAGCAGGACCTGCCGCTCGGCCATTGGCGCGCGGTCGCCGATCGCGGCCATGGCGATGGGGATGACGCCGCCGGCAACGATGCCCGTACTCGCCCGGATCACCGTCAGTACGTCGAAGGACAGCGAGAAGGCGGCAGCCATCGAGAGCAGGGCAAGCAGGCCGAGGCAGACACTGATCGTCCGCAGCTTGCCGACCGAATCCGCGATCGGGCCCAGGAAGGGCTGACCGACCGCGTAGGCGAAGGAGAACGCAGTTGCCATGGCGGCGATCTGCGCAATCGTCCGGCCGAACTCGGCTGCCAGTGTCGGCACCAGCGGATCAAGGATCCGCATGGTGAAGGTCGATGCGAAGCCGCAGGCCCCGAGGACCAGGATCAGCGGGCGCAGCGAGGCGGGCTTGGTTGCGGTAACGGGCTTGTCCATACGCGCCTTAAACCGGCGCGCGCCTCGCCTTGGCAAGCCGATCAAAGCCTTGCAGCTCTGCGATCAGCGCAGGGAAGTCCGCGAGCGGCACCATGTTGGGGCCGTCCGACGGCGCATTGTCGGGGTCGGGATGGGTCTCGATGAAGAGGCCGGCGACACCGACCGCGACCGCTGCCCGCGACAGCACGGGCACGAATTCGCGCTGACCGCCGGTGGAGGCGCCCTTGCCGCCCGGCTGCTGGACGGAATGCGTCGCGTCGAAGATCACCGGTGCCCCGATGCCTTCGGCCATGATCGGCAGCGACCGCATGTCGGTGACAAGCGTATTGTAACCGAAGGACGCGCCGCGCTCGGTGACCATGACATTCGGATTGCCGCTCTCGGTGATCTTGGCCGCGACGTTGACCATGTCCCAGGGGGCCAGGAACTGGCCTTTCTTGACGTTGACGACGCGCCCGGTCTGTGCGGCGGCAACCAGCAGATCGGTCTGACGGCACAGGAAGGCAGGAATCTGCAGGACGTCGACGACCTCGGCCACGGCGGCGCATTGCCCGGCTTCGTGCACATCGGTCAGGACCGGCAGGCCGGTGCGTTCGCGGATCTCGGCGAAGACGGGCAGGGCGGCCTCGAGGCCCATGCCGCGCTGCCCCTTGACGCTGGTCCGGTTCGCCTTGTCGAAGGAGGTCTTGAAGACCAGTCCGATCTCAAGTCTTACCGCTATCTCCTTGAGCGCAAGCGCGATTTCTAGCGCGTGCTCGCGGCTTTCCATCTGACAGGGGCCGGCGATCAGGGCAAGCGGCAGGGCGTTGCCGAAGCGGACCGGCCTCGCAAGGTCGGCGCCGATCGTGACGATGGCGTTGGCGGACATGGCGGCTCCAATGCGGTTGCTGGTGGCGGGCTTAGGTCGCTCGTCCGGCTGAGGTCAAGCCGGGGCCTCAGCTCAGGTCACCTCGAACCAGGTCCAGAGACCGAGATCGAAGCGCTCCAGCACGGTCGACGAAATCAGCCAGCGGCCAGGATTGTCGGCGATGAAGGCGATGTGCAGCCGCCGCCCTTCGGGGATCTGGACGGTATCGAGGAAATAGGGCTCCCAGCCGTCGTCGAGCGGATGCAGCAGGCGAAAACTATGGCCGTGGACATGGAACGGCTGCAGGAAAGCAGTGCGATTATCGATCGCGATCACCACCGGCGCGCCGCGCCTGACGCTGAAGAGGGGCTTGGCATCAGGCGTGCCGACTGCACCGTTGATCGCCCAGGGCCGGGCGAGATCGAGGCCGGAGAGGTCCAGTTTGCTGTCGGCGGTGACCTTGGCTCCGCCGGTCACGACGACTTCGCTACGCTTGGCGTCCTGCAGTCGCACGGCGAGCGGCAAGGCCGGATTCGGCTTGAGCGCAGCGATCTCGCCTGCCGCCGCCTGCCTTGCTCCCTCCGCGACGAAGCGCAGCAGAGGAACGCCCGAGCCGGTCAGCGCCGAGACCATTGCTGTGGCCCCCGCTTCGTCCGGCATGTCGAAGACGAGATCGTAGCGCGTGCCGGGGGCGAAGGGCAGCTGAGCGCGCACGGGTTCGAAATTATCGGTCGGCTGGCTGTCGACGGCCATGACGAAGGGCTTGATGCCGTCGAAACGCAGCCGCGTGATCCGGGCATTGCAGGCATTGGCGAGGCGCAACCGAACGCGTGCCCCCGGGAGCACCGCGATGCGCTGCGGCGGCGCCTTGCCATTGACGGTGATCCAGTTACCGAGCCGGCCGGCGGCGGCTCCTTCGGGCCCCTTCGCGTCAAAGGCCTGGATCGATTGGTCGTCGCCCAGCAGCCAGTCGGTCACCACCACCGGCAGGTCGAGATCGACGCGTGGCGGCTCAGTCTCCTCAACGATGAGCAGGCCAGCCAGGCCGCGTCCTGCCGGCTCGGACGAGGCGCGGACGAGGAGAGGGCGATACAGGAAGAAGCCCGAATCGGGCGGCGTCAGCCGGTATTCGAAGCTGGCTCCCGGCGCGATCGGCTGCTGGCTGAAGCCTCCGACACCATCCATCTCGGACGATCCGCGCAGGCCATGCCAATGCAGGCTCAGCGGTTTCGTCGTTCGGTTCTCCAGCCGGAGCCGTAGCGTCTGTCCCAGCTTGATCCGCAATACGGGCCCAGGCGTTTCACCGTCGACGGCCCAGACTTCGCTCTCCGGGGCCGGAGGCGGCCGCAGGCGTATCTTCGCCGGGCCGGCAACGAGGTTCCGGTTCGGCGGCGCGGCTGAATCGGCGTTCTCCGTCAGGGACTTCACTGGGGTGGTGGCCGGCAAGGATTGTGCGCCGGCCTCGCCCAGGACTGCACAGGCGCCCAGTCCCGCCAGCACGATGCGCCGTGTCGGCATGGTCGCCTGGCAACTGTGAGAAGGAGGACGGCGAGCGCTTCTGTCGGTCATGGCAAGCGGCATAATCCGTGGCGCGCGATCTGGCGAGAGGCCGGTATGGCGCCCCTGATTCAACGGCTTCGCAGAACCGTCGCATTTTTTTGCTGCATGCCGCGCCTGAAATGCGTATAGCACCGCGGCCCAACGATGGCGGCGCTGCGTTTGCTCGCGCGCAGCGCATCGGGTCGGCGGGCGTGGCGGAATTGGTAGACGCACTGGATTTAGGTTCCAGCGGCGAAAGTCGTGGKGGTTCGAGTCCCTCCGCCCGCACCAGACTTGGCCGGATTTCTCAAGCGCGGCGGCGGGCAACCCGACGGCGCGCGTTTGGATTTTTGAATTAACGAGCAGTTGGCGGAACGAAACAATGAACGTGACCGAAACCCTGTCCCAGGGCCTCAAGCGCGAATTCCAGGTGGTGCTGAACGCTGCCGACCTCAAGACCAGGCTCGATGATGGCCTGCAGGGCCTGCAGGGCAAAGCGCGTATCAACGGTTTCCGCCCCGGCAAGGTACCGGTCGCGCATCTGCGCCGGCTCTATGGCCGTTCGGTCATGGCCGATGTGCTGCAGAATGCAGTCAACGAGGCCAACCAGAAGATCGTCGCGGATAACGGCCTGAAGCTCGCTTTCGAGCCGCAGATCCGGTTCCCCGAGAACAAGGACGAGATCGAGGCCGCGATGGAGGCCAAGGGCGACCTCGCCTTCACGGTCGCGCTCGAGGTCCTGCCGAAGATCGAACTCGCCGACATCTCCGACGTTTCCCTGGTCAAGCCGGTGGCGGAAGTGCCTGAGAGCGAAGTCGATGCCGCGCTCGAGCGCATGGCGTCGCAGAACCGCAGCTTCACCTCGAAGGGTGCGAAGGCCAAGGCCGAGAAGGGCGATCGCCTGATGATCTCCTTCGTCGGCACGCTCGAGGGCGAACCCTTCGACGGCGGCACCGGCGAGGGCATTCCGCTCGATCTCGGCGCGGGGCAGTTCATCCCGGGCTTCGAGGATCAGCTCGAGGGCGCCAAGACCGGCGAGAAGCGCACCGTCAAGGTGACGTTCCCGGAGAACTACACCGCGACCCACCTTGCCGGTAAGCCGGCCGAGTTCGAGGTCACCGTCGACGACGTGCAGGGTCCCGACGCCCTCAAGATCGACGACGAGCTCGCCAAGGGCTTCGGCATGGAGTCGCTCGATGCGCTCAAGAGCGCCGTTCGCGAGCAGATCGGCCGTGATTTCGGCGCCCAGTCGCGCCGCAAGATCAAGAAGAGCCTGCTCGACGCGCTTGATGGCAAGTACACGTTCGAGCTGCCGCCGACCCTGGTCGAGCAGGAGTTCGCTGCCGTCTGGAGCCAGGTCGAGGCCGACATGAAGGACGCGAAGAAGACCTTCGCGGACGAGAACACCACCGAGGACGAGGCTCGCGCCGAGTACCGCCGGATCGCCGAGCGCCGGGTGCGCCTGGGCCTCGTGCTTGCCGAAATCGGTGAGCAGGCCAAGGTTCAGATCTCGGATGACGAGGTCACCCAGGCCCTGGTCGAGCGAGTCCGTCAATTCCCCGGCCAGGAGAAGCAGGTCTGGGAGTTCTACCAGAAGAACCCGCAGGCTCTCGCCGAGATCCGCGCCCCGATCTTCGAGGAGAAGGTCGTCGACCATCTGCTCAGCCAGGTGAAGGTCGAGGACCAGACGGTCAGCCGCGAGGCGCTCTACGCCGATGAGGACGCCACCGAGGAGGCCGGTGAGGCCAAGCCGAAGAAGGCAGCCGCCAAGAAGGCCAAGAAGTCCGAGGCCAAGGCGGACGACGCTGCCAAGGCCGACGACGCTTCGGCCTGAGACTTTCGGAAACCTTGATTCAAGATTGGCGCCGCCCGGCAATGGCCAGGGCGGCGCTTCCCTTTTCAGCCACGATCCGCGTGCTTATGTGGATGGTATTCACGAAATCCGCTGATTCCCGGCGACCGCGACCCCAAGGACAGACCCATGCTGCGCGATCCGATCGAGACCTACAACAATCTCGTCCCGATGGTGGTCGAGCAGTCGAGCCGCGGTGAGCGCGCCTTCGACATCTACTCGCGCCTGCTGCGGGAACGCATCATCTTCCTGACCGGCCCGGTCGAGGATTTCTCCGCCTCGCTGATCGTGGCGCAGCTGCTGTTCCTCGAGGCCGAGAATCCGAAGAAGGAAATTTCCTTCTACATCAACTCGCCGGGCGGCGTGGTCACGTCGGGCCTGTCGATCTATGATACGATGCAATTCATCCGCTGCCCGGTCACGACATTGTGCGTCGGGCAGGCGGCCTCGATGGGCTCGCTGTTGCTGACCGCGGGCGCCAAGGACATGCGCTTCGCGCTGCCAAATGCGCGCATCATGGTGCACCAGCCCTCCGGCGGCTTTCAGGGCCAGGTCACCGATATCCTGATCCACGCGCGCGAGGTCGAGAACCTCAAGCGCCGGCTGAATGAGATCTATGTCAGGCATACCGGCCGCAACTACGACGAGGTCGAGGCTGCGCTCGAGCGCGACAACTTCATGACTGCCGAGGCGGCCCGTGATTTCGGCCTGATCGACAAGGTCATTGATCGGCGTCCGGAAGACGCCGCGGCCTGATCGGGCCGGAATGGAGAACCGGGCAGGGGCCGAAACACGCCTTGGGCGTTTCGGCTCCCGTCTGGTGTCGGCTGCGACGAGCCGCCCCGCTATCTGTGGGTTGGCTTGATCAGCCGGGCGTCCCATATTGATTTGGAAAGCGGCCCCATGCTTGCATGGGGACTCGGGTGAGCGGACAGGCGCAGCTGGTGTCCGGTTTTGGGTCAGGTTTTCAGGTCGGATGTCTCGACCTGACGCGTTAACCTAATAATCGCGAACTGAGCGGCCTATTATGACGGAGAGACGACGCCCGCATCCGCTTCGGCTGGTGTGGACCGACTCCGGAAATGGAGATGAACGATGAGTAAGGTCAGCAGCGGCGATTCGAAGAGCACGCTCTACTGCTCCTTCTGCGGCAAGAGCCAGCACGAGGTTCGCAAGCTGATTGCGGGACCGACCGTGTTCATCTGCGACGAGTGCGTCGAGCTCTGCATGGACATCATCCGCGAGGAATCCAAATCCGCGCTGGTGAAGTCGAAGGACGGCGTCCCGACCCCGCGCGAGATCCGCAAGGTGCTGGATGACTATGTCATCGGCCAGGACCACGCCAAGAAGGTGCTCTCGGTCGCGGTTCACAACCACTACAAGCGGCTTTCGCACGCGACGAAGCACAACGACGTCGAGCTGGCGAAGTCGAACATCCTGCTGATCGGGCCGACCGGTTCGGGCAAGACGCTGCTCGCGCAGACTCTCGCCCGCATCCTTGATGTGCCCTTCACGATGGCGGATGCGACGACGCTGACCGAGGCCGGCTATGTCGGCGAGGATGTCGAGAACATCATCCTGAAGCTGCTCCAGGCCTCCGACTACAATGTCGAGCGGGCACAGCGCGGCATCGTCTATATCGACGAGATCGACAAGATCAGCCGCAAGTCAGACAATCCCTCGATCACCCGCGACGTCTCGGGCGAGGGCGTCCAGCAGGCGCTGCTCAAGATCATGGAAGGCACGGTCGCCTCCGTGCCGCCGCAGGGCGGGCGCAAGCATCCCCAGCAGGAATTCCTGCAGGTCGACACCACCAACATCCTGTTCATCTGCGGCGGTGCCTTCGCCGGGCTGGACAAGATCATCTCCAGCCGTGGCAAGGGCACCTCGATCGGCTTCGGCGCGATTGTGAAGGCCCCGGACGACCGCCGTACCGGCGCGATCTTCCGTGAGGTCGAGCCCGAGGATCTGCTGAAATTCGGCCTGATCCCGGAATTCGTCGGCCGTCTGCCGGTTCTGGCGACGCTCGAGGATCTCGACGAGGCGGCGCTGAAGACGATCCTGACCGAACCGAAGAACGCGCTGGTGAAGCAGTATCAGCGCCTCTTCGAGATGGAGGATACCGAGCTCACCTTCACCGATGAGGCCGTCAGCCTGATCGCGCGCAAGGCGATCGAGCGCAAGACCGGTGCACGCGGCCTGCGTTCGATCATGGAGAGCATCCTGCTCGAGACCATGTACGAACTGCCAGGGCTGGAAGGCGTCGAGCAGGTCGTGATCGGGCCGGAGGCTGTCGAGAACAAGTCGCGTCCGCTCTTCATCTATGCGGAACGCGAGGAAGAAACGAAGTCGGCCTCGGCCTGAGCTCCGCTGAATTTGGCCATTTCGGGAACGCGCGCCTGTTGGCGCGCGTTTTGCGTTCGAGAGGCGGTTGCCTTGCCGGAACGCTCCTTGCGACAAAGCAACGTTGGAAGACGTCTTCGGCTTGCTTGAAAGCCGGCACAGAAGCCTCCACTTTAGGTGCACCTGCGAGAGTCGCGCGCCTTCTAAGGGCGGGGCCCGCGGGGGCGGTCAGGCGAATGGTCGTCTTGCCGCTTACGTCCGATCGTTCCGCCCATCAGGGGGTTCGCCGGGCGCAACTGCAAAGGATAAGTCATGACTGGCTCGGCGCCCCGCGCTCCTTTCGTTCCCGGCGAGACCGGCACCTATCCGGTTCTCCCCCTGCGCGACATCGTCGTTTTCCCGCATATGATCGTCCCGCTCTTCGTCGGGCGCGAGAAGTCCATTCGCGCCCTTGAGGAAGTGGTCAAGACCGACGGCCTGATCCTGCTTGCGACGCAGAAGAACGCCGGCGATGACGATCCGGCGACCAAGGACATTTATGAGATCGGCACGCTTGCCCGCGTGCTTCAGCTGCTGAAGCTGCCCGACTCCACCGTCAAGGTGTTGGTCGAGGGCGTCGGCCGCGCCAAGGCGACGTCCTATGTCGCCGAGGAAGCCTTCTATCAGGCTGATGCGATCGGGCTCTCCGAGGAAGAAGGCAAGAAGGTCGAGGTCGAGGCGCTCGGCCGCTCTGTCGTCAGCGAGTTCGAGAGCTATGTGAAGCTCAACAAGAAGATCTCGCCCGAGATCGTCGCCGCCGTCTCGCAGATCGACGAGCCCTCCAAGCTTGCCGACACGGTTGCCTCGCACCTGGCCGTCAAGATCGCCGACCGTCAGGCCGTGCTCGAGATCGTCAATGTTGCGCACCGGCTGGAGAAGGTGCTCTCGCTGATGGAAAGCGAGATGTCGGTTCTGCAGGTCGAGAAGCGCATCCGCTCGCGCGTCAAGCGCCAGATGGAGAAGACCCAGCGCGAGTACTATCTCAACGAGCAGATGAAGGCGATCCAGAAGGAGCTTGGCGACGGCGAGGAAGGCCGCGACGAGCTGGCCGAACTGGAAGAGCGCATCGTCAACACCAAGCTCTCCAAGGAAGCCCGCGACAAGGCGATGGCGGAGATGAAGAAGCTTCGCCAGATGTCGCCGATGTCGGCCGAGGCGACGGTGGTCCGCAACTATCTCGACTGGATGCTCGGCATTCCGTGGGGCAAGAAGTCGAAGATCAAGAAGGACCTCGCCGTCGCCCAGCAGGTGCTCGACGACGATCACTACGGTCTCGACAAGGTCAAGGACCGCATCGTCGAATATCTCGCCGTGCAGCAGCGCGCCAACCGGCTCGCCGGCCCGATCCTGTGCCTCGTCGGCCCTCCGGGTGTCGGCAAGACCTCGCTCGGCAAGTCGATCGCCAAGGCGACCGGCCGCGAGTTCGTGCGCATGTCGCTCGGCGGCGTGCGTGACGAGGCCGAGATCCGTGGCCACCGGCGCACCTATATCGGTTCGATGCCCGGCAAGATCATCCAGTCGATGAAGAAGGCGAAGACCGCCAATCCGCTCATCCTGCTCGATGAGATCGACAAGATGGGTCAGGACTTCCGTGGCGATCCCTCGGCGGCCCTGCTCGAGGTGCTTGATCCCGAGCAGAACGCCGCCTTCAACGACCACTATCTGGAGGTCGACTACGACCTCTCGAACGTCATGTTTGTGACCACGGCCAACACGCTGAACATTCCGCCGGCCCTTCTGGACCGCATGGAGGTGATCCGCATCGCTGGCTACACCGAGGAAGAAAAGGTCGAGATCTCTCGTCGTCACCTGATCCCGGAGACGATCAAGAAGCACGGCCTTGAATCCAAGGAATGGTCGATCGATGACGAGGCCCTGATGACGCTGATCCGGCGCTATACGCGCGAGGCCGGCGTCCGCAACCTCGAGCGCGAGCTTTCCAACACCGTGCGCAAGGCGGTGAAGGACATCATCCTGACCAAGAAGAAGAAGGTCGCGATCACCCCGACCGTGCTCGAGGACTATCTCGGCCCGCCGCGTTACCGCTATGGCGAAGCCGAGACCGAGGATCAGGTTGGTGTCGTCACGGGTCTTGCCTGGACGGAGGTCGGCGGCGAACTGCTGACGATCGAAGGCGTCATGATGCCCGGTCGGGGCAAGATGACCGTCACAGGCAATCTGCGGGACGTGATGAAGGAATCGATCTCGGCAGCGGCATCCTATGTCCGCTCGCGCGCCATCGATTTCGGTATCGAGCCGCCACTCTTCGAGCGGCGCGACATCCACGTCCACGTTCCCGAGGGGGCGACCCCGAAGGACGGTCCGTCGGCCGGTATCGCCATGGCGACTGCGATCGTCTCGGTGCTGACCGGCATTCCGACCCGTCGTGACCTTGCCATGACCGGCGAAGTCACGCTGCGGGGCAGGGTGCTGCCGATCGGCGGCCTCAAGGAGAAGCTCCTGGCTGCGCTGAGAGGCGGCATCAAGAAGGTGCTGATCCCCGAGGACAACGCCAAGGATCTGATCGACCTGCCGAAGTCGGTGAAGAGCGGCCTGGAGATCGTGCCGGTCGCACGCATGGAGCAGGTGCTCCAGCACGCGCTGATTCGCCAGCCGGTGCCGATCGTCTGGGAGGAGGACCTCTCGGCGGTTCGCCCCAAGGCGGCCGAGGATGACGCTTCGGGCGGACTCGTCGCCCACTGACGCGGTCATCCCGCACGACACACGAGTGACCAGAAGGCCGGCAGCATCGCTGCCGGCCTTTCTCGTTTCCGGATGGCTATCGTGATTGCGCTGGGCTCCGCTCGACCACCGTTCGCCGAAGAAGGCGCTTGAGCCGGTCCCTGGGTCATAGCTTACGCCGGGGGCGAGGAGCAGAGATGAGCAACCGATCCGACAGAAACACCCTGCTGGCCGCCCAGGAATGCGCCGAGCGCATTGGCCTGACGGCGCGTGCGCTACGCCTCTACGAGAAGCGCGGCCTGATCAAGCCGCGCCGCAGCGAGAAGGGGTGGCGGCTCTACGGCGCCGACGAGATCGCCCGCCTGCATGAAGTCCTTGCGCTGAAGCAGCTCGGGCTCAGCCTGGCACGCATCACCGCGCTGCTGCAGGGCAAGGCGGTCGATCTCGATCGCATCCTGACGCTGCAGCAAGCCGCCCTGCGGGAGCAGCACAGCCGTACCGAGCGTGGGCTGTCCCTGGTCGGGGCGGCGCGGGCGAAGCTGTCGACCGGCGGCTCATTGTCGACCGACGAACTGATCAAGCTGGCGAAGGAGGCCACGATGAGTGAAACGCAGACCGACGAAGTCGCCTGGCGGCGCTATGAGCAAGCGCGGCCGCGCTCCGCTATCACGATCGATCCGGCCCTGCTCGACGGCTATGTCGGGGACTACCGGCTCACCTCCGGGCTGATCCTGTCGATCAGCCGTAGAGGCGATGCGCTTCTTCTGGAATCGTCGGGGCAGATGCCCGTGGAACTCTTTGCCGAGAGCGCCACGAAGTTCTTTCTGAAGTTTCCAGCAGCGCAGGTCAGCTTTGTTCCCGGTCCTGGCGGGCGCGCCGAGGCCCTGGTCCTCCATCAGGATGGTAACGAATCGATGGCCGAGCGCATTAGCGCGGACGAGGCCCGGAGGATCGCAGAGGCGCTGGGCCGCAGGGTCCAGTCCAACCTCCCGCATCCCGACAGCGAGACGACACTGCGCCGCGTCATCGAGGAGCATCAGGCTGGACATCGCTATGTCGAGAAGATGAGCCCGGAGCTGGCTGTGGCCGTCGAGGAGCAGTTCTCCCTGGTGAGCGCTGCGTTGCTGGCCAAGGGGGCTCTGGAGGCGCTGCGCTTCAACGGCGTCGGACAGAGTGGGGTCGATGTCTATGAGGCGCGCTTCGCCGCGCCCGGCGTGCTGGAATGCGGAATCGGCTGGACTGACGACGGCGTGATTCACACCCTGTGGCTGCGACCAGTGCCATAGGCGCGAGAGCGTCTTCCGATTCGAAGCGAGAATCGACGGCGCGTGCTGACGGCGAATCTGCAGCGCCTGCGGCGGTCACTTCGACGCATCAAGCAGGTCGTGACGGAGCGCTCGAAATCGTGCTTGGACCACACCGAAAACAATGAGAGGCGAAGGCGGGAGGAGCAGTCATCCCGGGGCCCAACATCATCCAAAAACCGCTTGTAACGGTGGATGCGAATTTTCATCTATCTGCTTGAGATAAATGGCGCGGGCGACGGGGCTCGAACCCGCGACCTCCGGCGTGACAGGCCGGCACTCTAACCAACTGAGCTACGCCCGCGCTGGGCGGCTAAGGCGTCTTGGCCTCAGCGAGGTTGGGATTAGGGTGCCGGGCCGGCGGTGTCAAGCGCGAGGTGCCGGCAAAATTCATCTTCCCCAAATTCCAAACCGTCGGGTGCGCCGGCAGGCGCAAGCCGCTGACTTTTGCAGTGCAAAACGAGACACAAGTCGCCTCAAACTCGATTTCATCGGCACTTTCGGCTGCTCGCATGATCCGTCGCGCGCCGTGAAAGCTCGAACCGGGCAGAGGCCCAGAACCCCTAAAAAGGGCCGGGGACCGGTCCAAAGATGGATTCGGCGGGCTCCTCAGCCGAAGCACCTCAGCCGAGTTATCAACAGGCCGGTTCGGCCGACAACTTTCGAACACGCTCGCAACGGCCACCCCCATTGGAGAGGGCGGCTTCATGGCATCGCGGAGCGGCGAGCCGGCTCCATTGCCGGCTTTTTGTTCGCACATGAATCCGCTTGCCGGCCGAAATCTGCTCATGCTTACCTGTGGTTAACCAACAGTCCCGGGCGGGGGCGAAACGATGACGGACGCGACGCGCATTCGACAATTGCGAGCGGAACTCTGCCTCCGGCTTGAGGCGCATGGCGTCGCAGATCCGCGGGCAGCGCAGATGATCGACCCGATCGGGATGGTAACCAGCTGGCCGCCGGGTGAGCCTGTGGAGCAGGCTGGCGACCACCCGGCGCTGCTCCGTTCAGAGGCTCGCGACGCTCACATACTGGGCTGTCTCGATGGCGCGATCCGTCAGATCTCCCGGCGATGATCGGTGCGGGGCGACACGATCGGAAAACTGCTCGAACAGCTGAGCGAAACGACGGGGCACGGTCCAGGGGAGGCGCCAGCAGCTCTCATCTCCCCGGCCCTGGACTGGTCGGATTGTGCGGATGGCAGCGAGCGTGGCTGTTGATCCTCGTCTTGCTGCTGCTGCTGTGGGTGGCTCCCTGGATCATCGTGCACGTCACGAGAACGGCGTCCCTGTGAACGGCTCGGCGACCTCTGCGGCGTTATCCGCGCGCACAGGATGACGACACTTCACGGCCGGTGCCTTGCAAAAGGGTCAAAGGGCCGTCGCATGTACGGTGCAATCAACCACCCAGCCGATCGAGCGTGCAGAACAGGGCTATGGGCAGGATCGACACCCGTTGCCGCGACAGCCTGAACGAATTCCTGGGGGCGGCAATCGCGGACGGAATGGGGCTAGATGAGCACACCGGCCGCGCGCTCTGCCGGAAGCAGGGCGGGAACTGGCCTGAATTCATGGTGCTGGGCGCTGGTGGGCGGTGACGGGCTCGAACCGCCGACCCTCTCGGTGTAAACGAGATGCTCTACCAACTGAGCTAACCGCCCCTCCGAGTTGCGGTTTAAGGCTTCATCGCCGCGCCTTCAAGCCTTGAGAGCGGGGGAAGCCAGGATAAGGCCTCACCAGTCTCACCAGGGCCGGCGTGGCCCCGTGTCGATGTGGATAAGTCCGTTCCAATAGACCTTGTGGCCGCCGACCTCCGAGAGCGAGCGGGCATAGTCGAGCACGACGCGCGGCCGCACGCCGGGCACGCGGAAATCCATGGCTTCGCAGCGCTTATGATAGGACCCGCGCCGGGCGCGCCAGGGCGGCCGCCAGGTCGAGGTCACTTTCACGGCTCCGTACTTGTCGGCAATCTTGCCGAGAATCGATTTCAGCAATTGCGGCAGGCAGGCGGTCGAGGTGCCGGGGTCGGTCGAGATGCCCGGTCGGTCCGGTTTTTCATCCGGATCGAAGGCCGGCTCCGCTCCGGCCTTCTGGCCGGGTGTCAGCTTCGGCCATTCCGGGCCTTCATCTTCATCGGGCTCCGTGACGGCAGGCGAATTCGGGGCCGGCGGAGAATCGGCCTGCTCGGCGACTGGCACGGGAGCAAGAACCGGGGCGGCCGGGGGAGGGACCACGATGGCAGGCATCGCCGCCTTTGCCGGCAGGTCCAGATCGAAGGGACGTCCGGGTGGGAGCGGCGCCAGCATCATCTGGCCGTCCTCTGCGCCGGCGTGAGATGCCGACAAGGCGAAGACGATCGCGAGCAGCGGCAACGGGAACCTGAGCGGCAGAGGCGATCCGGTATTTCCTGTAGGCAAGGGCTTAGGCAAAGGCATCTCAGGGGGTGGGCGCTGGCAGGAAGACGGCGCGTGTCTCGGCGCCGAGGAGCGGAAGCTGCGGCGTCTTTGCGCAGAGCGAGAGAAGTTCGGCAGGCGCCGCGGTGACCTTCTCGACGTCGAGCAACGGACGCTGCGCGCCGCCGGCATAATAGCCGGCGAGCCACAGCACGAGCTGACTCTGGTCGTTGCTGATCATGGCGCTGAAATCGGCGCAGGTCGCGCGGGTGAGATCGATACTCTCGGCATGTGTTGCGCCGGCGGGGGCGAGCAAGCTTCCGGCCAGTGTCGCGAGCGCCGCGATACGGTGGAGTGGTCGGACCATGCGTCTCGCTCCTGGGGCGGCTGATTCCCGCAATAAAGCCGATTCGTAACCATCTTGTCGCGGCGTGCGCCTGCTACTTGGTGCGAGCTATCGGTTTTGCGGTAAAAATTGCGTGCAATGCGTCTGGTTCATTGCCGTGACGCGGTTGTGCGACGCGGCGAACCCTTGCGTGATTCTAGAGTAGGGGCTAATCGACTGCCGATGCGTGTGCCGCGGGTCTGGGCCCGCGAAGCGAGGTTGTCCATGCAAGCATTACCTGTACCGTCCTTGCTGAGCGACTACCTGCCGCTGGCCCTCTTCATCGGCGTTTCCATGGTCATTGGTCTTGCGCTGCTGATCGCACCGTTCGCCGTCGCGTATTCAAAACCGGACGCTGAAAAGCTCTCCGCCTATGAGTGCGGTTTCAACGCGTTCGATGACGCGCGCATGAAGTTCGATGTCCGCTTCTATCTGGTCTCGATCCTGTTCATCATCTTCGATCTCGAGGTCGCCTTCCTGTTTCCCTGGGCGGTCGCGTTCGGCGATCTCGGCTGGTATGGTTTTTGGTCAATGATGATCTTTTTGGGCGTCCTGACCGTCGGATTCGTCTACGAATGGCGCAAGGGCGCGTTGGAGTGGGACTAACCGTCGGCTCGCGAGGCGCCGCCTCGGTGTTGATCTGACGGTAACGGGTTCACAAGGGTAGTTTCATGGCAATCACAGCGATCGACCGCGGCGATCCGCTCGTCGCGCCCGCGCCCCGGGGGCTGCTCGGCCCGGACGGGAAGCCGGTGGGTGCGCGCGATCCCTTCTTCGTCGAGATCAACAACGAACTCGCGGACAAGGGTTTCCTCGTCACGGCGACCGACGACCTGATCAACTGGTCGCGTACCGGTTCGCTGATGTGGATGACCTTCGGCCTCGCCTGTTGTGCCGTCGAGATGATGCAGCTGTCGATGCCGCGCTATGACGTCGAGCGCTTCGGCTTCGCGCCACGTGCGTCCCCGCGCCAGTCGGACGTGATGATCGTTGCCGGCACGCTGACCAACAAGATGGCTCCGGCGCTGCGCAAGGTCTATGACCAGATGCCCGAGCCGCGCTACGTCATCTCGATGGGCTCCTGCGCCAATGGCGGCGGCTATTACCACTATAGCTACTCGGTGGTGCGCGGCTGCGACCGCATCGTGCCGATCGACATCTATGTCCCCGGCTGCCCCCCGACTGCGGAAGCGCTGCTCTATGGCGTGCTGCTGCTGCAGAAGAAGATCCGGCGCACCGGCACGATCGAACGCTAACGCCCCCGCACCCTGGCGGGGATTGCTCCGGTCGTGACGATGCGAGCGGCGAAAAGGTTGAGGTTGAGATGAGCGAAGAGCTCGTGACACTCGGTGAAGAGATCAAGGCTGCGCTGCCCGGCGCGGTCGTGAACGCTGTCGTCGCCTTCGATGAGCTGACGGTCGAGGCCGAGGCTGCGTCGATCGTCCAGGTCATGGCGACGCTTCGCGACGATCCGCGCTTTCGCTTCGTGAACTTCACCGATATCGCCGGCGCCGATTATCCCGCACGCGAGAAGCGCTTCGACGTCGTCTATCATCTGCTGTCGCCGCGCCATAACCGGCGTATCCGCGTCAAGGTGCAGACCGACGAGGCGACCCCGGTTCCGTCGATCATCGATGTCTTCCCGGCCGCGAACTGGTACGAGCGCGAGGCCTATGACTTCTATGGAATCCTGTTCTCGGGGCACCCGGATCTGCGTCGAATCCTCACCGATTACGGGTTCGAGGGCTATCCGCTGCGCAAGGACTTCCCGCTGACCGGCTTCGTCGAGGTTCGCTATGACGACGAGCAGAAGCGGGTCGTCTACGAACCCGTGAAGCTCAGCCAGGAATTCAGGAATTTCGACTTTTTGAGTCCCTGGGAAGGCACGGATTACGTGCTGCCAGGTGACGAGAAGGCGAAGGGAGCCTGAACGCGATGGCTGCTGCCGACAAATCCCTGTCCGGAGGCTGTCTCTGCGGTGCGGTCCGCTTTGCGGCCGTGCCGGAGAAGCTGGAAATGGATGTCTGCCATTGCGGCATGTGCCGGAAATGGAGCGGCGGCACCTTCATGGCCGTGCCATGCACCGGGGTCACTGTGGACGATGACGCTTCGCTCAGCGTGTATCCGTCCTCCGACTGGGGCGAGCGCGTGTTCTGCAGGACCTGCGGCTCCAGTCTGTTCTGGCGGCTGCGCGGCGGAGAGGGGCATGTCGCCGTCTCCTTGCAGAGCTTCGACGACCTTTCGCCCTTTGCCTTCACCGAAGAAATCTTCATCGACGAGAAGCCAGCGCTCTATGCCTTTGCAGGAGAGCGGCCGCGCAAGACCGGCGCGCAGGTCGTCGCCGAATTCGCCGCGAAACAGGCGGGCTGAGAATGACCGAGCACAACATCCGCAATTTCTCGATCAATTTCGGGCCGCAGCACCCGGCGGCACACGGCGTGCTGCGCCTCGTGTTGGAGCTCGACGGTGAGATCGTCGAGCGCGTCGATCCGCATATCGGCTTGCTGCATCGCGGCACCGAGAAGCTGATCGAAGCCAAGACCTATCTGCAGGCGCTGCCCTATTTCGACCGGCTCGACTATGTCGCGCCGATGAACCAGGAGCATGCCTATTCGCTCGCGGTCGAGAAGCTGATGGGGGTGACCGTGCCGCGGCGCGGCCAGCTCATCCGCGTGCTCTATTCCGAGATCGGCCGCATCCTCTCGCATATCCTCAACGTCACCACGCAGGCGATGGACGTCGGTGCGCTGACGCCGCCGCTCTGGGGCTTCGAGGAACGCGAGAAGCTGATGATCTTCTATGAGCGGGCCTGTGGCGCGCGCATGCATGCGGCCTATGTCCGGCCGGGCGGCGTTCACCAGGACCTGCCGCCCTCGCTGATCCACGATATCGCCGAATGGTGCGACCCCTTCCTCAAGGTCTGCGACGACCTCGAAGGACTGCTCACCGACAATCGCATCTTCAAGCAGCGCAATGTCGATATCGGCGTCGTCGATCTCGACACCTGCTGGAAATGGGGCTTCTCGGGCGTGATGGTGCGCGGCTCCGGCGCCGCCTGGGACCTGCGCAAGAGCCAGCCTTACGAATGCTATGAGGAGATGGAATTCGACATCCCCATCGGCAAGAACGGCGACTGCTACGACCGCTACTGCATCCGCATGGAAGAGATGCGCCAATCCGTGCGCATCATGAAGCAGTGCTGCGAGAAGCTGCTGGCTGCCGATGGTGGCGGCCCGGTCTCCTCGCTGGACGGCAAGATGGTGCCGCCGAAGCGCGGCGAGATGAAGCGCTCGATGGAAGCGCTCATCCATCATTTCAAGCTCTACACCGAGGGCTACAAGGTCCCCGAAGGCGAGGTCTATGCCGCCGTCGAAGCGCCAAAGGGCGAGTTCGGCGTCTATCTCGTCTCCGACGGAACCAACAAGCCCTATCGCTGCAAGATCAAGGCTCCGGGCTTCGCCCATCTCCAGGCCATGGATTTCATGTGCCGCAAGCACATGCTGGCGGACGTCTCCGCAATCCTCGGCTCTCTCGACATCGTTTTTGGTGAGGTGGACCGCTAATGTCCGTCCGTCGTCTCGCGCCCGATCACGTTCAACCCGCGTCCTTCGCCTTCACTGCGGCGAACGAGAACTGGGCTGATCAGCAGATCGCCAAATATCCGGAAGGCCGGCAGGCTTCCGCCGTGATTCCGCTGTTGTGGAAGGCCCAGGAACAGCATCACGGCTGGGTTCCGCGCGCCGCGATCGAGGCCGTGGCGAAGAAGCTCGCGATGGCACCGATGCGCGTGCTGGAGATCGCGACCTTCTACACCATGTTCAATCTGCAGCCGGTCGGAGCCCATTTCATCCAGCTCTGCGGCACGACCCCTTGCGCGCTGCGCGGAGCCGAGGCGCTGAAGAAGGTCTGCGAGGACGTCATCGGCCCGCAATCGACCGTATCTGCCGATGGCAAGCTGTCCTGGCTCGAGGTCGAATGCCTCGGCGCCTGCTGCAACGCCCCGATGGCGCAGGTCAATTTCGACTATTACGAAGACCTGACGCCCGAGAATTTCCGCGCGCTCCTCGACGATCTGCGACATGATCGGCCGACGAAGCCCGGCCCGCAGATCGACCGCTCCTGCTCGGAACCGGTCGGCGGTGGCGAAACGCTGAAGGATCCGGGCCTTTATGACGGCTCCGTGATCGGGGCCGGCAACTGGCAGGCTCGCGTCACCGAACAGCGCAAGGCAGCGGCCGAGGCTGCAGCTGCCACGGCAGCGGCGGAGGCAGCGGCCAAGGCGGCTGAGGCGACGCCGGCAGCGGTTGCGACCAAGCTGGCGACCGAGACGGCGGCTCCCGCCCGTCCGGAGCCTTCGTCCCCGGCCCAGCCTGCGGGCTCCGCGCAGGACACACCGGCAGCCGGCGGCAAGGTCGACAAGGACGCCGTTGCTGAATCTGCGAAGCCGGCCGATGCGCCGGCGCGCCGTACGCGGGCTGCCAAGCCCAGCGACAAGCCGAAAGAGTGAGGCGAGACATGCTCGCAGATCGCGACCGCATCTTTACGAACCTCTACGGCCGACACGACCTGTCGCTGAAGGGGGCCATGGCGCGTGGCGCCTGGGACGGTACCAAGTTCCTGCTCGAGCAGGGGCGCGACTGGATCATCGACGAGATGAAGCGCTCGGGCCTGCGCGGGCGCGGCGGCGCCGGCTTCCCGACCGGACTCAAGTGGTCGTTCATGCCGAAGCAGAACGACGGGCGTCCGCATTACCTCGTCGTCAATGCCGACGAATCGGAGCCCGGCACCTGCAAGGACCGCGAGATCATGCGCAACGACCCGCATACGCTGGTCGAAGGCTGCCTGATCGCTTCCTTCGCGATGGGCGCGCATGCGGCCTACATCTATATTCGTGGTGAGTATGTCCGTGAGCGCGAGGCGTTGCAGCGCGCCGTCGACGAGGCCTATGCGGCAAACCTCATCGGCAAGAACAACAAGCACGGCTATCCGTTTGATCTCTATGTGCATCACGGCGCCGGCGCCTATATCTGCGGCGAAGAGACGGCGCTGCTGGAGAGTCTCGAAGGCAAGAAGGGCATGCCGCGGCTGAAGCCGCCATTCCCGGCCAATGTCGGCCTCTATGGCTGCCCGACCACCGTCAACAACGTCGAGTCGATTGCGGTGGCGCCGACCATCCTGCGCCGCGGCGCGAGCTGGTTCTCCTCGCTCGGCAATCCGAACAATGTCGGCACCAAGCTGTTCTGCGTCTCGGGCCATGTGAACAAGCCCTGCAACGTCGAAGAGGTGATGGGCATCCCGTTCCGCGAGCTGATCGACCGCCATTGCGGCGGCATCCGCGGCGGCTGGGACAATCTGCTCGCCGTCATCCCTGGCGGTTCCTCCGTGCGCATGGTGCCCGCCGAGCAGATCATCGACACGCCGATGGATTTCGATTCGCTCTCGAAGCTGCGCTCGGGCCTTGGCACCGCCGCGGTGATCGTCATGGACAAGTCGACCGATATCGTCCGCGCCATTGCCCGTATCAGCTATTTCTACAAGCATGAGAGCTGCGGCCAGTGCACGCCGTGCCGTGAGGGCACGGGCTGGATGTGGCGCGTGCTCAACCGCATGGCCGAGGGCAGGGCGCAGAAGCGCGAGATCGACATGCTGCTGGACGTCACCAAGCAGGTCGAAGGCCACACGATCTGCGCGCTCGGCGATGCCGCGGCCTGGCCGATCCAGGGGCTGATCGCGCATTTCCGTCACGAGATCGAAAAGCGCATCGACGATTATGCCGCCAATCCGCATTCCGAGCCGGCGCGGCTGATGGCGGCGGAGTAAGACCATGACCAAACTCGTCATCGACGGCATCGAGGTCGACGTCCCGGCCGATTACACCGTGCTCCAGGCCTGCGAGGCTGCCGGCGCCGAGGTGCCGCGCTTCTGCTTCCATGAGCGCCTCTCGATCGCCGGCAATTGCCGCATGTGCCTCGTCGAGGTGAAGGGCGGGCCGCCGAAGCCCCAGGCCTCCTGCGCCATCGGCGTGCGCGACCTGCGCCCCGGCCCGAATGGCGAGCCGCCGGTCGTCTCGACCAAGTCGCCGATGGTCAAGAAGGCGCGCGAAGGGGTGATGGAGTTCCTGCTCATCAACCACCCGCTCGACTGCCCGATCTGCGACCAGGGCGGCGAGTGCGACCTGCAGGACCAGGCGATGGCCTATGGCGTGGACAATTCCCGCTATGCCGAGAACAAGCGTGCGGTCGAGGACAAGTATATCGGCCCGTTGGTGAAGACGACGATGACGCGCTGCATCCACTGCACGCGCTGTGTCCGCTTCACCACCGAAGTCGCCGGCGGCACCGATCTCGGCGCCATTGGCCGCGGCGAGGACATGGAGATCACGACCTATCTCGAACAGGCGATGGGTTCGGAACTCCAGGGCAACATCGTCGATCTTTGCCCGGTCGGCGCGCTGACCTCGCGGCCTTACCAGAACAAGGCCCGGCCCTGGGAGCTGACCAAGACCGAATCCGTCGACGTGATGGATGCGGTCGGCTCCGCCATCCGGGTCGATTCCCGTGGCCGCGAGGTGATGCGCATCCTGCCGCGCGTCAACGAGGCGGTGAACGAGGAGTGGATCTCCGACAAGACCCGCCATGTCGTCGACGGCCTGCGCACGCAGCGTCTCGACCGGCCCTATATCCGGCAGAACGGCGCGCTGAAGCCTGCAAGCTGGAACGAGGCCTTTGCGCTGATCGCGGACCGGCTGAACGCGACCGGGCCTGAGCGCGTCGGCGCGATCGTCGGCGACCTTGCCGCGGTCGAGGAGGTTTTCGCGCTGAAGAGCCTGATGGCCGCGCTTGGCGTCGGCAATATCGACAGCCGCCAGGATGGTGCGAAGCTGCATCCCAGGCATGGTCGCGCCAGCTACCTCCTCAATGCAGGCATCGCCGGGATCGAGGATGCGACCTCGCTGCTGATCATCGGCGCCAATCCGCGCAGGGAAGCGCCGATCCTCAACGCCCGCATCCGCAAGCGCTGGCTGCGCGGTGACTTCAAGGTCTCGCTGATCGGCGAACAGGCCGATCTAACCTACGCCCATGACTATCTCGGCGCTGGTCCCGAGACCCTCGCCGATCTCGTCAAGCGCGCTCCGGCTGCCGGCGACAAGCCGATGGTTCTGGTCGGGCAGGGCGCTCTCGCCCGCGCGGACGGCGAGGCGATCCTCTCGCTCGCCGCCAAGGCGGCACAGGTGCTGGGCGCGGTCAAGGACGGCTGGAACGGCTTCGGCGTGCTGCACACCGCAGCCGCCCGCGTCGGTGCGCTGGATCTCGGCTTCGTGCCAGGCGAGGGTGCACGCGATGTCGCCGGCATGGTTTCGCCCGGCGCACTCGATGTGCTGTTCCTGCTCGGCGCCGACGAGGTCGAAGTCCCGGACGGGGCTTTCGTGATCTATCAGGGTACCCATGGTGACCGTGGCGCGCATCGCGCCGATGTCATCCTCCCGGGCGCCGCCTATACCGAGAAGTCCGGCACCTATGCCAACACCGAGGGCAGGGTGCAGATGACCGATCGTGCCACTTTCCCGCCGGGCGATGCCCGCGAGGATTGGGCGATCCTGCGGGCGCTCTCCGGTGTGCTCGGCAAGACCCTGCCCTTCGACTCGCTCGCGGCGCTGCGCCAGGCACTCTACGCTGCCCATCCGCATTTCGCCGGGCTCGATACGCTTCCGGCGGCTGACGCCTCTTCGCTTGGCGCCCTTGCGGGACTTGGCGGCAAGACCGACAAGGCTGGCTTCGCCTCGCCGGTCGCTGATTTCTACCAGACCAACCCGATCGCGCGTGCCTCGGCCGTGATGGCGGAATGCTCGGCGCTGGCCTCTGGCCGGATGCGGCAGGCGGCGGAGTAAGGCCAGATGAACTGGGATATCGTCCTCGATCTCGCGATCATTCTCGGCAAGAGCCTGCTGCTGCTGGTTTGCCTGCTCGTCTTCATCGCCTTCATCCTGCTGGCGGACCGCAAGATCTGGGCGGCGGTGCAGCTTCGGCGCGGCCCGAACGTGGTCGGGCCGTTCGGCCTGTTCCAGAGTTTCGCCGACCTGCTGAAATTCGTCTTCAAGGAGCCGATCGTCCCGTCGAGCTCCAACAAGGGCGTCTTCCTGCTCGCCCCGCTGGTCTCCTGCGTGCTCTCGCTCGCGGCCTGGGCGGTCATCCCGGTCGCGGATGGCTGGGCGATCGCCGATATCAATGTCGGCATCCTCTACATCTTCGCGATCTCGTCGCTCGGCGTCTATGGCGTGATCATGGGCGGCTGGGCCTCGAACTCGAAATATCCGTTCCTCGGCGCCCTGCGCTCAGCGGCCCAGATGGTCTCCTACGAAGTCTCGATCGGCTTCGTCATCATCACCGTGCTGCTCTGCGTCGGCTCGTTGAACCTGTCAGCCATAGTGGAAGCGCAGAACACGAGCTGGGGCATGCTGCGCTGGTTCTTCCTGCCGCTGTTCCCGATGTTCGTCGTCTTCTTCATCTCGGCTCTGGCCGAGACGAACCGGCCGCCCTTCGATCTGCCGGAAGCGGAGTCCGAGCTCGTCGCCGGCTTCATGGTCGAGTACTCCTCGACGCCGTATCTGCTGTTCATGCTCGGCGAATACGTGGCGATCATGACCATGTGCTCGCTGACCACGATCCTGTTCCTCGGGGGGTGGCTGCCGCCGTTCCCGATCGCGCCCTTCACCTGGCTGCCCGGCGTGTTCTGGTTCGCGCTCAAAATCTGCCTGGTGTTCTTCATGTTCGCCATGGTGAAGGCCTTCGTGCCGCGCTACCGCTATGACCAGCTGATGCGCCTCGGTTGGAAGGTGTTCCTGCCGATCTCCCTGGTCTCGGTGGTGGTCGTGGCGGCAGTGCTGCAGATCACTGGCTGGGGGCCGGTGCGCTGATGGAATTATCCACTGCGGGGCTGATCGGCGCTGCCGTCGGTCTGGTCCTGGGGTGGGTGGACTACAAGGTCGTCGGAGACCTCGTCGAGCGCGCGCTGCGCCGGACGGATACCTCGACGACCCGCGAGGAGAAGGATGATTACGAACGGCGCATCAGGCTGTTCAGGATCGTCTTTCTGATCGGCACCATGGGGTTCTTCCCCATTCTGGGTTACCTGCTCGGCCGTCTGCTGTTCGGTTGAGTTTGTGAAGAGGATGAGAGCGATGTCACTCGCGCAAGCCGCCAAAGGGCTGCTTCTCAAGGAGTTCGTTTCGGCGTTCTTCCTGTCGATGCGCTATTTCTTCAAGCCGAAGGCGACGCTCAACTATCCCTTCGAGAAGGGCGTGCTTTCGCCGCGCTTTCGCGGCGAGCATGCGTTGCGCCGCTATCCCAATGGCGAGGAGCGCTGCATTGCCTGCAAGCTCTGCGAGGCGATCTGCCCGGCCCAGGCGATCACGATCGAGGCCGGTCCGCGACGCAATGACGGCACGCGTCGCACCACGCGCTACGACATCGACATGACGAAGTGCATCTATTGCGGCTTCTGTCAGGAAGCCTGCCCGGTGGACGCCATCGTCGAGGGGCCGAACTTCGAATTCGCGACCGAAACCCGCGAAGAACTGTTCTACGACAAGGCAAAACTGCTGGCGAACGGTGATCGCTGGGAGCGCGAGATCGCGCGCAACATCGCGATGGATGCGCCGTATCGCTGAGGCGGTGAAGACCTCCGCGGCTCCGGGCATCCGGGGCAGCGGGTCGGGATGACGAGGGATGGGGAGCGTCGCGCGGTTGTCGCGTCCGGCGGGCCTCTCTATAGACGCTCAAAACTGTGCCTGACTCGCTCGGGCACGCTTGAAACGAGGGCCGCCCGCAAGGGCGGAAGGGCTGACCGAGATGAACGCCGCAGCGGCATTCTTCTATCTGTTCTCTGGCATCACCGTCGCTTCGGCGTTCATGGTGGTGTCGTCGCGCAACCCCGTTCATTCGGTGCTGTTCCTGATCCTGGCCTTCGTCAATGCGGCTGGCCTGTTCCTGCTGCTCGGGGCCGAGTTCCTCGCGATGCTGCTGGTCGTCGTCTATGTCGGCGCGGTCGCTGTGCTCTTCCTCTTCGTGGTGATGATGCTCGACGTGGATTTCGCCGAGTTCCGCCAGGGCTTCCTGAACTACCTGCCGGTCGGGGCGCTGGTCGGGCTGATTTTCCTGGTCGAGCTGCTGCTGGTGGTTGGCGCCTGGGTGATCGATCCGAAGATCGTCAGCACGCCCGTCGCCGCGATCCCGGCCAGTATCAGCAACACCGAGGCGCTCGGCCAGGTGCTTTACACCCAGTATGTCTATTACTTCCAGGCGGCCGGTCTGGTGCTGCTTGTCGCCATGATCGGCGCGATCGTCCTGACGCTGCGCGACCGTCCCGGCGTCAAGCGCCAGAATGTCGTCGCCCAGAACGCCCGCACCAAGGAAACCGCGATGGAAGTGCGCAAGGTGCCCTCGCGCGCCGGCCTGCCTGAGGAGACCGTCTGATGATCGGCCTGGGACATTATCTCGCGGTCGGCGCGATCCTGTTCACGCTTGGCGTGCTCGGTATCTTCATCAACCGCAAGAACGTCATCGTCATCCTGATGTCGATCGAGCTCATCCTGCTCGCGGTCAACATCAACTTCGTGGCCTTCTCGTCGTTCATGAACGATCTCGTCGGCCAGGTCTTTGCGCTCCTGGTGTTGACTGTCGCGGCGGCGGAAGCCGCGATCGGCCTCGCCATTCTTGTCGTCTACTTCCGAAATCGCGGCACGATCGCGGTGGAAGACATCAACATGATGAAAGGCTGAGCGCGCCTGCGCGCCCTGCTAGCTGCCATGTATCACGCGATCGTCTTCCTCCCGCTCCTCGGCTTCCTGATCGCCGGCCTCTTCGGCCGGCTGATCGGATCACGCGCCTCGGAGATCGTCACCACCTCGCTGCTGATGGTCTCGGCCGTCCTGTCCTGGATCGCCTTCTTCAATGTCGGCTTCGGCGCGGGCACCACGCGCATCCAGGTCGCGACCTGGCTCGCATCCGCCGATCTGCGCGTCGACTGGGCTTTCCGCATCGACACGCTGACCGCGGTCATGCTGGTCGTCGTCAACACCGTCTCTTCGCTCGTGCACCTCTACTCCATCGGCTACATGCACGAGGATCCGCACCGGCCGCGCTTCTTCGCCTATCTCTCACTCTTCACCTTCGCCATGCTGATGCTGGTGACGGCGGACAACCTGGTCCAGATGTTCTTCGGCTGGGAAGGCGTCGGTCTCGCCTCCTATCTGCTGATCGGCTTCTGGTACCAGAAGCCCTCGGCGAACGCGGCTGCGATCAAGGCCTTCGTCGTCAACCGCGTCGGCGATTTCGGTTTCCTCCTCGGCCTCGCCCTGGTCTTCGTGCTGTTCGGCTCGGTCACCTTCGACAGCATCTTCCCGAAGGCGGGCGAACTGACCGGCCAGACCTTCCGGTTCCTCGGCTATGAGTGGAACGCGCTGACCCTGACCTGCCTGCTGCTTTTCATGGGCGCGATGGGCAAGTCGGCGCAGTTCCTGCTGCACACGTGGCTGCCTGACGCGATGGAAGGCCCGACCCCGGTCTCGGCACTGATTCATGCCGCGACCATGGTCACCGCCGGCGTCTTCATGGTGGCGCGCCTGTCGCCGATCTTCGAATATGCGCCGGTCGCAATGACCGTCGTCGTCGTCATCGGCGCAACCACTGCCTTCTTCGCGGCGACCGTCGGGCTGGTGCAGAATGACATCAAGCGCGTGATCGCCTATTCGACCTGCTCGCAGCTCGGCTACATGTTTGTCGCGCTGGGCGTCGGCGCGTATTCCGCCGGCATCTTCCACCTCTTCACCCACGCCTTCTTCAAGGCGCTGCTGTTCCTCGGGGCCGGCTCGGTCATCCACGCGATGCACCATGAGCAGGACATGCGCCACATGGGTGGGCTACGGAAGCACATTCCCTTCACCGCGGCTGCGATGACGATCGGCACGCTGGCGCTGACCGGCTTCCCGTTCTTCGCCGGGTACTTCTCGAAGGACGCGATCATCGAGAGCGCCTTCGCGGCCAAGCATGGCTTCGCCACCGACTACGCCTTCGTGCTGCTGGTCGTGGCTGCCTGCTTCACCTCGTTCTACTCCTGGCGCCTGTATTTCATGACCTTCGAGGGGCGTCCGCGCTGGGCCGACCACGGCCATGACGCGCATGGTCATGACGATCACGCTCATGCCGCGCATGCCCATGGTCACGATGACCACGCGCATGCCGGACATGGCCATGACGGTCACGGCGATCACGCGCACCAGCCGCATGAGAGCCCGCTCAGCATGCTCGTGCCGCTTGCGGTGCTCGCGCTCGGTGCCGTTGCCGCCGGCTTCGTCTTCAAGGAAGCCTTCATCGGCCACGACTACGAGCATTTCTGGAAGGCCTCGCTGTTCACCGGCAAGGACAACCACATCCTGCATGCGATGCACGAGGTTCCCGGCTGGGTCGTGGCCTCGCCCTTTATCGCGATGGTGCTCGGCTTCGTCGGCGCGCTCTACTGCTACGTGCTGCGCCCGGACGTGCCAGGCAAGCTCGCGAAGGCGAACCCTGTCCTGTACCGCTTCCTGCTCAACAAGTGGTATTTCGACGAGATCTACGACTTCCTGTTCGTTCGTCCGGCTAAATGGCTCGGCCGCTTCCTCTGGAAGAAGGGCGACGGCTTCATCATCGACGGTTTCGGCCCCGATGGCGTCTCGGCTCGGGTGGTCGATGTCACCAACCGCGTCGTCCGGCTCCAGACCGGTTTTGTCTATCACTATGCCTTCGCCATGCTGATCGGCGTCGCGGGCCTGGTGACCTGGTATTTGCTGACTCGCGGGTGAGATGATGTTCGGTTTCGGTATCCTCACCGGTCTACTCGTCCTGCCGCTGGTTGGCGCCGCCTTCATCCTGGCGCAGCGCGGCGACGAGGCTTCGGTCAGCTCCAACGCTCGCTATGTCGCGCTGGCGACGACGATCGCGACCTTCTTCCTGGCTTGCGTCGCCTGGGGCCGGTTCGACTCGGCCAATCCGGCCTTCCAGCTGGTCGAGACCCATGGCTGGGTCTCGGATGCGATCAGGTTCAAGCTCGGCGTCGACGGTTTCTCATTCCCGTTCGTGGTGCTCACCGCCTTCCTGATGCCGTTCTGCATCCTCGCGTCCTGGACGTCGGTCGAGAAGCGGGTTCGCGAATACATGGTCGCGTTCCTGATCCTTGAGACGCTGATGATCGGTGTCTTCGTCGCGCTCGACCTCGTGCTGTTCTACGTCTTCTTCGAAGCCGGCCTGATCCCGATGTTCCTGATCATCGGCATCTGGGGCGGCAAGCGCCGCGTCTACGCGTCCTACAAGTTCTTCCTCTACACGCTGCTCGGCTCGGTGCTGATGCTGCTCGCGCTGATGGCGATGTACTGGAATGCCGGTACCACCGACATCCCGACGCTGCTTGCGCATAAGTTCCCGGTCTCGATGCAGCCCTGGCTCTGGCTCGCCTTCTTCGCATCCTTCGCCGTGAAGATGCCGATGTGGCCGGTCCATACCTGGCTGCCTGACGCCCACGTGGAAGCACCGACCGCGGGCTCCGTCATCCTGGCGGCGATCCTGCTGAAGATGGGCGGCTACGGCTTCATCCGTTTCTCGATCCCGATGTTCCCGGAAGCCTCGGCGATGTTTGCGCCGCTGGTCTTCGCGCTCTCCGTCATCGCCATCATCTACACCTCGCTGGTGGCGCTGATGCAGGAGGACATCAAGAAGCTGATCGCCTACTCGTCCGTCGCCCATATGGGTTTCGTCACCATGGGCCTCTTCACCCTGACGCCGCAGGGCATTCAGGGTGCGATGTTCCAGATGGTCAGCCACGGGCTGGTCTCCGGCGCACTCTTCCTTTGCGTCGGCGTGATCTATGACCGCATGCATACCCGCGAGATCGCCGCTTATGGCGGGCTGGTCAACCGGATGCCGCGTTACGCTGTCGCCTTCATGGTCTTCACCATGGCCAATGTCGGGCTGCCCGGCACTGCCGGCTTCGTCGGTGAGTTCCTGACCATCCTGGGGGCCTTCAAGGCCAATCCCTGGGTCGCGTTCTTTGCGGCTTTCGGCGTCATCCTCTCAGCCGGCTATGCGCTCTGGCTCTATCGCCGCGTCGTGTTCGGCGAACTGGTGAAGCCCGAGCTCAAGAGCATCACCGATCTCAACACCCGCGAGGTCGTCATCCTCGCTCCGCTGATGCTGCTGACGATCTGGTACGGCATTGCGCCGGGTACCATCCTCGACGCCTTTGCTGCGCCGACCGAAGCCCTCATCAAGAATTATCAGGCCGCACTCACCGCCGCGAAAACGGCGATGCTGGTCGTACAGTAAGGTTTGGCAGCAATGACCTTGCCCGCCCTCGGCCCAGCTCTGCCGGAAATCACCCTCGCCATCGGCGCGATCGCCATGGTGCTCTACGGCGCCATCCGCGGCGAGGGCGCGACCCGTACGCTCGAAGCCTTCGGACTTGCCTTGCTCGCGCTAGCGCTCGTGATGGTGCTCTCGGGCACCGGCAAGGCGGTGACCTTCAACGGCGGCTTCGTCGCTGACGGTTTCGCGCGCTTCATGAAGGCACTGACCCTGATCGGTGCCGGCGCGGCGATCGTGCTCGCAGGCGATTTCATGCGCCGCGACGGCTCGATGCGTTTCGAGTTCCCCGTGCTGGTCGTGCTCGCCACGATCGGCATGATGATGATGATCTCGGCCAGCGACCTGATCGGCCTTTATATCGGTCTCGAGCTGCAGAGCCTTGCGCTCTATGTCGTCGCCGCCTTCGACCGCGACAATACCAGGTCGACCGAAGCGGGCCTGAAGTACTTTGTCCTCGGCGCGCTGTCCTCGGGCATGCTGCTCTATGGCAGCTCGCTGGTCTACGGCTTCACCGGCACCGTGACCTATTCCGGCATCGCCCAGGCCGTCCACGGCGAGCATATCAGCCTCGGGCTGATCTTCGGCATCGTCTTCGTCGCCGCCGGCCTTGCCTTCAAGATCTCGGCCGTGCCCTTCCACATGTGGACACCGGACGTCTATGAGGGTGCGCCGACGCCGGTCGCCGCCTTCTTCGCTACTGCGCCCAAGATGGCTGCGATGGCGATGATGGTTCGCATCTTCGTCGGGGCGTTCCCGGGCGCGCTGCATGAGTGGCAGCAGATCATCATCTTCATGTCGATCGCCTCGATGGCGCTCGGCGCCTTCGCTGCCATCGGCCAGCGCAACATCAAGCGCCTGCTCGCCTATTCCTCGATCGCCAATATGGGCTATGCGCTGGTTGGCCTCGCGACGGGAACGGCAGCGGGCGTCCAGGGCGTGATGACCTATATGGCGATCTATCTCGCCACGACGCTTGCCGCTTTTGCCTGCGTTCTGATGATGCGCCGCGACGGCAAGCCGGTCGAAGACATCTCCGAGCTTGCCGGGCTCTCGCGTACCAATCCCTGGATGGCTTTCGCGCTGGCGATGATGATGTTCTCGCTCGCCGGCATTCCGCCGCTGGCCGGTTTCTGGGCGAAGTTCTACGTTTTCTATGCCGCGATCGATGCCAAGCTCTACGCACTTGCTGTGATCGGCGTGGTGACCAGCGTGGTCGGCGCCTACTACTACCTGCGCGTCATCAAGGTGATGTATTTCGACGAGGCGAAGCCGGCCTTCGAGAAGGGAGACATCGGCGTGCGCGGCGTGCTGCTGGTCTCGACCCTGTTCGTGCTGATGCTCTCCTTCGTGCCGGCCCCGCTGTTCGACTCGGCTGCTGCTGCCGCCAAGTCGCTGTTCTAAGGGGGCGGGCGGCGTGCTCGGCGAGGCGGCGCGCGCCGCCGGCTACCGGCTGATCGTGCGGGACGCGGTAGGCTCGACCATGGAAGAGGCGCGTCGCGCCTCCGACCAGGGCGACCCTGGCTTACTCTGGATCGTGGCTCGCAGCCAAAGCGCCGGGCGTGGCCGTCATGGCCGCAACTGGGGCTCACCGCCCGGAAATCTCTACGCGAGCCTCTTGCTCGTGCAGCCCTGCGAACCTGCGCTGGCGCCGCAGCTCGGGTTTGTTGCCGGCCTCGCCCTGCATGACGCCGCAGCCAGGGTGACCGGCCTCTCTGCTCCGCGCATTGCTTTGAAATGGCCCAATGACCTGCTGATCGACCGCGCCAAGACGGCGGGGCTGCTGCTCGAAGGCGAGAGCCGGGCGGGGCGCTTTGCGGTCACCATCGGCATGGGCGTCAATGTCGCCAGCCGACCGGACGATACCCCTTATCCAGCGACCTTCCTGAAGGCCGAAGACCAGGCTGCGAGTATCGAGGCTCTGCTGGCCGCGCTCAGCGACGCCTGGGTTGCCCGCTTCAATGCCTGGTCATTGCCGGGCGGCTTTGGCCCGACCCGGGCGGCCTGGCTCGAACGTGCAGCATTCCTCGGCGAGACCATCACCCTGCGCCTGGCGGAGGGGCCGCTGAGCGGTCGCTTCCTTGGCCTCGATGCTTCGGGCCGGCTCGAGCTCGATGTCGCAGGCGCGCGACATCTGGTTGACGCAGGCGATCTCTATTTCGGCCCTCCCGGCTGAACGGCTACGCCTGTCCCAGAGCGGCTCCTGTCGCGCTTCCACGGCCTTCATGCTAGGCCTTGCCACTCATCCGGCGCGCTCTGCGCCCTGCCTTTTGCCTTAGGATTTCCCGTGACCCGTTCCAGCGACCAACTCGTCTTCGTTCCCCTCGGCGGCCTAGGCGAGATCGGTATGAATGCGGCACTCTATGGCTTCGGGCCTGAAGGGCGGCGCAAATGGATCCTGGTTGATTGCGGCCTGTCATTTGCCGGTCCCGATGTTCCGGGCGTCGACATCGTCCTCCCCGACCTGCGCTACATCATCGAGGAGCGGGCCAATCTGCTTGGCATCGTGATCACCCACGCGCATGAGGATCATATTGGCGCGCTCGCGGCGCTGTGGCCCTCCCTGCGCGCGCCCGTCTACTGCACACAGTTCGCGGCCGGGCTGCTTGCCACGCGGCGGCTGGGCGAGCCCGGCGCTCCGAAGGTGCCGATCAACGTCGTCGCCCAGGGCGGACATGTCACGCTGGGCCCCTTCGAGATCGAGTTCGTGCCGGTCGCGCATTCCATTCCGGAATCCTGCGCGCTGGCGATCCGTACTCCGGTCGGCCTCGTCGTTCATACCGGTGACTGGAAGATCGACCCGACACCGCAGGTCGGCCTGCCGACCGACGAGAAGCGGCTGCGCGAGCTCGGCGACGAGGGCGTGCTCGCCCTGATCTGTGACTCGACCAACGTCATGCGCGACGGCATCAGCCCGAGCGAGGCGGACGTCGCGGCCAAGCTGAAGGAACTGGTCGCTTCCGCGCCCGGCCGAGTCGCCGTCACGACATTCGCCTCGAATGTGGCCCGGCTGCGGGCCGTAGCCGAAGCTGCCATGGCCGGTCATCGCGATGTCGTCGTGGTCGGCCGTGCGATGGACCGTGTCATCGATGTCGCGCGCGAATGCGGCTATCTCGATGGCATTCCGGCATTCCGCTCCGTCGAGCACTATGGCTACCTGCCGCGCGACAAGGTTGTGGCGCTGCTCACCGGCAGTCAGGGTGAGCCGCGCGCCGCGCTCTCGCGCATTGCGTCCGACGATCATCCCGAGATCGCCCTGTCGCCAGGCGACCGTGTGATCTTCTCGTCCCGCACCATTCCGGGCAATGAGAAGGCGGTCGGCAACATCCTGAATGCGCTGGCACGGGACAATATCGAGATCATCACGGACCGCACGCACCTGGTCCATGTCTCGGGCCATCCGCGCCGCGAGGAAATGGCCCGGCTCTATGGCTGGCTCCGGCCGAAGATCGCCATTCCCGCCCATGGCGAGGATCTGCATCTGAGCGAGCACGCGGCCTTCGCACGCGGGCTCGGCGTCAAGAACGTCGTTCGTGCCGGCAATGGCGACATCATCGCCATTACGGCTGATGGCGCCGGCAAGATCGACGAAGCACCCCATGGCCGGCTCTATCAGGACGGCGCTCTCCTGGTGAACGCCATGGAGAAGACGATCCAGGAGCGCCGCCGGCTCTCCTTTGCCGGCATGATTTCGGTCGCGGTTGCGGTTGACGACAAGGGCGGTATCGCCGGCGAGCCAGAGATTGCCGTGCTGGGCCTGCCGCCGGCCGCGCGCGACGGCACGCCCTTCGACGAACTGGTCGCCGATGCGGTCTCCGACCTGCTCGACAACATCCCCAAGGCGCGTCGCCGCGATCCTGAAGCGCTGCGCAACGCGCTGGAGCGTGGCCTGCGCAGCACCGTCAACGAGGAATGGGGCAAGAAGCCGCTGGTGCATGCGCTGGTGATCGAAGTCTAAGATATCGGCCCGAAAACTGGATTGCGGTTTTCGGGCCGATGCCAGCGCGGAAGGCTAGATCATCGGCAGTATGGACGGCGGTGTTCTCGCCGGATGCAAGGGAGCTCTGAATGATTGGTCGCCTCAACCATGTCGCCATCGCCGTAAAGGACCTTGCGGCCTCGAGTGCGCTCTATCGCGATACGCTCGGTGCACGCGTCTCCCAGCCGCTGCCGCAGCCTGAGCACGGCGTCACGGTCGTCTTCGTCGAGCTGCCCAACACCAAGATCGAGTTGCTCGAGCCCCTTGGGGCGGATTCGCCTGTCGCGAAATTTCTCGAGCGGAATGCCGATGGCGGCATTCATCACATCTGCTACGAGGTCGACGACATCCTGGCTGCGCGGGACCGGCTGAAGGCAACGGGCGCGCGCGTGCTCGGTTCCGGTGAGCCGCGCATCGGCGCCCATGGCAAGCCAGTCCTGTTCCTGCACCCCAAGGATTTCTGCGGAACGCTTGTCGAACTGGAACAGGCCTGAGATCCGACGGCGCGAAACAAGCGGGAGACGATTGATGATCGAGTTCTTCGGGGAGCCCGAAGCGGGCTCGCCACGCCCGTTCAGTGCGGCGACGCGAGCAGCGGGGCTTATCTTTGTCTCCGGACATTCGGCTCCGCATGATCCTGCGAACGGCATCCACCGCGGTGCGACACCGGCCGATGAGGTTCGCAATGCGCTGGGGCGGATCAGCGAGATTCTGACGGAAGCCGGCAGCAGCCTCGACCGTGTCGTGCAGATGACGATGCTGATCACCGACCCATCCGACTACGTCGCCTGCAATGCTGAATATGTGAAGCATTTCCCCGGCGGCCTGCCGGCGCGCCATACCGCGCGCTTCGGCGTGCCCACGGAAGCGCGCGTCGCATTCTCCTGCGTCGCCTTGGCCGGATAGGCTTTCGCGTGGATTGCGAGGGGCTGCGGCAGCGAGGAACCTTGCCGCAATCCCGCTGGCTTGCCATGAGATGACCGCCTCCGCCCGAGAAAGGATCAGGCCATGACCATTGCTGGCGGTCTCGCCGTTTATTTCGTGATCTGGTGGACGGTTCTGTTCGTGACCCTGCCGTTCGGGGTCCGCAGTCAGGCGGAGGACGGGGAGGTCGTTCAGGGCACCGAGCCAGGCGCGCCCGTGCTTCCGGGCCTCGCCAAGAAGGCGCTGATCACAACGATCCTGGCCGGAATCATCTTCGTGTTCGTTTGGTATATCTGGTCGGCCTACGATCTTTGATCGGCCGGGGACGGTAACGCCAAAAACAAAGGGCAAGGCCGAAGCCTTGCCCTGGAGTCTGTTTTTTCCGCAGTAACGGCGCACATCTGGTTGCGTGCGACTCATATACTAGGCGGGCGTTTGTTCCTCCCGAGACCTGGTCCGCGGCGCTCAAGGTTTCCCCGAGCGAGCCCAGCGCCAGATGAGTATCCGATTGTGACAGGGCTGTCACCCATTTAGGCAGCGCTAGCCTGATCTTTTTGCAAGTTAAATGAAGTTTGCTCTTGTGCAGTGCAGCATGCTCCAGATGTGGCGGCTCAACGCCTTGTTCCCGTCAAAGGATGCCGTTACGACGCCGGTGATGATCGGCCGGATCCTCCGGCAACGACGGAGATGCTTCACATGCTGCGCAGTTCTCTCGCCATTCTCGCCCTTGCTGCGTCGCTCGGCTGCGCTCAGGCGCAAGCGCCGGCCTCCGATCCCAACAATACGGTCGTGCTCGAGACCAAGGACGGCAACATCACGATTCGTCTTCGTCCCGATCTGGCGCCCAAGCATGTCGAGCAGATCAAGGCGCTGACCAAGCGTGGCTTCTATGATGGTATCGTCTTCCATCGCGTCATCGACGGCTTCATGGCCCAGACCGGCGACCCCACCGGCACCGGCACGGGCAAGTCAGACCTGCCTAATCTCCCGGCTGAATTCAGCCCCACGCCCTACAAGGTCGGCTCGGTCGGCATGGCGCGTTCCGCCTCGCCCGATTCCGCCAATTCCCAGTTCTTCATCTGCTACGAAGGCTGCGGTTCGCTGACGGGGCAGTACACGCTGTTCGGCGAAGTGGTGTCCGGCATGGATGTGGCGCGCAAGATCAAGAAGGGCAGCTCGGCCAATAATGGCCAGGTCAGCGGCCCCGACAAGATCGTGCGCATGCGTCTTCAGTC
This sequence comes from Allobosea sp. 2RAB26, assembly GCF_052115465.1. Lineage (NCBI taxonomy): Bacteria > Pseudomonadati > Pseudomonadota > Alphaproteobacteria > Hyphomicrobiales > Alloboseaceae > Allobosea > Allobosea sp. 2RAB26. The sequence goes on along the minus strand of NZ_JBFRGS010000012.1, from coordinate 145,933 downwards.
CGACGCGAAATAGCAAGAAGCGGCTACCTGCATGTCGCGTGTCCTGCCCCTGTTCGTCGCCGGCTTGTCGATCGTCATGGTCGGCGCTGGCGCGGCACAGGACACACGCGACCTGGGATTGCCCCCGCCCTCCGGCTCGCAGAACCCGGTTCTGCCTCCGCCTTCCGGCTCGCAGAATCCCGTCCTGCCCCCACCCACGGGGCAGCGCTACCTGCCGGGGATCGGCGGGCCGTTCGGGGAACACGCGCCACGCCGCGCCATTCCAAGCCTGCCGCCTCCTGTCGATTCGGGGCTGAGCGGATCGGTCTCGCCAGTGACGCGGAGCTTTGAAGGCGACGCCGTCGATCGCGTTTCGGAGCTCGGCCCAGCGTTTCGACGCTGCTGGAATCCGCCTGCGATGACCGGCTCCAGCGACAGCGCCATGGCGACTGTCCGCTTTAGCCTGCGGCGCGACGGCACCATCTTTGGCCAGCCGCGCGTCACCTGGGAAACGCGCCGCACCGACCCCGATCTGCGGGAACGGTTCACCGCCTCCGTGATCGACGCCATCCGAAACTGCGCACCTGTGAGGTTGTCGCCGCGCTTCGGAGCGAGTATCGCGGGGCGACCCTTCACCATTCGCTTCCACGGCCGTGCGCCGTCCAATGAAAGGCCGATCTGATGTCGCTCGATCCCGAGAACACCCTCGTCATGGAAACCACAAAGGGCCGCGTTGTCATCAAGCTGCGCCCCGACCTCGCCCCTGCCCATGTCGAGCGCCTGAAGACGCTGGCGCGCCAGGGCTTCTATGACGGCATCGTCTTCCACCGCGTCATTGACGGCTTCATGGCGCAGGTCGGCTGCCCGCATGGCACCGGCACCGGCGGCTCCGACCTGCCGGACCTGAAGGCCGAGTTCAACGCCGAGCCGCATGTTCGGGGCATCTGCTCGATGGCCCGTTCGCAGAACCCGAACTCGGCCAACAGCCAGTTCTTCATCGTCTTCGACGACGCCCGCTTCCTCGACAAGCAGTACACGGTCTGGGGGCAGGTCGTTGAAGGCATGGAGAATGTCGACAACATCAAGCGGGGCGAGCCGGTGCGTGAGCCGGACTCCATCGTCTCGATGAAGGTGATGGCTGACGCGGCCTGATATCGCCACGGGCCCCGTTCGAACGGGGCCTGAGTTCAGATGAGCCCTCATCCCGGCAGCGCCGCAGGCGCGTCCCGACGGATGGGGGCTCATCTTGTTTTGGTTCGCAGTTTTGTGAGGCGGATTCGATCGTGGATGTCGAACTTTTCGACTTCGACCTGCCGGAAGAGCGTATCGCGCTGAGGCCCGTCAGCCCACGTGATGCTGCGCGGATGCTCGTGGTGCGGCCGGATTCAGCCGAACCATTCGAGGATCGTGGCGTTCGCGAACTTGCCAGCCTGCTTCAACCCGGCGACGCGCTCGTCCTCAACGATACGCGCGTGATCCCGTCCCGGCTCTATGGCCGGCGCGTCAGGGGAGAGGCCTCGGCGCGCGTCGAGATCATGCTGCACAAGCGCGAAGCATCCGACCGATGGCTCGCGTTTGCCAGGCCGGCCAAGAAGCTCGCTCTCGGCGAGACGGTCGTGTTCGGCTCGGATGCGGCATCGAATGCGTGCGAGCTCGGCGCGCTGCATGCCGAGGTCGTCGGAAAGGGCGAGGGCGGCGAGGTCGAGTTGCGCTTTGCCTGGTCTGGTCCGGTGCTCGATGAAGCGATCGCGCGGCTGGGTGAGTTGCCACTCCCGCCCTATATCGCGGGCAAGCGGCCGACCGATCAGGCCGATGCCCACGACTATCAGACGGTTCACGCCCGTATGGATGGAGCCGTGGCCGCCCCGACTGCCGGTCTCCACTTCACGCCGGAGCTGTTTGCAGCCCTCGACGCGCACGGCGTTTCCCGCCATTTCGTGACGCTTCATGTCGGCGCGGGCACGTTCCTCCCGGTCAAGGCCGAGGATACGCGCGAACACCGCATGCATGCCGAATGGGGTAGCGTGAGCACTGAGACCGCAGCAGCGCTGAACCAGGTCAAGGCAAGGGGAGGCCGCATCGTTGCCGTTGGGACCACGGCCCTGCGGCTGCTCGAGAGCGCTACCGGCGAGAACGGGGTCGTCGCGCCATTCTCCGGTGATACGGCCATCTTCATCACACCAGGCTATCGCTTCCGGGCCGTCGATATCCTGATGACGAACTTTCACCTGCCGCGCTCGACACTGTTCATGCTGGTCTCGGCTTTCTGCGGGCTCGACCTCATGAAACAGGCCTATGCCCATGCGATCGCGGAGAAATATCGGTTCTATTCCTATGGTGACGGCAGTTTGCTGTTCAGGGCTGAACCCACCACGCCACGCCACGCTTGATCCGGCTCGCAATCGGCCAGCGAAAATGCTACCCGGCAGGGTGAAGAGGATTGTGACACCCTATGGCCGATATTTTTCGTGAGATCGACGAGGAGGTCCGGCGCGACAAGGCGGCGGCGCTCTGGAAGAAATATGGCAACCTGCTGATCGGCTTGGCCGTGGCTGCTGTCGTGGCCGTCGCAGCCTGGCAGGTCTGGCTGTATCGCGAGCAGCAGGCTTCGCAGGCCGTGGGTGCGCGGCTGGAAGAGGCGCTGAGGGCTTCGCGCGACAATCGCGGCGCCGAGGCGGAGTCGATCCTCGTTGACCTCGCGGCCAACGCGCCGGCGGGATACCGCCAGATCGCGCGGTTCCGCCTGGCTGCCGAAACCGGCAAGCGCGACGCTGCCGCGGGCGCAACGGCCTTCGACGCACTGGCGAATGACAGCTCTCTCGATCAGCTCTATCGCGATCTTGCCCGGCTTCGTGCCGGGATGTTGCGCGTCGATCTTGCGCCCTATACCGAGACCCGTGCCGCGCTTGAGCCGCTCGCGTCTACGCAGGGCGTCTGGCGCCATTCGGCCCGTGAGTTTCTCGGCATTGCCGCCCTCAAGGCCAATCTGTTCGAGGATGCCGGCCGCTGGTTCGATGCCATCGTGACCGATCCGCAATCGCCGCAGGTGCTGCGCCAGCGTACCGATCTCTATCTTGCGCTGGTGCGCGGCGGCGCCGTCGAGACCAAGAATTGACCCGACGCGCCGATCCCGGCGCGTAACAGGACGAATTTGAACACCATGACCGCGACCGTCGCCATCATCGGCCGGCCGAATGTCGGCAAATCGACGCTCTTCAACCGGCTCGTGGGCAAGAAGCTCGCTCTGGTCGATGACCGGCCGGGCGTGACCCGCGACCGGCGCGAAGGTGATGCCTCACTCGGCCATCTGCGCTTCCGCATCATCGATACCGCCGGACTCGAGGAGGCCGACAAGGACTCCCTTGCGGGCCGCATGCGCGCTCAGACCGAGACCGCGATCGCCCAGGCCGACGTGATCCTTTTCATGATCGATGCGCGGCTTGGCCTGACGCCGATGGACCAACCCTTCGCGGATCTGGTGCGCCGTTCTGGAAAGCCTGTGATCCTGCTCGCCAACAAGGCGGAAGGGAACAAGGGCAAGGACGGCACATTCGAGGCCTATGCGCTCGGGCTCGGCGACCCCGTTCCGTTCTCGGCCGAACATGGCGAAGGCACCGCGGATCTGCTCGAAGCGCTCGTGCCATTCATTGCCGACGAGCCAGACGAAGACGAGGACGATCAAGCCTGGGCCGAAGCTCCCGCCGCGGATCTCGATGAAGACAGCGACCCCAACAAGCCGCTGCGCGTCACCATTATCGGCCGCCCCAATGCCGGCAAGTCGACGCTGGTCAACCGGATGATTGGCGAAGACCGGCTGCTCACGGGGCCGGAAGCCGGGATCACCCGAGACACCATCTCGGTTGACTGGGAGTGGCGCAGCCGCCCGGTCAAGCTCTTCGACACGGCGGGCATGCGCAAGCGCGCCCGCATCGAGGAGAAGCTCGAAAAGCTCTCGGTCGCCGATGCGCTTCGGGCCATTCGGTTCGCCGAAGTCGTCGTCGTCCTGCTCGATTCGACCATTCCCTTCGAGAAACAGGACCTGACGCTGGTCGATCTGACCGAGCGCGAAGGCCGGTCGGTCGTCATCGGGCTGAACAAGTGGGATCTCGTTGCCGACAAGCAAGGCCTGCTGGCCGAGCTCAAGGAGAAGGCGAACCATTTGCTGGCGCAGGTGCGCGGCGTGCAGATCGTTCCGCTGTCAGGCCTGGCGGGCGAGGGTATCGACCGGCTGATGCAGGCTGTCTTCGCCAGCTATGACGTCTGGAATCGCCGCGTCTCCACGGCGCGGATCAACCGCTGGCTCGAAGGCGTGCTCTCGGCTCACCCGCCTCCGGCCGTCGCCGGACGCCGCATCAAGATCCGCTATATGACGCAGGCAAAAGCGCGCCCGCCGACTTTCGCGCTGTTCGGCAACCAGCTCGACCATTTGCCGGTGTCCTATACGCGCTATCTCGTCAACAATCTGCGCGAGGCATTCGAGCTGCCGGGCACACCGATCCGCCTGCATACGCGCGGCGGTGACAATCCCTACGATCGAAACAAGCGCAAGTGAAGGTCACCGTCGTCGGTGCGGGCATTGGCGGTCTTGCGACGGCCTGGGCACTCAGCGGACGTGGCGATGAGGTAACGCTGCTCGAGCAGGCGCCGGTGATTCCCAATCCCTACGCCGCCTCGGGCGACCAGCATCGCATCATCCGTCGCGCCTATGGTAGTGCCGATGGCTATGCCCGCACCATCCCGGAGGCCTTCGCGGCATGGGACGAGATGTGGGCTGATCTCGGCCGGTCCCACCTCGCCAGTTGCGGCGTTCTCGGCGTCTCGCTGCAGGAGGGCGACGAGGGCGAGCAGTATCGCGACGGGCTCGACCGGACGTCACAGCCTTATACGCTGCACGCGCCTGCCGCGGCTGCGACGCGCTGGCCCTTTCTCGATGCGGCAAGCCTCCGCTACGCCTATTTCAGTGCCGACGGCGGCGCTCTCTTTCCGGCACGGATTGCTGCGGATCTGCTCCGACTTCTGGCGGAACGCGGCGTCGCTATTCAGGCCAATGCCCGCGTCTCGGCCGTGGAGGCGGATGCCGGCGTCGTCATCCTTGACGATGGGACGCGGATTGCTGCCGACCAGGTCGTCGTGACGGCTGGGGCCTGGGTGCTGCGCCTGTTCCCGGAACTCGGCGATGCGCTGAAGACCTACCGCACTGCGGTCGTCTATCTCGATCCGCCCAGGGATCTCCGTGACGCCTGGCAGCGTGCGCCTGCCATGGTCAGCGTCGGTGGCGACAGACACGGTTATATCCTGCCGCCGGTGGACGGGACCGAACTGAAGTTGGGCGCAGGAATCCATCGCCGCCCGAGAGAGCCCGACGAGGAGCGCGAGCCTCGTCCCGGGGAGGGCGAGCAGATCCGCGACTATTTTGCCCCGCCGCTCGCTCGGCTCGATGAGTATCGCGTCAAGCGTACCGCGACCTGCGCCTATACCTTCACCGAGGATGGCACATTCTTCGCGCGCCGGATTGGCAAGGCGCTCGCGGTCTCCGCATGTTCGGGGCATGGCTACAAATTTGGCGCCGCGGTCGGTCGACGTGTCGCGACTGCTCTGGAGAGCGGAGACGACGCCGCATTGTTCCGCTGGCTGCGCGCGGAGTAGGCCAGATGGAGGGGCGGATGCTCGAGACGGTCAGCGCCCTGTTCGTCAGCCCGGAAAACAAGGTTCTGCTCGGCCTGAGGGCATCCTGGAAGCGCGCATGGGCCGATCACTGGGATGCGATTGGTGGCCGGGTCGAACCGGGTGAAGGCCTCCAGGAAGCACTTCTGCGCGAATGCCGTGAGGAAGTTGGCCTTGTCCCGACACGCTATCAGCTGGTGCTGTCGGAGCCGGAGCGCTTTCCGGAGCGCAATGGCGAGGCGCTGCACCACATCTACGTCGTGCATGCGTGGGCGGGCGGGGACGCGGTCAACCTCTGCGACGAGCATGTCGAGATACGCTGGTTTACGCTCGACGAGATGGCGGCGCTGCCAAACCTCACCATCCCCGATCTGATTACGCTGGCGCGTGCGGCGCCGCGCGCGGGAGCCTGATTGCTCTCGAGCAGGGCATCAGACCGAAAAGTGGAATCCACCTCTCGGGGAAAATCCGATGCTGCCTAAAGAGAGGGATCGCCACTTTGCGCCCTCCATGACGCGCGCCAATTTAGGCCGGCATTTGCGGGCTCAGTACCTTGCCCTGCGGAAAATCGAAAATCTTGCCGGTCTCGGCCCAATCGGGCGAGGCCAGGCGTACGAGATGCGGAGCGAGGTCTTCCGGGGTCTTCAGCGTCAGCGGATCCTCGCCCGGCATCGCTTCTTCCCGCATGCGGGTGCGCAGGGGGCCGGGGTTGACGATCATCACCTTGAGCGGGGTCGTTACGGTCTCGGCCGCATAGGTGCGCGCCATGGCCTCGACGGCCGCCTTCGAGATCGAGTACGGGCCCCAATAGGCCAGGCACTTATGCGCCGCACCTGACGACATCACGATGACCCGGCCCGAATCCGAGGCCTGCAGGGCCGGTTCGACCGATTTGATCAGGCGCCAGTTGGCCGTGACATTGGTTTCGAACACCTTGGCCCATTCCTTCGGCGAGGCATGGGTGAGCGGGGTCAGGGGGCCGAGGATGCCGGCATTGGCGAGCAGGATGTCGAGTTTGCCCCAGCGCTGCAGCAGAGCGGGGCCAAGCTTCTCGATCGCAGCCGCATCGCCGAGGTCGACAGGAACCAGCGTCGCACTGCCGCCAATGCCCTGAATCTCATCATCGAGTTCTTCAAGCGCGCCCGAGGTTCGCGCCAGAGCAACGACATGGGCGCCGGCATTGGCGAAGGCGAGGGCTGCGGCGCGGCCAATACCGCGCGACGCGCCAGTGACGAGCGCGACGCGCCCTGCGAGAGGCTTGGTCATCATAGACTCTTGTGATCAGCCGGCTTCGGCCAGGAGGGACAATTCCTGCTTGGCGCTCTCGCCGATGACGTCGGTCAGCGAGGTCGGGTAGTCGCCGGTGAAGCAATGGTCGGTGAATTGCGGCCGGGCGGGATCGCGCCGTTCATGCCCCATGGCGCGGTAAAGACCGTCGACCGAGAGAAAGGCGAGCGAATCCGCGCCGACGAACTGGCGCATCTCCTCAAGGGTATGCGTTGCCGCCAGCAGCTTCTCGCGGTCGGGCGTGTCGATGCCGTAGTAGTCGGGATGGGTGATCGGCGGCGACGAGATGCGGAAATGCACCTCGCGCGCTCCAGCCTCGCGCATCATCTTGACGATCTTGAACGAGGTCGTACCGCGCACGATCGAGTCGTCGACCAGAACGATACTCTTGCCCTCGACCACGCTGCGGTTGGCCGAATGCTTCAGCCGCACGCCGAGTTCGCGGACCTTCTGGGTCGGCTCGATGAAGGTGCGCCCGACATAATGGTTGCGGATAATGCCGAGCTCGAAGGGAACGCCGCTTGCCTGGGCAAAGCCCAGCGCCGCCGGCACGCCCGAATCCGGTACGGGCACGATCACATCGGCATTTGCCGGCGCTTCCGAGGCCAGCTGCGCGCCCATGCGCTTGCGACGTTCATAGATGCTCTGGCCCTTCACGATCGAGTCCGGCCGGGCGAAGTAGATATACTCGAAGATGCAGGGGCGTTCCGCAACCGGCGGGAAGGGCTTGTGGCTCTCGATGCCGTCCTCGGAGATGACGACGACTTCGCCGTTCTCGACCTCACGGACGAACTTGGCGCCGATGATGTCGAGCGCACAGGTCTCGGAGGTCAGGATCGGTGCCCCGTCGAGCTCGCCGAGCACGAGCGGGCGGATGCCCAACGGATCGCGAGCGCCAATCAACTTCTTGTTGGTGATGCCGACGAAGGCATAAGCGCCCTCGATCTGGCGGATGGCATCGACAAAACGATCGATGAAGCGGGTCTTGCGGCTGCGGGCGACAAGATGGAGCAGCACCTCCGTATCGGAGGTCGACTGATAGATCGCACCGTCACGGACAAGGTTGCGGCGCAGCGTCAGGCCGTTGGTGAGGTTGCCGTTATGCGCAACGGCAAAGCCGCCGCCATGCAGCTCGGCGAAGAGCGGCTGGACGTTTCGGAGGATCGTTTCCCCCGTCGTCGAATAGCGCACATGACCGATCGCCTGCGCGCCCTGGAGCTTGTCGATGACCGAGGCTTCCGAAAACGCATCGCCGACAAGGCCGAGACGCCGCTCCGAATGGAAGCGCCTGCCGTCGAAGGTCACGATACCAGCCGCTTCCTGGCCACGATGCTGGAGAGCATGCAGGCCGAGCGCGGTCAGCGCGGCGGCATCGGCATGACCGAAGATGCCGAAGACGCCGCATTCCTCGCGCAGCCGGTCGGCATAGGGATCGAAGGCGTCGTGGGTCTCGGGGTGAGACGTCATTACGGGCTCCATACGCTGTAACACGGCTGCGTTACGCTCCAATTACGGACGAGTTTGGGCAGGCGTTCCGGGGCGGGTGCCTTCGATCGCACGCTGTAGCGCCTGGCGGTCGTTGGCGTTCGGCACTTCAGTGCGGCGCTGCGGGTCAGTGGTCGGGCTCGCCGGTGGGCGCGGCTCCTCGGCCGGCGCCTCGGCAGGCTCTTCGCCGGTCTTGGGCTTCAGCAGCTTCTTGACGAAGTCAGAATTGATGTCCTGCGGCAGCATCGTCAAAAGCGAGCGGCCGGTCTCTTCGAGGATCGGCTTGGCCTTGGCGTCCTTTGCCCAGGTCGGGAGATTCTTGTCGCCCATCAGCGCGGTGAAGAACACGTAACCGATCACCGCCAGCAGCAGCCCGCGGGCGGCGCCGAAGACAAAGCCGAGCGTCCGGTCGAGCGCGCCGATACGCGAGTCGAGGACGAAATCGGAAATCCGGGCAGTCACGAGCGACACGATGATCAAGGTTACCAGGAACAGGGCCGCGATCACGGCGACCAACGCGATGGTCTGGTTCGGGATATGTTGCTGCGCCAGCGGCAGGAGCTGGGGATGAAACACCCAAGCCACCACAGCTGCCGTCGCCCAGGACGCGATAGCCAACACTTCTCGTGTCAGCCCGCGCACAGCGGCCAGCAACGCCGAGATCAGAACCACGCCGATGACGACGAGATCGAGGATTGTGACAGGCATGTAGGAAGCCGCTTCTCTAGCATCTAGGGGTGGCCCGCAAGAAATGGGCTGGCCGCAACGATTTTGCTATACGCGTTCGAAGGGGTTCCGTCACCCTTGGGGGCGGTTCATTTCACATCCCTGCGAGGAGCGCGAGCCGCGATATCGGCGACGAGCTCCGCGACATGCCCGAAACGGCGCAGTCCCAGCCCGCTGCCATCGCCGAAATCTGCTCCACCTGCGGGAAAGAGTGCAGCCTCGAAGCCGAGCTTGGCAGCCTCGCGCAAGCGGGCAGCCGTGACGGAAACCGGACGAATCGCCCCCGACAGTGCGATCTCGCCAAAATAAACGCCTTCGGCCGGCAGAATCGCTCCGGTCAGCGAGGAGATCAGCGAGGCGGCAACCGCCAGATCCGCGGCCGGCTCGTTGACCCGCAGGCCGCCGGCTACGTTGAGATAGACATCATGCTGGCCGAGCCTTAGGCCGCCATGGGTTTCGAGCACGGCAAGCACCATCGCGAGACGGCTGTTTTCCCAGCCGACGACAGCGCGCCGCGGCGTGCCAAGTGAGGTCGGCGAGACCAGCGCCTGGATCTCGACCAGCACCGGCCGCGTGCCCTCAACTCCGGCGAAGACCGCGGCCCCAGGGGCGGCCTGATCCCGGCCCGCCAGGAAAAGGGCCGATGGATTAGTGACTTCCGACAATCCCTTGCCGGTCATCTCGAAGACGCCGATCTCGTCAGTTGCTCCGAAGCGGTTCTTCTGCCCGCGCAGGACGCGGAAGGCATGTGCGCCTTCGCCCTCGAAGGAGAGAACGGCGTCGACCATATGCTCGACCACACGCGGCCCGGCGATCTGACCGTCCTTGGTGACATGGCCTACGAGGATCAGGCAGGCGCCGCTGGTCTTGGCATAGCGGATCAATGCCTGGGCCGAGCCTCGTACCTGCGTCACTGTGCCCGGCGCGCTTTCAACCTCGCCCGACCACATGGTCTGGATCGAATCGATCACGACGAGGGCCGGACGCTGACCCTGATTGAGGGTGGCGACGATGTCCTCGACATTGGTTTCTGCAGCGAGGTCGACCGGCGCATCGGCGAGGCCCATGCGTTCGGCCCGCAGGCGGACCTGCCCGGTCGATTCTTCGCCCGAGACATAGACGACGCGATGGCCGCCATTGGCGAGCGCCGCACAAGCCTGCATCAGCAGGGTCGATTTGCCGATGCCGGGATCGCCGCCGATCAACAGCACAGAGCCGGGCACGAAACCGCCACCGGTGACGCGGTCGAGCTCACCGATGCCGGCGACAATGCGGGGAGCATCCTGTGTCTCGCCTTTGAGCGTCTCGAGCGCAAAGACACGGCCCCGCGCGCGGCCGTTCGACGAGCCGCGTCCGCCCGGCACCGGCGCAGCCTGCGCTTCCTCGCTGAGCGACGACCATGTGCCGCAGGCGTCGCATTTGCCCTGCCAGCGATGATAGACCGCGCCGCAGGCTTGGCAGGTATAGGTTGGACCGCGTTTCGCCATTCGGCACTAGAGCCCGACATAGCGGCGCGCATAGCGCCCGCCCAGCCCGGTCAGGATCTCGTAGCCGATGGTCTTGGCTCCAGCGCCCACCGTCTCGATGTCGAGCGGCCCGCCGATCAGCGTCACCGGCGCGCCCCGCACGGCGGCAGCGGCAGGCGCATCCGTGACATCGATGATGATCAGGTCCATCGAAACCGTGCCGACGAACGGGCAGGTAACGCCGCCAACGATCGCCGAACCGCCGGTGCTGCTATCCGTCCAGCTCGCATTGCGCGGGTAGCCATCAGCATAGCCGAGGCAGATCGTGGCGAGCTTGCGCGGCCCCGGTGCGGTCCAGCGGCCGTTATAGCCCACTTGCGTGCCGGCCTTGACCTCGCGCAGTTGGAGAATGCGAGCCTCCAGCCCGATGACAGGCTGCATCGGGTTCGGCTGGTTCGGCGTCGGGTTGCCGCCATAGAGTGCGTAGCCCGGCCGGGTGAGCTGATAGGACGGGACATCCTTGAGGAAATGACCCGAAGAGTTCTTCAGCGAGGCGGGAATGCCGGGGAAGGCGGCTGCAATATCGGCGAAGGCTGCGGCCTGTCGCGCGTTGGCTGGATCGGCCTCATCCTCGGATGAGGCGAAATGCGACATCACAAGGCCGATGCCTGCGGCCGTGATCGTGCCTGAGCGCTCACGCGCGAGGTTCAAGCCTTCGCCGGCCCAGAGCCCGAGCCGGTTCATCGCGGTGTCGACATGCAGGGCCGCCGACCTGACCGCGGCTCCGCCCTGGCGGAAAGCGGCCCATTCGAGCAGTTCTTCATGCGAACCGAGCACCGGTGACAGGCCGTGCTGGGCAAAGTGGCCGCAGGTTTCCGGCAAGAGGCCGTTCAGCACATAGATCGCCGCGTCGGGAGCCACGGCTCGTGCCCGAACGCCCTCGGACAGATGGGCGACGAAGAACGTCCGGCAGCCGGCCTTGGCGAGAGCTGTGACCGCTGGCTCGATGCCGATGCCATAGGCGTCGGCCTTGACCACGGCGCTGGTCTCGGCCCCGCGGGCACGCTGTCCGAGCGCACGCCAATTCGCTACCAGCGCCCCGAGATCGATCGTCAGTGTCGCGCCGGCCATGCCGGCATCCGGGGTATCGAAGGCGGTCATATCTGTTCCGGCAAATGGGCTTCTTCGGCGCGGTCGGAGAAGCGTGTGACGTCGGCATCGAACTGCAGGGCGATGGTGCCGGTCGGGCCGTGACGCTGTTTGCCGATGATCAACTCGGCGAGACCATGGGCCACCTCCATCTCGTTGAGCCAGGTCGCATGTTCCGGCGTGCCGGCACGCGGTTCCTTGCCCTTGAGGTAATATTCCTCGCGATAGACGAACATCACGACGTCAGCGTCCTGCTCGATCGAGCCCGATTCGCGCAGGTCCGAGAGCTGGGGCCGCTTGTCGTCGCGGTTCTCGACCTGGCGCGAGAGCTGCGAGAGCGCGATGATCGGTACCGAGAGTTCCTTGGCCAGCGCCTTCAGGCTGGTCGTGATCTCGGTCAGTTCCTGCACGCGGTTCTCGCCCTTCTTGGCCGAGCCCGAGAGCAGCTGGAGGTAGTCGATGAAGAGAGCATCGAGCCCCTTCTGGCGCTTCAGCCGTCGCGCGCGCGCCATCAGCTGGGCGATCGAGAGGCCACCGGTCTGGTCGATATAGAGCGGCAGTTTCTCGATCTGGTTTGCGACATCGGCCAGCCGCGCGAAATCGCCTTCGGAGATGCGGCCCTGCCTGATCTTGTATGACGAGATGCCCGATTGTTCGGCGACGATACGGGTCGCGAGCTGGTCGGCCGACATTTCGAGTGAGAAGAAGGCGACGATACCGCCGTCGACGGATTTGAGCGAACCGTCATCCTGTCGCTCGCCGCGCCAGGCCTTGGCGATGTTGAACGCGATATTGGTCGCAAGCGAGGTCTTGCCCATGGCCGGGCGACCGGCAAGCACGATCAGGTCCGAGCGCTGCAGGCCGCCCATGCGCGCGTCGAGATCGCGGAGGCCGGACGAGATGCCTGAGAGACCGCCGGCGCGCTGGTAGGCGCTCGCCGCCATGTCGATCGCGAGGCGAAGCGCGCCATCGAATTTCTGGAACCCGCCCTCGTAGCGGCCCTTCTCGGCCAGTTCATAGAGCCGACGCTCGGCTTCCTCGATCTGCTCGCGAGGCGCCATCTCGACCGGTGCGTCATAGGCGACGTTGACCAGATCCTCACCGACGCCAATGAGCAGGCGCCGGATGGCGAGTTCGTAGATCGTGCGCCCGTAATCCTGCGCGTTGATGATGGTCGTGGCCTCGGCCGCGAGGCGCGCGAGATATTGCGAGGCCGTGATGCCGCCAAGATCGATCTCGGCGAGAAATGTCTTCAACGTGATCGGCGTCGCGATCTTGCCCGCTCGGATCAAACTCGCGGTCAACTCGAAGATGCGCTGGTGGATCGGCTCGAAGAAATGGTCCTGCAGCAGGAAGTCCGAGACGCGGTAGAACGCGTCGTTATTGACCAGGATTGCACCCAGCAGCGCCTGCTCAGCCTCGATATTATGGGGCTGGACGCGATACTCCGCCTCTTGACTGTCGAGACGGGCAACGAGGGCGGTGGCAGTGGCCATGATCTGCGGGCAAGCTCGGCTGAGATGAGTCGGATAAACTGTACTCTAGCACCCTGACGCCCGATGCCAGCAGGCAATGCGGCTTCCTCCCGATCTTCACACCCTTCCAACGAAAAGGGCGCCGTGTTGCCACGGCGCCCTTGACTCATGGTTAGACGAGGTCGTCTCAGCGATCGTCGTTGTCGCCGGCCTCGGCCAGTGCCGCGCCGACCTCGAGACCGAGATCGTCGAGATCGAACTCCTCGCGAGCCGTGACGTTCTCACCGCGGACCTGGCGCTCGGCCTCTTCAGCGGAACGGGCGATGTTGATGGTGACGGTGACCGAAACCTCAGGATGCAGCACGACCGGAACGGTGTGCAGACCGAGCGTCTTGATCGGCGCGTTCAGGGTGATCTGGCTACGGTCGACGCTGAAGCCGTCCGCGGTCAGGGCCTCGGCGATGTCGCGGGTCGAGACCGAACCGTAGAGCACGCCGGACTCGCCCGACTGACGCAGCATCACGACCGAGTGGCCGTTCAGCGTCTCGGCGACCGAATCGGCCTCCTTCTTGAGCTCGAGATTGCGGGTCTCGAGCTGGGCGCGCTGCGTCTCGAAGCGCTTCCTGTTCTCTTCGGTGGCGCGCAGCGCCTTGCCGCGGGGCAGCAGGAAATTACGGCCGAAGCCGTCACGCACGCGGACGACTTCGCCCATCTGGCCGAGCTTGGCGACGCGTTCGAGCAGGATCACTTCCATTGGTCTTCTCCTTCTTGTGTTTGATGTCAGGCGTTAGGCATGGGTGGAACGGTGGGTGGGGCCTTTCGGCGCCCCAGCAGAGAATCGACGATGCCGGCAAGCGACAGCAGCGGCGTCAGCAGGGCCTGCATGATGACGAGCGCGAGATAGACCGAGATCAGCGCCGGCCCGCGCCAGGCTTTGCCGCGCGTCAGATCGTGGATGGTGGCCAGCCCGCTGAACATGAAGGCAGCGAGGAGTGCGCCGGTCATCGCAGCTCCGGCGACGCCGATGAAACCGCCGAGCGTGCCTATCGCCATTGCCAGGCCAAGCAGGATCAGCGCCTGGCGGGGAACCGTCGTTGCCGGAATGAAAGGCCACGGGCGCGGCAGCCGGCCGGAGACCTGCACTGCCTTGGCCGCAAGCCAGAGATTGGCGACGATCGTCGTGACGAAGGACGCGCCGATCCCGACGGGGACCGCGGGCGCGAGCGTCAGCGCAAGCTCGGAAACCTTCACATCTGCTGGCAAGGCGATGAGGCGGCTGCGCACCATCTCGGAGAGCAGGTTCTCGATGACGCGTGCGATCACCGTGCGATAGGTGTCGTAGTCCGTGGTCATCACGAGAGCGCTGCCAACGGTTGTCAGCGCGGCTATTGCGGCGATCCAGACCAGAAGATGACCGAGCGGATACCACTCGGCACCGCCCGTGCCGTCATGACGGGCAAGCAACGCGAGGTAGGCAATCCACCAGGCTGGCAGCGCGACGATCAGCGCATAATTCAGCCCGGCGGCAAAGCTGAGCGCGACCATGCCGGCGATCGCGCCGGCTGCGGTCGCAACAAGCCCGGCGCGATGATTCCAGCCGAGTGCCGCGATGAAGATCGGAAGAGGGGCTGCAGAATACAGCAGAATAGCCAGCGGCGATCCGGTGATCACCACTGCGAAAAGAAGGGCCGAGACAAGGCCCGCACCGATGCCGACGATCGGAAGCATTCTTCGTCCTGCTGTCCCGCTGCTCGAAATGGCAGGGTGAGAGGCATCTCGCCTCAACATACCCGGCGGGATTTCACCGCTGGGCGACTAGGGGTTCGGCCACCGCCGGTGCCAGGCACTGGCGGTGGGTCGCAATCCGCTTAGCGGATGACGTAGGGCAGCAGGCCCAGGAAGCGGGCGCGCTTGATCGCCTGGGCGAGCTCACGCTGCTTCTTGGCCGAAACGGCCGTGATACGCGACGGCACGATCTTGCCGCGCTCGGAGATGTAGCGCGAAAGCAGGCGCACATCCTTGTAGTCGATCTTCGGAGCGCCTTCGCCCGAGAACGGGCAGGACTTGCGGCGGCGGAAGAAGGGGCGGCGGGCGCCGGCGGAAGCGGTCGACATGGCTTAGGCCTCCGTGCCGGTGGTTTCGGTGGTCTCGTCTTCGCGACGCGGACGGTCACGGCGCGGGCCGCGATCGAAACGGTCGCCACCACGCTCGAAGCGGTCACCGCCGCGCTCGCCGCGGTCGTCACGATCGCGCTTCTGCAGCATGGCCGACTGGCCTTCCTCGAGCTCCTCGACGCGGATCGTCAGGAAGCGCAGGACGTCTTCGTTGATGCGCATCTGGCGCTCCATCTCCAGCACGGCGGCGGAGGGAGCGTCGATGTTCAGCAGCGAGTAATGAGCCTTGCGGTTCTTGCGGATGCGATACCCGAGCGACTTCACGCCCCAGTACTCGGTCTTGGTGACCGAGCCGCCATTCGCCTCGATGATGCCCTTGAACTGTTCGACAAGAGCTTCGACTTGCTGCGCGCTGACATCCTGCCGCGCGAGCAGCACATGCTCGTACAATGCCATTATGGCCTTCCTTTGTTTCACCCTGTTTCGCTCGGCGCGGAGCCCTCCGAGCCCTGGATAAGGCCCGACAGGATTTCATCGAAGGCGGAGACACGGGATGGCGGTTCGAGAGCCGAACCTGCGGATGCTTGATAAGCGCCCGCCATCCGTTCAGCCTCCGGCCGAACAAACAGGAGGCGGCTGATACAGCGTCGTGGCCATTTCCGCAAGCCAAATCACTGCACAGGTGGCTGCGAATTCTCCAGCAAAGCTTGACTTGGCCTCCCAAGCAATGTGAGAGCGCCGTCGCGATGACTAATTTATGAACATCGGGATTTTCTCAGCATGACAACCGCGTTCATCTTTCCCGGCCAGGGCTCTCAGGCCGTCGGCATGGGCAAGACCTTGGCCGACGCCTTTCCGGCGGCCAGGGCAGTCTTTGCCGAGGTCGACGACGCCCTGTCGCAGAAGCTTTCGGCGATCATGTGGGATGGTCCTGCTGAGGAGTTGACGCTGACCGCCAATGCTCAGCCTGCCCTGATGGCTGTGAGTCTTGCCGTGATCCGTGTCCTTGAGGCGGAGGCGGGCCTGTCGCTGCAACGCGATGCGGCCTTCGTGGCCGGCCACTCGCTCGGCGAGTATTCTGCGCTGGCGGCTGCGGGCAGCTTCTCGATTGCGGATGCTGCGCGCTTGTTGCGGATTCGCGGCGACGCCATGCAGAAGGCTGTGCCGGCAGGCGAGGGGGCGATGGCAGCGCTGCTCGGGGTCGAGCTCGAACAGGCGCGCGAGATTGCCAGGGATGCAGCGCAAGGCGAGGTCTGCGAAGCTGCCAATGACAATGGTGGCGGACAGGTCGTTCTCTCCGGCAGCAAGGCAGCGATCGAGCGGGCTATTGCGCTCTCCGGGCAGCGCGGCGTCAAGCGCGCCCTGCCACTGCCGGTATCAGCGCCCTTCCATTGCGCGCTGATGCAACCTGCCGCAGATGCTATGCGCGAGGCCCTGGCAAGGGTCGCTCTGGCGGCGCCGGTTGTTCCGGTGATGGCCAATGTCGGAGCTGCTCCGCTGAGCGACCCCGATGCGATCCGCGCGTCGCTGGTGGCGCAGGTGACGGGAACCGTGCGCTGGCGCGAATGCGTGCAGGCTATGGCCGATGCCGGCGTGACCCGTTTCGTCGAGGCAGGCAGCGGTAAGGTGCTGGCCGGCTTGGTCAAGCGTATCGCAGCCGGCACGAGTGCGGTTTCGCTCGGCGCCGCCGACGATATCCGCAATTACAGTGCCCAGAACGGGTGAGCCGGCAGGATGCCGGGTCGATATAAAAAGGAGGCAGCATGTTTGACCTGACGGGGAAGAAAGCCCTGGTCACCGGCGCGACCGGAGGGCTGGGCGGCGCGATCGCCCGCACGCTCCACGGCCTCGGTGCCAGCGTCGCTCTGTCCGGCACGCGGGTCGAGGCGCTCGAGGCTCTCGCAGCCGAGCTTGGCGAGCGCGTCGTGATTGCGCCTTGCAACCTGTCGGACAAGGATTCGGTCGAGGCGCTCGTCCCGACTGCTGAGGAGAAGCTCGGTGGGCTCGATATCCTCGTCAACAATGCTGGCGTGACGCGCGACAATCTTTTCCTCCGCCTCAAGGACGAGGACTGGGACAGCGTGATCGCCGTCAATCTGACCGCAGCATTCCGGCTGTCGCGGGCGGCCGTGAAGACGATGATGCGCCGCCGCTATGGCCGCATCGTTTCGATCGGTTCGGTCGTCGGCGTCACCGGCAATCCCGGGCAGGGCAATTACGCCGCCTCGAAAGCCGGGCTGATCGGGATGTCCAAGGCGCTGGCGGCGGAGGTCGCCAGCCGCAACATCACGGTGAACGTCGTTGCGCCGGGCTTCATCGAGTCGCCGATGACGCAGGCGCTCAACGACAAGCAGCGCGAAGGCATCCTCGCCGACGTGCCGATGGGCCGATTGGGTGTGGGTGACGATGTTGCTGCAGCTGTCGCTTATCTCGCCAGCAACGAGGCCGCTTACGTGACCGGGCAGACGCTTCACGTCAACGGTGGAATGGCAATGATTTGAAGGTCTTGAGAAGGTTCTTTGTAACCTTCCGAGATCGGTTTGCGGCTCTCGTCAGCTATCGACGAGTGTGTTAACTAGCGCCGTCGCGCTGCAGCGCGCGTGCTCGGGGGGACTTGACGCGAACCCTGTTGTTGCGTTTGTGCAGCCTTAAGAGTTCCGCCCCGGCGGCATTCCGGAAGGGGTGCCGGGTGCCGGGTGGCGGGAGCGGTTCCCTACACGCATCGCGATCCAGCGATGCGTTTCAAGCTTTGAGGAAAAGATCCATGAGCGATGTCGCCGAGCGCGTGAAGAAGATCGTGATCGAGCATCTCGGCGTCGAACCCGAGAAGGTCGTCGAAGGCGCCAACTTCATTGAAGATCTGGGTGCCGACAGCCTCGATACGGTCGAGCTCGTGATGGCTTTCGAGGAAGAGTTCGGCGTCGAGATTCCGGACGATGCTGCCGAGACGATCGTCACGGTCGGCGACGCCGTCAAGTTCCTCTCGAAGAGCGCCTGATCGGCCTCTGGCCGTTACTGCATCATGAGCCCACGCAGCTACACCATGCGACGTGTCGTGGTGACCGGGCTTGGCATGGTGACGCCGCTTGCATGCGGCGTCGAGCCGACCTGGTCACGTCTGATCTCCGGCGCCAGCGGCGCCGGTCCGATCACGAGCTTCGACGCGAGCGACCTTCCCGCCCAGATCGCCTGCAATATTTCGCGCGGCGATGGTTCCGACGGCACCTTCAATCCTGACGATTGGATGGAGCCGAAGGAACAGCGGAAGGTCGATGATTTCATCGTCTTCGCAATGGCGGCTGCGACGCAGGCGCTCAATGATGCCGGGTGGAAACCCGAAAGCTATGAGGACCAGATCGCGACCGGTGTCGCGATCGGGTCCGGCATTGGTGGGCTCGGCGGCATCTATGAAGCGTCGATCCTGCTCAAGGAGCGCGGCCCGCGCCGCCTCTCGCCTTTCTTCATTCCCGGCCGGTTGAGCAATCTCGCCGCCGGCTATGTTTCGATCACGCACGGCCTCAAGGGGCCGAATCACGCAGTGGTCACGGCTTGCTCGACCGGCGCTCATGCCATTGGCGATGCCTCGCGGATGATCGCTCTCGGCGATGCCAAGGTGATGGTCGCGGGGGGAACCGAATCGGCGATCAACCGCATCGGCATTGCCGGGTTCTGCGCGTGTCGCGCGCTGTCCACTGGCTTCAACGACACGCCTGAGAAAGCCTCGCGTCCCTATGACAAGGATCGCGACGGCTTCGTCATGGGCGAGGGGGCAGGGGTCGTCGTTCTCGAGGATCTCGAGCATGCCAAGGCGCGCGGTGCGCGCATCTATGCCGAAATCGTCGGGTACGGCATGTCGGGTGATGCTTATCATATCACCTCGCCGGCCGAGGATGGCGACGGTGCCTATCGTTGCATGTCGGCGGCGCTCGATCGTGCCGGGGTCACGGCGGGTGATCTCGACTACATCAACGCGCATGGCACCTCGACCCAGCTCGGCGACGAAATCGAGCTGCGGGCAGTCGAGCGGCTGCTCGCCAACGCTCCGCGGAAGCCCGCCATGTCCTCGACCAAGTCGGCGACGGGACACCTGCTCGGCGCGGCAGGCGCGATCGAGGCGATCTTCACGGTCCTCGCGATTCGCGACCAGATCGCACCGCCGACGATCAATCTCGACAACCCATCCGTCGAGACCGATCTGGACCTGGTGCCGAATGTCGCGAAGAAGCGCAGCATCGAGATCGCTCTCTCCAATTCCTTCGGGTTTGGCGGGACGAACGCCTCGCTGGTGATCCGGCGTTTCGTCGACTGACGCACCGGCCGATGAGGCTCAGCGCGCTTTCGCCATAATTTCTGCTAGTCTGTCACCGGATTTCGGGACAGGCTCGAAATGCGTCGCATCGCCAGGGCATTGCGGCGAACCTCACGACACCAGAACGCGAGCGCCAGCACTGTGAACACTTCGCCCCGCGTCGCCCCGAAGAGCCCGAGCGAGGCGTTGAAGCCGGTGGCGCCGCCTGCTCCGCCGCCGAAGGCGCGTCGCAGGAGGCGCAATCCCTTCATCGGCATGCTCAGCGGGTTGTTCACGACTGCGCTCGTCTTGGCCGGCGTCGTCGGTGCTGGAATCGCTGTGGTCGGCAGCCAGGGTAAGGCGCCGGGGCCGCTCGCGAGCGACCGTGTGCTGATCATTCCCAAAGAAAGCGGCCTCACCGAAATTGCCGAGCTCCTTCAGCGCGAGGGATTGATCGAGCATCCCTGGACCTTCAAGGTTTCGGCGCTGATCTCCGGCAATTGGACCAAGCTCAAGGCGGGTGAGTATCTGTTCAAGGCTCGCGCCAGCCAGCAGGACATTCTCGACATCATTGCCGAGGGCAAGGCGGTCGAGCATTCGATCACCGTGCCGGAAGGTCTGACCAGCGAACAGATCATCGCGCGGTTGCGCGACAATGATCTCCTCACGGGCGACGTAATTCAGGTGCCTCGCGAGGGGACCATCCTGCCCGACACTTTCAAGTTTCCACGCGGGTTCACACGGCAGGCGATCGTCGACCGGATGACGCGCGATCAACGCCGTATCCTCAACGATGTCTGGAGTCGCCGCCCTGCCGACCTGCCGATCAAGACGCCGCAGGAGTTGGTGATCCTGGCTTCGATCGTCGAGAAGGAAACCGGCCGCGCCGACGAGCGCCCGCGCGTTGCCGGTGTCTTCATCAACCGTCTGAACCGCAAGATGAAGCTGCAATCCGACCCGACGATCGTCTACGGGCTCGTCGGCGGCAAGGGCACGCTCGGCCGCGCGATCCAGCGTAACGAGATTACCCAGGCGACGCCCTACAATACCTATGTCATCGACGGACTGCCGCCGGGCCCGATCGCCAACCCGGGCCGTGCCGCAATGGAGGCCGTGGTCAACCATTCCAGGACCAAGGAGCTCTACTTCGTGGCTGATGGCAGTGGTGGGCACGCCTTCGCCGAGACCTTGGAGCAGCATAACCGCAATGTCGCCCGCTGGCGGCAGGTCGAGTCGCAGCGGCGCGAGGCTGGCAAGCCCTCGCCGGATTCGAATGTCGACAAGGTGGAACCGCCGCCGGCGCCGGATAATCGCACCGAAGCGCCTGGGGCCTCGCGAGCGGCCGATGCGACGTCCGGGGATAGCGAGACGGTGGGGGGCAGCCGGCGTGCGTCGGCGGATGGTCCGGCGGGAACGCGCGCGCGCGCCTTCGATGCGTCGGAAGGGACGAACCGCGATCCGCTGCTGAACCGAAGCTACGATCTCAACTCGTCGAAGCAGGTTCCAGCACTGCGCCCCTGAGCGGCTCTGGCGAGTATGGGCAGTCACGCCCGATTTCTCCCCATCTTCGCGCTTCTATGTGTGCAGCGCGACTTGCGAGCGGTGTTTCGCCTCACTACGGTCCCGCCGCATCAGATACAGCGTCGAGCGGTGATCCTGCGCATTGTGATCGCACGGTGAGCCGTCGGGGGGAGTTTCAGCGTCCATGGCGATCGAGAGCATGACCGGCTTTGCCCGCGCAGCCGGCACCGCAGGTCTTCATGCCTGGGCATGGGAAATCCGCAGTGTCAATGCGCGCGGCCTCGATGTGCGCGTCCGGGTACCTTCCGGGTTCGAAGCCCTGGCCGAGGCGGCGCGCAAGCGCCTCGGCGCCGCCTTTTCTCGCGGTACATTGCACGTGAATCTCTCGATCAACAGCGATGCCCGGCCGGCGAAGCCTCGTATCAACGAGGCGGTGCTTGCGGGCCTGCTGGAATCCGTCGCGAGGCTGCCCGCCTCCGACAGCATCCGTCCGGCGTCCTTTGACGCGCTGCTTGGGATTCGCGGCGTGGTCGAGATTGCCGACGAGGACGAGGATATCCTGGCGCAGCTCGAGGCCCCCTTGCTTGCTGGCCTGGACGCGGTGGTCCTGGGTCTCAAGGAGGCGCGCTCCGCCGAGGGGAGAGCGCTTGAATCCGTTCTCACAGGCCACCTTGCCAGCATTGGCCGTCTGACCGATGAGGCGGAGCAGCATCCCGGGCGGAGTGTGGAAGCGATCCGCGCACGGCTCGCGACGCAGGTGCAGGCCCTGCTCGATGCCAGCCCGGCACTCGATCCGCAGCGCCTCCATCAGGAGGCCGCGCTGCTAGCGGTCAAAGCCGATATCCGCGAGGAGATCGACCGGCTGCATGCTCATGTTGCCGCGTTGCGGGGCTTGTTCGATCAGGGCGGGCCGATCGGCCGGAAGCTCGACTTTCTTGCGCAGGAATTCGGGCGAGAATCCTCGACGCTTTGCGCCAAGGCCGGTGATGCCGGGTTGTCGCGCATCGGGCTCGAGCTGCGGACGGTCGTCGACCAGATGCGCGAACAGGTTCAGAATGTGGAGTGACGGCTGATGGCCGATCTGGTGCGCCCGGCCCGTCGCGGCCTGATGTTGATCCTGTCCTCTCCCTCGGGAGCGGGCAAATCGACCCTGACGCGAACGCTGTCGCAGAAGGAAACCAATCTCGATCTATCGGTCTCGGTCACGACCCGGCTCAAGCGCCCCTCCGAGATTCATGGCGTCCATTATCACTTCATCGACCGCCCTGCCTTCGACACGTTGCGCGAGCGCGATGATCTGCTCGAATGGGCCGAGGTCCATGGCAATGGCTACGGGACGCCGCGCAAGCCCGTCGAGGATGCGCTGAAGGCCGGCCGCGATGTGCTCTTCGACATCGACTATCAGGGCACGCAGCAGATCCTCGAAAAGGCGCGCGAGGATGTCGTCGCCATCTTCATCCTGCCGCCATCCATGGCGGAACTGCGCTCTCGGCTCGTGCGTCGCGCCGAGGATGCGCCTGAGGTCATCGCCAAGCGACTCGACAACGCCCGCGACGAGATCGCTCGTTGGAGCGTCTACGACTACGTCATCATCAATGACGATCTCGGTGCTGCCTATGAATCGGTCCGCGCGATCCTCACCGCCGAACGCCTGAAGCGTTCGCGCGCGATTGGTATGAGTGAATTTGTCGCCGGGCTCCTCAGCGAAGCAATCGCGTAGGGAGCGCCGCTATCCGGCCTTCAGCCCAGCCAGGGCGTTGGCGAGGCGCACGAATCCTGAAACGGGCACTTCCTCTGCGCGCGCCGTTGGCGACAGGCCGGCGGCCTCGATCATCGGCTGCGGATCAGGCGTCACGGCCTTGAGGCTCTGGCGCAGCATTTTCCGGCGCTGGCCGAAAGCAGCCAGCGTGACACGCTCCAGCAATCTCTGTTCGCAGGGCTCCGGCCTCAGTCGCGGCACGAGTTGAACGACAGAGGACGTGATTTTCGGCGGCGGCACGAAAGCGGACCTGGGCACGTCGAACAGGATCTTGGTTTCGCAACGCCAGTTCGCGAGAACGGCCAGCCTGCCATAGTCGGCGCGCTGCTCCGGGGTTGCAACGATGCGCTCGGCCACCTCGCGCTGGAACATCAGCGTGAGCGAGTTCCACCAGGAGGGCCAGGGTTCCTGGCTGAGCCAGCCAACGAGCAACGGCGTGCCGATATTATAGGGCAGGTTGGCGATGATCCGGGCGGGCGAGCCGCCAAGATGAGAGGAGAGGTCGACGGCAAGCGCATCGCCGTCAATCACTTCAAGCCGTCCCGGGTAATGTGCGGCGATCTCGGCCAATGCTGGCAGGCAGCGTCGATCACGCTCGACCGCGATGACACGTCCAGCCCCGTTAGCGAGCAAAGCACGCGTCAGCCCACCTGGGCCAGGGCCGATCTCGACCACAGTCTCGCCATCGAGTGGCCCGGCGGCGCGGGCGATCCTGCTTGTCAGGTTGAGATCGAACAGGAAGTTCTGGCCCAGCGACTTCTGCGCCATCAGGCCGTGGCGTTCGACCACCTCGCGCAGCGGCGGTAGCGTGTCGATCTGACTCATGGCAGGCGGCTTTCGGAATGGGCCGCCATGCGGGCTGCCAGCCGCAGCGCGGCGCAAAGGCTGTCGGGGCGGGCAATGCCGCGGCCTGCAATGTCGAAGGCCGTTCCGTGATCCGGTGAGGTACGGATGAAGGGCAGGCCAAGTGTCACGTTGACGCCCTCGTCGAAGGCAATCGTCTTGATCGGAATCAGTGCCTGATCGTGATACATCGCCAGTGCCGCATCGTACCCGGCACGGGCGCGGGAATGGAACATCGTGTCGGCAGGATAAGGACCGCTTGCGTCGATTCCCAACGCCTTGAGCTGCGCGACGGCTGGCGCCACCACCGCAGCATCCTCCTCGCCCAGCGCTCCACCTTCTCCCGCATGCGGATTCAGCCCGCTCAGTGCGATCCGGGGCTGCGGAATTCCGAAGCGGGAGGCCAGTTCGCGAGCGACAATTCGCCCCGTCTCGACAATCAGATCCGTCGTCAGCAGCGATGGTACTGCACTGAGCGGCACGTGGATCGTTACCGGAACAACCGCCAGATCTTCGCACCAGAGCATCATCACGGGGTGGGGCGTCCTGCCTCCATCCGCCGCAAGATGCGCCAGATATTCCGTATGGCCGGGATGCCTGAAACCGGCGGCGTAAAGAACGCTTTTGGCAATGGGATTGGTGACCAGCGCGGCCGCATGTCCTTCGCGCACCGCAGCGACGGCGCGATCGATCGCCTCGATAGTCCCCGCAGCCGTGGCCGGATCAGGATGTCCGGATACCACGATCGCGGTCTTCTCAAGCGCAATGACGGGCAGGGCCTGGTCGAAAAGCGCCTCTGCCTCATGCCAGGCGCAGCCAACGATGGGCACATCGAGGCCGAGCCGTCGTGACAGGCTTTCCAAAAGACCGGGGTCGGCAATGCAAGCAAAGGGCGGAAGGGCTGCGGGCTCCCGCAGCACCCAGGCTTTCAAGGCGAGCTCAGGGCCGATCCCTGCCGGATCACCTTGCGTGAGAGCGAGCAGTCGCGGTGACACGTTTTTCTCCACCCGCACCGGCTCGCTCGCAGTAATCCTGATTCTACCCTCAGCGAGCGGCGACGCCGTCGCCTGTCGAGCCCTGGCCCAGGTTCTGAGAGTAGCTGATCTCGCCCAAGGTGCGCAGTTCGAGCTTGAACATCACCGTCCGCGTATCCTTCGTGGCGCCGGACTGCCGGTCGGCATAGGACTGCGAATAGGAGATGTCGAACACGGTGCATTCGTCGGTGTAGTTGATGCCGAAGCTCATCGAGGCGGGCTGGAACGGGCCCGTCTTGGGATAGGTGAGTGCCGCAAGGGCTACGGGATCGAGCTGGGCTGCCACGAAGGCATCACGATACCGCTCGCGGTCGAACTTGTACTTGTCGAGGTCGAACAGGACCCCGGCGCGGACGCGCCAGTATTGCGCGATCCCGAGCGAGCCGTTCAGGCCGAGACCCTCGCGCCGCCGCGGAATGCCCAACTCGGGCTGGGGCTCATAGCGGCCATAGGTCACGGAGGTCGATACCACGCCATTGCTGTAGGTGGCGCCTGCATCGATCCGCTGCGCCTCGAACGTCGATTCGTCCAGCCGCGCCGCGCCGGACAGGAAGAAGTTCTTGAACGGCGAGATTTGCGCGCGGGTGACGAAATCGGACCGCGTCGTTTCGAGACCTGAATCCAGGCCGGTATTGACCAGGTCGGCTTGTGCGAAGGAATTGCGCCCGGCGAGATTGAAGGACTGGCCGACAAGGAAATTGGCGTAGGCCTCCTTGCCGAAACGGCCTGTGTAGAGCGCGCCGACATTCGCTCGCGTGCCACCCTCGACCCGATCATAGCCGGAGAACTTGCCGCTCCACTCGAACAGGTTGGTGTCGTCGAAGACGAGGCTTTGCGCATCTTCGTTGGCGACGCGCAGGACATTCGTCTCGTTCGGACGTGCAACGAACTGGGCGACTGGCTCGATGATATGCGTGCCCCACGAGGTCTTGGCCACGAAGGGGTAGCGGTACATCAGGCCGACCGCCGGCATGACGCGCCCGAAGACATCGTCGGATGTGTTGAAGATCGAGGAAACGTTGGCGTTGGAAAAGCCGGTCGTCGACGGATTGACCGAGAAGATATCCGCGCGAACCGACGCATACGGCGTCCAGACCTGACCGAGCGAATCGATGAAATTGCGCCGCCAGGACACTTCCGCTGTTGCGCGCGCCACCGAACCGCCGATGCCGCGCACCAGGCACTGGTCTTTCTGGTAGACCGCGCAGCCATCATAGAGCGGGTTCGGCGTCGTGATCAGGAAGTTCTTCTGGGCCGGAATCTGCTGGAAGGCAGCGGCGTCCCGCGTGAGGCTTGTGACGTTCACATTGAACGCCAGTTCACCGCCAATGACGTCCGGCTTGTGCACCCGCTTGTTGTAGTCGAACACCGGCAGGACGAGCGGCTGCTGCTTCTGCCAATCGGACGACGTCAGGGGTTGGAAATAATAGCCACGCAGGTCGAACCAGGCATTCGGGCTCTGGCCGTTGAGATAGCCCGTGGAGATCGATTCCTGCAGGTAGGTCGTCGAGCTGATGCTCTCGCTCCGGATGCGATAGTTCTTCCAGAACCAGCGGTCCGTCGACATCGCGACGTCCCAGCCGTAGGTCCAGCGCGGATTCAAATAGAATTTGCCAGTGGTTTCCAGCGAGCCGCGGAAATCGCTGTCGCGCGCGCCGTACGGCGTCGGCTGGAACGCATCCGGTTCGGCCTGGAAGATGCCGGCTGCACGGATGTTGTAGGACCCGTTGACGAGCCGGTGACGCCACTCGGCCTGGCCAAGGAAGCCCTGCCGCGAGAGATAGGTTGGCGTGACTGTGAGATCGTAGTTCGGGGCGAGGTTGAAGAAATAGGGCAGGCCAACACCGAAGCCGAGCGCGCTGGTGTTGATGAAGGCCGGCGACAGGAAGCCGCTCTTGCGCTTCACCGTCGAGTCCGGGCCCGACATGTACGGGATATAGGCGATCGGAACCCCGGCGAATTCCAGCCGGGACGATTCGTAATAGATCGTCTGCTCGGACTTCTTATGGATGATCCGCGCCGAGCGGACCTGCCAGAGCGGCGGCTTTTCGGGCTTGTCCTTGCAGGGCTCGCAAGCGGTGTAGATGCCCTTCTCAAAGACGAAGGTCTCGCCGTCCGTACGTTCAGCCCGCGGAGCGGTAAACCGCGTCTTGTCCGGGTTCACGACGCGTAGCGAATCAATGAAGCCGTCGCGGAAATCGTCGGTCAGATTGAAGCGGTCGCCGGTGATGACGGTACCGTTCGATTCGGTGATCCGGGCATTGCCGCTGGCGATGACGCGCTTGCTGGCGCGGTCATAGGTGACCTTGTCGGCTTCGATCGTACGGCCCTGATAGAGAATCTGGACGTCGCCGACAGCCGAGACGCTGTTGTTCTTGTTGTCGTAGACCAACTCGCGCGCGTCGACGACCATGCGTTCCTGCGGCTTCGCCGGAGCTTGCGCGAAAGCGCTCCCTCCTGCCGTCAGGCAATAGGCCAAACTCGAGGCGAGGGCGGTCGCCGCGGCAAAACGAGCCATGCGTCTCACGCCAGAGGCCATATGCTCAATCCAAAATTAACCATAGGCACAGTACTAGTTACCCGTCTTCCTGGTGAAGGAGAGCGAGCGCCCCAAGCATCGTCCCCACAACCGCCGGCAACCACGCGGCCACCATGGGATTGACGATCCCTGATGCCCCGAGCTCTTCCGACAGCTGCGTCGCGACATAGAGCACGAACCCGGCCGCCACGCCACCTATCACCAATCTCGTAACACCACCAAATCTGAAAAATCTTAAGGAAACGGATGCCGCCACCAGGATCATGGCAACGAGCAGAAGCGGCCGCGCCTTGAGCGACTGGTAGCGCAGCTCGTAGCGCGTGGAATCAAGGCCGGCCTTCTGCGTCCGTTCGATCACTGTCGGCATCGACCAGAACCCAACAGCGTCGGGCGGGGTGAAACTTTGCCGCACCTGGTCGGGCTCCAGAGTCGTCGCGAGCAGATAGGTCGTGTAGCTCTGTGGCTCTTCCGTGGCAGACACGACGCGTGCATCGGTCAATTCCCAATAGCCGCGATGCAGGATCGCTTCCCTTGCCTCCACGCGCTCGTTGAAGCCGCCATTCGCATCGAAGCTAAAGACAGCGACCTGGGAGAGGCCTGACGCGTCCGGCAAGGCTGCCGCAGCGCGAATAATCGCCTGCCCGTCGACGCTGCGCTGGCGAATCCAGATTTCCTGCGCTCCGGACGCCTGGGTACTCCTCGCGAAGAGCCTGGCTTCGAGGGCCGTCGCGCTGCGCTTCAGTTCGGCTGCGAGCGGGTTGTAGATCATGATCGAGACAAAGCCGATCACTGCTGCGACCAATGCGGCCGGCTGCAGGAATTGCCAGGCCGAGACGCCCACGGAGCGGGCCACCACGAGCTCAAGCTTCCGGCTTAGCGTCAGCAGTGCGAACATGCCACCGAACAGCACGGCAAAGGGAAAGATCTGCTCCGCCACCGCAGGCGCGCGAAACAGCGCGAGCCTGATGATTTGCGGCGTCGTCGCGAGCGGCGAATCGCCGGCACGGCGCATCAGCTCGACGAAATCGAGCGTCAGGATCAGAAAGAAGAAGGTGCTGAACACGCTGATGATGGCGCGTGTGAAGCGCTTCGTCAGGTATCGGCCGAAGGTCGAGACAAGCAGCATCAGGCGCGACGCAGGCGAGAGGGCAGGGCGGATAGCGACAGGATGATCGGCTCGAACAGCTTGTTGAGTCGTGGCCTCAGCGACGCGCCAAACATGATAAGGGCCGTAGAGCAGATGATTGTGACCAGGGGCAGAAGGTAGAGCAGGACGACTGCAAAACCCGATCTGACGCTGGCGGTCCACGCGGCGTAGGCGCCGATGCGGACCGCACCGACAATCAAAATTGCTGCCTGGATCGCGACATTGCGGCCCTGACGCGTCGTACGCGCTTCACCGAGGGCGGCGAAGGCGACCAGCATGAACGCGATCGGGTAGAGCGGCGCCGAAAGACGATTGTGCAGTTCGGCGCGGAACCGCCCGGCCTGCAGCTTGTAATAGGCTTCATTGGGGTCCTGTCGCAGCAAGGCCCAGGTCGTGCGTTCGCGTGGCTTGTAGATCACCCTGTCGCCATTGCCTTCGCCATCGCCGCCTGTCGACTCGCCCGATAGGGCCGACAGGTTGAGCGCGTAGCGCTCGAAGGAGATGATCGAAGTCGACTCCTTGTTCTTGGCTTCGCGCTGGATGGTACCCTTCTCCAGCATCAGGAAGCTGTTGCCGTCCGATTCCACTGTCCGGCCGCGCTCGGCGATGTAGACGGAGGGTTGGCTGGGGTCGCGGCGGTCCTGCATAAAGATGCCGAGCAGCGCGTCACCCGAACGCTCGCGGTAGTGAAACGTCACTCCGGAATCGAGTGAGACGAACTGGCCTTCCTTCACGACATTGGCGACGAAATCGGCCCTGATCAGCGTGATCAGGTCCCGCAACGCCCGGAACCCCGACGGCATGACCGAAATCGCCATCCAGCCGACAAGTAGGGAGGTCGCCAGCGTCAGCACGATGAACGGGCGGGTCAGCCGGTAGGGCGCGACTCCGGCCGCATTCATGACGATCAACTCCGAATCGCCGTTCAGCCGGTTCAGCGTGTAGAGCGTCGACATGAACAGCGCGACCGGTGCGATGCCCGCGATCAGCGCCGGCAACGAAAGCAGTGTCACCGTGAAGAAGATGTAGATGGTCTGGCCCTTGCCGGTGATCAGGTCGACCTCACGCAGGGCCTGCGTCACCCAGATCACGCTGGTCAGCCCGATCAGAAGTACGATCGCTGCGACCGCGGCGATCTTCAGGATGTAGCGGTCGAGACGGAGAAGACGCACGCGTTAGCTTCCGGTGAAACCGAGGGCAGTTCGAGGCTCCCCTTGGACGGTTCGCCAAACACTCCCTATGGTATAGCCACGATCATGGCGCAAACGGGAATCGTTCGCATCATGTTCACGACCTTCCTGAAGAGCCCTATTCCCGCCAATTGTGAGCAGCTTATGTCGCAGCGCCTGAAGCTTGAGGTCAAAGCCCTGAACACCATCGGCGGGCAGGACCTCGTCATTTTCGTGTCGGACAAGCTGACCCCGGCGAAGCTTGCCGAGGATTGGCTCGGAGAGGGCGCTCATGCACTGCTCGCCAGGGCTGCGGCAGCCGACAAGTTCAAGGGCAAGGTGTTTTCCGGGATGACGTTGCTGGCGCCGGACGGGGCCGGGTATGAGCGGCTGGTCGTCATCGGGGTCGGACCTGATGCAGATCACGATAAGCTCGATTTCGCCAAGCTTGGCGGGGCTGTTGCGGGCAAGCTTGGCAGTGGCCGCTCGGCCGATGTGATCATCGCTCTGCCTGACGTTGAAATCAGTGCCGAGCAAGCAGCCGCGGTCGCTCTCGGGTTGCGGCTCCGGGACTATGTCTTCGACCGTTACAAGACCAAGACCCGCGAAGCCGACGATGCCGATCCGATCACCGTGACGCTGCGCACCCCCGACCCTGCCGCTCTCAAGAAGGCCCTCAAGGCCTACGAAGCTGTCGCCGGCGGTGTTGAGATTGCTCGCGATCTCGTGAACGAGCCGCCGAATGTGCTCTATCCCGAAGAATTCGCCGAACGCGCCGCCAAACTTGAGAAGCATGGTGTCGAGGTCGAGATTCTCGATGAGAAGCAACTCAAGAAGATCGGCATGCGGGCCTTGCTTGGCGTTGGCCAGGGGTCGCGCCGGGAGAGCCGCGTCGTCGTCATGCGCTGGAATGGCGCCAAACCCGGAGTTCGGCCCGTCGCCTTCGTCGGCAAGGGCGTCACGTTCGACACTGGCGGCATCTCGCTGAAGCCGGGCGCCGGGATGGAGGACATGAAGGGGGACATGGCCGGAGCCGCCTGCGTCACCGGACTGATGCATGCGCTCGCAGCGCGCAAGGCCAAGGTCAATGCGATTGGCGTGATTGGGCTGGTCGAGAACATGCCGGATGGCAACGCCCAACGCCCCGGTGACATCGTCACCTCGCTTTCAGGGCAGACCATCGAGATCATCAATACCGACGCAGAGGGGCGGCTCGTCCTCGCCGATGTGCTCTGGTACACGCAGGACAAGTACAAGCCGCGCTTCATGATCAACCTGGCAACCCTGACAGGAGCGATTTTGGTAGCGCTCGCGCAGGAGAATGCCGGGCTGTTCTCGAATGATGACGAGTTGTGCGAGCGACTGGCAGTCGCTGGCAAGGCCACCGGCGAAACTGTCTGGCGCATGCCGCTTGGCGCAGCCTACGACAAGATGATCGATTCAAAGTTCGCGGACATGAAGAACTCGGCCGGGCGTTATGGCGGTTCGATCACTGCTGCGCAGTTCCTGCAGCGGCATGTCAATGAAACGCCCTGGGCGCATCTCGACATCGCCGGCACCGGCATGGGCTCGCCAAACAGCGAGACCAATCGCTCCTGGGGCTCGGGCTGGGGCGTGCGCCTCCTCGACCGGCTCGTCGCGAATCATTACGAGTCCTGATTCACTCGAAACATTGTTTCGCAATGCTCTGATAAGAAGGGGCTTTCATGACGGAAGTCCTGTTCTTCCATCTTCAGTCGCGTCCGCTGGAGCAGGTTCTCCCGACCATCCTCGATCGGGCGCTGTCGCGCGGCCAGAAGGTGGTCATCGAGGTCTCCAGTTCCGAGCGGGCGAGCGTGCTGGACGATCATCTGTGGACCTATGCGGATGACAGCTTCCTGCCGCATGTCATGGCGAGCGAACCGGATGCACCGACCAATCCGGTCGTGCTGACGACAGAGGCCCATAATCCCAACGCGGCCCAGGTTAGAATCTGCGCTGACGGCATCCGTATTCCCGACGCATTGCAGGACTACGAGCGCGTCGTCCTCATCTTCGACGGCGACGACCCCGACGCGCTTGCGGCTGCGCGCGAGGATTGGAAGGCAGTTCGCGCCACAGGCGCGACGGCCAGCTACTGGCAGCAGGACGAAACCGGTCGCTGGGAGAAAAAAGCGTGAGAGTGCCTGTTCTGTTCGTGTGCGCTGTGGCTCTGGGCGGATGTTCCGTCGATATTGGCGGTTTCTCCTTCACTCAGGATTCCAGCGGTACGCGAACCAGCAGCGCTTCAGCCCGCGCATCCACTCAGGAAGCCATGCTGACCGCCGATGGCGGTTGCGAGGCGGAGGTTTCGCTGGATCCGTCGACGCGTCCGCTGCCAAAAGAGATCGCGCTGGGCGTGACCGAATGCGAACTCGTGAAGTTGAAGGGGGGCCGGCCGACCGATGTCCTCATCGGTGAGAGCGGTAAGGGCCAGCGCGAGGTGCAGGTGCTCTATTCCGAGCCCGGCGGCCGCGAGATCTATATGTTCACCGACAACCGCCTCAGCCGGATCGTCAAGCCGGGACAAGGGGAGGGCTGAAGCATCGGCCCGAACAGTGGATTGCGGTTTTCGAGCAAGCCGATTCCACCACAGGAGCTTAGATCATCGGACCGGATACGCGATCCGATCGGATGATCTACGCATCGGACGATAGTTCGGATTTCGCCCGAGCCTATCGTCTGGGCCGCTTCAGGCGTTCTCGAGTTCCTCGCTCAGTCCGAGCCATTCTTCCTCCGCGGCCGTCAGTGCCTCCGACAATTCCGCACGCTGGCGCGAGAGCTGCAGGGCTTTTTCCGGATCGCGGGCGAATGCTGCACCGTTGCCGAGCACGCCATCGACCTTCTCGATCAATCCGGTCAGCTTGGCGATCCGTGCCTCGGCCAGGTTGAGCTTCTGACGCAGCGGCCCTTGGGCCACACGCTTGACGGCTGCGCCCTTGCGTTCTTCGGCCTTGCTGTTGGTATTCGCAGTCTCTGCGGGCTTCTCGCGACGGGCTGCCTTGGCGCCTCCGAGGACGAAGGCGCGATAATCCTCCATGTCGCCGTCAAAATTCTTCACCGTGCCGTCGCCGACGAGCCAGAGCCGGTCAGCGCAGGCTTCGATCAGGAAGCGGTCGTGGCTGACCAGGATGACAGCGCCGGGATAGTCGTTGATAGCCTTGACCAAGGCGGTGCGACTGTCGATGTCGAGATGGTTCGTCGGTTCGTCCAGGATGAGCAGATGCGGGCCACCGAAGGCCGCGATTCCGAGCATCAGCCGCGCCTTTTCGCCGCCGGACAGGTTCTTGACCGGTGTATCCGCCTTGCTGGCGGGAAAGCCGATCTGAGCCGCTTTCGAGCGCACCTTGGCTTCCGGCGCATCAGGCATCAGGTCGCGCAGATGCGCGACCGGCGTTTCCTCCATCCGCAGCTCGTCGAGCTGATGCTGGGCGAAATAGGCGGTCTGAAGCTTCGACGAACGTCGCAGATCGCCTGACAGGGGTGGGAGCCGCCCGCCGATCAGCTTGCAGAAGGTCGATTTGCCGTTGCCGTTCGAGCCAAGCAGCGCAATCCGATCGTCCGGCAGCAAAGTGAGGTCGAGCCGCGACAGCACCTTGCGCTCGCCATAGCCGGCGCTGACATCATCCAGCACCACCATGGGTGGCGAGAGCGGCCGCTCCGGCCCCGGAAGGCTGAATGGCTGCACGTCACGGTCGACGATGGTCGCGATCGATTCCATCTTCTCCAGCCGTTTGACGCGCGATTGCGCCTGGCGCGCCTTCGAGGCCTTGGCCTTGAAGCGATCGACGAAGGCCTGGAGATGCTTACGCTCGGCGTCCTGCTTCTCGCGCTGCTTCGCGAGCAGCATCTGCTTCTCGGCCCGCTGGCGTTCGAACGAGGAATAGCCGCCGCGATAGATGGTGAGTTTGCCCTGATCGAGATGCAGGATGTGATCGACACAGGTGTCGAGGAGTTCGCGGTCGTGGCTCACCACCAGGACGGTGTGCGGATAGCGCTCCAGATAGTCGTAGAGCCAGAGCGTGCCTTCAAGATCGAGATAATTGGTCGGCTCGTCGAGCAGCAGCAGATCCGGTTCGGCGAAGAGCACGGCAGCGAGAGCAACGCGCATGCGCCAGCCGCCCGAATAATCGGAGCAGGGGCGTTGCTGCGCGGCCTCATCGAAGCCGAGCCCGTGCAGGACGGTCGCCGCCCGGGCCGGGGCGGCATGCGCGCCGATATCGGCGAGCCGGGTCTCGATTTCGGCGATGCGCAGCGGGTCGGTCGCGGTTTCGGCTTCCTTCATCAGGGCCGCGCGCTCGGTGTCGGCTGCGAGCACGACCTCGATCAACGATTCCGGGCCACCGGGGGCTTCCTGGGCGACGCCACCGATCCGCATGCCCCTCGGCACGCTGACCGAACCGCCCTCAGGCGAGAGATCGCCGGTAATGATCCGGAAGAGCGTGGTCTTGCCGGTGCCGTTGCGGCCGACGAGTCCGACGCGTGATCCGTCCGGCAGGGCCGCACTGGCCCGGTCCAGGAGCAGCCGTTCGCCGAGCCTGTAGGTGATATCGTTGAGCGTGAGCATGGCGCGGATTTAGGGCCTGGAGCCATGGCAAGCAATGGTTAACGCTGCGGGCTAACGCGATCGAAAGACCAATCATGCTTTTGACATGAAGCAGCCACGGCTCCGCCCGAGCTGCCCTTCAGCCATGGGATTGCGTCTATATCCATGATTCGCAAAGAGAAACCGATGCATCTCAGCCCCCGGCATATGGTTCAGCGGCGCTTCTCCACGACCGCTGCTGCCCTGGCGATCGTCTCTCTGATCCTGGGCAGCGCCGGTGCGCTGAGCGCGCTTCTGGTCGATCGTCGCGCCGAGCCGTCCGTGACCTGGCAGTCCCTGCCGCAGCCGGATGCCGGGACGACGTCGTTCAGATAGAGCCGGTTCGCTGCCGCGCTTGCCGCAAGGATGCCCCGAGGGTAACGCTGTCCCATGAGCAGAACCGCTTTCTATCCTGGATCCTTCGACCCGATCACCAATGGCCATGCCGATGTGATCGCTGGTGCTTGCCGGCTATGCGACAGGCTGGTGCTCGCTATTGGGGTCCACCCGGGCAAGGCCCCGATCTTCTCGGCAGACGAGCGCGCTCATCTGCTGCGGGAGGTTGCAAGCCCGATTGCCGCTGCTGCCAAAGTCGCGATCGAAGTCGTGACCTTCGACTATCTCGCCGTTCAGGCGGCCAGGGAGGCAGGTGCGACGATCATGATTCGCGGCCTGCGTGACGCCACCGATTTCGATTACGAAATGCAGCTTTCCGGCATGAACCAGGCCATGGTGCCCGAGTTGCAGACCGTGTTTCTGCCGGCTTCCGCGAGGACGCGCCACATCACTTCGACGCTTGTGCGGCAGATCGCCTCCATGGGGGGCGATGTCTCGGCTTTCGTGCCATCCGCGGTCAGCGGCCAACTCAAGGCGAAGTTCCCGACGCGCTGACCTCGCGATAGTCGAGAGCCGAGCCGATCGTTTGGCATCTTCCTCCGTATTCTGCGGATTTGCGTTTGCATTTTGCCGGCGGCGATGGTGTCTCTGGGACAACATGACTCGCTGCGCGCTGAGCCGCGTACTGCCCTCGAACGAGTTTTCCGATGCGCCTTTCCCGCTATTTCCTGCCGATCCTGCGTGACACGCCCAAGGAAGCCGAGATCGTCTCGCATCGCTTGATGCTGCGCGCCGGTATGATCCGCCAGCAATCGGCAGGAATCTACTCGTGGCTGCCACTCGGCCTGCGGGTGCTCAACAAGATCAACGCGGTGGTGCGCGAGGAGCAGAATCGTTCGGGCGCTATCGAGGTTCTGATGCCGACCATTCAGTCGGCCGATCTCTGGCGCGAGAGCGGGCGGTATGACGCCTATGGCAAGGAGATGCTGCGCATCAAGGACCGGCACGACCGCGACATGCTGTACGGGCCGACCAACGAGGAGATGATCACCGACATCTTCCGGTCCTATGTGAAGTCCTACAAGGACCTGCCGCTCAATCTCTACCATATCCAGTGGAAGTTCCGGGATGAGGTCAGGCCGCGCTTTGGCGTGATGCGTGGGCGCGAATTCCTGATGAAGGACGCCTATTCCTTCGATCTCGACCAGGCCGGCGCGCGGCACGCCTATAACCGCATGTTCACCGCCTATCTCAGGACCTTCGCCCGGCTCGGCCTGAAGGCAATCCCGATGCGTGCCGATACGGGCCCGATCGGTGGCGACCTCAGCCACGAGTTCATCGTCCTCGCTTCCACCGGCGAGAGCGAGGTATTCTGCCACAAGGACTATCTCAGCTTCGAGACTCCGAAGGTCGAGACCGACTTCGATAGCGTCGACGGATTGCAGGCCATCGTCGACAAATGGACGAGCCTCTACGCTGCGACCGAGGAGATGCACGACAAGGCGGCATTCGACGCGGTTCCCGCCGGCCAGCAACTGTCGGCGCGCGGTATCGAGGTCGGGCATATCTTCTATTTCGGCACGAAGTATTCCGAGCCGATGGGCGCGACGGTGACCGGGCCGGACGGGCAGCAGGTGCCGGTGCATATGGGCTCTTATGGCATCGGCCCGAGCCGTCTCGTCGCAGCGTTGATCGAGGCCGGTCACGACGATGCCGGCATCGTCTGGCCGGACGAGATCGCACCGTTCGACATCGCGGTGCTGAACCTGAAGATCGGTGACGCAGCGACCGACGGCGCCTGCGAGCAACTCTACAGAGCGCTCTCCGCCAAGGGCTATGACACGCTCTATGATGATACAGACGGTCGGCCAGGCGCCAAGTTCGCGACGGCAGACCTGATCGGCGTACCGTGGCAGGTCATCGTCGGGCCTAAGGGCCTGGCTGAGGGCAAGGTGGAAATCAAACGCCGCGCCGGCGGAGAGCGCGAACTCGTCTCGCTCGCGGCTGCGCTGGAACGCTTCCCGGGCCGCTCGGCTTGAGTGGGAGCGGCATGATCGCGGAGCGGAGCAGGCGCCGATGAACGTGGCGGTGGAGTCGATGTCGACCGAAGCAGAGCAGCCCACCGGCACACGCCCCTTTGCGGGTTTCGAATGGCTGCTGGCCGGGCGCTACCTGCGCACGCGTCGGCGCGAGGGCTTTGTTTCGGTCATCGCGGGCTTCTCGTTCCTCGGCATTTTGCTCGGGGTCGCCACGCTGATCATCGTGATGTCGGTGATGAACGGCTTCCGGAAGGAACTCCTGGAGAAGATCGTCGGCGTCAACGGCCACATCTTTGCGACGCCGATCGATCGCCCGCTCGATGACTACGAAGCGGTCGCGGCACGGCTGCGGCAGGTTCCCGGCATCAAGCTCGCAATCCCCCTGGTGGAAGGCCAGGCGCTTGCTTCGTCGCAATACGCCAATGGCGGCGTGCTGGTGCGCGGCATTTCCGAGGCGGATCTGAAGTCGATCCCCTTCATCGGCAACAATATCAAGCGCGGTACGCTCGATGGTTTCGATGCCGCCGCCGGTGTCGCCATTGGCAGTCGGCTTGCCGCGGCGCTCTCGCTGACCGCTGGCGACACGATCACGCTCGTTTCTCCGAAGGGAGCCTCGACCCCGTTCGGGACCGCTCCGCGCATCAAGGCCTATCCGATCCAGGCTGTGTTCGAGATAGGCATGACCGAGTTCGATTCCTCGTTTGTCTTCATGCCGCTGGCAGAAGCGCAGGCCTATTTCAACCGCGATGGCGATGTGAACGTCATCGAGGTCTTCATCGACAATCCGGATCGGACCCAGGTCGTGCGCGATGCGATCGAGGCCGACGCGCCACGGCCGCTTGTGCTGTCCGATTGGCGGCAGCGCAACCGTACCTTCTTCAACGCGCTCGAGGTCGAGCGGAACGTCATGTTCATCATTCTCACCCTGATCGTGCTGGTGGCGGCGCTGAACATCGTCTCGGGCCTGATCATGCTGGTGAAGGACAAGACCGAGGACATCGCGATCATGCGCACCATGGGCGCGTCTCGCGGCACTGTGCTGCGCGTCTTCCTGATCACGGGGGCGGCCATCGGCGTGTTCGGTACATTGGCAGGGCTAGGCCTCGGCGTTCTCTTCGCCAACAACATCAAGTCGATCATGGCCACCCTGAATTGGATCACCGGGGCCAATCTCTGGGATCCGACAGTACGCTTCCTGAGCGACATTCCCTCCGTGATCGACTGGCGGGAAGTGGCGAGTGTCGTCGGGATGGCGTTGGTCCTATCGCTGCTGGCGACGCTGTATCCGGCCTGGAAGGCCGCGCGGCTGGACCCGGTCCAAGCCCTGCGGATGGGTTGAGGCAGAAGAACCCGTGGCCATGCAACGCGAAACACCGGCGCTCTTCCTCTCCCAGATCGAGCGCTATTACCCACAGACCGATGCTCCGCTCGAGATCCTGCGCAAGGCGGATTTCGCACTGTGGCCGGGCGAGCTTGTCGCGCTTGTTGCACCGAGCGGTACCGGCAAATCGACGCTCCTCCATGTCGCCGGCCTGCTCGAGAAACCCGATAGCGGCGAGGTCTTCGTCGGCGGAATCGCGACCAGCAAGCTGGACGACAAGGGCCGCACCCGGCTGCGCCGCACCGAGATCGGTTTCGTCTACCAGTTCCACCATCTGCTGCCTGAATTCACGGCGCTCGAGAACGTCATGCTGCCGCAGCGCATTCGCGGCCTGCGGAAGCGGGAAGCCGAGGAGCGGGCGACTGAACTGCTCGCCTTTCTCGGGCTCGGCGAGCGGCTCGACCATCTTCCGGGCGAGCTTTCCGGTGGCGAGCAGCAGCGCGTCGCGATTGGGCGTGCGGTCGCCAATGCGCCCCGTCTGCTCCTCGCGGACGAGCCGACCGGCAATCTCGACCCTCACACCTCGCTGCATGTCTTCAACACGCTGGTCGCCTTGGCCCGGGCTTCGGGTCTCGCGGCCCTGATCGCGACCCATAATCTCGACCTCGCCCGGCGGATGGACCGGCAGGTGACGATTCGGGACGGGCTGGTCGTTCCGCTGCGTTAGCGCGGGCACGGCTTCTCCCGTTGCGCACTACCGGGCGCGCCCGCGCTTTCCGCGAGCTGGCGCCACGACGGCAAGGCCGGCAATCACGATCACGAGAATGCCGATCCAGGTCGCGGTCGATGGCAGATCGTCGAACATCGCGTAACCCAGCGCGGTCGCGCCAAGCAGTTCGAGATAGACGAGCGGCGACAGCGTCGAGACCGGCGCCATTCTGAAGGCGCTGATCGTGAGCAGGTTGCTGACGGCCGAAAGCAGTCCCATCAGGAGGATCAGCAGAATCTCCTCGCGATTGGGCACCGTCCACTGGAACAGGACGATAGGCGTCAGCAACAGGATGCCGAAGACGAGCTGGATGGTCAGTGCCGACAGCGGTGTGCTGCCCTGGGCGGTCGCTCGGGTCATCACAAGGTAGCACGCCATCAGTCCGCCCGACGCCAGCGCGATCAGCGTGCCGGAACTGCCGTCAGCGCCCGGTCTCACGATCAGCATGGCTCCGATGAAGCCTAGAATGACGGCCGCCAGCTTTCGGCGATCAAGCCGCTCGCGCAGGACAATCATGGCCAGCAGGGTCGCGATGATCGGCGCGATGAAGTAGGCACCCAGAGCGTCGGCAAGCGGAATGCGCGCGATTGCGGTGAAATAGAGCGTCATCGCGCCAACCAGGAAGGCGGTGCGCAGAAGCTGCGGCAGGATCTGGTTGCGGCCAATCAGCGGCGCCGGCGCGCGCGCCTGCACATACAGCACGACAGGCAGTACGAAGCCGAGCGCCGCGACATAACGAGCCCAGCTTAGAAAGGCCGGGGAATGCGCTCCGCTGAGATACTTGCCGATCGCATCCGCGCCCGGGATGAACAGCATCGATATGGCCATCAGGACGATGCCCAGCGCGGGGCTACGCGTGCTGCCGGAGGCTGACGCGCGCTCGTCCTGCTGGTTCGCCTCGGCGGGTTCTGAGCGGAGATTGGCGACGGAAGCGCCGGAGGCATCTGAACTTTGGTCCATGCGGCTCTCTAGCAGATTCCGCGGCGCCGACAGCCGTGGACGAGCCTGAATGCGCCGACGGGAAAGCGTACGCGACCTACGCCGAAGGGTTAATCGCCTTCCACCACCATCAAGGGGATATTAACCTCCATCCAGACGTCCAGAATGGAACTAACGCTGCGCGATTGACGAGAACAAAACAGGAATTATGATGGACATATAGCGAACATCTGGAGGTCAAGATGGTTTTAGCACGTAAGCTGGTCGTCGGAATGGTGGAGCTTGCCTCGCTCGGCCTCTTCCTTGGGATGATCTGGCTCTGGGCGGCGCTGCTCGCCGCTCCTAGCGTCTGAGCCATCCACAGCCGGCGGAAATCCTCTCGACTGGACCGGTCGGCCCGCTCCATAAGGGCGGACGAGGTGACCCGATGAGTCGAGAGCAGGGCCGGTCCCGCATTCTGTCCGAGGTGGGTTTCGTCCATCTCCACGTTCATTCGAGCTATTCCCTGCTCGAAGGGGCCATGACGGTCAGCACGCTGGCCAAGCTCGCCACTGCGGACGGCCAGCCCGCTTTGGCCCTGACCGACAGCAACAATCTCTTCGGCGCACTCGAATTCTCCGAGAAGCTCGCTGGTGGCGGCATCCAGCCCATCGTGGGCGTCCAGCTCTCGGTCGATTTCGCCGACGAGGTGGATAGCGGCCGCCGGCCCGTTCAGGCGCAGGCCGTGCCGCACATCGTCCTGCTTGCCATGTCCGAGGCGGGCTACGGCAATCTGATGAAACTCGTCACCGAAGCGTGTCTCGCAAGCGGTGGCGCCGGGCAGCCGATTTCGTCGCTCGAGAAACTGACGGCACATCATGACGGCGTGATCGCGTTGACCGGCGGGCCGGGCGGCCCGATCGACAGTGCGCTGCGTGCCGGGCAGGTAGCCCAGGCCGGCGCTCGCCTGGCAAAGCTCGCCGAGATCTTCGGCGACAGGCTCTATGTCGAGATCCAGCGCCATGGCCGTGATGGCGAGGCTGCCGTCGAGGCGCATCTGCTCAGGCTCGCCTATGATTCCGATCTCGCCATCGTCGCGACCAACGAGCCCTTCTTTGCCAAGGCCGGGGATTTCGAGGCGCATGATGCGCTGCTTGCGGTAGCCGAAGGGCGGCTGGTCTCAGACGGCGAGCGTCGGCGGGTGACGCCAGGGCATTTCTTCGTCACCCGGTCCGAGATGAAGCGCCGCTTCGCCGATCTGCCGGAGGCGCTGGCCGCGACCGTCGAGATCGCGATGCGCTGCACCTGGCGCGTCACGACACGCAAGCCGATCCTGCCGCGTTTCGGCGAGGAGGGGCGCGACGAGGCAGAGGAACTCGAGGTTCAGGCGCGCGCCGGTCTGGCGGCTCGGCTTTCCAAGCACGGCCCGGCTTCGGGCTATACGGTCGGTGAATACGAGTCGCGGCTTGATTTCGAGCTTTCGATCATCAACCGCATGAAGTTTCCGGGGTACTTTCTCATCGTCTCGGACTTCATCAAATGGGCGAAGGACCAGGGCATCCCGGTCGGGCCGGGACGCGGCTCCGGCGCGGGTTCGCTCGTTGCCTATGCGCTGACCATCACGGACGTCGATCCGCTCCGCTTCGGCCTGCTTTTCGAGCGCTTCCTCAATCCCGACCGCGTCTCGATGCCGGACTTCGACATCGACTTCTGCCAGAACCGACGCGAAGAGGTGATCGACTACGTCAAGCGGCGCTATGGTGAGGAGCGCGTTGCGCAGATCATCACCTTCGGCACGCTGCTGGCGCGCGGTGTGTTGCGCGACGTCGGCCGCGTGCTGGAAATGCCCTATGGCCAGGTCGATAAGCTGACCAAGCTGGTGCCGCAGAACCCGGCGAAGCCGATCTCGCTGCCGGAGGCGATCGCTGGCGAGCCGAAGCTGCAGGCGGCTGCGGACGAAGAGCCGGTTGTGGCCCGCCTGCTCGAAATTGCCCAGAAACTGGAAGGGCTTCACCGCCACGCTTCGACCCACGCCGCAGGCGTGGTGATCGGCGATCGACCGCTCGAGCAACTCGTCGCGCTCTCGGTCGATCCGCGCACCGGTATGCGCGTGACCCAGTTCAACATGAAATGGGTCGAGCAGGCCGGCCTGGTGAAGTTCGACTTCCTCGGCCTCAAGACGCTGACGACGCTGACGACCGCCGTCACGCTGATTGCCCAGCGCGACATCCAGATCGACCTCGCCAAGCTGCCTTTCGACGATCCGAAGAGTTACGAGATGCTGGCGCGCGGCGAGACGGTCGGCGTGTTCCAGGTTGAATCGGCGGGCATGCGCAAGGCCCTGGTCGAGATGAAGGCCGACCGGATCGAGGACCTGATCGCGCTCGTCGCCCTCTACCGGCCGGGTCCGATGGACAACATCCCGACCTATTGCCGCCGCAAGCTCGGCTTGGAGGATCCCACCTATCTCCATCCGAAGCTGGAACCGATCCTGGCCGAAACGCATGGCATCATCGTCTACCAGGAACAGGTGATGCAGGTGGCGCAGGCGCTCTCGGGCTATTCGCTCGGTGAGGCCGATCTGCTGCGTCGCGCCATGGGTAAGAAGATCAAGGCGGAGATGGACGCTCAGCGCGACCGCTTCGTGAAGGGCGCCGTCGAAGGCGGCATGACGAAGAGCATCGCCTCCGAGATCTTCGACCTGCTCGCGAAATTCGCCGACTACGGCTTCAATAAGAGCCATGCCGCCGCCTATGCCGTCGTCGCGTTCCAGACCGCCTATCTCAAGGCGAACTTCCCAGTCGAGTTCCTCGCCGCGTCGATGACGCTCGACATGGGCAACACCGACAAGCTCTCGGAATTCCGGCGCGATGCCGAGCGCCTCGGCATCACGGTCGAGCCGCCGTCGATCAACCGCTCGGGCGTCGAGTTCGACGTGGCCGATGGCGCGATCCGCTACGCGCTCGGCGCGATCAAGGGGGTGGGGCGCACGGCGGTCGAATCCGTCGTCGTGGCGCGTAATTCGGACGGGCCGTTCCGCGATCTCGCCGATTTGGCGCGCCGCATCGACACCAAGCTCGTCAATCGCCGCACGATCGAGGCCCTGATCGCCGCTGGTGCGCTCGATCCGCTGGAGAAGGACCGTGCACGTGCCATGGCGGCGATCGACGGCATGCTGGCGCTCTCCAACCGCACGCGCGAGGCGGCTGCCGGTGGCCAGTCCGAGCTCTTTGGTGGGGGCTCCGTCGCGGAAGCCTTTCGCATCCCGCCGACCGAGCCGTGGGCGCCGGCAGAGCGGCTGCGGCGCGAACATGACGCCGTCGGCTTCTTCCTGTCGGGGCATCCGCTCGACGATTACGAACATGTGTTGAAGCGGCTGCGCGTTCAGCGCTTTGCCGATTTTGCCAAGACGGTCAGGGCAAACGGAACCTCCGTCGCCAAAGTTGCGGTCTCGGTCATCGACAAGTCGGAGCGGCGCACCAAGTCCGGCAACAAGATGGGCATCGTCAACCTGTCAGACCCCAGCGGGCAGTTCGAGGCGATCCTGTTCTCGGAAGGACTGCAGCGTTACCGCGATTTGCTGGAGCCGGGCCGGGCGCTGGTGTTGCGCCTCAGCGCGGTACTCGATGGCGAGGATGTTCGACCACGCATCGAGGATGTCGAGGTGCTCGATGATCTGGCCGCTCGCCAGAAACAGGATCTGCTGGTCTACTTGCGCGACGACAGGGCACTGGGCAGCATTGCGGAGCGCATTCGCCCGCGCGAAGGCGCCCGCGCCGAGGGCAAGGTTGCGGTGATCATGATCCTCGACAACGGCGCGCAGGAAGTCGAGATCGAGTTGCCGGGCCGCTACCCGGTCAACCAGCAGATTGCCAACGCGGTACGGGCGGCGCCGGGCGTGGTCAGCGTCGAGTTGCGCTGAGAGGCGGAGAGGGCAGCATGACAGCGCTGATTGTCGTCGATGTGCAGAACGATTTCTGCCCGGGCGGCCGTCTCGCCGTTACTGGCGGAGACGAGATCATCCCTCTGGTCAACGCGCTCGGTCGCCGCTTTCAAACGGTGGTCCTGACCCAGGACTGGCATCCGGAAGGGCACTCCTCCTTTGCCTCGCACCATTCTGGCAGGAAGCATTTTGAGAGTGTGGCGATGGCCTATGGCGAGCAGGTGCTTTGGCCTGATCACTGTGTCCAGGGCACGCGAGGCGCGGAGTTTCATCCAGGCCTCGACCTGCCGCATGCCCAGGCCATCATCCGCAAGGGCTATCGATCCGGGATCGACAGCTACTCCGGCTTCTTCGAGGCCGACCGTGTGACACCCACAGGATTGGGGGGCTATCTCAAGGAGCGCGGCATCTCGCGAGTGGCCATTGTCGGGCTCGCGACGGATTTCTGCGTCAACTGGACAGCGCAGGATGCTGCCCGGAGCGGGCTGGAGACCTTTGTTGTCGAGGAGGCCTGCCGCGCCATTGATCTCAATGGCTCGCTGGCCAAGGCCTGGTCCGACATGTCGGCGCTGGGGGTGAGGCGCTTCGCCCCGCAGGAGTTACCAATGTGACGCAGGCAGATGTCGCGCTCGCAACGCCTGCTTGATCTGATCCAGCTGCTGCGGCGCCATCGTCGCCCGGTCTCCGGCCGGCGGCTCGCCGACGTGCTCCGTGTCAGCATACGCACCCTCTACCGCGACATCGTCACCTTGCAGGCGCAAGGCGCGCCGATCGAGGGGGAGCCGGGACTGGGCTATGTTCTCAAGCCGGGTTTCATGCTGCCGCCGCTGATGTTCTCCGAGGACGAGATCGAAGCACTGGTGCTCGGCTCGCGCTGGGTTTCCGACCGGGCTGATGGCCGCCTTGCCCTGGCTGCGCGCGATGCGCTGGCCAAGATCCTCGCCGTCCTGCCGGGGGATCTGCGCGATGATGCCGAGGCGTCCGCCCTGTTGGTCGGCCCCGGT
Source organism: Allobosea sp. 2RAB26 (assembly GCF_052115465.1). Taxonomy (NCBI): domain Bacteria; kingdom Pseudomonadati; phylum Pseudomonadota; class Alphaproteobacteria; order Hyphomicrobiales; family Alloboseaceae; genus Allobosea; species Allobosea sp. 2RAB26. Next base: position 101,355 of record NZ_JBFRGS010000012.1, on the reverse strand, counting down.
GCCGCGATCATGGCGGAGAGCTTCGATCTCTCGGCCATCCGCAAGGCGATCCGTTCAGAGCGCAAGCTCTCGATCCTCTACCGTGATGGTGCCGGGCAGGGCGAGCGAGAGGGTCGTCTGGCCGTTCGCCTTGAGCTTTTTCGACCATGTCCGCGTCGTCGTCGCCTGGTGCGAACTGCGGCAGGATTTCCGGCATTTCCGCACCGACCGCATCTCGCAGGTTCAGCCGCTCGATATCCGCTATCCGCGCCGGCGCCAGGGCTTGCTGAAGGAGTGGCGCGAGCGGGAGGGAGTTCCGCCGCCATCGTGAGCGACACTGCCGGAAATTGGCAGCATCTGCATCTAGGATCTCCTCATCGCCCAACCGGAGACACGACCGATGCAGAACGCCAGTTTCGTCATCCTTTACGTCGACAGCCCGACTGCTAGCTGCCGGTTCTATCGTGCGCTGCTCGGAGCCGAACCGGTTGAAGCCTCTCCGACCTTTGCATTGTTTGCGCTGAAGTCGGGCATCATGCTCGGGCTCTGGTCGCGCCATACGGTCGAGCCGGGAGCGGAAGCGGCCGGTGGCGGCGGAGAACTGGGCATGCCTGTCGGTCACGCCGATCAGGTCGATGCGATCCATAAGGAGTGGAAGGAACGCGGCATCACCATCCTTCAGGAGCCGGTCGATCTCGATTTCGGCCGCACCTTTGTCGCGACCGACCCGGATGGCCATCGCCTGCGTGTTTTCTCTCCGACCGAAGCCTGAGGAGGCGAGCATGACCGGCTATTGGATCGCCGTCGCTTCAGCCGAGCATGTCCGGCTAGGGGTGGCCGGAGGCTTCATGCAGGTTTGCCATGGCAAGACCGGGCCCTTGCGTCGGATTCGAGCCGGTGATGGCGTCGCCTGCTACTCGCCGACTGAAACCTTCGGTGGCGGGGAGAGGCTGCAGGCCTTCACCGCGATCGGCCGAGTCTGCGGCGATGAGCCCTATCCCGCCGATATGGGGGGCGGCTTTCGACCGTCCCGGCGCGATGTCGCCTGGCTTGCCGCATCCGAGGCATCGATCAAGCCACTGCTCGACAGGCTGGAATTGACATCCGGGCGGCTGAACTGGGGCTATCTGTTTCGCTTCGGGCTGGTCGCCGTCAGCGCTCATGACTTCACTCTGATCGCTCAGGCTATGTCTGCTCGCGAGTCGGAAACCCTGACAGCTGCGTGACGCCTGGCGCCCGAGCGGCGCCGTCGCAAGGCGGGCGGCTGTCCGGATCCTTGCCAAAAGGGGACGATCGGGAATGCTGCGCTGCGGGGCGACCTCCGGTTGAGTGTACCCTGCCATGACAGTCGCGCGATTGTCTTGACCTGCCCGCAAGGTTAGTCACGACCCTGGGGAAGCGGGGTACGCGTCGATCCGATCTTCATTGCTTGAGGGAAAGCCGTTATGTCGTTTCTTTTGAAGCCCTTTTGCGCAGTTGGCGCACTGGTTTCCGTTCTCTCTGCCGGTCCGGCCTTGGCGCAGAGCCAGGCCGACCAGCTCGCTGTCGTCTATCAATCGGGCCGCAATCAGCTTGGGATCCTGACCTACTGCAACGAGAAGGGTCACATCGGAGCTGATGTGGTCGAGATCCAGAAGAAGATGCTCGGCCTGATCCCGGCTCCTGCCGACAAGAGCGGCGGGGATGCCGCCGAAGCGCAGGGCAAGAAGGGGACGATCGCCATGATGGGCGTCACTCAGGACATCGAGGCCATAGCCAAGGCCCAGAATGCATCGGCCGCGACCTACTGCAAGCAGATTGGCGATGTGGTGAAGCAAGCGGGCGCAGCCCTGCCCAAATAGCCATCCGGGGTCGCGCTCTCGGGTTATGGTCGCCGGCCATGATGAGGCCGGCGAATCCGGCTTCCGGCTGAATTCGTTCTGGCTTGGGAGGTGAGGACGATGCCGACGGGAGATGATCTGCGCCGTCTGGCGCTGGCTCTGGACGGCACGGTCGAGGCTCCGCACTTCGACCGGGTCGCCTTCAAGGTCTCGCGAATCTACGTCACTCTCGCTCCTGACGGTTGCAGCGCGAATTTCGGCTTCTCGCCCGAGGAGCAGGAATTCAGGTGCATGATGGCGCCGGATGCCTTCAGCCCGGTGCCAAATGCCTGGGGCAAGCGGGGTTGGACGACAGCCGATCTCTCCAGGCTGGGCCTGGCTGAACTTGCCGGAGCGCTCGAGGCGGCATGGGCGCATGGCGCGCAAAAGAAGCCACGGCGCCGATGACCTGGTGAGGTGCGAGCCTTGCGTTGCCACGCTTTCCCGTGTAAGGCGCAGGCCATCCCACATGGGGAGCATCGCCTCACTTCCGAGGCGTTCCGGTGACGTGGCAGTCCATGCCTTGTTCATTCGCACCCCAGAGGCTCAACCGGAAGGACGATCGAATCATGGCTCTGCCAGACTTTTCCATGCGCCAGCTGCTCGAAGCCGGCGCGCATTTCGGCCACCAGGCTCACCGCTGGAACCCGAAGATGTCGCCGTATATCTACGGCACCCGCAACAACATCCACATTCTCGACCTGTCGCAGTCGGTGCCGATGCTCTCGCGCGCCCTGCAGGCTGTCAGCGACACCGTGGCCCGTGGCGGCCGCGTCCTGTTCGTCGGCACCAAGCGCCAGGCGCAGGACTCGATCGCCGACGCTGCCAAGAGGTCGGCTCAGTACTACGTGAACTCCCGTTGGCTCGGCGGCATGCTGACCAACTGGAAGACCATCTCGGCCTCGATCCAGCGCCTGCGCAAGGTCGACGAGCTCCTGAATGGCGGCAGCACCGGCCTGACCAAGAAGGAACGCCTGATGCTGGCGCGTGAGCGCGACAAGCTCGAGAAGGCGCTCGGCGGCATCAAGGACATGGGCGGCACGCCCGACATGATCTTCGTGATCGACACCAACAAGGAAGCGCTCGCGATCAAGGAGGCCCAGCGCCTCGGCATCCCGGTCGCCGCCATTGTCGACTCGAACTCGGATCCGGATGGCATCACCTACCCGGTGCCTGCCAATGACGACGCCGGCCGCGCCATCCAGCTCTATTGCGACCTGATCGCCCGTTCGGCCATCGACGGCATCTCGCGCGCCTCGGGCGACCATGGCATCGATCTCGGTGCTGCCGAGGCCCCGATCGTTGAGACGGCGATCATCGAGCCGGCCGCAGACGCTGCCCCGGTGTTCGAGCTGCTTACTGCGCCGCGCGGCGCGCCGGACGACTTCATGAAGCTCTCCGGCATGGGTCCGGAGCTGGTTCAGAAGCTCAATGACGGTGGCCTGTTCCACTTCTGGCAGATCGCTGCGATGTCACCGGCCGATGTCGTCAAGGTTGATGCCGATCTGAAGCTCGGTGGTCGCATCGAGCGCGACGGCTGGGTTGCCCAGGCGCGCGATCTCGCCGAGGCCTGAGAGCAAACTCAGGGCGGCGCGTCATCGGCGCGTCGCCTCGGCAGCGCAGCAATGCGCGGCAGATGAATGAAGTCACGCCGACGGCCGGTCACGGAGCGTCGGCGTTTTCCCTTCGCGCTATGGCGCGCTCTGAAATCGAAGACCGTGCCGTTGGCCGCCAGCGTCGTTGCGCAGGCCCGGCACATGACAGCAAGGAACGACAGATGGCTGCGATCACCGCCGGCATGGTGAAGGAACTCCGCGACAAGACTGGCGCGGGCATGATGGATTGCAAGACCGCGCTGGCCGCGACCGACGGCAACATCGAGGCCGCCATCGACTGGTTGCGCACCAAGGGCCTTGCCAAGGCCGCGAAGAAGGCCGGCCGCGTTGCCGCCGAGGGCCTGGTCGCCGTGGCCGTGTCCGAGAACCGCGGTGTCGTTGCCGAGGTCAATTCCGAGACCGACTTCGTTGCGCGCAACCTCGAGTTCCAGGCGCTCGCCCGCACGATCGCCGACGTCTCGCTGGAGCGCGGCGGCGACGTCGAGGCACTGCTCGCCCATCACTATCCGGGCGGCGGCACCGTCGCTGACGCCATCGCCAATGCCATCGCCACGATTGGCGAGAACATGACCCTGCGCCGCGTCGCCGAGGTCAAGGTCAGCGCCGGCGTCATTGGCCATTACGTCCATGGCTCGGTCGCCGATGGTCTCGGCAAGATCGGCGTGATCGTCGGTCTCGAGACGACCGGCAAGGGCGAGGAGCTCGCAGCCCTCAGTCGTCAGCTTGCCATGCACGTCGCCGCTACCAATCCGGTCGCGCTCGATCTCGCTTCGGTCGATCCGGCGATCCTGGAGCGCGAGAAGGCGATCCTGGCCGAGAAGAATGCCGGCAAGCCCGCCAACGTGCTCGAGAAGATCACCGAGAGCGGCTTGAAGAGCTACGCCAAGGAATACTGCCTGCTCGAGCAGGCCTATATCCATGACGGCTCGAAGTCGGTCGCCCAGGTGCTGAAGGAAGCCGAGGGCAAGGTCGGTGCTCCGGTCAAGCTGACGGGCTTTGCTCGCTTCGCGCTCGGCGAGGGCATCGAGAAGGAAGAGACCGATTTCGCTGCCGAAGTCGCTGCGGCCGGTGGCACGACGGGCTGAGAAGCCGGTTGATAGGATCTGAAAAAGGCCGCGCTCTGCGCGGCCTTTTTTGTAAGAAGACGATGTTGGTGCCGAATCGCGCCGTCCCAGTCCATGGAGAAAGCCGGTGAGACCCAAACGCGTTCTTGTGAAGCTCTCCGGCGAAGCCCTTGCGGGGAAAGCCGGATCCGGCCTCGACGGTACGACGCTGACTGCGCTCGCCGCCGATATCGCAAAGGCCGCGCACGAAGGCGTCGAGATTGCGATCGTCGTCGGCGGCGGCAATTTCTTTCGCGGCGTCCAGGGCTTGAACAAGGGCCTCGACCGACCAAGCGCCGATTCGATCGGCATGCTCGGCACGGTGATGAACGCTCTTGCGCTAGAGCATGCCATCGAGATCGCCGGCGCCCCGGCCCGCGCCATGTCGGCTGTGCCCATGCCCTCGCTCTGCGAGAGCTACGCTCGCCGGCGCGCGCTCGACCATCTCAGCCACGGCAAGGTCGTCATTCTCGGGGGCGGCACGGGCAATCCCTATTTCACCACCGATACCGGAGCTGCCCTTCGGGCGGCCGAGCTCGACTGTCAGCAATTGCTGAAGGCGACGCAGGTCGATGGCGTCTACACCGCCGATCCGAAGAAGGATCCGAACGCCAAGCGCTATGAGAGCCTGACCCATGCCGAGGCGATCAGGCATGATCTCAAGGTGATGGATACGGCTGCTTTTGCGCTGGCGCGCGACGCCGGGCTGACGATCGTCGTCTTCTCGATCGCCGAAACTGGCGCGCTTGCGGCCGTTCTGCGCGGCGAGGGCAGGGCAACCTACGTGACGCCCTGACCGCCGGATTCCCTCGCGGTTGCAAGGCTCAGTAGTTCGGCCAGATCCCCGGCGTCATCAACTCAAGCAGATGGCCGTCGGGGTCACGGAAATAGAGGCTGTTTCCGCCGCGATCCCAGCTCATCCGGCCCTCGATATCGATTCCATGCTGCTGCAACCGCTCTTCCCAGGCTGTGAGTTCGCTGGTGTCGATCGCGAAGCAGATATGGAGGGGGCCGCTGCCGTCATGCGGTGGAATATTGCCCTTGGCAGATGATTGGGTGAGGAGAGATTGCCCCCGAAGGAAGAGCAGAAGGACACTCTCTCCGCCAACATCATAGGCGAACAGCGTCCTCGTCTTCAGCATCGGCTTCAATCCGAGCTTCGTCTCATAGAACTCCTGCGCGCGATCGAGATCGTCGACATAGAGCGCAGTTTCAATGATGCGGTTCAGACGGGGCAAGGGGCCTCCTCGTGGTTCGGTTGTGCTCGGCCGTGACGTCTCGACCGAGGCCCGACCTTAAAGCTAGGAAGCGGCGCCCGGTCTTGCCACCGTTCCGGATCACCCGTCCGCCATGCCCGGCCTGCCTCAGGCGTTTTTCCCTTGCAGATTGTCCCGGGAAGGTGCTGTTGGAACATGAAATCCTTGACCCTGAGCGGGGCCGCGGCCATGGTCGCGCCGGTTTTCGATTATCTGCAAGGTCTTGACTAAAATGGCCCAGACGACATTCGACCTCGCCGACGTGAAGCGTCGGATGCAAGGCGCGGTGCAATCCTTCAAGGGCGATCTCGCCTCCCTGCGCACCGGCCGCGCCTCCGCCAACGTTCTCGATCCGATCCAGGTCGAGGCTTATGGTGCGCGTACACCCTTGACTCAGCTTGCCACCGTCAGCGTGCCTGAAGCACGCCTGCTCAGTGTCCAGGTCTGGGACCGCAGCATGGTCCAGGCGGTGGAGAAGGCGATCCGCGAATCCGATCTGGGCCTCAACCCCCAGACGGAAGGGCAGGTGCTGCGCATCCGAATTCCGGAGCTGAACGAGCAGCGCCGCAAGGAGATGGTCAAGGTCGCGCATAAATATGCCGAAGAATCCAAGATCGCTGTGCGCCATGTCCGCCGCGACGGGATCGACGTGATTAAGAAGCTCGAGAAGGACGGTCACCTGACCAAGGATGACGTGACGCGCGAGTCGGATCAGGTCCAGAAGGTCACAGACCAGCATATCGCCGAGATCGATCAGGCGCTGGCGACGAAGGAAAAGGAAATCCTGCACGTCTGATCCTGTCGCCCGGCGGGTTTGAGCCGCTGGCTATGATCCGGGACGCAACGCCGAAAGAGGCACGAGAATGTCAGCAGGCCAGCGTCCGGAGGTCCAGGCTGCAGGGCCCTCCCATGTCGCAGTGATCATGGACGGCAACGGGCGCTGGGCTCAGTTGCGCGGCCTGCCGCGACATGAAGGGCATCGGCGCGGGCTGGAGGCCTTGCGCCGGACCGTCCGCAACGCCAGCGATCTCGGCATCGAGATTCTGACGGTCTACAGTTTCTCGACAGAGAACTGGCGCCGGCCTGCTGCCGAAGTTTCGTTTCTGATGACGCTGCTCAAGCATTTCATCGAGAAGGATCTGACCGAACTCGGAGCGGCTGGGGTCCGGGTCCGGGTCATTGGCGGCAGGAGCGATCTGGCGCCCGATCTGCGCCGTCTGGTCGAGCATGCCGAGGCGACCACGCGCAACAACACGGGAATGACGCTCGTCGTCGCCTTCAACTATGGCTCGCGCGACGAGATCGTCCGAGCGGCGCGCCAACTGGCCTCGGATGTCGCGGCAGGCCTTGTCGACGCAACCACCATTGACGAGAGCAGCATCTCTGCGCGGCTCGATACCGCAGATCTGCCCGACCCCGAGCTCGTCATCCGCACATCGGGCGAGACACGGATCTCGAATTTTCTGCTTTGGCAGGCCGCCTATGCGGAGTTCGTCTTCACCCCGGTACTCTGGCCCGATTTCGATCGCGCGGCGTTGGAAGAAGCGCTGGCCGAGTATCGCCGCCGCGAACGCCGCTTCGGCGGCGTGTCGGAGCCATCCGGCCGCAATGTGGGCGTAGCGTGAGTGACCAACCTTCCGGCGGTCCGGCCGCCGGCCCGAGCGAACTGAAGCTGCGTATCGCATCCGCGCTGGTGCTGGCCGCGGGCATTGTGGCTGCGACATTTGTCGGGGGCTGGCCGTTCAGGCTCATCTGGGCGCTGGCTGCCGGATTGGTCGCCTATGAATGGCTCGCGATCGTGAGCCGCCGGAATGCGGTACCCGCAGGCATCGGCGTTACGATTGCCGGTCTGGCGCTTGGCTTCGCCCCGATCAGTCCAGTGGCGCTCGCCGGTGTTTCCGCCTTCGCTGCGTTCTTCGGGGCGCTCCTGACCCCGGTTCTCGAAAAGCGGAACTGGCTGGAGGCCTGCGGTGTTGCCTATGCGCTCGCCTTTGCCCTGATCACGCCGGCGCTGCGTGCACTCCCGGATTTCGGGTTTGCTGTGATCATCTGGACCTTCGCGGTCTGTTGGCTGACCGATATTGCCGCCTATTTTACGGGGCGGGCTCTTGGTGGGCCGAAGCTGATGCCTGCGATCAGTCCGAAGAAGACCTGGTCCGGCGCACTCGGCGGAACCGCTGCCGGTACGCTTGGCGGTTATGCCGTCTGGGTGTTGACCCCAGGGGCGGCCGCAGTCGTCGGTCCGGCCTTTGTGATCGCCGCCTCGCTTTCGGCCTCGATCGTGAGCCAGGCTGGCGATCTCTTTGAATCGGCCGTCAAGCGTCGCTTTGGCACCAAGGACTCAAGCAAGTTGATCCCGGGCCATGGTGGCTTTTTCGATCGGCTTGACGGCTACTGGGCCGTCCTGGTCCTCGCTGGTGCTGCACTGTTCCTGGCGCATCTGGAGTTCTGAAGACGTCATGCGCCGTCTCGTCACTCTTCTTGGAGCCACAGGCTCCATCGGCCGGTCGACGCGCGACGTCGTGTCGGAGAATCCTGAACGCCTGAAGATCGATGTCGTGGTTGGCGGGCGGGACGCTGCGAGCCTCGCCCGGGTGGCGGTCGAAACAGGTGCCCGCTTTGCCGCCTTGGCGGACGAGGCGGGAGGCGAAGCTCTGGCGCAGACCCTGGCCGGTAGCGGTATCGACAGCGGGGCGGGGCGGCAGGCCGTTCTCGATGCCGTCGCGATGCCAAGCGACATTGTCGTCAGTGCCATAGCAGGAGCTGCAGGTCTGGAAGCGACTTTTGCCGCGCTGACACCTGGCCGCGTGATTGCCCTCGCCAACAAGGAGAGCCTGGTTTGCGCCGGTGCCGCCGTGATGGCGCAGGCCACGGCCGTGGGCGCGCGCATCCTGCCGCTGGATTCGGAGCATAATGCTCTCTTCCAGGCTCTTGGAGCCGAGCCGATCTCGGCGATCCGATCCATGACGCTGACGGCATCGGGGGGGCCCTTCCGCACCTGGTCGGCAGAACGAATTGCGGCGGCCAAGCCGGAGCAGGCTCTGGCCCACCCGAATTACGCAATGGGCGCCAAGATCACGGTCGACTCCGCCAGCATGATGAACAAGGGCCTTGAGCTGATCGAGGCCTGTTTCCTGTTCGGGCTGAAACATGATCAGCTCGATGTTCTGGTACACCCCCAGCAGATCGTGCATGGCCTCGTCACCTTCCGCGATGGCTCGGTCACTGCAGGCATGGCAATTCCGGATATGCGGGTTGCGGCCGCGCATTGCCTCGGCGTCGACGGCCGGCTCGATGCGCCGGCGACGCGCTTCGTCGATCTCGTCACGACCGCGCCGCTGGCCTTCGAACGCCCTGATCTTGCCCGCTTTCCGGCGCTTGCTCTGGCGATGGCAGCGTTGGAGACCGGAGGAGCGGTGCCGGCGATCCTCAATGCCGCCAATGAAGTCGCGGTCGAGGCCTTTCTTGCCGGACGGATCGGCTTTCTCGGCATCCCGGCTCTCGTCGATGCCGTCTGCAGCGGGCTCGGTGCTGACATCGCGGCACCGGTCGATATTGAAGCGGCCCTTGCCATTGACCATGAGGCGAGAAACCGCGCTCGCCTGCTCTTGTCGAAGGGCACCTTCACTGTCACGTAAGGGGCAGGAATCGGGAGAATTTTATGGATATTGCAGCGACCGTCTGGAACTCGGGCAGCTTCCTGCTCAGTTACCTGGTGCCGTTCCTGTTTGTCCTGACCATCGTTGTTTTCGTGCACGAGCTCGGGCACTTCCTCGTCGGTCGTTGGTGCGGCGTCGACGTGAAAGTGTTCTCGATCGGCTTCGGCCGCGAGATTTTCGGATTCGTTGACAAGCACGGCACGCGCTGGCGCTTCGCGCTGATCCCACTCGGCGGCTATGTGAAGTTCTCCGGTGACGCGGATCCCTCGAGCTCCGCAGCCGATAGCGCTGAAGTCGAGCGCATGACGGAGGAACAGCGAGCGCGTTCCTTCCCGGCTCAATCGATCGCTGAACGGGTGGCGATCGTCGCGGCCGGCCCGATTGCCAATTTCGTACTGGCCATCCTCATCTTTGCCGGGACCGTCTACGCCTTCGGTCGCCCGGTCCTGGCGCCCCGGGTCGAGCAGGTGATTGCCGGGAAGGCCGCTGAGCGCGCAGGTCTGCTCGCGGGGGACGTTGTCCTGACGATCGACGGCAAGCAGATCCGCAGCTTCAGCGACATGCAAAGACTGGTCTCTACACACCCGAACGAGACCCTTTCGGTGACGGTCGATCGCGCGGGCACCATGGTGACCCTGCCTGTTACGCCTGATCTGAACGAGACATCGACCGCTCTCGGCAAACAGCGCATTGGCGTTATCGGGGTCCAGGCTTCCCGCCGGACCGAGGACTGGACGACCCAGCATTACAGCCTCGGTGAAGCCGTGAAGGTTGGATTCTCCGAGACCTGGTTCGTGGTCGACCGGACCTATGACTATCTGTCCAAATTGATCAGCGGGCGTGAATCGACGGATCAGCTTTCGGGGCCGATCCGCATCGCCCAGGTTTCCGGGATGGTTGCTTCCAATGGAGGCCTGCTCGCGCTGATCAATCTTGCGGCGATTCTCTCGGTCTCGATCGGCCTGATGAACCTGTTGCCGGTTCCTATGCTCGATGGCGGACATCTGATGTTCTATGCGATCGAGGCTCTCCGCGGCCGCCCTTTAAGCGAGCGCGCCCAGGAAATCGGCTTTCGGGTCGGTTTTGGGCTGGTCCTGATGCTGATGCTCTTCGTGACCTGGAATGACATCGTCCACGTCCACTCGCGTCTGTAGACTCCGGCTGGCAAGCCCACGAATGCTGTGACCTGCGGCAAGGTTCGTTGCCGATAGGCCCAAAAGCTGCGTCGAATCGGGCGCTTTTCTCAGGGCGCGTGGCCTCCTGGCAACGACGAGGTTAAAAATAATTTGTTAACGACAATGTTCGTTTGCACCTCGTCGGAAACTTTGTAGAAGCGATTGGTCTGCAATGTCGCCATGCACCTGCCCAAAGGCAGGTGTCCCCGGTTGGGGTGGTGACCTACTAAATGGAATAGGCGACCCGATGACGTCGACCCCAAAGAGCCGGTCTTTCAAAATGCGGCTCTCTCGATCAGTCGGACTTTCGGCCTTTATGTTGGCCGTTAGCGGTGGCGTTGTTTTTGCGCAGGCCGTGATTGTCCAAGGCAACCGCCGCGTCGACGCGGAGACCATTCGGTCCTATGCAGGGCAGGGTGGTCCGCAGGAGGTTCGGCAGAGCCTGATGGCGACCGGACTGTTCTCGAACGTCCAGGTCAGCCGCCGCGGCAACCAGACTGTGATCTCGGTTCACGAGAACGACACGATCAATCGCGTCGCCTTCGAGGGCAACAAGCGCCTCAAGAGCGAGATCCTGCTGCAACAGGTCGAATCGAAGGCGCGTGGCCCTCTGAGTCAGGCGCTGATCGACTCCGATGTGCAACGCCTGAAGGAGGTCTATCGCCGGGCCGGTTACGGCACTGCGACGATCTCCGGGCGTATCGCGCCATTGCCCAATGGTCGTTCGGACGTGGTCTTCACCATTGTCGAGAGCGGCAAGACCGGCATCAAGGAAATCAATTTCGCGGGTAACGGCGCCTATTCGGCATCGCGTCTGCGCGGGTTGATGAGCTCGACGGAATCGAATTTCCTCAGCTTCATCAAGACCTCCGACGTCTATGATCCCGACCGTATCGCGTCCGATCTCGATCTGGTTCGCCGCTTCTACCTGAAGAACGGCTATGCCGACTTCCGGGTCGTTGCGAGCGACGCGCGCTTCGATGACGCCAAGGGTGGCTGGGTCATCGACGTCACGGTCGATGAAGGGCCGCAGTACAAGGTCGGCAACGTCGCGGTGGATTCGCAGCTCAGCGATATCGACTCGGCGACGATGCAAAGGCTCCTCGCGACCTCGGCTGGCGATACGTACAATGCCGAGGCGGTCGAAAAGTCGCTCGTCAACCTCACGACCGAGGTGTCCCGCCGTGGTCATCCCTTTGCGCAGGTTCGCCCCCGCGGTGAGCGTGACGCCGCTGGCCGCCTGATCGGCATCACCTATGTCGTCGAAGACGGTCCGCGGGTCTATGTCGAGCGCATCAATGTGCGCGGCAATACGCGGACCCGCGACTATGTGGTTCGCCGGGAGCTCGATCTGGGTGAGGGCGATGCCTACAACAAGGTGATGGTTGATCGCGCCGAGCGGCGCCTGAACAATCTCGGCTTCTTCAACAAGGTTCGCATCACCAATGAGCCGGGCAGCGCGCCTGACCGGGTGATCATGAACATCGACGTCGAGGACAAGGCCACCGGCTCCTTCTCGATCGCGGGCGGTTATTCGACGTCTGACGGTGTCATCGGCGAAGTCTCGCTGTCGGAATCCAATTTCCTTGGCCGCGGCCAGTTCGTGAAGATTGCCGGCACGCTGGGGCAGCGGACCCAGGGCATCGATTTCTCCTTCACCGAGCCCTATTTCCTCGGTCGCCGTATCGCTGCCGGTATCGATCTGTTCTCGAAGTACAACGACAACTACAATATCGGCCGCTACGAAAGCCGTGTGACCGGCGGTCAGCTGCGGTTCACCTTCCCGATCACGGAAGAGTTCTCGATCACGCCGCGCTACTCGCTCTACACGACCGAGATCAAGATCCCGAACACGTCGAGCCGTCCGTATAATGACTGCTCGTTCCCGATCCCCGGGATTACGCCTGGAGCGCCCGGCTCTGGATTTGCAGCAACGCAGAACTTCAACTGCGTGACGAATGGCGAAGCGACGCTCGCGGTCAAGGAAGCCCGCGGCGAAACGCTGACCTCCCTTGCGGGCGTGACGCTGAACTACAACTCGCTTGATAATTACCAGACACCGCGCAACGGCTTCATTGCGGAGTTGAAGCCGGAATTCGCGGGCCTTGGCGGCGACTCGAAGTTCCTTCGTGTCGCGGCGGATGCGCGCTACTACCGCGAGATCTTCGACGATGTCGTCGGCTTCCTCCGGGTCCAGGGCGGTCACGTCCAGGCGACGGAAGGTACCCTGCGCATGGTCGATCACTACTTCCTCGGCCCGAGCCTGGTGCGTGGCTTCGCTCCGTCGGGCATCGGTCCGCGCGACGTGCTGAACGACCCGACGGCCAACGCTCTCGGCGGCCAGTCGTATTTCGGTGGCTCGGTCGAAGTGCAGTTCCCGATCTGGGGCCTGCCGCGTGACCTTGGCCTGCGCGGCGCGATCTTCGCCGATGCCGGTACGCTATTCGACTATGATGGCGGCTCGAAGGTGATCACCAGCCCGATCCCGACGACGAACGGGCTTTGCCCGGGCGGGTCGGAGCCCCGGCAGTTCAATGTCCCGAGCACGTCCCAGTTCCAGAGCAACGTGGCCTGCGTTCGCGACAAGAACGTCATCCGCTCCTCGATCGGCGCGAGCCTGCTCTGGCAGTCGCCGCTCGGGCCGATCCGGTTTGACTATGCCTATGCCCTTAGCAAGGATGAGGGCACGCGCGATCCGATCACCGGCGTCCGTTACGGCGGCGACCGTCTGCAGGCCTTCCGCTTCTCCGGCGGCACCCGCTTCTGACGCGGCGGGGCGGCAACGCCCCGCACGGATCCATTGCATGTCAGAACCTCAATTCTTCCCGATCGCGACCTCGCTGAGCTACGGCGAGGTCGCTGCCATTTCAGGGGCTGCTCTGCCTGAGGGCGTGGAGCCCACGCGGCTCGTTACCGGCGCGGCCGCACTCGAGGCCGCCGGGCCCGATGACATCGCCTATATGGACAACCCCAAATATACGGATGCGCTGGCGGGGACTTCGGCCGGGCTGTGCCTGGTTTCTTCCCGGTTCGCTGCCCGTGTTCCCGCGGGCACAGTCGCGCTCGTATCGCCCGCGCCCTACCATGCCTTTGCCCGGATCATGGCGCGCTTCTATCCCGATGCGCTCAAGCCACGGTCAGTCTTTGGCTCGCAAGGGGTCGCGCCGGGCGCCTTCGTCCACGCCACGGCAAGGATCGAGGATAACGTCACGATCGATCCGGGTGCCGTGGTCGGCCCCGGTGCCGAGATCGGCGCCGGTTCCGTGGTCGCCTCGCATGCCGTGATCGGCCCCCAGGTCCGGATCGGGCGTGATTGTGCGATCGGCGCTGGCAGCACCTTGCAATCGGCCCTGGTCGGAAACCGGGTCATCATTCACCCGGGTGTCCGGATCGGCCAGGATGGCTTTGGTTTCGCGATGAGCCCGAAAGGCCATATGAAGGTGCCGCAGATCGGCCGGGTCATCATTCAGGACGACGTCGAGATCGGCGCCAATAGCTGCATAGACCGGGGCGCCAGCCGCGATACGGTCATCGGTGAAGGTACCAAGATCGATAACCTCGTTCAGATCGGCCATAACTGCGTCATCGGCCGCCATTGCGTGATCGTTTCGCAGGTTGGCATCGCCGGCTCTACGACTTTGGAAGATTTCGTCGTGCTGGGTGGCCAGGTTGGCCTCGCCGGCCATCTGACGGTTGGGATGGGCGCGCAGGTTGCCGCCCAGAGCGGCGTCGCCGGTGACATCCCTCGCGGCGCGCGCTATGGCGGTTATCCCGCGCAGCCGGCGCTCAGCTGGGCGCGCGAGACAGCGCTTCTCAAATCTCTTGTTGCAAAGCGCGGCAAGTCTTCGGGCGGCTCGGAGAGCTGAGGATACGCGAGAGCGCGAGGCAGCCTTCGCAATCCATGCGAAGAGTGGGCCTCGTGTCGAATTCGCTTGATCGTCCGGTACCATTTCCGGCAAACGGGCATAGAAGCTGACAGGAACCCGGCGCCAGCCGCAACCTCCTGTTCCGGCATCGATTTAAACGATACAACTTTGCGGGCGAAGCCGGCAGGCCTGCGCGGGAGACGGGAGAGCATGACCGACGCGACGACATCGCTGGGTGTGGCCGATATTCAGAAGATCATGGCCTGCATTCCCCACCGCTATCCGTTCCTTCTCGTCGACCGTGTCATCGAGATGAATGGCGACGAGTCCGGCATTGGCATCAAGAACGTCACCGCCAACGAACCCCAGTTCACCGGACATTTTCCCGGCCGTCCGGTCTTTCCGGGTGTGTTGATGATCGAGGCCATGGCGCAGACCGCCGGCGTGCTCGTCGTCAGCGCGCGGGGAATTGACGAGGAAGCGGTACAGTCCGTCCTCTTCACCACGATCGACAAGGCCAAGTTCCGCAAACCGGTCGTGCCGGGCGATACCCTGCGTTTCCACCTCACCAAGGTCGCCCGCAAGCGCAATATCTGGTTCTATCGCGGTGAGGCGAAAGTTGACGGCGTGCTTGTCGCGGAGGCCGAGATCTCTGCGATGGTGGCTTAAGGCCAGCCGCTTTCCGTCGAAATCAGGACAGAACTTTCATGAGTGCGACTATCCATCCGATGTCGGTCGTCGACCCGGCTGCGCAGCTGGGCGAGGGGGTCGTTATCGGTCCGTTCTGCACGGTCGGCCCCCATGTCGTTCTCGGGGACGGCGCTGAGCTGTTGAGCCACGTTGCAATCGCCGGCCGAACCACGATCGGCCCCCGGACCAGGATCTACCCCTTCGCTTCCATCGGCCACCCGCCGCAGGATCTCAAATATCACGGCGAGCCGTCGACGCTGACGATTGGCGCGGATTGCATGATCCGCGAAGGCGTGACGATGAATCCGGGCACCGAAGGCGGCGGCATGAAGACGGTCATCGGCGACCGCTGCCTGTTCCTTGCCAATTCGCATGTCGGCCACGACAACGAGATCGGCAACAACGTCATCTTCTCGAACAACGTGATGAGCGCCGGGCATGTCAAGGTTGGCGACTATGTCATCGTCAGTGGCGGGACGGGACTCCACCAGTTCGTTCGCATCGGAGAGCACGCCTTCATCGGCGGCGGCGCCGGCGTGATGAATGATGTCATTCCCTTCGGCATGGTGCGGGACAATCCTGCGCATCTGGCCGGGCTCAATCTGGTCGGGCTGAAGCGGCGTGGTTTCTCGCGGGAGCAGATTCATGAGCTGCGGCGCGCCTATCGCCTGCTCTTCGCCGATGAAGGCACCTTGGCCGAGCGCGTCGAAGACGTGGCGACGGAATTTGCGTCGCACCCGCTGATGCTCGAGATCCTCGATTTCATCCGCTCGGGCAGCGACCGCGCCATCTGCATTCCGCGCGACGTCAACGCGCCCGACCGGTGAGCACGGGCAGCGACGCAGCGACCGGCGCCTTTCCTCTCGCAATCATAGCCGGAGGCGGCGAATACCCGCCGCATCTGGCCCGGCTGGCGACAGCGCGGGGGCATCAGCTTTATATCGCGGCGATCGACGGCGCAGCCAACCCCAGCGATTTCGATCCTGAATCCTCGCGTGTCTATCGCCTGGGACAACTCGGGCGATTGCTCGACGAGCTCAAGCGACGCGGGATCGTCGATATCGTCATGATCGGCGCGCTGCCGCGGCCGAGCTTTGGCTCGCTGATGCCCGAGCCCTCGACGCTGAAATACCTGCCCCATTTCGCTCGCGCCTTTCGCGGCGGAGACGATCATTTGCTCAAGGGCGTGGTCCAGTTCTTCGAGGGGCGGGGTTTTCGCGTTCATGGCCCAGCCGAGATCGCTCCGGGCTTGACCGCGCCGCTCGGCCCACTGGGGCGCCGCAGCGTCTCGGCCGTGGCGCGCGACGGCATCGAACATGGCTTCTCCTTGCTGGCGGCTTTGTCGCCCTTCGATGTCGGTCAGGCCGCAATCGTTGCCGATCATCGTATCGTGGCAATTGAGGCTGCAGAGGGTACCGACGCCATGATCAGGCGCGTCGCCGAGCTGGTGAGCGCAGGGCGTCTCAAGATCGACAAGGGCGATGGCGTTCTGGTCAAGGCCCCCAAGGACGGCCAAGACCTGCGCGTCGACATGCCGGCGATCGGACCCGAAACCCTACGGAACGCGGCCAAGGCTGGCCTCTCCGGCATCGCACTTCGCGCCGGCAATGTGCTTGTCGGAGACAGCGTTCGATTGGGCGCACTGGCCGACGAGCTTGGCCTGTTCGTCGAGGGCGTCGCGTGAAGCGGCCCTTCCGGCTCGCCATCATTGCGGGCGAAACGTCTGGCGATGCTCTGGCGCTGCGTTTTCTCACCGTCCTGCGGCAGCGGTTGGGGGATCGTCCGCTCGAGATCGTAGGCGTCGGCGGAGAGAGCCTGATCGCACAGGGACTGCGGCCGCTTTTTCCCCAATCCGATATCGCCGTGATGGGGTTTGGTCCGGTCCTGGCAAGGCTGCCCCTGTTGCTCCGGCGCATGTCCGATGCAGCCAAGGGGGTCGTTGCTTTCGCGCCTGATCTCCTGCTCACCATCGACAGCCCGGATTTCTCGCTGCGCGTCGCGAAAAAAGTCCGGCGGGCATCGTCCGCAATCCCGATTGCGCATTGGGTTTGCCCCAGCGTCTGGGCCTGGCGTTCGGGCCGCGCCCGCAAGATGGCGCCTCATGTCGATCGCATCCTGGCGCTGTTGCCCTTCGAGCCCGCTGCGCTGGAAAGGCTCGGCGGACCGAAGACGATCTATGTCGGTCACCCCTTGATCGAGCGGCTCGCCGCGCTACGGCCAAGCGCCGAGGAACAGGTGCGGCGCAACGCTCCTTCAACGCCGGACATCCTGGTCCTTCCCGGCAGCCGTCGCTCGGAGATCAGCCACCTCATGCCGACCTTCGGCGAGACGGTCGCGCTCATCGCGAACGAGGTGCCCGGCGCGCGCTTCGTGCTGCCGGCCGTGCCGCATCTGCGCGGCATGATTGAAGAGGCTGTCTCGACCTGGTCGGTGAAACCCCGTCTCGTCGATGGCGAAGACGCCAAGCTTGCCGCTTTTCGCACGGCGCGCGCAGCGCTCGCGGCCTCCGGGACCGTGACGCTCGAGCTCGCCTTGGCACAGGTACCGCTGGTCGCTGCGTATCGCGGCGCGGCCTGGGAGGCGATGCTGGCGCGCAGGCTGATCAAGCTACCGACGGTGATCCTGCCCAATCTCGTCGCCGGCACGCGCATCGTTCCGGAGTTCATCCAGGACGAGGCCTCGCCCGAAGCGCTCAGCGCAGCTGTGCTGGCGGTCCTCAGTGACGGTCCTGCGCGCGAGGCTCAGCTTGCGGGTTTCGCAGATGTCGAGCGCATCATGAAATCGGCCGGGGCGAGCCCGGCCGAGAACGCGGTCAATGCCGCCCTAGGACTGCTGGCAGCTTGATCAGCGCGGTGCAGCGCTCATTCAAGCGCCGCACCGGATGCCTTGGCGATGGGGCCCCATTTCGCGAATTCGACTTTGACGTGTTCGCCCAGCGCCTCCGGTGTCGAGCCGACGATGACGGCGCTGACATCGTTCAGGCGCTGCTTCACATTGGGGTCTGTCAGGGCCTTGTTGGCTTCGGCGTTCAGGCGCTCAACGACTGCCCTTGGCATATTCGCCGGGCCAAACAGCGCGTTCCACGTATAGGTTTCATAGCCGGCAAGACCGCCTTCGGCGATGGTCGGTATCTCCGGGAATGAGGGCACGCGCTCCTTCGTGGTAACGCCGATCGCGCGGAGCTGGCCGCTGCGAATGAACTGCGCGGAGGAGGGCAGGTTGTCGAACATGATCGGCACGGCGCCAGCCACGACATCGTTCAGAGCCGGGCCAGCGCCGCGGTAGGGCACATGGTTCATGCTCACGCCGCCGAGCGACTTGAACAGCTCGCCCGAAAGATGCAGCGGCGTACCCACTCCCGATGAGGCGTAGGAGTATTTGCCGGGATTGTCCTTCAGGACCTTGACGACCTCCTGGACCGTCTTGGCCGGAAAACTCGGGTGCACGACCATGACGTTGGGCACCACGGCCAGCAGGGAGATCGGCGTGAAATCCTTGACCGGATCGAACGTCACCACCTTGAGGATCGCGGGATTGAGGGCATGGGTCGAGATCGTGCCCATCAGCACCGTGTAACCGTCGGGTGCGGCGCGAGCGACCGCGGTCGAGCCGACATTGCCGCCTGCGCCGGCGCGGTTCTCGATCACCACTTGCTGGCCGAGCGACTCCGCCATCTTTGCCCCGACGAGGCGGGCGACGATATCCGTCGAGCCGCCGGCTGCGAACGGCACGACAAGCATGATCGGCCGGGTCGGGAAGTTCTGAGCCCGCGCGGGCCCGCTGCCGGCTACGAGGGCGGATGCCCCGGCCCCAGCGATGAAGGCGCGGCGGTTGGGTGTCGTGAGGCGGTCCATCTGGCGTTTCCCGTCATTGCTCTGCGAAACGCGAAGTTATGGCAGCGCACCATATGATAAACCCCACCGGATTATTTAATCCGGTGGGGTTCGACCTTCGTCATAAAGACTGGGTCAGATTGTTCTCAGCGACGGCCGATCGGCGTGTAATCGCGCTTCGGCGAGCCGGTATAGAGCTGGCGCGGGCGGCCGATCCGCTGGGACGGATCCTCGATCATTTCCTTCCACTGCGCGATCCAGCCGACGGTGCGGGCGAGTGCGAAGAGCGCGGTGAACATCGAGGTCGGGAAGCCCATCGCCTTCAAGGTGATGCCCGAATAGAAATCGATGTTCGGATAGAGCTTCTTCTCGATGAAGTAGCTGTCGCTCAGCGCGATGCGCTCGAGTTCGATCGCGACATCGAGCAGCGGATCGTCCTTGATGCCGAGCTCGTTCAGCACCTCATGCGTCGTCTTCTGCATGATCTTGGCGCGCGGGTCGTAGTTCTTGTAGACGCGGTGCCCGAAGCCCATCAGGCGGAACGGATCGTTCTTGTCCTTCGCCTTGGCGATGTATTTCGGGATGTTGTCGACCGACCCGATCTCCTCGAGCATCTTGAGGGCCGCCTCGTTGGCGCCGCCATGCGCAGGGCCCCAGAGGCAGGCGATGCCGGCTGCGATGCACGCGAAGGGATTGGCGCCCGAGGAACCGGCAAGACGCACGGTCGAAGTCGAGGCGTTCTGCTCGTGGTCGGCATGCAGGATGAAGATGCGGTCAAGCGCGCGCGACAGGACCGGATTGACCTTGTACTCCTCCGCCGGCACCGCGAAGCACATGCGCAGGAAATTCGAAGTGTAGTCCAGCGAGTTCAGCGGATACACGAAGGGCTGGCCGATCGTGTACTTGAAGGCCATCGCAGCCAGCGTCGGCAGCTTGGCGATCATCCGCATCGACGCGATCATGCGCTGCTGCGGGTCCGAGATGTCGGTCGAGTCGTGATAGAAGGCCGACATCGCGCCGACCGAGGCCACCAGCACCGCCATCGGATGCGCATCGCGGCGGAAGCCCTGGAAGAAGCGGGCCATCTGCTCGTGCACCATGGTGTGGCGCGTCACGCGGTAGTCGAAATCCGCCTTCTGCGCCGCGGTCGGCAGGTCGCCGTAAAGCAAGAGATAGCAGGTCTCGAGAAAGTCGCCATGCTCGGCAAGCTGCTCGATCGGATAGCCGCGATGGAGCAGAACGCCCTCGTCGCCATCGATATAGGTGATCTCCGACTCGCAGCTCGCGGTCGAGGTGAAGCCGGGGTCATAGGTGAACATCCCGGTTTGTGCGTAGAGCTTGCTGATGTCGATGACGGATGGGCCGATCGATCCGGTCTTGACCGTCAGGTCGACGGTCTTGCCGTCCACACTCAGCTGGCTGTTGGTTCCGCTCATCGATACCGATCCTTTCAGGCTCGCTGCTGATCAATCTTCGTTCCATCCGAGCCGGCATGAATGGGTGCCGGAACGGCAATCATCATCCGAGTGGCTCTGCGTAACGGCCATGTGACGGGATTGCAGGCAAAGGAAGGTACATCCGACTGATATTAAAGCAATATTCATACCGGGGCGCCGCTTCGGACACCCTCGGCATATGCGGCGTCACTAGCCCATTTGCCCCTGGGGTTCAACCAATCACAAAGGCGGGGCTGCCCCGCCTTTGATCACGTTTGATCGCTGAGACGAGCGAGCGTTTCCTCGCGGCCGAGCACCGCCATCACATCGAACAGGCCGGGCGACTGGCTCCGTCCGGTGAGTGCGGCCCGCAGCGGCTGCGCCACCTGTCCGAGCTTGAGAGCCTGTTCTTCGGCGAAGGCGCGGACCGCGGCCTCGAGCGGAGCCGGTGTCCAGTCGTTCACCGCGGCAAGCTTCTCTGCCAGGCTGGGCATGCGCTGGCGCGCGCCCTCGTCCAGCAGCGTCGCCGCCTTCTGATCGAGTGCGAGCGGACGCTTGGCAAAAAGATAGGAGGCGCTGTCGAGCAGCTCGATCAGCGTCTTGGCTCGCTCCTTCAGTCCCGGCATCGCAGCAAGAAGCTTGGCTTCGAGAACCGGATCGAGCTCGGGGCCGAGGCCGTGCGCGGGGCCGATTTCCGGCAGGATGCTCTTCAGTGCATCAAGCAGGTCACGGTCATCTGACTGGCGCATGTAGAGCCCGTTCAGGCTCTCCAGCTTCGCGTAGTCGAAGCGTGCCGGGGAACGGCCGATCGAGGAAAGATTGAACAGCGAGACCATCTCTTCGGTCGAGAAGATCTCCTGGTCGCCATGGCTCCAGCCCAGCCGGAGGAGGTAGTTGCGCAGGGCCACCGGCAGATAGCCCATGGAACGATAGGCATCGACCCCGAGCGCGCCATGGCGCTTGGAGAGCTTCGCGCCGTCCGCCCCATGGATCAGCGGGATATGCGACATGCTCGGCACGCGCCAGCCCATCGCCTGGTAGATCTGGGTCTGGCGGGCGGCGTTGGTGAGATGGTCGTCGCCACGGATGACATGGGTCACGGCCATGTCATGGTCATCCACGACGACAGCGAGCATATAGGTCGGGTTGCCGTCGGAACGCAGCAGCACGAGGTCGTCGAGATTCTCGTTCTGCCAGACGACGCGGCCCTGCACCTCGTCCTCGACCACCGTCTCGCCGGTCTGCGGCGCGCGCAGGCGGATGACCGGCTTCACGCCGGCCGGAGCGGTCGCCGGATCGCGATCGCGCCAGCGTCCGTCATAGCGCATGGGACGGCCCTCGGCGCGCGCCTTCTCGCGCATCTCCTCGAGTTCCTGTGGCGTCGCATAGCAATAATAGGCCTTGCCGGCGGCGAGCATCTGCTCGGCGACCTCGCGGTGCCGGGCCGCACGGGCGAACTGGTAGACGGTCTCGCCGTCCCAATCGAGGCCGAGCCAGGACAGGCCGTCGAGAATCGCCGCGATGGCCGGCTCGGTCGAGCGTTCGCGGTCGGTGTCCTCGATGCGCAGCAGCATCTTGCCGCCATGGCGACGGGCATAGAGCCAGTTGAACAGCGCGGTACGCGCGCCGCCGATATGCAGGAATCCGGTTGGAGACGGCGCGAAGCGCGTAACGACCGCATCACTCATGAAAGGCAGGCTCCGGCAGGACGGGAAATGAGGCCGACAGAGCGGCAGAGGAACAAGACGTCGATGGGACATGACAACCGACGCCGCCCCTGTAACATGCTGATGGGGCCGACGTTAAGCGCAAGATCGCATCTGGTTGGCTGCCCGAGGGACGGCCTATGCGCGATGCGCCGCCAGACCCGAGCCGGCTGCGCGGCGCGCGTGTTCGCGCCGTACCATTCCGCATTCCGGAGATACGGTTTCAGGACGCTGCCATTCGGTTGCTTCTCGCCGAATGGCGCGCGCGTTTCCTGGGCGCCATCGCGCTCGAGGCCGGACGCAGAAGGCTGTTCCTCTGGCTGCCGGTGCTGATGGGAGCCGGCATCCTGCTCTATTTCGCGGCTGATCGCGAGCCATCCCTCTGGGTCCCGCTCTCCGGCTTTGGTATCTCCGCTGCGATGGCAGCGCTGTCGCGCGCCCGACGCCCGGTCATGCTCGCTTGCGTCGGCCTTGCTGCCATCTTCGCCGGCTTTGGTGCCGCGGCCTGGCGCACGGCGACGATCGCAGCACCGATGCTCGATCGAATGCGCGTGGGACAACTCACCGGCTTTGTCGAATCGGTCGAGGCGCGCGACGCCGGCGCGCGCCTCGTGATCCTGGTGACCGGCATTGCCGGGGTGGAGCCTGAACGCCTGCCACGGCGGGTTCGGGTCAACGTCAAAGGTGGTTCGGTTTCGCCGGGCGATCACATCGCTGCCGTCGCGCGCCTCCTGCCGCCGCCCGGTCCAGTGCGACCAGGTGGCTACGACTTCGGGCGCGACGCCTTCTTCCGAGGGCTTGGTGCAGTCGGGACCATCCCCGGAAAGATCGCGCTCGCCCCACCACCCTCGCAGCCACCGCTCGAGCTTCAGATACGCGCGACGGTCGACCGGGCGCGCAATGCGCTGACGGAGCGCATCGCCGGGATCGGGGGAGGGCAGGCTGGCGCGATGGCGGCGTCGCTGGTTACTGGCAAGCGCGGCCTCATCACGGAGGCGACCAATATCGACCTGCGCGCGGCCGGAATCTATCATATCATCTCCATCTCGGGCCTTCACATGGTGCTGGCCTCCGCCACGATCTTCGGCCTGGTCCGTGGCCTGCTGGCGCTATCGCAAACGCTGGCATTGCGCTGGCCCATAAAGAAACTCGCCGCCCTGGCCGCGATGCTCGGCGCCACGGCCTATTGCATCTTCTCGGGAGCCGAGGTCGCGACGGTGCGCTCGCTGATCATGACATTGGTCATGCTCGGTGCGATCCTCGTCGATCGCCCGGCGCTCAGCATGCGCAATCTGGCTCTCGCTGCGATGATCGTTCTGCTGCGCGAGCCCGACGCGCTGCTTGGTCCAAGCTTCCAGATGTCCTTTGGCGCTGTCGCGGCGCTGATCGCCTTTGCCGAGCGCTGGGAGGATCGCGGCCAGTCCGAGGCGCCGGCGAACCTGCCTTGGCCGCTACGGCCGATCTGGATCGCGGTGGTCGGGCTCACGGTCACGACCGTGCTGGCGACGGTCGCAACCGCACCGTTCGGTGCCTATCACTTCCAGACCTTCAACCCCTTCGGTCTGCTCGGCAATGCGCTCGCCTTGCCCTTCGTTTCCCTGATCGTCATGCCTGCCGCTGTCTTCGGCGTGCTCGCCTATCCTTTCGGCCTGGATTGGCTGGCTTGGGCGCTCATGGGAGTCGCTTCGGATTATGTGCTGCAATCCGCGCGCTGGGTTGCGGGATTCGACCACTCCGCAGTGATCATTCCTGCATTCGGGGCCGCGGCGCTCGCATGCTTTGCCGCCGCGCTCCTCTGGATCACGCTCTGGACGACACCGCTGCGCTTCCTGGCCGTCGCCCCCCTGATCGCGGGACTGCTCGTGGCAGCGAAGCCCGACAGGCCCGACATCCTGATCGAACGCGATGGTTCCGGCATCCTGGTCCGCGGGGGCGATGGTCGCATGATCCTGGCGGGGCATCCGAGCCGCTTCGTGCTGCAGCAATGGCTGAACGCAGATGGCGACAATCGCCGGCCTGACGACAACAGCCTGCGGGAAGGCGCGGCCTGCGACACGTTGGGTTGTGTCGTCCGCAGCAAGGATGGACGAAGCGTTGCCTTTGCACGTGATCGCCTGGCCATCGTCGAGGACTGTCGGCGCGCCGATCTCGTCATCACGCCGATTCCGTGGAACGCTCCGTGCGCAGCACGACTGATCGACCGCAGGGCATTGTCGCGCCATGGCGCGACCGCCCTTGTCGGCAACAAGGGCGGCTGGCGTGCCCATCTATCAGAGCAGGATGGTGTCGATCGTCCCTGGAGCCGCAAGCGGGAGCGGCCTGCAAGCACGCCGGCTTTGCCGCTGGCGGCTGTCGAAGAACACGAGCCGCTTCAGTAGCGCCGCATCAGGTTGACCAGGCGGCCCTGAATCTTGACTCGGTCCGGTCCCAGCACCCTTGTCTCATAGGCGGGATTGGCAGCCTCGAGCGCGATCGAGGAGCCGCGCTTGCGCAGTCGCTTCAGCGTTGCTTCCTCGTCATCGATCAGAGCCACGACGATATCCCCGGTATTGGCCGTGTCCTGACGCTTGATCACCACCGTATCGCCGTCGAGAATGCCGGCTTCCACCATCGAGTCGCCGCGAACCTCGAGGGCAAAATGTTCACCGGGGCCAAGCATGTCGGCAGGTAGTGCCACGCTATGGCTGCGGCTCTGGATGGCGGAAATCGGTGTACCGGCGGCAATCCGCCCCATGACCGGAATCGCAACCGTGGAGCGCACATCTTCGTCCGGGGGCGGTGCGATCGGCCGGACCTTGCCAAGCCCCCCCTGGACGACGGAGGGGCTGAACCGTCCGCGCGTCGCCTGAGGGCCGCCGGCCCCTTCGGGCAGCTTTATGATCTCCAGCGCTCGGGCTCGATTGGGAAGGCGGCGAATGAACCCGCGCTCCTCCAGCGCCATGATCAGGCGATGGATACCGGACTTGGAGCGCAGATCGAGCGCGTCCTTCATCTCGTCGAAGGAGGGGGGCACCCCTGTCTCGCGCAGGCGTTCCTGGATGAAACGAAGCAGTTCGAACTGTTTGCGTGTCAGCATGGTTCCCGCCGGCGCTCTTTGTATGGAATCGAAACAAAGCACGAACACCATACAGGTTCGCGTTGTGTTCCGCAAGCGCGCTCAGCGTAGGCGGATGATCCGGCAGTTGTCGCCTTTGTTTGCCGGCGCAGCAAACGATTCGCGAATGAGCAGCGCGTCGGCGCGGGCAAGAGTGGCCAGCATCGATGAATCCTGCTTGGCGAAGGGCGTTGCCAGCCATCCTTCCGGAGTGAGCGTCAGTTCCGACCTCATATAGTCCCGCCGCTCATCATTTGCCGGCAAATTTCTTCCGACGATTGCAGGCTCACTCAGATCGCGTTCGGGTTCCGGTACGCCCAGGAGGGTCCTGAGCAGCGGTACGACGAAGAGATGCCCGCAGACGATGGACGAGACGGGGTTTCCGGGCAGGCCGAGCGCGACCATGCGGCCGAGGCGGCCCATCATCATCGGCTTGCCCGGCCGCATGGCGATCTTCCAGAAGCCGAGCGCCATGCCTTGACCGATCAACGCTGCCTGGACGAGATCGTGCTCACCTACCGAGGCTCCTCCGAGGGTGATCAGCACATCGGCATCGGCCTTTCGTGCCTGGCCAATCTTGTCGGCGAGATCGGCATGATCATCGCGGGCAATCCCGAGATCGAGCGCCGTGCCGCCGGCCTGCTCGACCAGCGCGGCGAGCGCAAAACTGTTGGACGCGACGATTTGGTCGGGTCCAACCGGCTCGCCGGGCTGGACAAGTTCGTCGCCGGTCGCGAGGATCGCGACCAGTGGCTTGCGACGCACAGTGAGCATGGGGTGGCCCATGGCTGCCGCGAGGCCGAGGCTCGCACTGTCGAGCCGGCTGCCGGCGAGAAGCAACACTTCGCCCTCGGAGAAGTCCAATCCTGCCTGACGAACGAACTTGCCGCGCTCGGCGCCCTCGCGCACGCGGATCGTCGCAGTGCCGACGCCGTCCGCATTCTCCTGAATCAGGATCGTATCGGCGCCCTCCGGAATCGGAGCACCGGTGAAGATGCGAACAGCCTCATTGGAGCGGACCATCCCTGAGAAGGAACGACCGGCAGCCGATTCGCCGATGACACGCAATTCATTTGCCGGCGCAATATCGTCTGCGCGAACGGCGTATCCGTCCATTGCGGAGTTGGCAAAGGGGGGCTGGGTCCGAAGCGCCTGCAGGTCGGCGGCGAGCACGCGCCCTGCGCAATGTGCGAGTGGCAGGGTTTCTGATGGTGTCGGTGCCGGAACGCTGTCGATCAGCGCCTTCAGGGCGACGGGGACGGGCGTGAGGCTCATCGCGCAGTTTCCGGGAGATCGAAGGTGCCGGATTTTCCACCTGACTTGTGGACGAGCCTGATGCCTTCGATCCGCATCGCCCGGTCGACCGCCTTGACCATGTCGTAAACTGTGAGGCAGGCGACGCCGACGGCGGTTAACGCCTCCATCTCGACTCCGGTCTGTCCCTTCATCTTGACCTCAGCGCTCACGCGCACCCCGGGCAATGTCTCGTCCAGGGTGAGGTCTACGCTGATCTTGCTGATCAGCAGCGGGTGACAGAGCGGGATCAGTTCATGCGTGCGCTTGGCGGCCATGATTCCAGCCAGGCGCGCCGTGCCAAGCACGTCGCCCTTCTTGGCGTCGCCATCGCGCACGATCGCCAGAGTCCCGGGCTGCATGACGACACAGCCCTCGGCGACAGCGATGCGCGAGGTCTCCTTCTTGTCGCCAACATCGACCATATGGGCCTGGCCGCTGGCGTCGAGATGGCTGAGCTTGCTCATGCTGCGCTGCGCGCAGAACCGGTCAGGAGATCACGGGTCGCAGCGGCGACATCGTCCTGCCGCATCAGGCTCTCGCCGACGAGGAAGGTGTTGACGCCGGCGCGCTGCAACCGTGCGATGTCGGCATGACTGAAGATGCCGCTCTCGCCAACGATGATGCGGTCCGCGGGGACGCGCGGTGCAAGTCTCTCGGTGACGGCGAGATCGACGGCAAAGCTGCGAAGGTCGCGATTGTTGATGCCGAGCAAGGGGCTGTCGAGCTCGAGGGCACGATCGAGCTCAGCTTCGTTGTGAACCTCGACCAGCACGTCGATGCCGAGTGACTTTGCCGTCTCGTTCAGCGCGCGGGCTGTCCCGTCATCGACGCCGGCCATGATGATCAGGATACAGTCGGCGCCCCAGGCGCGAGCCTCGAAGACCTGATAGGGGTCATAGAGGAAATCCTTGCGCAGGGCGGGCAGGCCGCTTGCCGTGCGCGCCTGCTGCAGGAATTCCGGCTGTCCCTGGAAAGAGGGGGCATCGGTCAGTACGGACAGGCAGGCCGCGCCGCCATCGGCATAGGCGCGTGCCAGCGATGGCGGGTCGAAATCGGCGCGGATGAGCCCCTTGGACGGGCTGGCCTTCTTGATCTCGGCGATCAATGCAGGCTTGCCGGCCGCGTGTTTCGCGGCAAGCGCGGCCGTGAAGCCACGCACGGGGCCGGCAGCCAGGGCGCGCTGCTCGATCTCAGCCTGGGAAACCGCGGCCTTGGCAGCGGCGATCTCCTGGCGCTTATAGGCCTCGATGCGGGCGAGGATGTCGCTCATGACGTCCTCACGCGTTCGAGCTGGCGATAAGTGCGGTCAGCGTCGCCTTGGCCCTGCCGCTGTCGATCGCCGAGGTCGCGCGGGCGAGGCCGTCGCGCAGATCACCGGCCTGACCGGCCACGACGAGCGCGGCGGCGGCATTGAAGGCCGCGATATCGCGGAAGGGCGTCTTCTTGCCGTCGAGAACCGCGCGGAGCGCCTCGGCATTCTGCGCCGGTTCACCGCCGCGCAGATCCTCGGGCTTTGCACGGGCCAGGCCGACATCGTCCGGGCTAATCGAGAAACTCTCGATCTTGCCCTTGTCGAGCGCGACGACGCGGGTCGGGCCGGTGGTGGTGATCTCGTCAAGGCCGTCAGAGCCGTTCACGGCCCAGATGCGGTCGGAGCCCAGAGCAGACAGCACGCGCACCATCGGCTCGAGCCAGGTCTCTGAGAAGGCGCCGACGAGCTGCCTCTTAACACCGGCCGGGTTGGAGAGCGGCCCGAGCAGGTTGAAGATGGTGCGTGTGCCGAGTTCTGTGCGCACCGGCGCTACATGCCGCATCGAGGCGTGATGGGTCGGCGCGAACATGAAGCCGACGCCGGCCTCGGCGATGCAGCGCTCCGTGCCCGCGGGCTCGAGCCCCACCTTGACGCCGAGCGCGGTGAGCACGTCGGCCGCTCCGGAACGTGAAGAGGCGGCGCGATTGCCATGCTTGGCGACCGGCACGCCGCAGGACGCGGTGATGATCGCGGCCAGCGTCGAGACGTTATAGGAGCCCGAAGCGTCGCCGCCGGTTCCGACGATGTCGATTGCGCCGGCCGGTGCTTTTACCGGCAGCATCTTGCCGCGCATGGCGCTGACCGCGCCGGCGATCTCCTCGACGGTCTCGCCACGGACGCGCAGCGCCATCAAGAAGGCGGCCGCCTGCGCATTGGTGACCTCGCCGGACAGGATGGTGTCAAAGGCATCGCGCGCCTCCTCGCGGGAGAGTGAGGCGCCGGTCGCCACCTTGGCGATGAAGGGTTTGAAATCGTCCATGGGTTCTTCGACGTCAGGCTGTTTCGGTAAGGGCGGCACGGTCCTGTGTCTGCGACCATCGTTCCGCCAGGCCGAGGAAATTGCGCAGGATCGTCGCACCCTGTTCGGAGGCGATGCTCTCGGGGTGAAACTGTACGCCATGCACCGGCAGGGAGCGGTGCGAGAGCGCCATGATTTGCCCGTCTTCCGTCGCGGCTTCGATCTCGAGCTCGGTCGGGCAGCTTTCTCGTGCCACGATGAGCGAGTGATAGCGCGTCGCCTGGATCGGCCCGTTGATGCCGTGAAAGAGGCCGCGGGCGTGATGGCCAATGGTCGAGATCTTGCCGTGCATCGGCAGCGGCGCGCGCACGATCTCGCCACCGAAGGCCTGACCGATGGTCTGCAGGCCGAGGCAAACGCCAAAGATCGGCTTCCTGTCGGCCCCCTGGCGTACGAGGTCAAGGCAGATGCCGGCCTCGTTGGGGGTGCAGGGGCCTGGCGACAATACGATCGCGTCATGCCCTCCGCCCAACGCCTCTTCGACGGCAAGGGCATCGTTGCGGCGAACCTCGACCTCCGCCCCAAGCCCGCCGATCAGGTGGACAAGGTTCCAGGTGAAGCTGTCGTAATTGTCGATCAGCAGGATACGCATTGCCGCTAACGAGATCTCCGGTCGCGATGATGGCAAGGTGGTCATGCCCGTTCGGGGGGCAAGTGGTCAAGTTATTGTCGGATCGTGGCTCCATCGCGATTGCGCTCGCAGCTCCGCTGGCGACAAGATGACGGTGAAGAGACCGCGCAATCTTGCGGGGGCGTTCGGGTGTGGGGCATGGCGATGTTGCGTCGGGCCAAGGCGATCAGGCACGTGCTGCTGGCCTCCGCGCTGCTCGGCCTGGCTGCATGCAATTCCGGGGAACGACCGCAAGCTCTGCCCGCGGAAGGCCTGTCGACAGCCGAGGTCGTCGGATTCGGCACGATCCGCTTCTGGGGGGATGCGGTCGTCCCCACCACAAGCAAATATGTCGATATCCAATACCGGCAGATCGCCGCTTCGGGCTGTGGCAAATGCCAGGCGGCCGCAACATTTCTTGCGATTTCAGGTGGGAGCGGAGAGGGGGCCTATGGCGCGGGTTTCCTGAAGGGCTGGAGCGCGCGCGGCGACAGGCCTCAATTCGAGGTCGTCACCGGGGTCAGTACTGGCTCGCTCGCTGCGCCCTTTGCGTTCCTCGGCTCGCACTATGACGGCGCCCTGGAGGAGATCTATACGCGCTACGGCGATAACGAGCTCTTTCGCAGCAAGGGAGTCCTCGGACTGTTTGGCGAGTCCCTCTACGACACGACGCCACTGCGCCACCTGGTCGAACGCTATGCGACCGAGCAATTGCTCGATGAAATCGCTGCCGAGCACCGCAAGGGCCGCCGTTTATTGGTCCAGACCACCAATCTCGATGCTCAGCGGCCAGTGATCTGGGACGTGGGCAGCATTGCCGCGAGTCAGCGGCCCGACCGGCAGAAGCTCTTTGTCGATATTCTGCTTGCTTCGGCAGCCATACCGGCGGTCTTTCCGGCCGTGCGCCTCAATGTCGAGAGCAACGGCAAGGTCTTCGACGAGCTTCACGTCGACGGCGGTGTCACCTCGCAGATCTTCTTTGCCCCACCGGGGCTCGATCTCAACGGGGCTGCCCGGCGCAATCTCGGTCAGGAACGCAGTCTCTCGCTCTATGTCATTCGCAACGGCAAGCTGGAGCCGGAATACAAGGCCAGCACCCAGACGGTGGCGGGGTTGGCCACACGCTCGATCTCGACGCTGGTGAAATACCAGGCGCTCGCCAATATCGCAGCGATCTCGGAGATGGCGAAGCGAATGCACGCGCGCTTCTCTTTCACCGCCATTCCCAAGAGCTTTCAAGGCAATCAGCGCTCCGAATTCGACACGGAGTACATGAAAGCCCTGTTCCGGCGCGGCTATGAGGAAGGTCGCAGCGGCAAGGCCTGGGAGACTCAACCGCCGCTCTCGCCGACGCTGGCCTCGCGCTGATCGCCAGCCTCTTGCGCCCCGCCGGTGCATAGGGCGTTCCAGTGCCGGATATAGGTCGCAAGCGCGTTGGCGATGACTGGGACCTCGCGTCCCGCGGCGTCGATCCAGGCCGACGGTGCTTCTGCGAGCCAGGAAACCGCCAGGTCGGGATCGAGTGCCTTGCCCTCGCTCGCCGTCATCATGCCTGCCAGGAGATGTGTGCGTCGAAGTGCGAAGCTGGCGGGCAGGCGGTCGGCCAGTGCCCTGTCGAAATAGAGACAGGCGTCGAAATCGATCGCGTGCAGCGTACCGCCGGCCCCGCGCAGGAGATTCGGATTCGAGCGCGGCCGGTCGACATTGTGCAGGAAGCAATCCGCCTCCGCGATCGCCAGGAGACTCGCCGCATCGTCGGGGCCAAGGTCCTCGGCTGCGACCGGCGCGGTGTTCGGGATGAAAGCAACGCCGAGATTCCAGCCAAAGCTGCGCTGGATCATCTCGTCGAATTCGTCGGTGCCGACCATCCATGGGAAGCCGTGCGGCAGCAGCAGTGGCTTGGCATCGGGGACCGGTGCGCCGAGCAGCTTCGCGAAGCGCAGGGCAAGGAGCTCGATCAGCAGGCCACGAGGCCCTGGCCCGGCGCCGGCGAGCTTCAGGACATGCAGCCTGCCGTGGGTCGTCCGAACCAGGCAGGGGCGTGTGCTCGCATCACTGAAGACCCGCAGGATTTCGACGACCGTAACGGCTTCGTCATCCCGGGGCTCCGGCGAGGCCACTATTGTCCCCGGCTAGCGCGCGCCGCGAACCGGATTGCTTCCTCCGCTGCCTTGAACAGGGCCTTGGCCTTGTTGATGCATTCGAGCTGTTCGGAGGCCGGGTTCGAATCATAGACGATGCCGGCGCCGGCCTGGACATGCATGCGGCCGTCCTTCACCACGGCGGTGCGCAGCACGATGCAGGTGTCCATTTCGCCATTGGCACCGAAATAGCCGATGCAGCCGCCATAGGCGCCGCGCGCGTCATGTTCCATCTCATCGATGATCTCCATGGCACGCACCTTCGGCGCTCCGGAGACGGTGCCGGCCGGGAAGCCCGCGGCGAGTGCGGCCAGCGCATCATGCTGAGGGTCGATCGCTCCCTCGACATTGGAAACGATGTGCATGACCTGGCTGTAACGCTCGATGAAGAAGGAATCGGTGACCTTGACCGAGCCGATCCGCGCAACGCGGCCGACGTCGTTGCGGCCAAGATCGAGCAGCATCAGATGCTCGGCCCGTTCCTTGGGGTCGGCCAGCAGTTCCTCGGCGAGCGCCGCATCCTCTTCGGTCGTCGCGCCGCGCCGCCGCGTGCCGGCGATCGGCCGGATGGTGACGGTATCGTCGCGCAACCGTACCAGGATCTCGGGGCTCGAACAGACGATCTGAAAATCAGCGAAGTCGAGATAGCACAGGAACGGCGCCGGGTTGACGCGCCGCAGCGCCCGGTAAAGCGCAAAGGAGGGCAGGGCGAAGGGCGCCTCGAAACGCTGCGACAGCACGACCTGGAAGATATCGCCGGCGCGGATATAGTCCTGCGCCCGCGCCACCATGGCGTGAAACTCGGCTTCAGTCGTGTTGGAAACGATGTCGGGCTGCGGCAGCGCGGCGATATCGATGTCGGCTTCCGGGGGGAGAGGGCCCTCGAGGATATCCGTGACCCGGTCGAGCCGCTCCTGCGCCCGCTCATGGGCGACGCGTGCGGCAACGCCCGGTTGCTGGCGGACAGGCGTCACGAGATGGATCTCGTCGCGCACGGAATCGAACACGACCATCAGGGTCGGGCGGGTCAGGATCGCGTCGGGGACGCCCGTCCCCGTATCCTTGGGCTGCGGCAGGCGCTCCATCAGCCGCACCATGTCGTAGCCGAGATAGCCGAAGACGCCGGCCGCCATCGGCGGCAGGCCGTCCTCGTCAGGGATCGCGCTCTCGGCGAGAAGAGCCCGCAGGCTCTCGAAGGCGGGGCGCGGATCGGCGACGAAGGCCTCGCCCAATGCCGGCCGGCAAAGCGAAGCCTCGCTATGGTGGCAGCGCCAGATCACGTCCGGCTCGATGCCGATCATCGAATAACGCCCGCGTACGGCGCCGCCCTCGACAGATTCGAGCAGGAAACTTGGGCCGGACGTGGCGTGCCTCAGCTTCATGAAGGCGGCGACGGGCGTCTCGCAATCACCGACCAGGACGCGCCGCAGAAGCTGTGGCACGCCCGCGTCATACGCCTCCGCAAAGGAGGACAGATCGGAGGGCGCAGACATCAGTTCTGCGCGCCGCCGGTGGCGTTCCGGAAGGCCGTCTCGTTGACCGTGACGCCGAGGTTGCTCTGCAGTTTCGCGACATACTGCGCGAGGATATCCTCGCTGACGCTGGAGCCGAGCAGGCGGGCAAAATTCTCCGCTTCCTGCGTCGTCCGGGCATAGGGCGGTACCGTCGCCGAAACGACCTTGAAGAGGACGCGCCCGCTGTCGTCTGCGCCCAGCGCCGAGTTGCTCTTGCCGACAGGCGTTCCGAAGATCAGGCTGATGACATTGGCGGGCAGCTCCGGCTTCTGGTCCTGCCGGCCGAGATCCGCCGCCTGTTCGACAACCAGGCCGGCCGAGGCGGCCACGGCATCGAAGGCCTCGCCGGAATCAAGACGCTGCACCAGTTCGCGGGCCTTGGCCGAGAGCTTGCTCGCCACCTCGTCCGCCCGCCATTGACGCTCGACCTCGCCCTTGACCTCGTCAAAGGTCCGCTCGCGCGAGGGGTCGATCTTGGTCACATCGAACCAGACATAGCCCGTGTCGCGCGGCAGGCGAATGGCCTCGTTATCGACGCCGATATCCGAGCGGAAAATGGCGGGAAGCGTGGCGTCGCCGCCGGGCAGGGGCTGTGCCTGCGTGCCGTCCGGCTTGCCCAGGCTGGCATCGACCGGGCCGACCGTCAGCAGGGGCAGATTGAACTCGCGTGCGATCTCGGCAAGCGGCTTGGCCGCGGCCCGTTGGTCCTCGATCCGGTCATGCAGGTCCGTGAGCTGGCTCGTGGCCTTGCTGGTCGCGACGTCCTTGCGCACCTCGGCAGCAACCTCCTCAAAGGGCCGGATATGCTCGAGTTCGATCGTCGGGACGCGGAGGAGCACCGAGCCGAAGGCGCTGGCGACCGGAGCGCTGACGGCTCCCTGGGCAAGCGCGAACGCGGCCTCGCGCACGGCCGGATCGAAGACCTGATTGCGCGTGAAGGTGCCTAGCGTCAGGTCCTTCTCGGCGACATTGCGTGCGGCGGCGATCGCCTCGAACGCTTCGCCGGCATCGATCTTCGCCTTGGCGGCCTGCGCCTCCTCGGCATTCGGGAAGGTGATCTGCTGGATCGTGCGCTTCTCGGGGGAACCAAAGCGCTGCGCCTTGACCTGCTCATAGCGGGCCTTGGCCTCTTCGTCGGTGATCTTGCTCGGGTCGGCCAAAGCTTCGGTCGAGATCGTCAGCACGTTGGCGCTACGGAACTCGGGAGCCCGGAAACTCGCCTTGCGTTCGTCGAAATAGCCCTTGAGCTGAGTTTCGGTCGGTGCGGCGATCTCACCGGCGGCCGCCGGCGGCAGCTTGGCGAATGTCACTGCGCGGCGCTCGTTGCGCAGGCGATGTCCCAGTTCCTGCAGCGCGACCGGAGCGGTCACGCCGCCGACCACCATCTCGGCGATCTGTTGGCGCAGGATCGTGGCGCGCTGCTCGCGCACATAATTCTGTTCGTTGAGCCCGTTCGAGCGCAGCAATTCGTTGAAGCGGGCCGGCGAGAAGTTGCCGGAGGCATCGCGGAAGACCGGGTCCTGGAAGATCAGGTTGCGGATGGTCTCGTCGGAGACCGCAAGCCGCATTCGGCTCGCGGTCTGATCGAGCACAGCCTCGGTCACGAGGCGCGAGAGCACCTGGCGGTCGAGCCCCAGCGCGCGCGCCATTTCGGGAGTAATCGAGCGGCGCTGCTGGCGCGTCAGGTTCTGGACTTCGTTCTGATAGGCCACGCGCATCTGCTCGAGGCCGATCTCGGTCTTCCCGACCTGAGCGACAGAGTTGCGTCCATACCCCCGGAAGATGTCGCCGATGCCCCAGATCGCGAAGGACAGGATCAGAAATCCGAACATCACTGTGATGATGAGCTTGCCAATGAGGCCCTGACCCGCCTTGCGGATGCGATTCATCATCATGGGGTCGTTCTTTCCCTCTCCGGCCGCATCGCTGCGACGCGAGCCTTCGCGTTTTGTGGCGCTGCTTATAGGAACCGATCACGCTGCCCGCAATCTTCACCGTGGTCTTGCCGGCTGATTGCGGCGCGTTGCGGGCGTTGGTAGAGCCCGGAGCGAGAGAAGAGGAGAAAAATGGTGACGCGCAGCATCAAGCCGTTGGTGGCAGGCAATTGGAAGATGAACGGGCTCAAGGCCGAGCTTGCCATCGCAGCCGAGGTAGCCAGGGGCTATGACCGGGAGCTGAAACACGCTGTCGATCTCGCCATCTGCCCACCGGCGACGCTGCTCTTTGCCATGACGGCAGCCCTGACCGGCTCGCGTATTGCCTCGGGCGGACAGGATTGCAGTGAGCAGGAAAGCGGCGCGTTCACCGGGGAGGTCTCCGCCGCCATGCTCGCCGATGCCGGCGCCGGCTATGCCATCGTCGGTCATTCCGAGCGCCGCACCCTCCACGGCGAGACCAATCCGGTCGTCAAGGCCAAGGCCGAAGCGGCGCAGCGCGCCCTGCTGGTCCCGATCGTCTGCGTCGGCGAGACGCAGGCCGAGCGCGCAGCCGGCAAGGTGCTTGCCGTGGTCAGGAAACAGCTTCGCGGCTCGGTCCCCGATGCGTCGACGCCCTCGACCCTCGTCATCGCCTACGAACCGGTCTGGGCTATCGGCACCGGGCTGACCCCGACCGCCGCCGACGTCGCCGAGATGCACGAGGCGATCCGGAGCGAACTCGGCAAGCTCCTGGGCAAGGCGGCGGCCGCTGGTGTGCGCTTGCTCTATGGCGGATCGGTCAAACCGTCCAACGCGGCCGAACTGATGAATGTCCCCCATGTCGACGGTGCGCTCGTCGGCGGCGCCAGTCTCAAGGCCGAGGACTTCCTCGGCATCGCACGCGCCTGCCGCTGATCCATGCCGTCGCGTTGACGGCGGCATTGCACGAATGACGCAATTGCCGGGTGGTGCACCCGGCAACTGCATGCTATGTGCGCCGCCGAGCCCGCAATTGGCGGACATGCGGCGCGGGGCACCTTGTGGCGGCCCGCGTCATACCTATTTCGTGGGATCATGCAGAACGTTCTCATCGTCATCCATCTGATCATCGTGATCGCGCTCGTCGGCGTGGTCCTGCTGCAGCGTTCCGAGGGCGGCGGCCTGGGCATGGGTTCGGGCGGTGGCGGTGGTGTCGGCGGCTTCATGACCGGCCGCGGCCAGGCCAATGCCCTGACCCGCGCGACGGCTATCCTTGCCGGGCTCTTCTTCCTGACCTCGATCGCTCTGGCGATCATGGCGACCCATGGGCGGACGCAGCGCTCGATCATCGACGGCGCGCCGGGAACGACTGCTCCCGCGGCACCGAACGGTCCAAGCGCTCCCAACGCTGCAGGCGGCGTGCTCGACCAGTTGCGCCAGATGCAGAATCAGGGCGGCTCACAACCGCCGACACCGCCGGCAGCGCCGCAGCAGTGACGAGGACAGGGCAGGGGCCGGGAAACCGGCCCTTCTCTTTTGGGGAAGAGCTGGCGGAAGTCCGGCCCTTCTCCGTTGTGGACAAGCATAAACAGCAGGGCGGGTCTGCAACGGCGCGCTTAGCGAATCGAAACCCTGGCGTTAAAGGTGATCTCCCATGACGCGGTACGTTTTCATCACCGGCGGCGTGGTATCCTCGCTTGGCAAAGGCCTCGCGGCGGCAGCTCTCGCAGCTCTCCTGCAGGCACGTGGCTATACGGTCCGTCTGCGCAAGCTTGATCCCTATCTCAATGTCGATCCGGGCACGATGAGCCCGTATCAGCATGGCGAGGTCTTCGTCACGGATGACGGGGCCGAGACCGATCTCGATCTCGGGCATTACGAGCGCTTCACCGGCAGGCCCTGCAACAAGGGCGACAACATCACCACCGGCCGCATCTATATGGACATCCTGACCAAGGAGCGCCGGGGTGACTATCTCGGTGCGACGATCCAGGTCGTTCCGCACGTCACCAATGCCATCAAGGAATTCGTCCTCACCGGCAATGAAGACTATGACTTCACGCTGGTCGAGATCGGCGGCACGGTCGGCGACATCGAGAGCCTGCCCTTCCTCGAATCCATTCGCCAGATCAGCCAGCAGCTGCCGCGCGGCCAGTGCATCTTCACGCATCTGACGCTGCTGCCCTATATCCCGACGGCCGGAGAGCTGAAGACGAAGCCGACCCAGCATTCGGTTGCGGAGCTGCGTTCGATCGGCATTCAGGCCGATATCCTGCTCTGCCGCACCGACCGCGAGATCCCGCGCGAGGAACGCCGCAAGCTCGCTTTGTTCTGCAATGTCCGCGAAACCGCGGTGATCGAGGCGCGGGACGTTGCTTCGATCTATGACGTGCCGCTGTCCTATCATGCCGAAGGGCTCGACACCGAGGTTCTGGCGGCGTTCGGCCTGGACGCCGGCGAAGCGCCCGATCTGAGCAACTGGCGGCGCATTTCCGAGCGCGTGAAGAATCCCGAGGGCGAAGTCACGATCGCCATCGTCGGCAAATACACCGGCATGAAGGACGCCTATAAGTCCCTCATCGAGGCCCTGATGCACGGCGGCATCGCCAACCGGGTCAAGGTCAATCTCGACTGGATCGAATCGGAGGTCTTCGAGAAGGAAGACCCGGCTCCCTTCCTGGAGCATGTCCACGGCATCCTGGTTCCCGGCGGGTTCGGACATCGCGGTGCCGAGGGCAAGATCAAGGCGGCGACCTTCGCCAGGCAGCGCAAGGTTCCCTATTTCGGCATCTGCTTCGGCATGCAGATGGCGGTGATCGAGGCGGCCCGTTCGCTCGCTCAGATCGAGAAGGCCAATTCGACCGAGTTCGGCCCCACCGAGGAGCCTGTCGTCGGCCTGATGACCGAATGGATGCGCGGCAACGATCTCGAGATGCGTGCGGCCGGTGGCGATCTGGGCGGCACGATGCGGCTCGGCGCCTACGCCTCCAAGCTGGCCCCTGGCTCAAAGATCGCCGAGATTTACGGTTCGACCGAGATTTCCGAGCGCCATCGCCACCGCTACGAGGTCAACATGGGCTATCGCGAGCGGCTTGAGGCAAATGGCCTGAAGTTCTGCGGTGTTTCGCCAGACGGGCTTCTGCCCGAGACGGTCGAATATCCCGACCATCCCTGGTTCATCGGCGTGCAGTATCATCCCGAGCTGAAGTCGCGGCCATTCGAGCCTCACCCGCTTTTCGCCAGCTTCGTCGAGGCGGCGGTGGTGCAGAGCCGCCTGGTCTGATCCGAACCGGGCGGCGCGAGCTGCCCGCCTGATCAAGTGCCTGGATACCTCCGACAAGCCGCTGGTGCAGCCGCGCTGGCGGCTTATAGTCGCGTTGCGACTCGGGGGGAGCGATATGGCGGTCTCGATGGCCGGTTTGCCGGCTTTTTTGCTGTATTTCGTGGTCGGATCGGCGCTGATCACGGGTTTCGCTCTCATCTATATGCGATTGACCGCGCATGACGAAATCGCACTGATCCGGGCAGGCAATCTCTCCGCTGCGATAGCACTAGGCGGCAATCTCGCCGGCTTCTCGATCCCGCTCGAAAGGGCGATCGCTCAGGCGAGCAGCATTGCGGACTGCGTGCTCTGGGCGCTTGCCGCGATGCTGATCCAATTCGCGGCCTATGGGCTCGCCCGCGTCCTGATCCCTGACCTCTCGAAGAAGATCCAGGAGGATCGCCTCCCGTCCGCCGCAATGCTGGCGGTGATCGCGGTGATCAGCGGCACGCTGGCGGCCGCCAGCATGACGGTTTGAGGGGAGGCGGTCATGAAACGCTCCTCGCAGATCGGATTGGCCGCAGTGGGGGTGGTGCTGGTCGCGATAGCGTGGCCGCGCTCGGAAGACGATGTGGAGGATACCCTCGTTTATAACTCGCTCGCCGATTGTCGCGCCGCCGGGCAGATGTCCGGCAGCCAATGTGAGCAGCGCTTCAACGAAGCCTCCGCAAATCAACTCCGCGACGCGAAGAAGTTCACCAGCACCAGCGCATGCGAAGCCGAGTATGGCTCCGGCTCCTGTCAGAGCGCGGTTTGGAACGGCGCGCAGGCCGTTGTTCCGGCGCTTGCCGGAATCATGCTCGCGCGCAGCTTCGCGCAGAGCGGTGGTGGTGCAGCCCAGCCGCTCCTGCCGCCGACGCGTCAGGCCTGCCCGACTGGCAGTGTGGCCGAGGAATGTCAGCAGGCCCGGTCCTCGTCGTCATCGTCCTCCGGAGGGGGAGGCGGCCGAGTCGGAAGTTCACGCGCCTATTCGACAACCGCGGGACAGGCGCTGGTCGCGCGCAATGTCTCGTCGACCGGGGTCGCCAGCATGCCAAGCGCTGCCTCCCGCGGCGGTTTCGGCTCGACCTCCCGCTCCTACAGTTCCTCCTCGTCGTCCTGAGATGCGGCGGGTTGAACTCTCACCTCGTCGGGATTGGCAGGCTCAGGTCGAGCGTCTGGGCTTCGCTTTCCACACGCTCGACGGCGAGACCTATTGGGACGAGAGCGCTGCCTACGCCTTTACGCTCGAGGAGATCGAGCGCGATATCGAAGCGCCGACAGGCGAGATCGAACAGCTTTGTTTCGCTTTCGTCGAACGCGCGATCGCCGACGAGGAGATCCTGACCCGGCTCGCAATTCCGCCGCCGCATTGGCCACTGATCCGCGACAGCTGGCAGCGCGGCGATCGCAACCTCTACGGCCGGCTCGATCTTGCCTATTACGGCAGCGGGCCGGCCAAGCTGCTGGAATACAACGCGGATACGCCCACCGCACTGTTCGAATCGAGCGTCGTTCAATGGGACTGGCTTGAGCAGGCCATGGCACGGGGTGCCCTCCCGCCGGATAGCGATCAGTTCAACTCGCTGCACGAACGGCTGATCGCGGCCTTTGCTGCCCTGCGCGAGCCATCGCCCTATCGACTGCATCTGACTTGCGTCCAGAACAGCAATGAAGACAAGGGCACCGTCGACTATCTCAAGGATTGTGCCGTGCAGGCCGGCCTCGACGCGCGTTTCACCTTCATCGAGGAGATCGGACTGCTTCCCGACGGACGGTTCTGCGACGGAGCCAATCTGCCGATCGAGACACTGTTCAAGCTCTATCCCTGGGAGTGGCTCTTCCGAGAGAGCTACGCGGATGCTCTGGCCGGCTCGCGCTGCCAGTTCATCGAGCCGCCCTGGAAGGCCCTTCTCTCCAACAAGGGCCTGCTTGCCTGCCTCTGGCAAATGGAGCCCGGCCACCCGAATCTGCTGCCCGCCTTCTTCGAGGGCGATCCGCGTTGCGCGGAGCTCAATCCCCGCTATGTCCGCAAGCCTCTCTATTCGCGCGAGGGCGCCAACATCACGCTGGTCGAACGCGGAACGGTGCTAGACAGCGATGACGGTCCCTATGGGGCGGAGGGTTTCATCCTTCAGGATGCCGCGGCGCTTGCCTCCTTCGCCGGGTATCATGCCGTGCTGGGTTCATGGCTCGTCGCCTCGCAGCCTTGCGGGCTGTGCATCCGGGAGGATGTGACGCCGATCACCAAGAATACGTCGCGCTTCGTGCCGCATTACATCGAGCCGTGACCGCTTCGGCAAAGCTTGCTACAGCCGGCGCCTGAGACCGCAACGCGCGGCCTGAGCAACGGCGATTCGCGACATGTCCCAGCCCAATCGGCCACGTGGCCTCGATCATCTCGTCATCGGCGTGCGTGACCTCGATGCTGCCGGCCAACTCTATGCGAAGATGGGCTTCAGGGTTGGAGCCCGCAATCGACATCCCTGGGGCACGGAGAACCGCATCGTCCAGTTTCCGGGGGCCTTCCTGGAGCTGATCACGATCGGCGACTCCGGGGCCATTCCACCCCATGCCCATCGGCGCTTTTCCTTCGGAGCCTTCGTCCGCGATCAGCTCGCCCGAGCAGAAGGCCTGTCGATGCTGGTTCTCGAAAGTCGCGATGCGAAGGCGGATGCGCAGATTTTCGAAGCAGCCGGCATCGGCGACTACGAGCCGTTTCTCTTTGAGCGTCAGGCGCGCAGTCCTGATGGCAACGAGGTCCGTGTCGCCTTTTCGCTGGCCTTTGCCCGCAACGCATCGGCGCCCGCTTGCGGTTTCTTCGTCTGCCAGCAGCACGAGCCGCAGAATTTCTGGAATCCGGCCTTTCAGCAGCATCAGAACGGCGTACAGGCATTGGCCTCTGCCGTCATGGTCGCGGAGAACCCGACCGACCACCACGTTTTCCTTTCGGCCTACACTGGCGAGCGCAGTCTGAAATCCAATTCGCTCGGCATCAGCGCTGCCCTTCCGCGCGGCCGCGTCGATATTCTGACGCCGCATGCCGCCTACCAGCTCTTCGGCGTCGAGGAGGGGAGAAAGGATCCGCATTTCGCCGGATTCGCGGTCGCGGTGAAGGATCTCGATGGGGTGCGTGGGGTTCTGGACGCGGCTGAGGTCGAGTGGCGACAGATCGGTGGTCGCATCGTCGTGCCGGCCAGCACCGCCATGGGTTGCATGGTTGCGTTCGAGGCGAACTGAAGCGCAGGATCGCGCACAGAATCACTTAGGGGATGACGATGCTCGGCCAAGCTTTGGCGCGACTGCCGGATTTTGCACTTTTCTTTTCAGCGTCGCTCGGGCTCGTCGCCGTTTATCTGCTGATCTACACCCTGGCGACCTCGCATAATGAATTCGGCCTGATCCGCCGCAACAACGTCGCTGCGGCACTCTCGCTGGGGCTGAGTCTCACGGGTTTTGCTCTGCCGCTGTCGAGCGCCGTGGTCCATGCAACGACGATCATCGACCTCGTGGTCTGGGGCATTGTCGCCCTCGTGGTGCAATTGCTGGTCTATTTCCTGGTCAGGCTCGTGCTGCCCAACCTGTCAGCGCGGATCGCTGCCGGTGAGCTGGCCGCCGCACTGTTCCTGGGTGCCGCCTCGCTTGCGGCCGGCGTCATCAACGCGGCGACGATGACTTTCTAGCATATCAGACCGGATTTTATATCCAGTCCGATGGGCTAGCCTTCCTTGATTGCATCGGCTCACCCGAAAACTGCAATCCACTTTTCGGGCCGATGCTTTAGAGCTGGTTGGCGAGCTTGCTCCCGGCGCGGACAAAGCGCGTCGGGTCGATGGGCTCGCCCTCGATCCGGGTTTCGTAATGCAGATGTGGGCCGGTCGAGCGCCCGGTCGTGCCGACCTTGCCGACCACGGTCCCGCTCGTCACCATTTGTCCGGCCGAAACGCTGATGGCAGACATGTGAGCATAGCGCGTGGTGATGCCGCCCGCATGCTCGATCTCGACCATGTTTCCGTAGCCGCCGGTATATTCAGCTGAGACAACCTTGCCGGGCGCGGTGGCGCGGATCGGCGTGCCGGTTTCGGCGCGGAAGTCGATGCCGGTATGCATCGCCGGGCTGCGGGTGAACGGGTCGACGCGATAGCCATAGTTCGAGGTCATGTCGACTTCGCCCTGCATCGGCTTGCGAAGGGGCAATTGCTCGACAAGACCGCGCAGCCGGTAGACCGCCGATATGCGCGGTTGCAGGGCGCTCAATGTGGC
Organism: Allobosea sp. 2RAB26; assembly: GCF_052115465.1. NCBI lineage: Bacteria > Pseudomonadati > Pseudomonadota > Alphaproteobacteria > Hyphomicrobiales > Alloboseaceae > Allobosea > Allobosea sp. 2RAB26. The sequence continues at coordinate 58,733 of NZ_JBFRGS010000012.1, read as the reverse complement.
CTCGAAGGGACCGGCGGACGCATCGACCTTGAAGGGGACGAAGGGGCCGCCGACACCCTTGGCGATCGTCGTCGTGGCGGCAAGCTTGTCGGTGTCGAGCCCGGTCTCCGCCAGCGCCCCGCGCAGTGTTTTCTGAGATTCGGCGAGCGACTGTTCCATATGGCGTAGCGCGGCGAGTTGCGCCGTTGCGGTCTCCGACAGCGACTGGTCAAGCCTGGTGAGCGATTCTGCGACGCGTTGCGCGGGTGCTTGCGGAGCTTCCTCCGCCTCGCCCGATTGCCAGGGGACGCTCTTGTGCTCTTCCGAGCTGCGGAGCCCGGGAGCGTCGGGAGCGGGCATCGGCTTGCTTGAGGTGATCGGCGCGAAGCTTGAGACGCTGGAGGCGCGGATCGGTTCCTCCGCCTTGATCAGGCGTGAACGCAGTGGAACCTTTGCAGGCGATGCAATGCCGCCGGCCTGCAGAGTTTCGGTGACGGCAGCGACCAGGGCCTGCTTGCTCTCCAGCTCGGCCTGACGCGTGGCCAGTTCGTCGACACGAGCCTCGACGCCATCCTGATCGAGCAGGGCGCGGCTGGCGAGCCGGTCGATATCGGCGCGCAACGCCGCGATCCTGTCTTCATAGGCATATTGCCGGGTGGTTTCGCGGGCGATCAGCCGCGCCGCGATATCGTCCTTGCTGAGGATGTACCAGCCGGTCACACCGCCCCAGGCGGTCGTAAGGGCCAGAAGCGAGAGCCCCGCGAAGGCTGTCGAACGGCGGATCGTGTAGCTCTTGTGTGAGGCCAGTCCCGTGACGGGAAGGGCCGGGCCAGGCGAGGCGGGATGAGTCATACGCAAAACCGGATGTAACGCTGCCGATGATGCGAGTAGACCTTGTTAGGGTTAATCCTTTGCAAATCGCCAGCGCCGGCTCAGCATTCTGCGGCGAGTGTCACATCTCCCGAACGGCCGCCAGCACCTCTTCGGCATGGCCGGCGACCTTCACCTTGGGCCAGATCCGCACGATGCGGCCGTCCTGATCGATCAGAAAGGTGGTTCGCTCCACCCCCATATACTTGCGGCCATACATGCTCTTCTCGACCCAGATGCCGTAGTTCTCGAGCACCGCGCGGGCTTCATCTGCGACAAGCGGGAAGGTGAGGGCATATTTCTGCTTGAAGCGATCGTGACGCTTGATCGGATCGGGAGAGATCCCGACGATTTCGGCCCCAGCTGCGGCAAACTCCGCATGCAAGCCATTGAAGGCAATGGCTTCCTTTGTGCAGCTCTCGGTATCGTCCTTTGGATAGGCATAGAGTACGATCTTGCGTCCCCTAAGGTCGGCGAGCGAGATCGTGCCTGCGCCATCCCTTGGCAATGTGAATTCGGGTGCGAGATCGCCCACCTGCAAGCCCATGAATTGCCTTCCTTTCGTCGCGATCGCGCTGCAAGGAGCGCACGGAATCGATGGGCAGGGTGTGCCGCCCGTTCATGCGCCAGCCAGCCTGGATGGAGCAGAAGCCGAATCGGTTAGTCTGGCCGCAACATCCGTGTAACCCGCATACGGCCATTCAGAGCCGGCGAAGACTCATAGAATCTGGTGAAGCCGGACCGAAGTCGCATTTCGGCCCCTTTCAGAACGCGAAAGTCCTTGGTGAACGAAGGTAACGACAAGGTCGGTCAGGAGCCGCCGCGGGTTGTGGCACCCGAAAGCACGACCTGCGACGAGGTTGCTGCGGTCGCGCGGCGCGCGAAGGCTGGGCTTGTCACGATCGTGGTGGCGGTGGCTGTCGCTGTGGTGACGCTGGCGGGCGCGGCTGGCGCTCTGCTGGTCACCGGGATGATTCCGCTCTCGGGCCTGGAGGGCCGCATCGCGGCCGCGATTGCAGAACGGCTCGGTCCTGACTGGCAGGTCGAGGCTGGCAGCGCAGAGCTCAGCCGGATCGACGGGCGTGCCCAGCTCCGGGTCAGGCAGGTTTCGTTCCGTCACCGTAGCGGTGCGGCCTTCCGTGCTCCGGAGGCCGTGCTCGGTTATGTGCCGCTGGCGCTGCTGCGCGGCGAAATCCGGCTGGTGTCGGTCGACCTGCGTGGCGTCAACATGCGCCTCGGCGTCAATCATGACGGCGCATTGATCGTGAATGCGGATGCGGCCCCTCCGGAACCGGTGGTGCAGCCGCCCGCCATTCCAGATGCCAGCCATTGGAACGTCTTTACCAACATCATGGAAGCCGTCGCGACGGTTGCGGCCGGAGACGGTCTTCTCGGCGCGCTCGAAACGGCAGGCATGCGCGGAGCGAGGCTGGCGCTGGTCGATCCCGATGGTCGACAGAGGACCAGTCTCGAGGATGTCGACATCAGATTGTCGCGTGTCGGCAACGGAGTCAGCCGCCTCACGATGAAGGGCCGGACCGGCTCGCGCTGGAAGGAACTCGCTATCGACCTGTCGGCCGATCCGGATGGAACGCGGCGGGCGGAGATCGATGTCGTTCGCTTCGAGCCCGCCGAGGCTGTTGCTCTCGCCGTGGGCACGTCCAGTGTCGCGATCAACGGGCTGCCGATGAAGGGCAAGATCTCCTTGGCTCAGCGCCCGGGCGGCGAAAGCAAGATGTCGGCGCGCTTCGACATCCTTCCTGGCACGATCACGTTTCGCGACAGCCCGGTCGCACCGATCTCGGTCGATACTGCCCATGTCGAGTTGGAGAGCGGAACGGGGCTGGCTGATCTCCGTGTGACCTCGGCGGAGTTCAAGGCTGGTCCGACGGTTCTGCGTGGTTCCGGCAGCTTGCGGGGAGAGAATGGTGTCTGGCGCGTGGGGCTGGATGCCAAGGGACAGATAGCCGGGGTCGGTTCGGATCCGGCGGTCGCCATCGACAGCATTCAGAGCGGCATCGTCCTCGACAGCTCGGCCGGGGAGGTCCGTATCGAGAGTTTCTCACTGCGCGGCCCGCTGATCGCGGTCGACATGACCGGGCTTGTGCAGAAGCGGGGCGAATCGCCCTATCAGCAGTTCTGGATCCGGGCGACGGATTCTGACGCGCGGGCCGCCCTTGCAATCTGGCCGGAGTGGACTGCGCCCCATCTGCACGCTTCGCTGAGCCGGGAGGTGGCCGCAGGCCGTCTCACTGCGGTGGATGTCAAGGTCGACCTGCCGGCAGAAGATCACGCCCGAATGCTGCAAGGTGCAGGCATGCCCGACAAGGCGCTGCTCGTAACGGTGGACGCGACGAATGTACGCTATCTGCCGGGGCCCGGTTTGCCGCCGCTGATCGACGGCACGGTCAGCGGCACCGCGACCGGCCGGACGGTCCAGCTTACCATCCCGAAGGCGACAGCCGATCTGCGTGATGGCCGAAAGCTCGCGTTGAGCGAAGGCAGCTTTGGCATTCTCGATACCTGGGCGCCGCGTCCCCAGGCCAAGATCGGCTTCCGCTCCGTCGGGCCGGCTGACGCGGTTGCGGCACTCTTCACCTTTCCCGCGCTCAAGGAGTTCAATCCCGGAGCAGGCGATCCGGCCTCGATCCGGGGCAGCAGTGACCTGAAGACCGTCATCACCTTGCCGATGGCCGACGATATCCAGCCTTCCGATGTCGTGGTCCAGACCTCCGGCACGCTCTCCAACATTGCCTCGGATACATTGCTCGCCACCGAGAAGCTCGAAGCGGCCAATTTCACGGTCGGGTTCGATCGAACTGGCCTTTCGATCCGGGGCGAAGGCCGCGTCGGCGGCGAACGCGCGCAGATGGAGATCCGCCAGAACACGAAGGGACAGGGCGAGGCGACGCTCGCCTTCACGCTCGACAACGCTGCCCGCCAGAAGCGCGGCTTCGGGCCGGAGCTCGGCGTCAACGGCCCCGTGCAGGTCAAGGTATCGAAACAGCTTGGCAAGGGCGCGGAAATCGCGCCGCGTGTCGAACTCGATCTGACCAAGGCGGCGATCGACGGAGTAATCCCCGGATTCGCCAAGCCCGCCGGGCGCGCGGGGCGGGCGACCTTCAATTACTTGGTCGATGCCGATGGTCCCGATCTCGATGATTTCACGCTCGATGCGTCGCCGGTCCTGATCCGTGGCAAGATCGAGCTCAACAAGCAGAGTGGGTTCGAGGGGGCCAGCCTCTCGCAGTTTCGGATATCCCCAGGCGACAATCTCAAGGTCGAGGCCAAGCGTGACGGAACGGTAACGAAGCTGGTGATCCGCGGGCAGGTTGCCGATGTACGGCCCTTCATTCGTGACCTGCAGGTCGGCGCGGCTCCGACGGCGCGAGGCGACAAGAACGCCGCGCGCGGCAACGATGTCGACGTCGATCTCGACGTGCCGATCCTGACCGGATTCAACAACGAGGCGATCGGCAACGGAGTGCTGAAGTTCTCGAAGCGAAATGGTGACCTGCGCTCCCTGAGTTTCGACGGTCGTATCGGCCGGGCAAGCGTTTCCGCAAGGCAGGCCCGTCAAGGTGAGGGCGCCGGCACACTTGTCCTGCAGTCGGAGAATGGCGGCTCGGTGCTGCGCTTCTTTGACTTCTACCGTCGGGCTCACGGCGGCGATCTGGTGCTGACGCTGGGCCCGGGCGACACGCGCCAAAGCGGAGAGCTGCTCTTCCGCAACTTCGTCGTGCGCGACGAACCGGCGTTGCGGCGGGTCCTCGGAGAGCAGGCAGTGACGGCCCTGTCCGGCGATCGCGTTGGCGGAGCGGGAGGACGCATCGACGCCAGCGAGGTCGCCTTCACCAAGCTGAGGGCAGAATTCACCCGTTCTGCCAGCCGCCTGGATGTCTCGGACATGGTGATCTGGGGTCAGCAGATCGGGTTCACGCTTCAGGGGAATGTCGATTACGGCCGCGACAAGGTCGATATAGGCGGCACCTTCGTGCCGAGCTATGCCTTCAACAACGCCTTCGCGCAGGTGCCGGTCGTCGGAATGATCCTCGGCGGAGGTCAGTATGGCGGCTTGTTCGCCCTGAATTTCCGGATATCGGGATCTGCCAGCGCGCCGACCATGTCGATCAATCCGCTCTCCGCGATTGCGCCCGGCATCCTGCGTCGTTTCGTCGATCCGCTCGGGGGCGCCCCTCTGGAGCGCCCCGCCAGGCTACCGGTCCCTGCGCCGAGCCAGGCCCAGCGCTGAGCCTGGCTCGGCGCCGCGACTTGGTGTCGCGACTTGGGGCGTCTATTCCGGCCGCAGCAGGACGTGCTTCTTGCGGCCGAAGGAGAGCTTGATCACGCCCTCCGGCGAGAGATGGCCTGCCCCGAGCGCCGCGCGCTCATCGGTGACGACCTCGTCATTGACGCGAAGACCACCGGACTTGACCTGCCGGCGGGCTTCGCCGGTCGAGGGCACCAGGCCGGCGGTGACGAAGGCGGTCAGGACGCCGAGACCTGCGTCGAGAGCGGTCCGCGAGACTCCGACACTCGGCAGGTCCTCTGCGAGCGTGCCCTCCTCAAAGGTCCGGCGCGCCGTCTCGAAGGCCGCTTCCGCAGCCTCGCGGCCATGCAGCAATGCGGTGGCCTCCGTCGCGAGTACCTTCTTGGCGTCGTTGATCTCGGAACCGCCGAGGGCTGCCAGACGGGCGATCTCGTCCATCGGGAGCTTGGTGTAGAGCTTCAGGAAGCGCTCGACATCGGCGTCCTCGGTATTGCGCCAGAACTGCCAGAACTCATAGGGGCTCATCAGATCGGCATTGAGCCAGACGGCGCCATTGGCGGTCTTGCCCATCTTGCCGCCCGAGGCCGTCGTCAGCAGCGGCGACGTCAGCGCATAGAGCTGCACATTCGCCATGCGGTGGCCGAGGTCGATGCCATTGATGATATTGCCCCACTGGTCGGAGCCGCCCATCTGCAGCACACAGCCCGTGCGCTTGTTCAGCTCCACGAAGTCGTAGGCCTGCAGGATCATGTAGTTGAATTCGAGGAAGGACAGCGACTGCTCGCGGTCGAGCCGCATCTTCACGCTGTCGAAGGACAGCATGCGGTTGACCGAGAAGTGACGGCCGACATCGCGCAGGAACTCGAGATAGTTGAGCCCGAGCAGCCAGTCGGCATTGTTCAGCATGCTCGCCGCACCGTCGAAGTCGAGATAGCGGGCAAAAACCTTGCGGATACCCGTCAGGTTGCGCTCGATGTCTTCGACCGTCAGCAGCTTGCGCGCCTCGTCCTTGAAGGACGGGTCACCCACCATCGAGGTGCCGCCGCCCATCAGCGCGATTGGCTTGTGGCCGGTCTCCTGCATCCAGTGCAGCATCATGATCTGAATCAGCGAGCCCGCATGAAGAGACGTCGCGGTCGCGTCGAAGCCGATATAGGCGCTGATCGGCCCCTTCAGCGCAGCCGCATCAAGCCCTTCCGGATCGGAGATCTGATGAACATAGCCGCGCTCGGAGAGAACGCGCAGAAGATCGGATTTGAAAGTCGTCATGGCGAAAGCTCGTTTGCATAATGCGACCTCATCTCCGAGGAGCAACCGCGGATTGCGTCCCGAAGGATGTCTCCAGCATGCGCTGGAGCGCCCTTCGGGATGCCGCTTCGCGACTCCCTGGGATGAGGGCTGAATTCAGACCTGTTCCTGTTCGGCCTTGCTGATCTCGGGGCCGACCTTGCGGTCGAGATAGAGGCTGACCGCCTCCATCAGCTGGTCGACGCGACCATCGAAGAAGTGGTTGGCGCCCTCGACCACGGCGTGTTCGATCTGGATGCCCTTCTGGGTCTTCACCTTCTCGATCACGGCCATGACCTCCTTGACCGGCGCCACGCGGTCTTCCGAACCGTGCACGAACAATCCGGAGGAAGGGCAGGGTGCCAGGAAGGAGAAATCATAGCGGTTCGCCATCGCGGCGATCGACATGAAGCCCTCGATCTCCGGGCGGCGCATCAGCAGCTGCATGCCGATCCAGGCGCCGAAGGAGACGCCGGTGATCCAGCAGCTCTTGGCCTCGGGGTTCAGCGCCTGCATCCAGTCCAGCGCAGCGGCGGCGTCCGACAGTTCACCGGCGCCATGGTCGAAATGGCCCTGGCTGCGGCCGACGCCGCGGAAATTGAAGCGCAGCGCCGAAAAGCCCCGGTTCACGAACGTGTAGAACAGATTGTAGACGATCTGGTTGTTCATCGTGCCGCCGAACTGAGGGTGCGGGTGCAGGATGATGGCGAGCGGGGCGCCCTTCTTCTTTGCGGGCTGGTAGCGACCTTCGATCCGTCCGGCCGGTCCGTTGAAAATCACCTCGGGCATATCACACTCGCCTTTTGTTGGGGCAGAGCCGCGCGCAACCGGCAAATCGGCGGCAAACTGCCGTCCAAAATGTCCCGCTGCCCTTGACGGACCTGCCGCTCGCGCCCTACATCAAGCGCTTAGAATAGTTCTAACAGCCGTGAACAAGACCGGAACAAACGAGCGGTTTGCCGTTTTGGCGAACCTGCGGTCCCGGAACAGGCCGGTTGGATGGGCGGCTATAGCACGGCGCAGGGGTGCAATTTCAAGCATTTCGTGCCGGCCAGGCCGCCGCTGGATCGGAGCTTCGCAAACGTGACCGGGTCAGCCCGCAGCTATCTCGACCACAACGCCACCACGCCGGTTCGCCCGGACGTGGCGGAGGCGATGCTGGCCGCGTTGCGCATGCCCGGCAATCCATCCTCCGTCCACGGTGAGGGCAGGCTGGCGCGGGCTGCTGTCGAGAAGGCACGGGAACAGGTCGCACGCCTTTGCGCTGCCAGCCCGGCCAACGTCGTTTTCACCAGCGGCGGCACGGAGGCCAATGCCACGGTGCTTTCGCCGGGGTTGATGGAATGCAGTGGCGGACGCGATTGCATCCGCGTGCCGGGCTCGCTTCTGCTCTATGGCGCGACCGAGCATGCCTGCGTCCGCGACGGTCATCGCTTCGCAGGTGGTGCAGCGGAAACCATCCCGGTCGATGCCACGGGGCTTGCCGATCTGGCCTGGCTCGAGGCGCGGCTGCAGAGATTGGCCAGCGAGCAACCCGGCGCGCGGGCGCTCGTTTCGCTGCATCTTGCAAATAACGAAACCGGCGTCATTCAGCCGATTGCCGAAGCAGCGGTCATTGCCAGGCGTTACGGCGCGCTGCTGCACTGCGACGCGGTTCAGGTCGCCGGCAAAATTTCTATCGATATCAACGCATTGGGCGCAGATGTTCTGGCTCTGTCTGCGCACAAGATCGGCGGTCCGAAGGGAGTTGGCGCCATCGTCCTCCGCAGTGGTGCCTACGAACTCGCCGACAAGCCGGTTCGCGGTGGTGGGCAGGAACGTGGCTGGCGTGCCGGCACAGAAAACGTTCCCGGCATCGTCGGCTTCGGCGTCGCTGCCGAGATCGCCGGCGAGGCCATCGCGACCGAGGCGGCCAGGCTTTCGGATCTCCGCAACATGCTGGAAGCCGGTATCCTGTCCCTCGCACCGGAGACGGTTCTATTCGGTGGCGCTACCCCGCGTCTGCCGAATACCAGCGCCTTCGCGACGCCGGGGATCAAGGCGGAAACGGCGTTGATCATGCTGGATCTCGCTGGCATAGCGCTCTCGTCCGGCTCGGCCTGCTCCTCGGGCAAGGTCAAGCGCTCGCATGTCCTGGATGCCATGGGCGTCGACCCTGTCATGAGTGCAGGGGCCTTGCGGGCGAGCCTGGGATGGACCACTTCCGAGGCCGATATCGCTCATTTCCTTGCGGCATACGCGAAGGCGCTTGCCGCGAAAACCGGTCGGGAGAGGCAGGCGGCGGCCTGACTGTTCCGGCGACTATCTTGAAAGAACCGGCGGGCCTTGAACCCGCGACTGGAGACTGAATATGGCAGCGGTCCAGGAGACCATTGATCAGGTCAAGTCGATTGACGTGACCGAGTACAAATACGGCTTCGTCACCGAGATCGAAGTCGATAAGCCCGCCAAGGGGCTGACCGAAGACACGGTCCGCTACATCTCGGCGCGCAAGAACGAGCCGGCATGGATGCTGGAATGGCGGCTGGATGCCTTCCGGCGCTGGAAGACGATGACGGAGCCAACCTGGTCGCGCGTCAACTACCCGCCGATCGATTATCAGAACATCTATTACTACGCCGCGCCGAAGATGGGCGCGCAGCCGAAATCGCTCGACGAGGTCGATCCGGCGATCCTTGAGACCTATAAGAAGCTCGGTATTCCGCTCCGTGAGCAGGAGATTCTCGCTGGCGTCGCGCCGGAGAACCGCGTTGCGGTCGATGCCGTCTTCGACTCCGTTTCGGTTGTCACCACCTTCAAGAAGGAGTTGGCCGAGGCCGGCGTGATCTTCTGCTCGATCTCCGAGGCGATCCAGGAGCATCCCGAGCTCGTCAAGAAGTACCTCGCCACCGTCGTTCCGGTGACCGACAACTACTTCGCCACGCTGAACAGCGCGGTCTTCACCGATGGCTCCTTCGTCTACATCCCCAAGGGCGTGCGCTGCCCGATGGAGCTGTCGACCTATTTCCGCATCAACGAGCAGAACACCGGCCAGTTCGAGCGCACGCTGATCATCGCCGAAGAGGGCTCCTATGTGAGCTATCTCGAAGGCTGCACGGCGCCGAAGCGCGACGAGAACCAGCTCCACGCGGCGGTGGTCGAGCTGATCGCGCTCGATGATGCCGAGATCAAGTACTCGACCGTGCAGAACTGGTTCCCCGGCGATGCCGAGGGCAAGGGCGGCATCTACAACTTCGTCACCAAGCGCGGCGATTGCCGTGGCAAGAACTCGAAGATCTCGTGGACGCAGGTCGAGACCGGCTCCGCCATCACCTGGAAATACCCGTCCTGCATCCTGCGCGGCGACGGCTCGCGCGGCGAGTTCTACTCGATCGCCGTGTCGAACGGCATGCAGCAGGTCGATAGCGGCACCAAGATGATCCATCTCGGCCGCAACACGACCTCGAAGATCATCGCCAAGGGCATCGCGGCGGGAAAGTCGGACTCGACCTATCGCGGCATGGTCTCGGCGCATCGCAAGGCGACGGGCGCGCGCAACTTCACCAACTGCGATTCGCTGCTGATCGGCGACCAGTGCGGCGCGCACACGATCCCCTATATCGAGGCCAAGACCGCCACCGCGATCTTCGAGCATGAGGCTACGACCTCGAAGATCGGTGAGGACCAGCTCTTCTATTGCCAGCAGCGCGGCCTCTCCGAGGAGGAGGCGGTGGCGCTGATCGTCAACGGCTTCGTCAAGGAGGTGCTGCAGCAACTCCCGATGGAGTTCGCCGTCGAGGCGCAGAAGCTCATCACTATCTCGCTCGAAGGCTCCGTCGGCTAGCGCGACATCATGGTCTGGCATGTCCAGACCAGCCACGCCCTTCTTGAACAGACACCAGCCGCGGATGCTTGGCACAAGACCGAGCGCGACGCGGCAGAAACCGGAACTCTGACCAATGCTCGAAATCCGCAACCTGACCGTCAAGATCGCCGACGAGGACACCCAGATCCTGAACGGCCTGAACCTCACCGTGAATGACGGCGAAGTCGCTGCCATCATGGGGCCGAACGGCTCCGGCAAGTCGACCCTGTCCTATGTCATCGCCGGCAAGGAGGACTATGAGGTCCTCGACGGCGAGATCCTGCTGAATGGCGAGAACGTGCTGGAGATGGAGGCCGATGCCCGCGCCGCCGCCGGCATCTTCCTGGCCTTCCAGTATCCGCTGGAGATCCCCGGCGTCGCCACCATGACCTTCCTGAAGGCGGCGATGAACGCGCAGCGCAGGGCTCGCGGCGAGGACGAACTGCTGACGCCAGACTTCATCAAGCGCGTCAACGCTGCAGCTGATGGCCTTGGCATCAATCGCGAAATGCTGCGCCGCCCGCTCAATGTCGGCTTCTCCGGCGGTGAGAAGAAGCGCATGGAGATCCTGCAGATGGCGCTGCTCGCGCCCTCCATGTGCATCCTTGACGAGACCGATTCCGGCCTAGACATCGACGCGCTGCGCATCGTTGCCGAAGGCGTCAATGCCTTGCGCGACAAGAGCCGCGGCTTCCTGGTGATCACCCACTACCAGCGCCTGCTCGAGCACATCGTGCCCGACACCGTGCATGTCATGGCCAGGGGCCGCATCGTCCGCACCGGCGGCAAGGAACTGGCCCTGGAGCTCGAGAAGAGCGGTTACGCAGCCTATGGGGAGGCCGCCTGATGGCCATCGTCACCCCGCTGAAGACCGCGGCCGAGCAGGTCCTCGCCCAGCAGTTCGCCAATGTGAAGGCTGAGCTGCCGGGAGCCGGGCCGGTTCGCAAGCTGCGCGAAGATGCCTTCGCCGGCTTCGAGGCCAAGGGCCTGCCGCATCGCCGCCTCGAAGCCTGGCGCTATACGGATCTGCGCATGATGCTGCGCGAGGCGAAGCCTCTCGCCGGCGGCAATGCTGCAACCCAGGCCGTGCGCGACCGTCTTTCCACGCTGAAGCTGGACGGTCTCAGGCTCGTCCTGATCGACGGCGCCTTCAATGCCGAGCTTTCGGGCCTCGCTGCCTTGCCCGAGGGCGTCACGGTTCATGCCCTGGCCGACGCGCTGGTTTCGCCGCGCGAGGATCTGACGCGGATCCTCTCCGGTCCCGCCGTCGCGGAAGGCGATACCGGCCTGATGCTCAACACGGCGTTGATGCGTGACGGTGTCCTGGTCGAGATCGCGGAAGGCACCGAACTCGCGGCGCCGATCGCGATCATCTCGCTCGCCTCCGGCGAAGACGAGCAGGCGATCTTCAGCCGCTCGGTCGTGCTTGCCGGCAAGGGCGTCAAGGGCTCGATCGTCGAGATCAGCGAGAGCGCCGGGGCGAAAGCTGCGCAAATCAACACGGCGATCGTCTTCGAAGCCGGCGACGAAAGCGAGATCCAGCACATCCGGCTCGTGACGCGCCAGCCGGCCGAGACAGTGCAGGTGCTGAGTCTGCTCGCGACTGTTGGCGCCCATGCCAGGTTCGACTCCTTCGCGTTGATCTGCAATGCGGGCACGGTGCGTCAGCAGCATTTCGTGCGTTATGCCGGAGAGCACACTGAGGTCGGGCTACGCGGCGTCAACCTGCTCGGTGGCCAGGAGCATTCCGACGTCACGCTCGTGGTCGACCATGAAGTCCCTCACGGCACCAGCCGCGAGCTGTTCAAGTCGATCATTGGCGGCGAAGGCACCGGCGTCTTCCAGGGCAAGGTCATCGTGCGTCAGCATGCGCAGAAGACCGATGGCAGCATGAAGAGCAATGCGCTGCTCCTGAACGACGGCGCGACCATGTTCAACAAGCCCGAGCTCGAGATCTTCGCCGACGACGTGGTCTGCGGCCATGGCGCCACCGTGGCGCAGATCGATGGCGAGCAGCTGTTCTATCTGATGGCGCGCGGCCTGCCGCGGCCTCAGGCCGAGGCGCTGGTTCTGCAGGCCTTTGCCGGCGAGGCGGTCGAGTTCGTTGCCGACGAGGCGTTGCGCGACCTGATCATGGGCGAAGTCGAAGGTTGGCTCGCCAACCGCGAGCACACAGCCGAGAAGGCAGCCTGATGCCATACGTCAATCTCCAGATCACCAAGGGTGCGACCCGTGAACAGAAGGCCGAGATCGTCAAGGAGTTCACGCAGACCCTTGTCCGCGTGCTCGGCAAGAACCCGGACAACACCCATATCGTGATCCAGGAGATCGAGCGCGAGGACTGGGGCCATGCCGGCGTGCTCGTCGCCGACAGGCCAAGCAATCCTGGAAAGGCCTGACCATGAATGCGCCGGTGAAGCCTTATGACGTTGCGGCGATCCGCCGGGATTTCCCGATCCTGAGCCGGGAGGTCTACGGCAAGCCGCTGGTCTATCTCGACAATGCGGCCTCGGCGCAAAAGCCGAATGTCGTCATCGATGCGATGAGCCGGCTGATGCGCGAGGACTATGCCAATGTCCATCGCGGGCTGCACTACCTCGCCAACGCGTCGACTGAGGCCTATGAGGCGGCGCGCGAAAGCGCGCGCCGCTTCCTCAATGCCGCCCATCTCGAAGAGATCATCTTCACCCGGTCCTCGACCGGCGCGCTGAATCTCGTTGCCTCGTCTCTCGGGCGCCATCTCGGCATCCAGGAGGGCGACGAGATCATTCTCTCGATCCTGGAGCACCATTCCAACATCGTGCCCTGGCACTATTGGCGCGAGCGGCATGGGGCGGTGATCAAATGGGCGCCGATCGACGAGGACGGCAATTTCCTCATCGAGGAATTCGAGAAGCTGATCTCGCCGCGCACCAAGATCGTGGCACTGACCCATATGTCGAATGCGATCGGCACGATCGTTCCGATCGCCGAGGTTGCTGCCATCTGTCAGGCCTATCGGATTCCGCTGGTCGTGGATGGCAGCCAGAGCGCGGTGCATCTGCCGGTCGACGTGCAGACCCTCGGCTGCGATTTCTACTGCTTCACCGGCCACAAGACCTATGGACCGACTGGCTCCGGCGTCCTCTGGGGCAAGCGCGAATGGCTGGAAAAGCTGCCCCCCTATGAGGGCGGCGGCGAGATGATCGTCACCGTCAGCGAGGACGCGATCACCTATAACGACCCTCCGCATCGCTTCGAGGCGGGGACGCCGGCGATCGTCGAGGCCGTGGGGCTTGGTGCCGCGCTCGACTACATGATGGCGCTGGGGCGCGAGAATATCGCCGCCCACGAGGCCAAGCTCACCAGCTATGCCATGCAGCGGCTCGGCGAGATGAACTCGATCCGGATATTCGGCAGGGCTGCGAACAAGGGTGCGATCGTCTCCTTCGAGTTGAAGGGCGCGCATGCGCATGACGTTGCGACCGTGATCGACCGCGCAGGTGTCGCAGTCAGGGCCGGTACCCATTGCGCGATGCCGCTTCTGGCCCGATATGGAGTGACGTCGACCTGCAGGGCTTCTTTCGGCCTCTACAATACGCTGGAAGAAGTCGACCATCTGGTCGAGGCGTTGCGGAAGGCCGAGAGCCTTTTCGCCTGAACGGGATTGTTGTGATGAGTGAGAGCGCCACCGAAGAGCTGAAGCCGAACGCCCCCAGCATGGGCGCGAGCTCGGGCCTGCCGCCGGAGGAGATCGATCGTCTCACCGACGATATCGTTGCAGCGCTGAAGACGGTCTACGATCCGGAGATTCCGGCTGACATCTATGAGCTCGGCCTGATCTACCGGGTCGATATCGCCGATGACCGCCAGGTCGCGATCGACATGACTCTGACCGCGCCAGGGTGCCCGGTTGCCGGCGAGATGCCCGGCTGGGTCGAGAACGCGGTGAGCGCCGTGCCCGGCGTCGCTGCGGTGACGGTGAGCATGACCTTCGATCCGCCCTGGGACCAGTCCCGGATGTCGGACGAGGCCAGAGTAGCGCTCGACATGTGGTGACAAGGGCAGGCGGGCTTCCGTGCCGGGACAGCGCAGGACGAACGAGCGGGAGCTCGCGATCGCGCGGCGCGCATATGCCCGGCAGATGCTCGCCAGCGTCGGCGTCGCCGATAATCCTGCGCTCGAGAGCGCCTTTGCGGCAGTCGCGCGCGAGTGCTTCATCGGCCCGCCGCCATGGCATATGTCGCGCGGCGGCAGCTATGCGATCCTGACATCCAGTGATCCGACCGTCGTCTATCAGGATGTCCTGATCGCCTTGGCGCCGGAGCGCGGCGTCAACAACGGCAGCCCAAGCCTGCATGCCCATTGGCTGAATGCGCTGAGGCCGCGTGCGGGCGAGCGCGTCGTCCATATCGGTGCTGGCACCGGATATTATACGGCAATCCTGGCGCAGCTTGTCGGCCCCGCGGGACAGGTGCTGGCGGTCGAGTACGATCCGGTCTTGGCCGAGCGTGCCGCCGCCAATCTGTCGGACCAGCCCTCGGTCACGGTCGTCAAGGGCGACGGCGCCGAATGGCCGCGCGAGCCGGTCGATTGCATCTACGTCAATTTCGCCGCCGCCCGCCCTGCCGAGGCATGGCTCGATCGCCTCGCGCCCGGTGGCCGGCTGATCTTTCCGCTTGGCGTGCCCGGGCCGGTCGATGCAAGGGGCAGGAGAGGGCGACATTCCTTTCGCGGTGCGGGCTATCTGGTTGAACCTCAGGGCGAGGGCTTCAGCGTCTCCTGGCTCGGAATGGCATCCTTCGTCTGCGCTGAAGGCGCCCTTGCCGGGACGCCGGCCGAGCAGGCGGCCCTGTGGGCGGCCTTTGGCGGCGGAGATGCGGAATTCGTGCGCAGCCTCAGGCGCGGCGACGAAAAATCCTCTGCGCGGCTCTGGCTGCAGGGCAATGGCTGGAGCCTGAGCTACGACACCGCCACGAAGGAGCACTGATCTCCGCCGAGCTAAAGCTCTGCGAGCATCGCTGCCTTGGCAGCGCAGATGCGCTCCTCATTGCGCCGGTAGAAGGTCCATTGCCTGATCCGCCTCGGCGTCACCAGCCGTGCCCGCACGAGAACCTTCATGTGTTCGCTCAGCGTCGGCTGGCTGATACCGAGCTTCTCGGCGATGAAGACCCCGCAAACCCCATCCTCGACCAGATCTCCGTCGACCTGTGGCGGAAAATGCGCGCGCGGATCCTTCAGCCAATCCAGGATCTGGAGGCGGCGCTCATTGGCGAGCGCGCGGAACAGGTCAGCCGGGTTCATTCTGGCACTTTGCCAAATCCCTAATTCATGGCAAGAGGAATCCCTCTGAGCCATCGGATTCCAGCGTCGATCGGAGCCGCCATGCCGTCCTACCCCTTCGAAACCGTCGATGTCTTCACGGACCGTCGCTTTGGCGGAAATCCGCTGGCCGTCTTCACCGATGCGCGCGGCATGTCGGACGCGCAGATGCAGTCCTTGGCCGCGGAGATGAATCTCAGCGAGACGACCTTCGTGCTGCCGCCAGACGATCTGGCTCATACCGCACGTGTCCGCATCTTCCACCGCACCGGCGAAATGCCCTTTGCGGGCCATCCCAACGTGGGTACGGCCTGTGTGCTGGCGCGGCATGGCCACGACCGCGATGGCGTGCTTCTTTTCGAGGAAATCGCGGGCCTCGTCGAGGTGAAGGTTGAGCGAGATCCCAATGGCACGGTGACGGGCGCCACGATCGCTGCGCCGCAGCCGCTCTCGACAGGCATCACGCTCCCCGTTGCCGGGATTGCCGCCTGTGCCGGTCTGAACCCCTCGGATGTGGTGGTCGTGTCGCACCAGCCGCTCCAAGCCTCGGTCGGCGTGCGCTTCGTGCTGACCGAAGTGAAGGCGGAGGCTCTGTCACGGGCCGTTCCCGATCTCGCATCGTTCCGGGCGCTTGAAGCAGCGCACCCGGAGCTGGAGAAGCGGTTATCGCTCTTCCTCTATGTGCGTAATGGGCAGAGCATCCGCGCCCGCATGTTTGCGCCATTGGCCGGTACATGGGAGGACCCGGCAACGGGTTCGGCGAGTGCCACGCTGGCAGCGTTGCTGCTATCGCTTGGTGATGGCGAGAGTGCACGCTTCGAACTCACCCAGGGCGTCGAGATGGGGCGCCCGAGTCTGCTGCAATTGACGGCGCGGCGCAGTGAGGACGGCATCCGCGCGACCGTCGGCGGCGGATGCGTACCGGTGCTGCGCGGCGAGGCGCAGCTTTAGATCATCGGACCGGATCTCGTATCCGGTCCGATGGCCTCATCTCCTGTGTTCGCGTCGGCTTTTCCGAAAATCACGATCCACGTTTGGGGCCGACGCCTTAGATCATCGGACCGGATATCGTATCCAGTCCGATGATCTAACCCTTTGTCTTTGCATCGGCTTTCCCGAAAACCGCAATCCACTTTTCGGGCCGATACTTTAGCCGTTCAACCCCAATTGCTGGCGCAGCGTCTTTGTCAGTTTGAGCGCAATCAGACGATGGCTTTCGCGGAGATAATCCCGAAGCGCATCGTCGGCCATGCTCTCATCGGATTGCCGCTGGATCCAGGTCATTCCCCGTGAGGCGAGATAGGGGGCAGGCCGCAGGCCGGGCTGCTCCTGGAGGATGGTGTAGGCCATATCCGAGCATTTGAAGGTGACGGCCAGCGGCTTGCCGCCGCTCCAGCCGGCAATGGCAAAAACCTTGCCGCCGACCTTCCAGACATGGGCGCCGCCCCATTGCACGACATGGCTCGTCGCTGGCAACGAGGCGCAGAACGCGTTGTAGTCATCAAGCGTCATTGGCGCCCCCGTGCTCCCATTGCGAGCCTGAGCGCTCAGTACTGCTCTGCATCAATCCCGTAGCGCGCCGCTGCCCCCTTGATCTGCGACCAGGTCTCATCGTCAAGGGGAATGCCGGCGCGAGCGCGCTCGGCGCGGACCGCGCGCTCCTTGTCGCCCGGCGCCAGCACGGGATTGGCCGGGTCCTGCGGCTTCGCGGCGCGAACAAACGCGAGATAGCTCTCGGTCCGGCTCTTGCGGAGCGCGGCGTCCGGCTCCAGCCGCGACGGGTCGATCAGCACGCCGAACAGCGAATTGATGATCCAGCTCCTCTGTGGCTTTTCGTCGATACGGGCAGCGCCCATCAGTCCGGCTGAGAGCAGTTCGGCAATCAGCGACAGGCCGGCGCCCTTGTGATCGCCGAAGGGCAGCAACGCGCCGAGCGGCAGGTCCGGAATGGCGTGCTGGAAGACATGGGAGGGATCGGTCGTTGGCCTGCCCTCGCCATCGATGATGTAGCCCGGAGGCACCTCAACGCCCTTGTTCAGCGCGACGCGAGCCTTGCCATGCGCCATGCGGCTGGTGGCGAAATCCAGGATGATCGGCTGACCATCAGGCACGGGAATGCCGATGGCGTGCGGATTGGTGCCGAAACGGGCTTCCTTGGCGGCATAGGGCGCGACGATCGGCGGGCGGCCGGCGACATTCACCCAGAAGAACGAGATCAGCCCGGCTTCCGCGGCGATCTCGGCATAGTGGCCGATGCGGCCGATATGGTGCGCGTCCAGTAGATTGACGATGGCGACGCCACCGTCTTGCGCCATCTTGGCTGCGCGTTCGACCGCCTCGCGCGCGGTGGGCTGCCCGAGCGCGACCTGGCCGTCGATGATCAGGAAGGGAGCGCTGTCGAGTTTCGTGACGGGCGCTGCGTCCGGTTTCAGGTTCCCGTCCGCCAGCGAGGTGAAATAGAGCGGGATCATGCCGACACCATGGCTGTCATGGCCGCTCAGATTGGCGAGCACGAGATGGTGTGCCGTCTCCTGTGCCTGCGCCTCCGTCCAGCCGGCCCTTGTGACCATCTCGCGGACGAGGGCATGGAGCGATTCCGGGCGGTGCAGGCGATAGGTCATGTGTGTTCGAGCCGCTTCTGGTGAGAATGTCACAGTGCATGCCCCGGTCCGTCATGCAATGCGCGCAATGAAATGGCGCCGTTGCGCCGCAACACCTCGACGTTGCGCTTACCGATCCTTATGTAGGACATGCAATCCTGTTTCATCGGGCCTTGAACCCGATCGAGGAGGGACGAGGATGTTTTCAATTCCGGGCCTGAAGGTGGTGTCGCTGACCGACGCCGCTGCGACGCGTATCCGCGAGATCATGGCGCAATCGGCGCTCGACAATCCGGACGCGCCGGCGCTCGGCCTTCGTGTCGGCGTCAAGAAGGGCGGCTGCGCGGGGATGGAGTACACCTTCGAGGTCGCCCGTGAGGCGCATAAGGGCGACGAGGTCGTCACCGAGAAGGATGCGACCGTGGTCGTCGATGGCAAGGCTGTGCTCTTTCTGCTCGGCACCGAGCTGGATTTCAGGAGCGACCGCTTCTCCTCGACCTTCGTCTTCAACAACCCGAACCAGGTTTCCGCCTGTGGCTGCGGCGAATCGGTCGAGATCAAGCCCCACGCCGAAACGGCGCTTACCGGCTCCTGATCCCCGGATAGCGCGAGTCAGGCCACGCGGCTTGTCGTGTCCAGCGCCTCTTCGGTGATCGTGCGGTTGCGGCCGTCACGCTTGGCCTGCATCAAGGCCTGATCGGCGCGATCGACCAGTGAACCGGCCGTGTCGCCTCGACGATAGACCGAGACTCCCAGCGAGATGGTGATCCGACCGAGGTTTTCGTTGGTCGAGCGCTTGATCAACTCGCGGGTGAGAAGCGCCTGGCGCACCGTCTCGGCACCGAATTTGCCGGCGACGATATCGGCTTCCGGCAGGATGATCGCAAATTCCTCGCCGCCGAAGCGCGAGATCACCGCCTTCTCCTTGAATTTGTCCTTCATGGTGCGGGCGACGAGGCGCAGCACCTGATCGCCGGTCAGATGGCCATGTGCGTCGTTGAAGGTCTTGAAGAAGTCGATATCGGCCATGACCAGCGCAAAGGGCTCGCGCTGCAGCGTCGCCTGGTCGATCGATTTCTGCAGCATCTCCTCGAAGTGGCGGCGATTGGCGAGGCCGGTCAGAGGATCGGTCAGCGCCTCGGCCCGCGTCGTTTCCAGCGCCTCGCGAAGATGGCGGATCTCGTTGGAGCTGTCCTTCAATTGCGACTCGAGCTGGGTCTTGCGCACCACCTCTTCGCGGGTCGACATGACCAGCGCTTCGACCCATTCGCGCAAGCGCTGCCGGTCGGTCATGGGCGGGACTTCGTCCGACATCGCGCTGAGGCGGCCGTGATAGCGCTCGCTCGAATCCAGCGCGCGATCGACCAGCGACATCAGGCTGTCGATCTCGCCGAGAACCTGCAGGCTGGTGCGTTCGGCCTGGCGCGCGAGCCGTTCGGTGCTGATGAAGCGGTCATAGAGGCTGTCGATATCGGCAGCGCCGACCTGACCCTCGCTACCGGTGATGATCGCGTTCATCACCATGCTGAGTGCGGGCATCTCGCCGCTCAGATGTGCGTACCAGACCTCGAAGGCGCGGGGATAGCCGGGAGAGCCATGTTGGCGCATGGCCGCAACGACACGGTCGGGCAGGTCGGACGTGTACTGGGAGGACTGCGTCTGTTCGCTCATCGTCATCGCCCGACCGGAGCCGATCCCGCTGGCCACACCGGCCATCTCGGGCTCGATTGTGAATCGAAGCGGGACATTCTGTCCGTCATGACGGCGGCAATCGCGCCCCGCAGGGTGGCTGCGGGAAGCCCTAGCCACTCACTAAGATTGGAGGAACGGTGTTAAGATACCGTTGATGCTGCGGTGTCAGCCGACCTTGACGGGCCGCAGCAGGAAGGCCGGGACGTGATCGCCCAGGCCCTTGACCTTGGGTTCGCGATCGTCCTCGTCCCGACGCCGATCATGTGGGCGCGAGTGCGCTGGCGCAGGCTGCTCGCTGGCATGGCGAATGCGGGTCTTGGTCGGCCGGTCCTCGCCACGGCGGCGGGTGTCCTGAGGGGCACGATCGGCGACTTCCACGACCGCTGCCTCTTCCGACGGTGCGGCTTCCTCGCGTGGGGTCCGCAGGGGACGCCCGCGACCGCCACGCGGCGAACGCTTGTCGTCGCGGCGGCTGCGACGCTCGTCGCGCGGTTCACCGGGAGGCAGGTCGTTGAGGCCGGGGCCTTCCCAGGCAATCGGCTGGCCGGTGAGCTTCTCGACGGCGGCGACAAGCTTGTCGTCGTGACGGGTGACGATCGTGAAGGCTGCGCCGAGGCGGCCGGCCCGGCCGGTGCGGCCGATGCGGTGGACATAGTCCTCGGCATGGGTCGGAACGTCGAAATTGAAGACGTGGCTGACGGCCGGGATGTCAAGCCCTCGGGCGGCGACGTCGCTCGCCACCAGGATCGGATTCTCGCCGGTACGGAAGGATTCCAGTGCGGCCATGCGGGCATACTGGTCCATGTCGCCATGCAGCGCGACGGCAGGGAAACCATGTTTCAGCAGGGACTTATGGAGCGTCGCGACATCGCGCTTGCGGTTACAGAAGACAATCGCGTTCTGCAGGTCCTTGGCGTCGCGGATCAGCTTGCGCAGCGTGTCGCGCTTCTCATAGTCCTGCGAATTGGAGGCGATCAGGCGCTGCGTGATGGTCGTGGCTGCCGTCGCGGGACGCGAAGCCTCGATGCGCACCGGATTATGCAGGAACTGCTCGCTGATCCGAGTGATTTCCGGCGGCATCGTCGCCGTGAAGAACAGGGTCTGCCTCGTGAAAGGCACAAGCTTGCAGACGCGCTCGATGTCGGGGATGAAGCCCATGTCGAGCATGCGATCCGCTTCGTCGATGACTAGCAATTCGACGCCGGTCAGCAGCAACTTGCCGCGCTCCACGTGATCGAGCAGGCGCCCAGGCGTCGCGATCAGTACGTCAACGCCGCGGGTGATCTTGGCGTCCTGATCGCCGAAGGAGACGCCGCCGATCAGCAGCGCGACCGAGAGCTTCTGGTTGACGCCGTAACGCGAGAAATTCTCCTCGACCTGCGCGGCAAGCTCGCGGGTCGGTTCCAGGATCAGCGTGCGGGGCATCCGCGCCCTGGCCCGGCCATTCTCCAGAATGGTGAGCATCGGCAAGGTGAAGGCGGCGGTCTTGCCCGTGCCCGTCTGCGCAATGCCGAGCACATCGCGGCGCGCGAGCACATGGGGAATGGCCTGAGCCTGGATGGGGGTAGGCGTGGAATAGCCTGCGGATGTGACCGCCGTCAGAACTTTATCGCTGAGGCCGAGTTCGGCAAAAGACATCGAGAGTTGCGCTTCTTCAGGGTCGGTGACACGTGGCGGGACGACCTATCAACCGCGACGGTGGCGCGACTTCTCTTTCCTGCGCGCCTTCGGACCCCTGTCCAATGCAGAAATAACGCGGGAAAGTCAACAAACTAGGCAAGAACGGAAGGTATGATTGCCATGAACGAGCCGCTTGTGCTGATTCCAGGGTTGAGCTGCACCGCGGCGCTCTATGGACCGCAATGGCCGGCGCTTGCCCCAGGGCGGCCGGTCCTCGTCGCCGATCATGCCCGCGACGATAGCCTGGCCGCCATCACAGCTCGGCTGCTGGAGGCGGCCCCGGAGCGGTTTGCGCTCTGCGGTCTGTCGATGGGTGGCTATATCGCCTTGGACATCATGCGCCGGGCGCCGGAGCGCGTGACGCGGCTGGCGCTGCTCGACACCAGCGCGAAGCCGGCGACGCCGGAAACCAACGCGCCGCGTGAGCAGATGATTGCTCTCGCCGAGAAAGGGGCCTTCGACAATGTCACGACTTTGCTCTGGCAAAAGCTCGTGGCGCCGGAACGCCTGACCGACGAGGTACTGCGCCTCGATGTGCGGAAAATGGCAGAAGATATTGGTGCAAAAGGGTTTGTTCGCCAGCAAAGAGCGATCATGGGGCGGCCGGACTCTCGGCCGGGCCTTGCTGCCATCTCGGTGCCGACAATGATTCTGGTTGGCGCGGAGGACCAGATCACGCCTGTCGCGGAAGCCCGGGAGATCGCCGATGGAATCGGGGGCAATGCGCGGCTGCGCACCATTCCCGATTGCGGCCATCTCTCGACACTGGAAGCGCCACAGGCGGTTACAGAAGCGCTGCTGAGCTGGCTGGGCTGACGCTCAGCGCGGAGCGGAGCAGGGGTCGAGCCTGGTTTCGTTTGCGCTCTTGCGGATCGATCCGGTGACGAGCGGATCGATCATCTGGCCCTTGGAGGCTGCGGATGCGACCTGGCTCAGGCGCTCTGTGTCGAGATGGTGCGCCGTCTGGGTGGAAACGAAATTGACGGCGATGACCGAAAGGAAGGCGATCGCCGCGCCAGCCTTGGCAACATCCGCGACCATGCTGCCGCGCTCGTTTTTCAAGAAGAGTTTGATGACCCGCATGGGGCGCTCCGCATCGTTGGGGCGCAATGCCGCCCCTTGATGAGCATTTTGCGCGCGCGCCAGTAAAAGCTTGGTTAGCGAATGCTTGCCGGGGTCGTCAGAATGCCATTCAAGCGTGTCCTGTTTGCTCGAAAGAGTGTCTGCAGCGCCCGCAGCACGGCCATCACGGCCGGACGCTGGCGGGGGACCTCGTGCGAGACGAGAAAGATCTCGTCGGCAGTTTCGTCCGGGGGCGGCGCGAGGCGGATCAGCGCGTCGTCGAAATCGGCCATGAAGCACGGCGCCATCGAAACGGCGCCCGCCGAGCGAATGCTCTCATAGCGCGCGGCTGAATCTCCGACGCGGGCCGCGATCGGGCGCCCATTGGCCCAGTTCAGGATGTGCTCCTCGATACGGGAGGAGACGTCACGGCTGACCGAAATGATGGGCGCCGTCAGAGGATCGACATCGCGGCGCGCATAGAGCGCCTGCACCAGTCGACCGATCTTCTGGCTGAAATAGCCGCTCTCCTGCGGGGGGCGGCGCATCCGGATTGCAATATCGGCATCCCCGCGAGCCAGGTCGAGCCGGTCTCGCGTGCTGATGATGCCGATCTCGACGCCGCCCGCCTGGGCCGAAATCGTCGTCGCATGCATGGTCAGGAACAGGCTGATCGAGGTCGTCGCCGTCACCCGGACAGGCGCATCATCGGCGGAGCGTGCCGCACGCGTCCGGTTGCTGAAGCGCTCCACCGCATTGGCGATGTCACTGGCATCGCCGGCGAGAGTTGCGCCGATCTCGGTGAGAACGAGCCGGTTCGCCATGCGCCTGAACAGCGGCAGGCCGAGCTCTGCCTCGAGACTCTTGAGGCGACGGGCTACCGTTGCCTCGCTCAGCCCGAGCGCGACCGCTGCCACGGCCAGCGTCCCACCGACTGCGACGGAGTGGAAGATCGCGATGTCGTCCCAGTTGGGTGAAACCAGCGCGTGGCGTCGAGGTGGAGAGGAAGCAGGCTGCCCCATGCGATCATCGGCCATGGCTGAGCATGGGGGCCTGTTCTGGCATCGGCATCATCATGCGGCGTGTTCGGGGGCGGGCGATTGCGGTTGGGCATGTCGGCAAGATGCCGCCGGGACACCTGGCTGACAGCCCGCCGACTTTGACGGTCTCACCGACAAAAATGCGAGGGTAGCGCGTGCCCGAATATCCTGGCCGCGCCCCCGGCCTCACAGGTCGATCAGTTCGCCGGCGAAGGCCGCGCGTTCCTGGATGAAGGTGAAGCGGGCTTCCGGCTTGTTGCCCATCAGCCGCTCGACGGTGTCGGAGGTCTCGTCCCGCGCCTCATGCTCGACCATGACCTTGAGCAGGATGCGCTTGGCCGGGTCCATCGTGGTTTCCTTGAGCTGCGCCGGCATCATCTCGCCCAGACCTTTGAATCGGCTGATCTCCGGCTTCTTGCCCTTGAACACGGTCGCGATCAGCTCGTCCTTATGGGCGTCGTTGCGGGCATAGACGCTCTTGCCGCCATGCTGGAGCCGATAGAGCGGCGGCACGGCAAGGTAGAGATGGCCCTTCTCGATCAGGCGCGGCGTCTGGCGCCAGAAGAAGGTGACGAGCAGCGAAGCGATATGGGCGCCGTCGACATCGGCGTCCGTCATCACGATGACCTTCTCGTAGCGCAGGTCATCCTCGCGGAACTGGCTGCCGATGCCGCAGCCAAGTGCCAGGATCAGGTCGGCAAGCTGCTGGTTCTGGTTCAGCTTCTCGCGGGTCGCGTTGGCAACGTTGAGGATCTTGCCGCGCAGCGGCAGGATCGCCTGCGTCGCGCGGTTGCGCGCCTGTTTGGCTGACCCGCCGGCGGAATCGCCCTCGACGATGAACAGTTCGGAGCCTGCAGCGCCCGCGCTGCTGCAATCGGCTAGCTTTCCGGGTAGCCGAAGCTTGCGCGTCGCGGTCTTGCGCGAAACTTCCTTCTCGAGCCGGCGGCGCTGGCGTTCCTCGGCCCGGTCGACCGACCAGTCGAGCAGCTTCAGTGCCTGCTGCGGCGCGGCGGCGAGCCAGTGATCGAAAGCATCGCGCACTGCGTTCTCGACGATGCGCGCGGCCTCCAGAGTCGCAAGCTTGTCCTTGGTCTGGCCCTGGAACTCAGGCTCGCGGATGAAGACCGACAGCATTGCGGCACAGGTCGCCATGACGTCGTCGGAGGTCACTTGCGCCATGCGCTTCGACTGGCCGATACGCTCGGCATGGTCACGCAGGCCGCGCAGCAGCGCGACGCGCAAGCCCTGCTCATGCGTGCCGCCTTCGGGCGTCGGAATGGTGTTGCAGTAGGACGAGCTGAAGCCGTCTTCGCCGGTCGCCAGCCACGCCACGGCCCATTCCAGCGAGCCGTGGCCGCCATCCCGTGTGATCTTGCCGGAGAAGATCGGCTCGGCGACCAGATCCTTGCCCTCGATCTCGCGGCCGAGATAGTCGCGCAGGCCTCCGGGAAAGCGGAAGACGGCCTCCGCCGCGACGTCACCCTCCGGCTTCAGCAGCGCCGGCGCGCAGCGCCAGCGGATCTCCACGCCACCGAAAAGATAGGCCTTCGAGCGTGCCATCCGGAACAGGCGGGCAGGGGAGAAATGGGCCCCCTCGCCAAAGATCTGCGCGTCGGGATGAAAACGCACCTTCGTGCCGCGCCGGTTGGCGACGCGTCCGACGGTTTCCAACGGCCCCTGCGGGGCCCCGCGCGAAAAGACCTGACGATAAAGCATCTGGCCGCGCGCGACTTCGACCTCGAGCCGGTCGGACAGGGCATTGACGACGGAAACGCCGACGCCATGCAGGCCGCCCGAGGTCTCATAGGCCTTGGAGTCGAATTTTCCGCCGGCATGCAGCGTTGTCATGATGACTTCGAGCGCCGACTTGTCCGGGAATTTCGGATGCGGATCGATCGGGATCCCGCGCCCGTTGTCGGTGACGGCCAGCGAACCGTCCTCGAAGAATTCGACGTCGATGAAGGTTGCGTGGCCGGCGACCGCCTCGTCCATCGCGTTGTCGATCACCTCGGCGAAGAGATGATGCAGCGCGCGTTCGTCGGTGCCGCCGATATACATGCCTGGCCGTCGGCGCACCGGCTCGAGCCCCTCGAGGACTTCGATGGCGGACGCGGTATAGCCGGCCTCGGACAAGGTGCCGTTGCGCGGGACGGAAGGTGAGGCCGATTGCTGCGAAGGCTTGCTCGGGGCGGCCGCATCACGCTTGACCGGCGATGGCTCGGGCGCCCGCTGCGGCTGCTCGCCGCTGCCCTCACCGAAAAGATCGCCATTCTCCGTCATTTCGTTCGCCGATCACCTGATTCGCAGCGCTGATAGAATAGCGCATCCGGGACGTCGCCAGGGCCGGCACTCAAGCCAGCCGCAACGATTGTTCCCCAGACATATAACGAACATCGCTCCGAACAAGCAGGAGAATCGTCGCTCCACCCCTTGCTGTGCACCGAACCCTCAGCCGAGCGAGCGTCGCAGCGGTGTCACGCGAGCATGCCATACGGTGTCGCGGCGGATGGTTCATGTCGCATTAACCCGGCGCGAACGAGAGTGGTGGGGTCGAGATTCGCCAGCTTGCGAATGGCTCTGCAGCTGTCGGAAACTTGGGAAATTGGGAGGCTGTCGTGGTCGCGCGTTCGTCGGTTCCAGGGATTAAGATGGCCGGGCTCGAGCGCACCGCGCGCCTTGCCGGTGAATCCTTTGGTTACGAGGATATGGCGCTGCTGACCGGCTCCCGCTCGATCGATGCCGGCCAGGGCCGCAAATTGTGGTGGCTCGCAGCCTCGGTTGCGCTGATCGGCGTCGTGGCGCTCGCCTTGCGCTGAGGCGGACGCCAACCGACAGGCTTAAACGCGGGCGGAGTGCAGCGTCGGTCGCCTGTCAGTCCCGACGATCGGCGATCAGCCGGTCGTAGAAGGCGAGATGCCTCCGCGCCGCCTCGTCCCAAGAAGCTGAAAGTTCGACACCAATCGCGTCCGCCTTGTGAAGATGGGCGGTGATGATGGCGTCGGCGAATTCTTCAGGCGCTGCATCGACCGGGCAAAGCACCGTCGCGGGACTATCGATCTTGGTCTTCAGGGATGGCGACAGGTCAAACTCGTCCCCGCGCTCGGCTTCGGTTGAGACCAGCGGAATAGCGAGCTGACTGACGGCCTGAAAGCTGCCGCGGCGCGTACTGATACCGTCGGTGAAAGGCAGCAGGAAGACATCGGCAGCCGAAAGTGTTGCCATCAACTCGCCCTCGTCGTCGATGCGACCGCGAAAGTCGAGCCAGTCGATGATGCCGAGCTCGCGTGCGAGGGCAAAGAAGGCCTCGCGATCCCTGGGCTTGTCCCAAAGGAAATCACCACAGACCAGGAGTCGCGCCTTGATGCCACGCTCGTGCAGCGCCTTGACGACGCGCAGCAGCATGTCCGGGCGCTTGCTCGCATAGAGCACGCCGAAATAGCCGATCACGATGTCGGCTTGCATCGTGCCGCTGCCCAGTGCTTTCGTCCGCTCCTCGACGACACGATGCGGATCGATCCGGGCCGGCATGATGTTCGGGCCGATCGGGATGACAGGGGCAGCGAGCTTCCTCCTTGGCCCGACCAGCGGGGTCTTGAGAAAGCTCTCGCGCTGCTGTTGCGAAACGAAGATGAAGCCGTCGGTCGCGAGGATGTCGGGGATGATCGATAGGTAGCGCAGCCGGTTGAGCGACGCCCACTCGTGCAAGGTCGCGACGGTATTCCCCTTGCGCGTCCAGAGCCGCGCCAGCATCAGCGCCGAACCTGGCAGGATCGCGTTCCCCCAGCCTTCGACAGGAAGCTGAAAATGCGCAATCCGGTCCTCGCGCAGAGCCCCAGCGATGGCACGGACGAAGGCTGCGGGCTGGTCGGGCTCTATCGTGTAAAGGGCCGCAAAACCGGGACGCTGCGCGTTGATGGCGTTGGCAAGTCGGCGCGCATAATCCATCACTGCGCAGGTGACGGGTCTGGCCGAGCCGAAGATGATCACGGAGGGCGTGGGAGAGAGACGGGAGCCAGGCATACGCGTCCTGAATTCGAGCACTTGACCGGCGCCGGCTTGTCCTTGGCGGTGCGCTGCGTGGGCTGAGCCTCAGATCAGCGAACCGAAGCTCGCCACCAAATTGCAGCGTCGTATTGGAACCTTGGCAACTTCCTCGAGCCAGCAGGAATAGCCGAATGTCAGTCGGCTCAGCTCCTGAGCAAGCTTGCCCCGGTTATCGCCAGTTTCGCGCAGAGAGTACAGGGTATCGTAGCCAGCAGCCTTCAGTTCGGCCCATGCTCCCTCGCCCGCGGTGCTGTCGTTGCTCTCGAATGCAACGATCGGGCGATGAGATGAGAAGGTTTGCCGTAGGCCCGCAAATACATCTGCCTCGAACCCCTCGACGTCGCATTTGACAAACCCGACCCGCTTCGCGCCCGATGCAATTGCCGGCTCTCGTTGAGCTAGGAATGCGTCGCCCCGGCGGACTGGCAGCACAAGGTCTCCCTGCCCAGACGCGAAGCTGCCGCTCCCATCGTTTCCCTGCTCAAGCAAGGAAAACCTCAACTCGGCATCTGCTTGGCCGAGGCCGACTTCATGAACGCGAATGTTGCCCGTTTGCGAAAGCACGACGTTCGTCTTCAACAGCGAGGCGATAGGAGGATTGGGTTCGAACGATATCACTTCCTCGAACGAATCTGCGAAGTTTATGGAATGATTTCCTATATTCGCGCCGATATCCAGGAAGATGCATGAGCCGAGGTTCCTCTCGTTGAAGAGGGATTTGAGGAACGCGATCTCGCGACGTTCATACACCCCATTTCCAATGATCGAGATGCCGAGATAGTCCGTTGGGATCACCGCAATCCGAGGATGGGGCGGAAGGTGTTTTCTGCTGCTCGGGACGAGCTTCTTGATCAGAAGGTCATGCGCGCGCTGAACGGCATATGTCAGACGCCCTTCCTTGATCTGCAGCATCGCCGCAATCTCCCCTAACGGCATGGATCGCGACGCATAGCCCCAATCCTCTACCGAACGCTTAATGGGCCCGTGCATCGCTGTCTCCGGCCGCACCTACGCTCGGACATCGTGAGTTATGCACGGTGCATTTGACGTGGATAGGAATACTGACCCATATCGTTCTTGTTATGTTCGCTATGGAGATACTCGATGCCATCCTACGCCCTGTTCGACGACGCCGTGGTTGCCCGCACCGCCGCAGCGAGTTCCGGCTGGACTACATTCACCGACCTCCAATCCGTATTCGACTACGCCCGCAATCAGGGGAGGCCTCTCTTCTTTCAGCCCGGTGTTTATGACTCGGGCACCGTCACGGTCCTGCCGACGAACGGCGGCGGCAAGCCGTTGCAGGTTCGCGCCATGCCCGGCTCGGTCGTCCTGCGTTTCACAGGAGCGAATACATTCCTTCGGATCGAAGGGCAGAACCAGGTTCGCTTCGAGGGGATTTTCTTCGACGGCCAGAACCGGGCCTTGACAGACTATGTCTCTCAGCGCCCGGCCTTCATCGCAATCGCCGGCAATGCCCAGGACGTCTTGTTCGATAACTGTCAGATCATGAACTCGCCTGGCATTGGAGCCTGTATCGCGAGTTCGTCCGGCGCGGTCTTCCGGTCCTGCTATTTCGGCAACCATTCCGTCGGGATCTGGAGCGAGAACGCCCAGATCAAGGCGCTGAACAACACCATTACCGGCATGTTGAACAATGGTATCGCGGTCTGGCGTGACGCGATCACCGGCGACAGCTCGACGATTACGGGCAACTTCATAAACGGCGTCGATACGGTTGGCGGCGGGACTGGGCAAAACGGCAATGGCGTCAGCGTCTTCCGGGCCGTTGGCGTTTCGATCACCGATAACAAGATCTTCAGCGTCAAATTCTCCGCCATCCGCTGCAATGGCGGGGGGCTGCACAACGTCAGCAACAACAATATCTACAACACGCGCGAAGCGGCGATCTTCATCGAGGCGCCAGGTGCCGGAATTGATCTCACGGGTTGCATCGTTTCCAACAACAGCCTCGACACGGTCGGTAGCGGCATTCTCGTCGCCAACTCCGGCCAGTTCTCCGACGGCGTTTCACGCAGCGTCATCGTGGAAGGCAACCGCATCTCCAACGTCACCGACAATCCGATTCCCGATCCCGGCTACTATCCGCCTTCAACGATCGGAAACGGCATCGTCGTCGAGCAGGACTGCGTGGTTTCCGGCAACCTGATTGACGGAGCTGCGCGGGTAGGCATCCAGGCAGGCATCAATACGGCTGCACGCGCGCTGGTGGTTTCCGGGAATTTGGTGCGTAACGCGGCTATCGGTATTGGCGTCTCGAACGAAGCTGTGACGAACAGCGGACGGTCCGTCGTTGTCTCTGGAAACATCGTCAACGGTGCCAGCCTCGGTGGCATCGTGCCGACCGTCTTTACCGGCACCTCCATGAATCGCGTGGGAACGGCCGATTACGGCAATGATCTCGCAACGGCCGTCGGCAGCGTCACCTTCGGGCATAATCGCTACGTCTGAGGGCCCTGTCAGAAGAAAAAAGCCGGGGCGTTGCCGCCCCGGCGTTTCAGGTGGACCGCGAACTGTCGCGGTCGGGAGGATAGCGGCTGCGCCGGGACGTTCCCGGCGCAGAGCTCTCAGTAGGAGTAGTACATCGCGAACTCGACCGGGTGCGGCGTCATTTCGAAACGCGCCACATCCTGCATCTTGAGCTCGATATAGCTCTCGATGAAGTCGTCGTTGAAGACGCCGCCGGCCTTGAGGAAGGCGTTGTCCTTCTTCAGCGCCTCGAGCGCCTCGCGCAGCGAGCCGCAGACGGTCGGGATCTTCTTCAGCTCGCGCGGCGGCAGGTCGTAGAGATCCTTGTCCATCGCCGGGCCGGGATCGATCTTGTTCACGATGCCGTCGAGGCCGGCCATCAGCAGCGCGGCGAAGGCGAGATAGGGGTTCGCCATCGGATCGGGGAAGCGAACCTCGACGCGCTTGGCCTTCGGCGAAGTCGTCCACGGAATACGGCAGGAGGCCGAACGGTTACGGGCCGAATAGGCCAGCAGCACCGGAGCCTCATAGCCGGGAACGAGACGCTTGTAGGAGTTCGTCGACGGGTTGGTGAAGGCGTTCAGCGCCTTGGCGTGCTTGATGATGCCGCCGATATACCAGAGGCACTCCTGCGACAGGTCGGCATATTTGTTGCCGGCCATGATCGGCTTGCCAGCCTTCCAGATCGACTGGTGGACGTGCATGCCCGAGCCGTTGTCGCCGTAGATCGGCTTCGGCATGAAGGTCGCGGTCTTGCCGTAGCTCTGCGCCACGTTATGGATCGCGTACTTGTAGACCTGCATGGTGTCGGCCATGTGGGTCAGCGTGTCGAACTTCAGGCCGAGCTCATGCTGGGCGGAGGCGACCTCGTGGTGGTGCTTCTCGACCTTGGCGCCCATCGCCGCCATGGCTGCCAGCATCTCGCCGCGCATGTCCTGCGCCGAATCCTGCGGCGGGACGGGGAAGTAGCCACCCTTGGTGGCGATGCGGTGGCCGAGATTGCCGCCTTCGTAATCGGTCATGCCGTTGATCGGCAGCTCGACGTTATCGAGCTTGAATCCGGTGTTGTAGGGGTCGGCCGAGATCTTGACGTCGTCGAAGACGAAGAATTCGGCTTCCGGGCCGACATAGACCGTGTCGCCGATACCGGTCGACTTGAGATAGGCTTCGGCCTTCTTGGCGATGCCGCGCGGATCGCGGTTATAGGGCTCGCCGGTCGCGGGCTCGAGCACGTCGCAGGTGATCACCATCGTCGCTGCCGAGAAGAACGGGTCCATCACGGCCGTCGTCGGATCAGGCATCAGCAGCATGTCGGACTCGTTGATCGCCTTCCAGCCGGCAATCGACGAGCCGTCGAACATCGTGCCCTCGGCGAAGATGTCCTCATCGATCATGGTGATGTCGAAGGTGACGTGCTGCCACTTGCCGCGCGGGTCGGTGAAGCGGAAGTCGACATACTTGACGTCATTGTCCTTGATCGCCTTGAGGACGTCCTTGGCGCTCTTCATCTCAGCATTCCTCTTGAAAGCAGTTTCTCAACATTCATCGATCCGCGGGTATTCGCCCGGCGGACGCCGATTTCGCAGGTTCGGGAATGAAGCCCTCAGATCGCGTCCGCGCCGGTCTCTCCGGTGCGGATGCGGATCGCCCCCTCCACCGACGATACAAAAATCTTGCCATCGCCGATCCGGCCGGTCTGAGCGGCCTTCTTGATGGCTTCGATCGCGCTCTCGACCATCTCGTCGGCCAGCACGATCTCGATCTTCACCTTCGGCAGGAAGTCGACGACGTATTCGGCGCCGCGATAGAGCTCGGTATGGCCCTTCTGGCGGCCGAATCCCTTGGCTTCGAGCACGGTGATGCCCTGCAGCCCGACTTCCTGCAGTGCCTCCTTCACCTCATCCAGCTTGAAGGGCTTGATGATCGCTTCGATCTTCTTCATGCGCCGACCGGCCTCCCTTGCGCGTGGTTGGAAACGGATATTCGTCCGTTCCTCGATACCGCCTGCCGGTCCAATCGTCGATGCACTGAAAATCGGCCTTTCCCGATGGCTCGGAGGCCGGTTCAGCGTTCCGCCGTGGCAGACGAACACTCGCCGTATGTGCTCATAGCATCGGCGCGTGTGCCTCGCCATGAGGGAGCGTGGCAGATATCGCCTCATGATGAGGCGATATTCCGCCCATAATTTATGCAGATGATCAATCGGTAGCCAAACGAGATCCGCGCGCCCGATCTTGCTATGAGCGTCCGGCTTCCGGATGATCGCGCGATGAGCACAGCAGACGAGATCGCCCTTGCCCTGTTGACCCCAACCGAGATGGCGCGCGCCGACAGGGCTGCGATTGCGGCCGGAACGACGGGGCCCGTCCTGATGGAGCGAGCGGGCAGGGCGGTCGCCGATGCCGTCAGCCGGCGGGCCCGACCCGGACAGGCCATTCTTGTTCTCTGCGGTCCTGGCAACAATGGCGGGGACGGGTTCGTCGCAGCCCGTCTCCTTCGCGAGCGCGGTTTCGGGGTGACGCTTGCCCTGTCGGGTGACCGTGAAGCCTTGAAGGGCGATGCCCTTGCGATGGCGCAGGCCTGGACCGGTGAGGTCATGCCGATTTCCTCTGCCGCTCCCGAGCGGGCCGCCGTCGTGGTCGACGGCCTTTTCGGCGCTGGCCTCGATCGGCCGCTGGCCGGCGACGTCGCCGCCGTGGTGCAACGTGTCAACGCCTCGGCAGCTGCGGTGATCGCCGTGGATGTCCCCAGCGGCCTTTCGGGGGAGACCGGACGCGCTAATGGAGCGGTCACAAGGGCCGATGAGACGGTCACGTTCTTTCGCCTCAAGCCGGGGCATCTGCTTTATCCCGGGCGTGGATTATGCGGCGTGGTGACGCTTGCCGATATCGGCATCACGGCGGAGGTGGCATTTGGCAAGGGCGCCCTGGAGGCGCGAACTTTTCGCAACGCTCCGCCGCTATGGCGCGCCGAGTGGCCGCACCACGCGGTCGATACCCATAAATACAAGCGCGGCGCGGTGCTCGTTCTGGCGGGCGGGCTTGCAGGGGTTGGCGCGCCCAGACTCGGGGCGCGTGCCGCGCTGCGCATTGGCGCCGGCCTGGTGACGATTGCGTGCCGGCCCGAAGCCCTTGCCGCGCATGCCGCCCGCGGCCCGGATGCGCTGATTCAGCGGGCAGCTGCCTCGGCAGCCGATATAGAAACTCTGCTGGCCGAGAAACGGCTTGGCGCAGTCCTCGCCGGCCCGGCACTCGGGCTTGACGAAACGGCTCGGGAAGCCGTCCTTGCCGCGCAGCGCTCGCATGTTCCAGCGGTATTCGATGCGGACGCGCTCACCCTGCTGGCAGCGGAAACCACGTCCGTCCCGATCGGCTCGAGGATCAGGCCGAGCGGCGCAGCTTGCGTACTTACGCCGCACGAAGGGGAATTCGAGCGCCTCTTTGCCTCGTCTGCGGACGTGATGGCGGCTCCGTCCAAGCTCGAACGGGCGCGCCGCGCTTCGGCGGCCACCGGTGCGGTCGTCGTCCTGAAGGGGCCGGACAGCGTCATTGCCGAGCCCGGTGGAAGGGCCGCGATCAACATGACCGGCAGCCCGGCCTTGGCGACGGCTGGGTCCGGCGATGTCCTGGCCGGCCTCATCGCGGGGCTGTTGGCCCAGGGCATGCCAGCCTTCCAGGCCGCCTGCGCCGCCGTCTGGCTCCATGGCAAGGCCGCGGAACAGTTTGGTCGTGGCTTGATCGCGGATGATCTGCCGGAAGCTGTCCTGCCCGTTCTCTCCGAGCTGCGTGCTCGCCGAGACGGGCAGTATCAATTAGCCGGCGAATAGTTTCGGAGATCACCGGCCTGCTGCTTCGCAGGCCGGGATGTCAGGTGGCGGTCAGCGGCTGGCATAGGTCACGGCCGGTGCCGCCGTGAGTTGTTCCTTCGTCATGCTGATGACGCCATGGTCCGGGTACATCATCGGACCACGCGGAACAGGCGCAGCAGCTGTCGGAGCCGTGGCCGGACCGCTCATGCTGCCGCTTCCTCCTGCGGGGGCAGGGGCAGGGGCCGGAGCGGGAACCACCATCGGCTCTTCGCTCCACGTCACCTGTTCGAAGGGGATCGCAACATCCTTCGATCCGATGCCAAGAAAGCCGCCGACGCCGACGGTCACCATCTCGACCTTGCCTGCCTTGTCGAACAGGACTTCCGTCACATCACCGACCTTCTTCTTGTCGGAGCCGTAGATATCGACACCGATCAGCTTGGACGCACGCCACTTCCCCTGGCCTGCGAGGTTGTTCTCTGGCGGC
Organism: Allobosea sp. 2RAB26; assembly: GCF_052115465.1. NCBI lineage: Bacteria > Pseudomonadati > Pseudomonadota > Alphaproteobacteria > Hyphomicrobiales > Alloboseaceae > Allobosea > Allobosea sp. 2RAB26. The sequence continues at coordinate 24,279 of NZ_JBFRGS010000012.1, read as the reverse complement.
TTGGGGCGCTCCAGGGCGGGGGGCGGAGCCGAAGGAGCTGCCGAGGGGGCGTTCGATGAGGGCGCACTGGTCTGCGAGATCGCGGTCGTCGCAAACATGACAGCTCCGACGGCCGTCAGCGCGATTGAATGCTTGAACATCGCTTCCTCCATTCAGGAACCGCAATTGCGGCTTGAGCGGAAAACGTCGGAATCCGGATTTGGTTCGCCAAAACCCTCCCTTTCGACGCGGGACATTGCCATGCGCTTGACGCATGGGCATGCCTGAAGGAGGGCGTCGGGACGGGGCCTGCAGGGCTGTTGCGCCTTGCTGCGCCCCGCGATCCTGTCATGCTTCTATCGTCGGATTGCTGCCGCCGGGCGAGCAGTCCGTCGCGAGAGCGGACGGGAGTATGCCATGCCTGCAGCCGAGCCGAGGACGCCCCTGACCATCCATCTGAGCGCTGCCGAACTGACTGCGCTCGATCGCTATCTGCGGAAAATCCAGTCACGTCGATCGCGTGAAGAGGCTGTCGCCGAGATTGTGGCGCGCTGGGCGACGGGGCAGGGGCTGTTGCCTGATCCGAACGACAAGGACGGGCTTGAGCTGGACGAACTCAACGCCAGCAATGACGCCTAGGATCGCGCCGGCACTAACGTCGTGGCCGTGCGCGTACGGTTCCGTCCGGCGTTCTTGGCGGCGTACAGAGCCTGATCCGCGCGGCCGATCGCATGTGCGAGCGTCTCGCCACGGCGAAGCTCGGCAATGCCGAAACTGCAGGTCACCGTCCGATCGGGCGGCAGCCTGGGAAACGAGATCCTGGCGATTTCGCCCCGCAGGCGCTCCGCGAAATGGAAGGCTTGTTCTGCGGTCGTATCTTTGAGCAGGATGACGAATTCTTCGCCTCCGACGCGACCGACGGCATCGTTGCTGCGAACGGCGCTCCGGATGGAGGCTGCAATCACGATCAGCACGGCGTCCCCGGCCGCGTGGCCATAGGCGTCGTTGATGCTCTTGAAATGATCGATATCGCAGGCGACGACGCTGAGCACCAATGGATGACGCGCCGCGACCAGAGATTGAAACCGGCCTTGCAGGCCGCGCCGGTTCAACGCCCCCGTGAGCGGATCGGTATCGCGCTCTTTGCGCAGCCGGGCCGTCACATCCAGCCCTATGACGAGGAGCAGCCCAAGGCCCATCCCGACCCCGAAGACCGAGGCACTGAATTGCACCCAGGTCCAGAATCCGGACTGCAGGAACCCCGAAGCGGATGTTGCCGCGGCCAATTCGCTCGTCAGCAGCGTACGCAGGAAGAAATGCAGGCCAAACACCAGAACCAGCCAGAAGATTATCCTGTCGGTCGCGCTTCCCCGAGCAAGCGACCGCATGATCCAGGCGGCTGAGACGATGATGCCGCCGAGGCCGAAGCTCACGATATGGATGCGCACGATGAGGTTGCGGTCAATGTAATAGAAATAGCCGAGCGCGCCCATCACTGCGGCGAACCAGATGGTGAGGAACCAGCGAGAAGGGCGCCGGCCAGAGCGCACCATCACGCCAGTCACGAAGCTCAGCGTGCCGGAAACATAGAGCATTCCGTACAGCATCGTGTTCAGCCCGAAATCGGCTGGAATCCGTGTTGTCTGGACGAGCATCCCGAGGCCAAAGGCCAGGAACGCCTGCGCAAAATGGAGCAGATACCAGCTTCGGCGCTCGGCCAGCCAGACGGCGCAGAAGGTTGCTGCGAACAGAAACAGAATGGCCGTTGGTACGAGGTTCACGATGATCTGACTGCAGAGGCTGTCCGGTTCGAGATGCTGCTGCTCTCTACTGCCCCTGGGTAAACAATTCGCCGTCGCCGGATGTTCTGCCTGGCTCGCGAGCATCACCATCGGGGAGGGCGGCGACCCCAGAAGCAAGGGAGTGCGACCGCCCACGAAGGTGCTGAAATTGATCATCCGCCGGCCAGTTGCTACGGGAGCGCATGCCTGATGATCCCATTCAGACCGTCGCGGAGCGGACCCTGCAGCGAGCCGATGTGGCAGCTCTCTCTGAGCTGCGCATACCGCACCATGTGATCGCGTGCGATCTTGATGAAGTGGACCTGTCGGGGCTCGATCTGTCGGGTTGGCTCTTCGAACGGTGCAGCCTCAAGCGCGCGAAGCTGAGAGGTGCGAAACTCGAGCGGGTGCAATGGCTCGGCTGTCGGGCGGCCTTCGCAGATTTCATGGGGGCCGATCTATCGGACGGCCGGGTTCAGTTCGGCGATTTCAACAACGCCGTTCTGCGCCGGACGACACTGGTCTCGGCGTCCTTCGCGGGCTGCAAATTGACTGGCGCGGATTTGTCCGAAGCAAGGGCATTGGACTGCCGGTTCGAGGAGGTCCTGCTCGTCAGCGCGAAGCTGCCATCGTTCAGCTTCCGCAAGACCACGCTCAGGAAAATCGATTTCAGCCAGTCGGACCTGAGGAAATGCGATTTCCGGGATGCTGTCTTCGAGGACTGCAGTCTGATGGATGCGGCACTGAACGGCTCGCGCTTCGAGGGGGCTGATCTTCGTGGCGCCGATCTGGGCGGACTGAGGCTGGTTGACGCCACGCTCTTTCGCGGCGCCACGATCTCTCGCCAGCAGGCTGGCCAGCTGCTCGCGGAACTGGGCTTGAAGGTGCGCTAGGGGGCAGCCTGCGTGGGGCATCTCGGGGAATTGTCGCCCTAACGTCCCTGGGTACACGGCGCCAGCGCCTCGGCGTGGGCTGCTGCGGGCCTCCCTTCGATCGGGAGCCTTGAGAGCGTCACACAAGGATGTTTAGGCGGGGTATGAACGCCTATCTTACCCTTGCCGTTGCCATCGTCGCCGAGGTCATCGCCACCTCGGCTCTCAAAGCGTCGGAGGGGTTTTCAAAACTGGGGCCCACGGCCGTCGTTGCTGTCGGATATGGCGTCGCGTTCTACTTCCTTTCGCTCACCTTGAGGAGCATGCCTGTCGGGATCGCCTATGCCGTCTGGTCGGGCGCAGGTATCGTCCTGATCTCGGCGGTGGGGTGGTTTGCGTTCGGCCAGAAGCTCGATCTCTGGGCGGTGGTCGGAATGGGCCTGATCGTGACGGGCGTCCTGGTCGTGAACGTCCTCTCCTCCTCAGGCGGGCATTGAGCGCTTCTGCAGCCTGGCTAATTTCGCGCCCTGGCGCGCGGCCATAGCGCCAATACCAAGCATCCACTAGTATAGGGGGCAACGGGACCACCGGTTTGCCGCCCGCAAACAGTGCCGTCACTTATGTGGTTGTGTTCGGATGCCAAAATCCCCACGATAAGCAGCGATCGCGATTTCACCCAGCACCAGACGGGACCGAGAACGTTGAGACTGCTCGCGCGCCTCTTTCAGAGATTCCTCGTTCTCTGCCTGGGCGTCGTCAGCGTTTGGCTGATCGTCTTCGTCATTTTCGATACGGCAGACCACAGGCTGCCATGGATCCTGGCGGCAAGCCTGACCTACGGTCTGGCTGCCTATGTCATTCTGCCAAACGTGGTTCGAATGGGCCTGAAGGTTCTTCACCGCAGATTGATCCCCCGATACACGATCACCGGAGATGGTCTGCCCGGAGACCCTGTAAACCTCGTCCTCATCGGCACTCTTCAACAACTGCGCGATGCGTTTGCAGCAGCGGGCTGGTCGACGGCCGATCGCTTGGGGATAGCCAGCTCCTGGCGAATGATACGAGCGTTTCTGCTGAACTCGACCTATCCGACCGCTCCTTTCAGCACCCTCTATCTCTTTGGACGCAGGCAGGACATCGGCTTCCAGGAGCCCATCGACAACAGCCCGCGCAAGCGCCATCACATCCGCTTCTGGGCGCTGAGCCTCGCCCATTCCGAGGACGATATGACGGGAGCGAGCTTCTGGTTGAATACCGATAAGCCAGCGACCGACCGGCCTGTGTTATGGGTCGGCGCTGGTACCCGGGACACTGGGCTATCTCTGACCCGGCTGACGTTCCAGGTGACCCATGCGACCGATTCCGACACGAATGCGGAGCGCAACTACATAGTCGCTCAGTTGAAGGCAAAGCAGATGATCGGTGATGTCGTATTGCATCAATCCGGTGCACGTTTGCAGACCGGAAAGGTCAACCACTACATTACCGATGGCGAGATCGCCTTCGCCAGCCTGATCGTGAACTGAACGGAGCGCTGCGCTCTCGCCGCTTTCCCCTGGGGCGGGCGCAACGAAGCCGGCAATCGAGTTCGAAACCGCATGTGCGCAGAACGTCGATGAGGATCGCGCAACCAGCCAAGTTCTGGATTGCGGTTTCAGTGGTCGCCTTGGTTGCGCTGGTGCTGTTGCGCCAAATCCTGCTGCCGTTTGTGGTCGGCGCTTTGCTGGCCTATCTGCTCGTCCCGGTGGTCGACAGAATGGAACGGTTCGGCATGAATCGTTCCCTTGCAGCTCTGACCGTCTTCTTGCCGCTGGTTGCGGGCTTCATTGCCTTTCTCCTGGTGATGCTCCCGGCCATCATTGGCGAATTCCGATTTTTCGTTGAGGAATTCCCCCGCTACCTCACGCGGCTCCAGTCGCTCGTGAGCGATGCGAGCGGCCCCTGGCTGCACAATGTCATGGGCGGCGAACTCCACCTCGAGCAATCCCCCGCCGATCTCGCCAAGTCGATGGGTAGCAGTTGGCTCGACAGCTTCCTTCGCTCGTTATGGTCAAGTGGGCTGGCCCTGGTTTCCCTTCTCTCGCTGCTCGTGGTGACGCCGATCATCGCCATCTATCTCGCCATCGACTGGCACCGCATGATGGCGGCGGTCGATGGCTGGTTTACCCCGGCGTATCGCGACGATGCTCGGGCGCTGGCGCGCGAAATCCACGATACGATCGCTGGCTTCGTGCGCGGCCAGGTGGTCATCTGCTTCGTTCTGGCCGTGCTTTATGCATCAGCCCTGAAAGTGGTCGGGCTCAACCATGCCATTGTGATCGGGCTCACCGCCGGTCTCATCAGTTTTGTTCCCTATTTCGGCGCGGCGACGGGGTTCTTCGTGGCGGCCTGCGTTGCCCTGGCCCAGTTCTGGCCGAATTGGGTGCCTGTCGCTGTCGTGGGCGGCATCTTCATCGTCGGAGAAATGCTTGCCGATTATGTGCTGTCACCGCGCCTCATCGGCCGTCGGGTCAACCTCAACCCGGTCTGGATGATGTTCGCGCTGTTCGCCTTTGGATGGCTGTTCGGCTTCATCGGCGTGCTGCTGGCGATACCACTTGCGGCATCGCTGGGTGTGATCCTGCGTTTCGCGTGGCGGCGGTCTCTGGCAAGCTCGGGGCAGCAGGCCCCAGACAGGCCTGGCTCAGAATGACGAGAAGGCCGGGACAGGATCGATAAGCGGCGTGGCCTGTCGCCGAGGATGACAGCGAACCGGGCCTGTCCCATTTGGACCAATCGCGCGGCGCGATTTTCCGCGCCTTCTTCAAGCGTTCCTGGACGACGAAGCGGAGTTTCAGTGCTGGGCGAAGGCCGCAGCCAAACACGATGCCGGGCGTTCGACGGCTTAGGCCCATGGCCAGCATCCGCAGCGACAGTCAATAATGCCGTCTGCAACCCGACATCTTGACCGCACTGCGACGGCGGACAGGAGACGCCGCTGCATGCGCACATGCAGCGGGAACGGATTTACGGTCAGGCCACAGGTTTGGGCTGAAATCGAGCGCGCCGCCAACGTGGGATACATGGCGGGGCAAGCCCGCTTACATCCATTGAACGATCATCCCAGGCCCTAGCTGGTGAATGTCGATCTCCGCATCGCTCAGGCGGCGCTGCAGCTTCAGTTTGAAGTTGGGCAACAAGGCCGAATGATTGGCCAATAGTGCGACGGCGGCCTCGCCTGATTCTGCTGCGACGAAGAAGACCTGGCGGGCGCTGTCGCCCTCCGATGTCACTTCGATCTGGAATGCCTTCAAATCCATGGACGCCCACCCCTGCCTCGCTGCCGAGGCGGTAGCACGCTCCTCAACTCGCAGCCACCGACCGACGCTCCGATCTTTGCATCGCTATGTATGGCTGGGGCGAATTGGGATGAAAATTAGAGCCGCAAGGGAGAGCGCATTTCGCTATGCGTTACAGCAAGGAACGGCTGGCAAGCATAAGTGGCGGAAGGGGTGGGATTCGAACCCACGGTGGGCTTGCACCCACGGCGGTTTTCAAGACCGCTGCCTTAAACCACTCGGCCACCCTTCCGGTTGGCCTGTCATTGCCGGGTGCGAGGCGTTTTTGCAAGTGCGATGACGTCAGGCCAAAATGAGTTCCCCGTTGCAGCGTCCGGATCAGCCCGCCACGAGCAGGTGAGAGCAGGTGAGTCGGGCTTGAGGCCCCCGGCAGGCCGGGCCCCGGTCTGCCCTGAACCGGCTGATTGTGGGGCGGATCTGTCGGAGCTCTGCTTTCAAGCCGCCTTGACGGGGTTTTGCTCGCTGAAAGGGCCGTTTTCAACCTAAATCGCGGCCGCGAGCAACAAAATGACGGCGTTGCATTGTGGCAACTCCTGTCTGAAAAATGGCGGCGGAATGGTCGCGGGTTGACACTTGCCGCATTTCGGACACCTTTGTGCCCGCTCAAGGGCATCCTAGATGCCGGATCGGGGCATTCGCGCTCGGCGAGTCGCCCGTTTAACGATCCCTTTACAGGATTGACCGAAAACTTCGGCTTCGCCGCAGGATGCGGCTTGGCCGGGCGATGGCTTTCGGCACAACGACGGACGACCATAATGATGCGAGGCGCAAGCTCTTCGGCTCCGGCATTGGCCCATGTGGTAACCGACTCGGACAGAGCTTCCGCTTCCTCTCCCCTTGCTCTTCGTGCCGCGCGACTTGGTTGCGTGGCGCTCGCAGGTCTCCTCCTTGCCAATTGCGCGAATGATCAGGTTGCGCGCCGCAAGTCGAAGGAGATTGGCGCATTCCCCTCATCGAAATACGGCCCCGCCAGCCCCCGGGTTGTCGCGGACGGCCAGCCCGTTCCGAAGGGCGGCGGCCGCGAACTCGTCGGCAAGTCCTATTCCGTCGCGGGCAAGCGCTATACGCCTTATGAGAAGCCGGTCGGCTACACCGCAGTGGGCACCGCGTCCTGGTATGGCGAGGCCTTCCATGGCCGCCGCACCGCCAATGGCGAGGTCTATGACCGCGAAGGCATCAGCGCCGCGCACCCGACCATGCCGCTGCCGGCCTATGCCCGGGTCACCAACCTCCTGAACAACCGCTCGATCATCGTCCGCGTCAATGATCGTGGCCCTTACCATGGCGGCCGCGTCATGGACGTGTCGCAGAAGACGGCCGACGCGCTGGCCTTCCGCCATCTCGGCACGGCTCGTATCAAGCTCGAATATCTCGGCCAGGCCTCGCTTGGCGGCTCCGACGACCGGCTTCTGCTCGCAACCCTGCGAACGGATGGTATGCCGGCTTCGATTCCCGGCACCAGCGCCCCGACCATGGTCGCGAGCAACGCCGCGGTTGCCACCAACCGCACGGCGAGCCCGGATCTCGAGGACCCGCGCGACGAGCAGGCTCGCCAGCCTGTCGCCGAGGCCCCGGCGGCTCCGCAGCCGGTCGTGCAGGCCTATGCGCCGCAACCCGTCCGCACCATCGCGCCAGGCACTCCTGTCGCCGCAACGCTGGTTTCGACCTCGTCGAGTGCCGGCATCCCGGTCCGCGGCGCTCCGCTACCGCCGAACCGTCCCTTCGACCTCGACACCATCGCTAATGCTGCGACCCCGGTTCTGCTCCGCCCAGCCGTCCTGCCGCCACGGCCGCCGGCATTGCGCACCGCCAGCCTGTTCGCCGCTCCCGAGCGCGCCCCGGCCGAGCGTTTCGCGCGCAATAACCCGCTGGCACGGGATCTGGTTCCGCAGACATTGCGGCCATTATCCCGCAATTGACGCGTATCGGGCTTGACCGGCTGAGCCCCGCTCTGCTTCAGATCGGGGCATGAACCCGCCCCGCCATCGCAATTCGATCGCTACGAGATTTGCGGCCGCCACACGCGCGGCGCTGGCGGCTCTCTTTGTCCTGGCGGCTTCGGCTCCCGCGCTGGCCCAGAGCTTCCAGTCGCTCGCTCCACACGCGATTCTGCTCGATTCGGCCACCGGCGCGGTGCTTTACGAGAAAGCCGCGGACGAGTTCATGGTCCCGGCGAGCCTTGCCAAGCTTGCGACTGTCCTGGTGGCATTCCAGGAAATCGCGCAGGGCCGGCTCACCCTCGACAGCGAGATCGGCATTTCCGAGAACGCCTGGCGCAAGGGCGGCGGCATTTCCGGTGGCTCGACGATGTTCGCGTTGGTCCATAGCCGCATCAAGCTCTCCGACATCCTGCAGGGCATCATCGTCCAATCCGGCAATGACGCCTCAATTGCGCTCGCCGAGGCGATCGCCGGAGATGAGGCGAATTTCGCGCGGTTGATGACCGAGCGGGTGCGTGCGCTCGGCCTGACCAAATCGGTCTTCCGCAATGCGACCGGCATGGGCGACCCCGAGCAGAAGGTCACCGCGCGCGAATTGGCGCGGCTGGCGGATCACATCATCAAGACCTACCCGGAGCTCTACAAAATCTTCGGGCAACGCGAGTTTACCTGGAACAAGATCAGGCAGCAGAACCGCAATCCGCTGCTGACCATGGATATTGGCGCGGACGGCCTGAAGACCGGCAATATCGATGAAGCCGGGTTCGGCCTGGTCGGTTCGGCGGTGCAGAAGGGGCAACGGCTGATCGTCGTGGTGAACGGGCTGAAGTCGGGCCGCGACCGTGCGCAGGAAGCGCGCAAGCTGCTCGAATGGGGCTTCCGCTCGTTCGAACCCCGCCAGCTCTTCGCGGATGGCGAGATCGTCGGGGAGGCCAGCGTCTACGGCGGAGCCAAGGGGCGGGTCGGGCTCAAGGCCAAGGGGCCGGTGAGCCTGCTGCTGCCGCGCGGCAGCAGCGACCGGTTGAGCGCGCGCATCACCTATCGCGGGCCGCTGACCGTTCCCGTCCAGGAGGGCGCCGAGGTCGGGCGGCTCCTCGTCACGCGCGGCGAAATAAAGACGCTGGACATTCCACTCTATGCGGCCGAGACGGTCGAAGCCGGCAGCCTGCAGAGCCGCGCGCTCGATGCGCTGATGGAGGCTGCCACTGGCTGGGTGCGCAAGGCGCTCGGCAGGACCTGAGCGGCACGTGTCATGACAAAGGGACGTTTCATCACGCTTGAGGGCGGAGAGGGGGCCGGCAAGTCGACGCTGGCGCGGGCGCTCGCCACGCAGCTCGAGGCCGCGGGCATCCGTTCGGAGTTGACGCGCGAACCCGGTGGTTCGCCCAAGGCGGAAGCCATTCGCGAAGCCATTCTGTCCGGCCGGGTGAAGCATCATGGGCCCTTTATCGAAGCGCTGATGTTCTCGGCCGCCAGAATCGACCATATCGACCAGCGCATCCGGCCGGCACTTGCGCGGGGCGAGTGGGTGATCTGCGACCGTTTCATCGATTCGACGCGGGTCTACCAGGGCACGCTTGGGCGCATCGATCCCAAGCTGCTGGCGGAACTGGAACAGGTCACCATCGACGGCCTTACGCCGGATCTGACGCTGATCCTCGACCTCGACCCCAGGGTCGGCCTCGCTCGCGCCGCCCGTCGGCGGGCGCCCGGCGAGGGCAAGGACCGCTTCGAGGGCGAGGCGCTCGCCTTCCATCGCAGCTTGCGCGCGGCCTATCTCGCAATCGCCGAAGCCGAACCGGCGCGCTGCTCGGTGCTTGATGCGACGCTCGCTCCGGAGGATCTGGCCCAGGCCGCCTGGGCGGTCGTGCGCGAGCGCCTGCCGCTGAACCAGGACGCCTGATGCGCGAGAGCAGCAACGAACCGGACCGCCTTCCCAATGCGCCGCATCCGCGCGAGACGCTGGCGCTCGTCGGACATGCGCGCCAGGAGCGGAGTTTCCTGGATGCGCTGCGCTCGGAGCGCCTGCATCACGCCTGGCTTCTCGGCGGTCCCGAAGGCATCGGCAAGGCGAGCTTTGCCTATCGTGCGGCGCGCTTCCTGCTGGCTTCGGGCGATCCGCTGGCGCGCGCCGGCTCGGTGGAAAGCCTGGCGATGCCGGAAGAGGATCCGGCGACGCGGCGCGTGATGGCCCAGTCGCATCCCGACCTGCATCTGCTGCGGCGAACGGTGAAGCCGGACGGCAAGGGCGTGACCAGCAATATCCCAGTCGATTCCGTCCGCCGCGTCATCGACCGGTTCGGAACGAGCGCGGCCGAAGGCGGTTGGCGTGTCTGCATCGTCGACAGTGCCGAGGACATGGATCGCTCCAGTGCCAATGCGCTGCTGAAACTGCTCGAGGAGCCGCCGCCGCGCGCCCTTTTCCTGATCGTTGCCCATGCGCCCGGACGGGCGCTGCCGACCATCCGCTCGCGCTGTCGGCTGCTGACATTCGATGCGCTGGACGTAGGCGCGGTCGCCGAGGCCGGCCGGCTGGCGCTCGAACGGATGGGATCGCCCTTCGACGCCTCCGCATTGATGCGCGCCGCAGCACTCGCGGACGGTTCCGTACGGCGTGCCCTGACCTATGTCTCCCCGGAGACGCTGGCGCTGGTCGAGGCCGTCAGGGCGCGTCTCGATGCCTTGCCGGGCGTCGATCTCACCGCGCTGCTCGCGCTGGCGGAAGACGTCGCGGGCCGCGCCGGCGAGAGTGATTTCGCGATCATGATCGACACCATTCAGAGCTGGTTCGCCGCGCATCTCCATGCGCATGCCCATGCCGGCGCGGCTCGCCTTGCACCGCTGGCGGAGGTATGGGAGAAGCTGGGTCGCGCGGCCCGCGAGGTGGAAACCTACAATCTCGACCGCCGGCCGCTCGTGATCTCTATGTTTCATGATCTGTCGGAGGCTGTTCGCCGGTCGCGCGCAGCTTGAAAGCGAACCGTCCGGACTGAACGATGGCCCAGGCCCCGAAATTCTATCTGACCACCGCCATTCACTACACGAATGGCCCGCCGCATATCGGACACGCCTATGAGATGGTGGCCTCGGACGCGATTGCGCGTTTCAAGCGGCTGGACGGCTATGACGTCTTCGCCATGACCGGCACAGACGAGCACGGCCAGAAGGTGCAGCGCACCGCCGGGCAGAACGGGCTCGACGCGAAATCCTATGTCGATCAGGTGGCCCAGCGCTTCCAGGAGATGGAACAGACGCTCGGCTGTTCCTTTGACCGGTTCATCCGCACCACCGATCCGGACCACCTGCCGTCGACCCATGAGCTCTGGCGGCGCATGGAGCAGGCCGGCGACATCTACCTTGCCAAATATTCCGGCTGGTACTCCGTGCGTGACGAGGCCTTCTACGGCGAGGAGGAAACCACCCTCCTGCCGGATGGCACGCGGCTCGGCGGGCAGGGCACTCCTGTCGAATGGGTCGAGGAGGAGAGCTATTTCTTCCGCCTGAAATCCTTCCAGGAGCGGCTACTGAAGCTCTACGAGGACGTGCCGGATTTCATCTCGCCGGCGACGCGCAAGAACGAGATCGTCAGCTTCGTGAAGGGCGGTCTCGAGGATCTTTCGATCAGCCGTACCACCTTCGACTGGGGCCTGCCGGTCCCCGGTGACCCGAAGCATGTGATGTATGTCTGGGTCGACGCGCTCAATAATTACGTCACCGGCTGCGGCTTCCCCGACGAGACCAATCCGCGCTGGCACTATTGGCCCGCCGATGTGCACATCATCGGCAAGGACATCGTGCGCTTTCATACGGTTTACTGGCCGGCTTTCCTGATGTCGGCCGGGCTGCCGCTGCCGAAGCGCGTCTTCGGCCATGGCTTCCTGCTCTCCAAGGGCGAGAAGATGTCGAAATCGCTCGGCAATGTCGTCGATCCATTCGGCCTCGCCGAGACCTATGGCGTCGACCAGCTGCGCTATTTCTTCCTGCGCGAGGTCTCTTTCGGCCAGGACGGCAACTACAGCCACGAGGCCATCATCGGGCGCATCAATGCCGATCTTGCCAATGACCTCGGCAATCTGGCCCAACGTTCTCTCTCGATGATCGCAAAGAACTGCGATGGCACGGTGCCGGTGCAAGGCGCATTGAACGAGGGCGACGAGGCCATGCTCGCTCTTGCCGATGGCGCGCTCGCCAAGGCACGGGCAGCGATGCAGGATTTTGCCCTGCACGTCGTGCTCGCGGAGATCTGGGCGCTGGTGGCGGAGGCAAACCGCTATTTCGCGGCCAATGAACCCTGGCGGCTGAGCAAATCGGATCCCGCCAGGCGCGACACCGTGCTCTATGTCACGGCGGAAGTGCTGCGCCAGGTCGCGATTCTGACGCAACCGGTGATTCCGAGCGCGGCCGGCAAGCTGCTCGACCTGCTTGCAGTCGGCGCGGAGGCCCGCAGCTTCGCGAGCCTGGGCGAAGCCGGGCGTCTTGCCTGCGGCACAGTTCTGCCTGCACCGAGCGCGATCTTCCCGCGCTATGTCGAGCCCGATACCGGGCAGGTGGCCTGATGTTGATCGATACCCATTGCCATCTCGACTTTCCGGATTTCGCCGAGGATCTCGCGGCCTATGTCGCGCGGGCCGAGGCGGCAGGGGTCTCGCGGATGGTGACGATCTCGACACGGGTTTCGCGCTTCGGGACCTATGCTGGGATCGCCGAACGCTTCGCATCGGTGTGGTGCACCGTCGGCACGCATCCGCACGGCGCGCATGAAGAGCTCGACGTCACAGCCGACCAGCTTGCCAGGCTGGCAGAGCACCCGCGCTGTGTTGCAATTGGCGAGGCCGGGCTCGACTATCACTACGACAAGAGTCCGCGCGATGCGCAGGCGCAGGGGCTGCGCGCGCACATTGCCGCAGCGCGCATGACCAGGCTTCCGCTCGTCATCCACGCTCGCCAGGCCGACGAGGACATGATCGCGATCCTGCGTGAAGAGACGGAGACGGGCGCTTTCCCGGCCATCCTGCACTGCTTCACGGCAGGCCCGGAACTGGCACGGGTCGGCGTCGAGCTCGGACTCTACGTGTCCTTCTCCGGGATTCTGACCTTCAAGACCTCGGAGGATCTGCGCCAGATTGCGCGCGATATCCCGATTGATCGGCTTCTGGTCGAGACCGATGCGCCCTATCTCGCCCCGGTCCCGTTCAGGGGAAAGCGCAACGAACCGTCTTACGTCGTTGAAACGGCGAAGACTCTCGCCGACGTGAAGGGAGTCTCCTTCGACGAGATCTCGCGCGTCACGACGGAGAATGCGCGACGCTGCTATTGGAAGATGGATCACGCGGCGCCTGTGGCGCAGGTCGCCTGAGCAGCACGCCCAAGATGGCCCTGACGATCACGATCCTCGGCTGCGGTTCTTCTGGAGGCGTACCCCGGCCGGGCTCGGGCTGGGGGGCCTGCGATCCGAAGAACCCGAAGAACCGGCGTCGACGCTGCTCGATCCTTGTCGAGCGCAATGGCGGCAACGGGACGACCAGCCTGATCGTCGATACCACGCCGGATCTGCGCGAGCAGTTGATCGATGCCGAGGTCAAGCATCTCGATGCGGTGCTCTTCACTCACGACCATGCCGACCACACCCATGGCATCGACGATATGCGGGCGCTGGTGCTGCATATGCGCAAGCGGATTCCGGTCTATGCGGACCCGGTAACGGCTGCGACCTTGCGGACGCGCTTCGGCTACATCTTTGAGACGCCGCCCGGCAGCCTCTATCCGCCGATCCTCGAGATGCAGTCGATGCTGGCCGGCGAACCGCTGACGATCGAGGGGGCAGGGGGCGGAATTTGCGCGCGCCCCATCGCGCTGGAGCACGGGCCGGGTTACGAGGCCCTCGGTTTCCGCTTCGCCGATCTCGGCTATGTACCTGATGTCAGCCTGATGCCGCCCGAGACCAAGGCCGCCCTGGCCGGCCTCGACGTGCTGATCCTCGACTGCTTGCGCGAGACGCCGCACCCGAGCCATTTCAGCCTGTCGCAGGCGCTGGAGGCAATCGCCGAACTCGCCCCCAGACGCGCGGTGCTGACCAATCTCCATATCGACCTGGACTATGAGAACCTGTCCAAGCGTTTGCCTGCGGGCATTGCTGTCGCCTTCGACGGCATGAGCCTGACGGTCGACGGCTGAGGCGAGAAGAGGGCGCCCCGCCCCCGGTTCGGCCTCAGGCAGCGTTCTGGTGGTGCCATTCGTCCAGATAGGCCAGCACGGTCTTCACGTCCGACACATCGACATAGCGGCGGCCGAGATCGCGCAGATTGTCCCTGTGTGGCTGCTCCTCGATATCCCCGACGCAGTCCTCAGGCACGATGGTGCGGTAGCGATAGCTGAAGGAATCGATCGAGGTCGCGCGAATGCAGCCGCTGGTGTTGCAGCCGGTGACGATCACGGTATCGACGCGTTCCTTGGTGAAATAATCGCTGACACCGGTATTGAAGAAGATCGACGGACCCTTCTTGCACACGGTCAGATCATAGGACGCATCATAGATGCGTGGATCATGGGCGACGCTCGGATGGTCGTGCAGGAAGGTCTCGCGCACGGCCGTGATCTTCCAATAGGGCATTTCCCGCTCGTTCATATAGGCGGTGTTGCAGTTAGCGACCGGCACATTGTAACGGCGCGCGACCTCGAGCAGAGTTGCGGTGTTCTCGAGGGCACGCATGACCAGCGGTGCACCGCCCAGCGGATACTGCGGATCGGTAAAGCCCTTCTGGAAATCGACCACGACAATGCCAGGCTTCCTGCCGAACCCGACCGGGATCTCGCCATAGCTGCGGTTCTGGTAATCGTCGCTCATCGCGGCTCTCCCTGCTTGCTGGCATGTTGTCGAGGTCATCCTTGATTGCACTAAAAAAACAAGCAAGATTGTTTTTCTAATACTGTATCGCCGAACGCCGGCGAGGCGAGGGCGGCCATGTCGAGCCCGAGGAGGAGAAGGTGAGCAAGGCAGAGCGGCAGCAGCAGATGCGCAGCATCATGACGCGCGAGCGGCTGATCCAGTCGACGCTCGATGAGATCTTCGAGGTCGGCTATCACGCCGCCACCACCCAGGAGATCGCCGCCCGGGCCAATGTCTCGCGGGGCGCCTTGCTGCATCATTTCCCAGCGCGGGCCGACATCGTCCTCGCCGCCATGGAGGAACTGCTCGAGGACGGCACTCGGCAGATCAGGGCCGTGGCCGACGAGGTCCAAAGCGGCAAGATCTCGCTCGAGGGATTCGTCGAGTTCCTGTGGCAGCTCTTCTCGGGCCGGTTCTTCTATCTCTCGCTGGAGATGATCACCGAGGCACGCAACGATCCGGAGCTGTGCGAACGGATGATTCCGGTGGTGAAGCGCTTCCATCAGGCGCTCGACGGCATTTGGTCGGAGTTTTGCGACCCGCAGAAGCGCCCGCCGCAGCAAGCGCGCATCATCCTCAATCTGACGCTTTGCCTGGTTCGCGGCATGGGCGTCCAGACGGTTCTGCGTCCAGACCCAGGCTATTACCGCGAACTCATCGAGGCCTGGAAGGCATTGCTGCCGCAGCTCATTGACGGCCCGACCGGGGATCTCATCTTCGCGGGAGAAAACGGCTCGAGGTGACCAGCGAAGGATCAGCGCTGCGACGACGCTAATCCTGGAGGTGCTTTTGCGCGATCAGCGCGGCTTCGACCCGGCTCTTGAGGCCGAGCTTTGCGAGAATGTTCGAGACGTGAAACTTGGTGGTCTGGATTTGCACCCCCGTCGCCTCGGCGATCTCACGATTGCTGAAGCCGCGCCCGAGCAGGCGCAGCGTGCGGTTTTCCTTCGCTGAAAGCGCTCCGATCTTGGTGATGACGGGGTCGACCTCCTGCTGCCCTCGCATCGCGCTCAGCAGGCGCACGGCCATGTTGGGAGGGACATAGGATTCGCCCCCTGTGATTGCCCTGACGATCGCGATCAGATCCATGGCCGGGACGCCCTTCAAGGCATAGCCCGACGCGCCGGCGTCCAGCGCCTGCAGCACGACGTCTTCTTCCTCCGAGACCGTCAGCATGACCACTTTCACCTGCGGCCATGTCTGGTGAATCCGTCGCGCCGCGGCAATTCCGCCGCCAGGCATCGACACATCGAGCAAGGCGACCTGCGGGGAGAGCCTTCCCACAAGCTCGAAGGCTTCGTCGGCCGACGCACCTTCGCCGACCACCTCCAGGTCACCGCTTCCCGAAAAGATCTGCACCAGACCCGCGCGGAAGATCGCGTGATCGTCCACGACAACGATGGATTTTCGTTCACGCAACGAGCAGCCCTCCACTGAGGTCCAGGGTCATCTTGAGCAGATTGCCGCCGTCACCGAGGCGGCGTTTCGTCAATGTTCCGCCAAGGCTCTCGACCCGTTCCTGCAGGCCGTAGAGCCCAATGCCCGCGCCGGGAAGGTCTTTCTCCGCAGACGAAGAGTCGCCTCCGCTGTCGGCCACCGAGACATTCAGGAGCGTTCCGTCCATCCAGCTCCGCACGTCCTGACCTGTTGCCCCGCCATGGCGATAGGCATTGTTGAGCCCTTCCTGGACGAAACGGAAGACGCAGATCCTGACGGCATGCGACACCGGCTGAGGCAGCTCGGTGGTGGCGAGCGCTACGGATGTTCGCGTGCGGGCTTCGTGTGCCCGCACAGCCCGCTCGATAACCATATGGAGCGACAGGTCGGCGATCTCGGGAAGGACAAGCCCCTTGGAGATGCTCCTGATCTCGCGCATCGCCTCGTCGAGCGCCGACTGCATGGTCAGCAGGGAGCGATCGCGCGGGGCCTTGCTTCTGGCGTTGCGCGCGTCCTCGATCTTCAGGATGGAGAAGCTGATCAACTGGGCGGGGCCATCATGGAGATCCGCGCCGATCCCGCGGATGAACTGCTCGTTCAGCTCCGCGACCCGCGCCGAGGCGCGCTGCAGCCGGTCGGACAACTGCCGGTTCTCGAGCAGCAGCTGTTCGGTCTCTTCGACGCGCCGCTCAAGGGCCTTCCTTTGTGTCTCGATGGTTCGGCTCCCGCGATGGACGATGCCGAACAGGGCGAGCATGATCGCCGCCGTAACCGCGGCAATGACCAGCCAGCTGCTCCGTCTGAGCGCTGCAAGCTCCTCCCGGAAGGGCTCGGCCTGCTCGTGGATTTCTGCAACGGCAATGATGCGTGAAGAGCCTTCCAGCCGGATCGGGCTGTAGATTTCGAGATAGCGGGTCCTGATGCCCCGAATCACATGCTCGCCTGCACGAGGGTCGGCATGGTCGGCCGTGACCTCGCCCGTCAGCGCCCGCAACAGGCCGTTGGGGCGGTCGAACTGATGGCCGATGATCTGGGGGGTGTTGGAGTAGGCCACGACCCCATCCGGCGTCCAGACCTCGAAATAGGGAAAGCGGCGCTTCACGGCCTCGTCGGCGAACAACTGGTCGAGCCGTGCGATCGCCCCCGCCGACAAGCTCTGGGAGGTGGCAAGCTCCTGAACGGCCGGAGCAACCAGACTCTGCATGAACAAAGCGGTCGAGGCTGCCTTGCTTCTGATCGCCTCACGAGAAACCAGCTCGGTGATCAGATAGCCGGCCACGAGCATGGCGATCTGCATGACGAGGCCACCGGCGATCAGGAACTGCACCGACAGCGTCGCGCGTCGTGGCGTGGCCTTCCCGGCGGGTACGTGCTGCAACGGCACGCCCGTGATCACGTCACTGCTCTCGAAGTCCTGAACCGGCTTCAGCATATCGCCCGTCGACGTCTCCACGCAGAGATTAGCTCAAACTGATGACTGTGAGATCACCATCTGGCAGCGCGATCCATCAGTATTGCAAGCGAAACCGGCCAAGCGGCCCGGATCACTTCCGCAGTGAACGAAAACTGGTCGAAGGTCTAGTAAGCCAGCTCGCCCCCAGATGCGTCAGCATCGGTTCAAAGGTCGTCGCGGTGCCACGCCCGTAAGTCGCCGAATATTGGCCGACCTTATCTTCTTCAAATCGACCCCACACCCAGCAATCCTTTTGCATAACGAAGCGTAATCGGGCGGTTCGTCGGAAATGCCGCACGCAAGGGCGCTCACAGTCCTTCATGCGTCTCAACGACAGACGCTCGGTGCGGCAGAAGCAATTCTTGGGTCTTAACGCAGCACCGTGGGCGGAGCGAGGGTATCATGAAGCTCAATACGCACGACCTTGAGTTCATCCTGAAGCAGATCAAGATCGCCGAGGCCCATACGGCCGGGACGCCCTTGACCGAGCTGGTCGATAATCCGCTGGTGCCCTACGGGCTACGCACGGTCGACGGCACCTACAACAACATCATCCCGGGCAGGGAATGGGTCGGGTCGTCCGACCAGACCATGCCGCGCCTGCTCGATCCGGTCTTTCGCCCGGCAGAGAATGGGCCTGGCGGGACACCGACGAGCTACCAGCAGACCTCCGGGAATGTCTACGACTCCCAGCCTCGTGTGATCTCGAACCTGATTTCGGATCAGACGATCGGCAATCCCGCCACGATCATTTCCGCGCTGACCAATCTTGGGCACGAGGACCCCTATCTGTTCCTGCAGGCGCACGCGTCTGTCTATGAAGCTGCCGTGTTGGCCTACGAGGAATGGGAGACGGCTGACCGCGGCCTCGCGCAGGCGAACGCCAATCTTGCGCTTGCGCAACGCGCAATCGGACCAGCGCAGGGTCAGGTCGCTGTGGCACAGGCAGCTTTCGATCTGGCGGTTGCAGAGGGAGGGGATACCGGCGCGGCACTGGCTGCGCTCGCCAGCGCGCAGGCAAGTCTCGCCACGGCTGTAGGCAATGCCACCGCTGCCGCGGCGGCCGTCGGCGTCGCAACCGCGACGCTAGCGGCCGAAGTGCAGCAGAAGCAGGTCGCCTACGACGCAATGACGGACGCGCTCGACGTCACGATGCAGGGGGACACCGTCCTTATCCCGAACGTCGCGCCCGATCTGGGCGACACCGCTCCGTTCAACGGGTTCTTCACGCTGTTCGGCCAGTTCTTCGATCATGGGCTTGATCTGGTCAGCAAGGGCGGGAACGGCACGGTCTATATCCCGCTCCAGCCCGACGATCCGCTCTACGTCGCCGGTAGCCCGACCAATTTCATGGTGCTGACGCGCGCGCAGAACCAGCCGGGCGTCGACGGTGTGGTGGGTACCGCCGATGACGTGCGTGAGCATAACAACGAGACGACTCCCTGGATCGATCTGAATCAGGTCTACACCTCGAATCCGTCCCACCAGGTCTTCCTGCGGGAATACGCCATGCTGGACGGCAAGCCCGTCGCGACCGGGCGCATGCTGGAGGGGGCGAATGGCGGCCCTCCGACCTGGGCCGACGTCAAGGAACAGGCTGCGTCCAAGCTCGGCATCCTGCTGACCGATGCGGACGTCCTGCGCGTTCCGGCGATCCTGACCGACCTCTATGGCGAGTTCATTCGTGGAGCTGACGGCTTTCCGCAGCTGGTCACGACCGGGGGCCCGGTGGAAGGCGATCCTGGCGCGCTGGCCGCGGCATCGGGCGCCATGTCGGCCGGCCGCGCCTTCCTGAATGATATTGCCCACACCGCGGTGCCGGGCGGCCTGGTCGATCATGACCGAAACCCGGCAACTGCGCCCATTCTCGTGCTTGCCGACGATGATACCGTTGCCGGAAACCAGATCGCTCTCAACCAGTTCGGGATTGCGACGACCTATGACGACGAACTTCTCAATGCTCACTTCATCGTCGGCGATGGTCGCGGCAACGAGAATATCGGCCTGACCTCGGTCCATCATACTTTCCACCACGAGCACAATCAGCGCATCGACCAGATCAAGACGCAGTTGCTGACAGGCGAGGGGGCAGACGTCGCGTTCCTGAATGAGTGGCTGCTGACCGATGTCACGGCGATGCCGACATCGCAGGCCGAGATCGATGCGCTGGTCTGGGATGGCGAGCGTCTGTTCCAGGCCGGCCGGTTCTCGACGGAGATGGTTTACCAGCATCTCGTCTTCGAGGAGTTCGCGCGTGCCATTGCACCCGATGTCGATCCCTTCGTGTTCTCCAACACGACGGTGATCGATGCCGGGATCGTCGCCGAATTCGCCCATGTCGTCTATCGCTTCGGGCATTCGATGCTCACCGACACGATCGACATGTTCAAGCTCGATGCGAACGGCAATCCCGTCGCATCGGACATTGCGCTGTTCGACGCCTTCCTGAATCCGATTGCCTTCAATGCTGCCGGCACGACGGCCGAGGCTGCGGCTGCGGCGATCCTGACCGGCATGACCCGCCAGGTCGGCAACGAGATCGACGAGCACATCACCGATGCGCTGCGCAACAATCTGGTCGGCTTGCCGCTCGACCTCGGCGCGCTCAACATAGCGCGCGCTCGCGATACCGGCATTCCCTCGCTCAATGAGGCCCGCCGCCAGTTCTACGAGGACACGCATGACAGCCGCGTGAAGCCTTACGAGAGCTGGTACGATTTCGCGCTTTCGATGAAGAACCCAGCCTCGCTGATCAACTTCATCGCGGCCTATGGCACGCATTCCTCCTTGCTCGGCAACCTGACGCTCGAACAGAAGCGGGATGCCGCAACCCTGCTGGTCATGGGCGGGGCCAATGCGCCGGCCGATCGCATCGCGTTCCTGAACGGGACAGGCGCTTGGGCCAATGCCGCCAATGGCGCGACCATCACCGGCCTCGACGCGGTCGATTTCTGGATCGGCGGGCTCGCCGAGAAGAAGATGGCCTTCGGCGCGATGCTGGGGTCGAGCTTCACCTATGTCTTCGAATATCAGATGGAGCAATTGCAGGCCGGCGACCGGTTCTACTATCTCAGCCGGACCCAGGGCCTGAACCTTCTGAACGAGCTGGAGGCGGATTCCTTCGCGCAGCTTCTGATGCGCAACACGGACGCTGGTGACAACGGCGCGCCGCATATCAATGGCGCGGCCTTCCAGACGGCCACCTACATCCTCGAGATGGACCCGACCAAGCAGATCACGGGCCTGGGTCTCAACGGCAAGGCGGACCCGACGCATACCAATCCGGTGCTCCAGGCCATCAGCCCGATGGTCATCCGCGACAATCCGGCGACGCCGGGGGCCGACAATAACTATCTCCGCTATACGGGCGTCGATCACGTCGTCCTCGGTGGCACGACCGGGAACGACATCCTGATCGGTGGCGAGGGTGACGATACGCTCTGGGGCGGGGCGGGCGATGACCGTCTCGAGGGCGGCTACGGCGTCGACCATCTGCACGGCGGAGCCGGCAACGACATCATCACGGACAGCGGCACGGATATCGGCGCGGCCGATGTCATCCATGGCGACGAGGGCGATGACGTCATCACCCCCGGTAACGGCCTCGATCTGGTCTTCGGGGGCGACGGCAGCGACTTCATCTATGGCGGTACGGAGGGCAAAACCGTCTCGGGTGGCGAGGGCAACGACTTCATCCGCGGCGGAACGGGAGGCAGCTTCCTGGCCGGCAACGAGGGCGACGACTGGATCGAGGGCGGGGACAGCTTCGACACCCTCGCCGGCGAAAACTCCGAGCTGTTCTTCAACTCGACGATCATCGGCCATGACGTGCTCAACGGCCGCGGCAACGACAATGATTACGACGCCGAGTCGGGCGACGACATCATGATCCAAGGCGAAGGCGTCGAACGCAATAACGGCATGGCCGGGTTCGACTGGGCGATCCACAAGGGCCACAACGAGGCCGCCGACTCCGACATGGGCATGACCATCTTCCAGAACCAGCAGGACAACATCCTGCGCGATCGGTTCGACCTGGTGGAGGGCCTGTCGGGCTGGAAATACAACGACAAGCTGACCGGGCGCGAAGTCGTCATGGGCGCCTTCGACGAAAACGGCAATGCGACGCAGGTCGACCCCGGTGCGCCTCTCGACTCCTATTCGAGCGCGCTGCTTGAGAAGAACCTCTCGCTGATCGCGGGACTGGAGCGGCTGGTCGCGCATCTCGACCGGACGACTGTGACGGTTGCCGGCAAGACCGAAACCATCGTCATGGACACCTCCGACGCCTCCGACATCCTGCTGGGCGGCGGCGGCAGCGATCTGATCGAAGGCAAGGCCGGCAACGATATCATCGACGGCGACTCCTGGCTTAACGTGCGGATCAGCATCCGCGATGACCAGGGCAATGAACTCGCAACGGTCGACACGCTGTCGGACACGATCACCAATGCGGACCCGTCGGTTGCGCATTGGAACGGGCGGACTCTTCCAGAACTGATGCTCTCCCGTGAGATCATACCAAATCAGCTCAACATCGTTCGCGAAATCCTCGACGGAAACCAGGCCGGCGATATCGACACTGCGGCTTACTGGGATGTCGCGGCCAATTACCTGATCAGCCGCAATGAGGATGGCAGTGTCACTGTCACGCATGTCACCCAGTCCGCAGCGGTGATCGATCCGACCACGGGGCGGGCGCGCCAGTCTGACGGAACCGACCGGCTGTTCAATATCGAGGCGCTGAAGTTCGCGGACCAGACCGTCAGCCTCAACCGGCTCGTGACCGGGGCGCTGACCATCACGGGCACCGAGAACGTGCTGACCGCGGACACCTCTGGTCTCAGCGATGCCGACGGCCTCGGCACCTTCAGCTATGCTTGGCAATCCTCGACGGATGGTGGCGTCACCTGGAACACGATCGCTGGCGCAGCATCTGCCAGTCTGACCGTCTCGGCCGCCCTCACGGGCCAGTTGATCCGGAGCGTCGTGAGCTATGTCGATGCTCGCGGTTTCGCGGAGTTCGCAATCTCCGATGTGACGGCGAAGGTCGGCAGCAACACCAATGGCGCGGTGGTCGAGGTCATCAACGGAACCGCCGACGCCAACCTGCTCAATGGTCGCGGCGGCATCGATACGATCAACGGGCTGGCCGGCAACGACATCATCAATGCCGGGGCCGGGGCCGACACGGTCGATGGCGGGGATGGCAACGACACGATCGATGGCGGTGCGGGCAATGACGTGCTCTCTGGCGGAGCCGGGAACGACACGATCATCGGTGGCGCCGGAAACGACACCCTGACTGGCGGCGCCGGCAACGACACGCTCGACGGCGGCGACGGCGTGGCCGACGTCGCGGTCTATGCCGGCCCGATCACCGACTACGACATCGCGCTGGATGCGACCGGCCGTATCGTGGTGACGGGCGCGACCGAGGGCACCGACACGATCACGGGTGTCGAGCGCTTCTCGTTCGGCGGAACGACTTATACCCAGGTCGTTACCGGCACGAACGGTGCCGACGCGGCCCTTCTCGGCGGAGCGGGAGCTCAGCTCATGCTCGGCTTTGCCGGCAATGACACGATCATCGGTGGCGCCGGAAACGATGCCATCCATGCCGGGGCGGGCGACGATATCATCGCCTGGGCCGTCGGCGATGGCCGCGATATCGTCAATGGCGGGACCGAAGGTTCCGTCGGCGACACCTTCTCGATCACCGGAGCGGTCGGCGCCGAGACATTCCGCGTCTATACCCGCGCCGCCGCCGCCGGCGTTGGCGGGATCGGCTATACCGGAACGGCGGAGATCGTGATCACCCGAAGCGTCGGGGCCGGGGCGGCGACGATCATCGCCGAACTGACCGAGATCGAGGAGATCGTGATCAACGGCGCGCCCGCATCGCCTCCAGGCGGTCCGGTGAACACCACCATCGCCGGCGACACGATCCAGGTCTTTGGTGATTTCACCCAGACCAGCCTCAACCTGAACACCATCACGATCGATGGCACGAGCGGCAACGACACGATCGACATCTCGGCGCTGAGCTCTGCGCATCGCATCGTCTTCAGGTCAAACGGTGGCAATGACACGATCATTGGCTCGCTTCGGGCTCAGGACGTCATCGAGCTGCCGGATGGCGCGACGCTGGCAGACTACGAGGCGACCGATAATGGCGACGGCACGACGACCCTGTCGAATGGCAGCCACTCGATCACCTTCACCGGGGAGATGCCGGTCATCGATGATGGCGACGACGACGACGACGATGATGATGACGATGACGATGACGGCGCCGGAGATGGCGACGACGACGACGATTGCGGCTGTGACGACGACGATGATGATGACGGGGCTGGCACGCCGGCTCCGGGTCCGGGGACGGCTCCCGGGACGCATGTCGGGACGGCTCTGGGCGATGTCCTGATCGGGGCAGCGGGGGCGGACAACCTGATCGGCCAGGGCGGCGACGATGTCCTGATCGGTGCGGGCGGCGACGACACGATCTCGGCCGGCGACGGCAACGACTTCGTCGATGCCGGGGAGGGCCGTGACGTGGTCTTCGGCGGGGCCGGCGACGACGTGCTGCTCGG
>NZ_JBFRGS010000011.1:0-213960 GCF_052115465.1 Allobosea sp. 2RAB26 | reverse complement strand
GGCACGAAGGTCTACAACATCAACCGCGAATGGGCCCGCCTGCTCGGCGAGCGCGGCGAGATCGAAGCCTCGATCGCCCGCGCCCGGCTGCGCGTCAGCGACGCCCGCCTCCAGATCATCGCCGTCGACGAGACCGCCCGCACCGAGGCTCAGCGCGAGCTGCGCCAGGTCGAGGCCAAGGTCTCCGAGCTCAGCGACCGGCGGCTCGCCAGCGAGGACCGGCTCTCACGCTCCGAGATCCGCGCCCCGATCGCCGGCATCGTCAACGAGTTGACCGTCTTCACCGTCGGCGGCGTCATCACCCCGGCTGCCCGTCTCGCCACCATCGTACCGGGCGAGGCCARGCTCACCGTCGAGGTCAGGATCGCGCCGACCGATATCGACCAGGTCAGGCCGGGCCAGCCCGCCCGCCTGCGCTTCTCCGCCTTCGCCAARAATTCGACCCCGGARCTGCCGGGCACCGTCAGCCATCTCTCCCCGGCGACCACCCGCGACCCCACCACCGGCGCCAATTTCTACACCGGCGAGATCCAGATCGACGGCGATCTCGTCGCYGCCCTCGGCGACCGCAAGCTCCAGCCYGGAATGCCGGTCGAGGTCTTCATCACCACCGAGGAACGCACCGCGCTCTCGTTCCTGACAAAGCCCTTCGCGGACCACGCCAACAGGATCTTCAAGGAACGCTGAAACAGAGCCATACGAGGGGAGGGGCTGTGCCCGCCCCTCTTGGAGCACTCATTGCCGCAAGGCCGCCTCGATCCCGGCGGCAATGGCAAACAGGGTGCGATCGCCGCCGGTCTCGCCGGTCAGCATCAATCCGACCGGAGCCTCGCCAAGCTTATGGCAGGGCAGGCTGATCGCGCAGCGATCAAGGAAGTTGCCGAGGCTCGGGTTGCGCAACAGCAGCCCGTTCAGCCGGAAATACTCGGGATCCTCCGTCAGATCGTCCAGGCGCGGCGCCATGATCGGGCAGGTCGGCATCAGCAGCGCGTCGTAGCCTGCGGTAAGCGCATCCATTACCGCGATGATCTCGCGCCGGGCCAGCACGAGATCGAGATAATCGGCGGCCAGCGCCTGTGCGCCGGTCGCGATCCGGCTGCTGACCCGGGGGTCGTAAAGCTCGCCCTTCGTTTCGAGCAGCGCGCGGTGCCAGGCGAAAGCCTCGGGCGCCGCGAAGCCGAACTTGCTGTTGGCCTTGCCAATTGCCGCGAGCGGCGCGAAATCAACATCGCTGATCAGCGCGCCAAGCGCGCTCAGGCGGCTGACTGCGCGGTCGAAAGCGGCGGACACGGTTGCATCCATGCCATCCCTGACGATCTGGGTCGGAATGGCAAGGCGCAGGCCCGCAATCGGGCGTGGCAGCGGCGGCGCAAGAGAGTCGGCCGCCAGGACGCCGTCAACAATGGCGCAACAGGCCACGCTGGCGCCGAGCGGCCCCAATGAATCAAGGCTGCTCGACAACGGGACGACGCCATCGAGCGGCACCCGTCGCGCTGTCGGCTTGTAGCCGACAATGCCGCAGAGCGCGGCCGGAATCCGGCATGACCCGCCCGTGTCACTGCCGAGTGCAACCGGTGCCATGCCATCGGCAACCGCCACGCCGGAGCCTGACGAGCTGCCACCCGGAATGCGGCGTGAGGCGCGATCCCAGGGACTGAGCGGCGTTCCATAATGTGGATTGGCACCGATTCCCGAATAGGCGAATTCGGTCATGTTGGTCCGACCGATCGGGATGAACCCGGCCGAAATCATGCGTGCGATCGTCGGCGCATGAGCCTTCGCCGGCGCGCAATCGGCCAGTGCACGTGAGCCAGCCATGCTCCGTTCGCCGGCAACGTCGAAGAGGTCCTTCACGGCGAAGGGAATGCCGGCGAATGGGCCGGCCGCACGGCCGACACGCCGCAAGCCGTCATGGGCATCAGCCGACGCCCGGGCGCTGTCTGCCGAGACCGAGATGAAGGCGCGTCGACCTTCGCCCGCCGGATCTGAAATCCGTTCGAGGCATTCCTCCACCAGCGCACGGGCGGTGATCGTTCCACCGGCCAGAGCTTCAGCACAATCCTGCAACGTGCGCATGGTCATCGATTCCCCGAAGCAGCCATCATGTCAGGCTGTATCCGGGCTGACGGTCGAAATCCATTCCTGGCGACCATGGCTCTGCCATGCATTTCGAGGCGCGCGGTCCGCATCAATCAAGCCTGCTCCAAGACAATGAGCCAGTGTCCCGAACGGTTGGAATATCGGCAAGCGGAGCCGCCAATCTACTTTCGCATGTTGCCATAAGAGGCTGTCGTAAATGACCTATTTGATTTATCGATCGACTGATTTCCTGATCGGCTGGCTATTCGGCAAGCAAGGCCGCGCCCGGATCAGGGGATCGAGGATCATAGAGTTTGGTTCCAAATAGTGTGGTTTCGGCAATGAAGCTGAGTGAGTGAGTTACAGTGAAATATCATAAAGACACCAGAATATGCGAGATTGTGGACCTCGGTCTATTGCGCGGTCGGGATAGGCGCCTCTGTTGCAGATCAAAATTTGCCTTTTGCAACAGAGTCGTATGCATTGCGGTCACTTTGGGATTTCGATAAAACTGTTGCAGTGTCAGAGCACTCGGCTCTCTGTGGCCAATAGCCAAGGCAGCCGAGGTCCGCTTTCCGGTAAGCTGATTGTCCCGCCAGCAAAAGGCGATAGATGGCCCATCTCGGACATCTGCAGCGTCAGCTTTCGGGCATATTGCTAGCTCGCGCGCACCTTCCACTGTCATCACACACATGCGCTTGGCAGCTCATCCGTGGTGTCACGATCTGGAAGCGACGCCCAAGCCGTGGCCCTTGGCGCCGCGCAGATGCGGTCAAGTGTGCTCGATCGTAAGGACCGGGACGAAACCTCCACGTTTCCGGTTCTGGTCGTAGATTCGCAGCGGCAGGTCGCTCTCGGCATCCAGGCACGACCCGTCTCGACCGCGAACGAGACCGGCACCGCCGAAAAGATATGGATGGTTGCGCCCTCGCCGTGGGAGGCCTCGATACGGTCGAACGCTCGTCGAAGAACCGCGCGGTACGAAACCAAGTCTCGAGGTCGTCTCATCACGTCATTGCCTGGTGTGGCCGCCGCGATCGACCAGATCAAAGTTTCGGCACCGAACACAGCCTCGATGCGCTCGCTACTAACTGTGGCGCTGACGCCGAGCTTCAAAGCGACCACGCCGCCACGCTCTAGGATCTGTGGACACTTATCTGATCCATAGGATCATGGCGGCGATTGTGACGACGGCGAGGTAGTGTTTGGCCGTCTTTTCGAAACGCGTCGCGACCCGACGAAACTGCTTGAGCCTCGAGAAGCAGCATTCGATGAGGTGGCGCTGGGCGTAGAGGTGCTTGTCGAGGGGATATTTGCGCGCCCGTGACGGGTTGTTGGGAATGACGGCGATGGCGCCCTTCTCGGCAATCTTTCGCCTGAGGGGATCGGCGTCATAGGCCGCGTCAGCCATGACGAGCTTTGCGGGCAATCCTTCGATCAGAGCGTGAGCCTGCGGACAATCACCGCGTTGGCCGGCGGTCAGGACGAAGCGCACTGGGCAGCCCAGGCCTCTGACGGCCATATGGATCTTGGTGCTCAGGCCGCCGCGGGAACGGCCAATGGCCTGATCTTCAGGCCCCCCTTTTTAGCGCCCGACGCGTGCTGGTGAGCGCGGATGATCGTGGAATCGACGATCAGATACTCGAAGTCCGGATCGTCCGACATCGCCGCGAAGATGCGCCACCAGACACCCTTGTGGCTCCAGCGGCTGAAACGGCGGAAAACGCTGTTCCAGTCGCCGAAAACCTCCGGCAGATCGCGCCAGGGCGAGCCCGTTCGCACGATCCACAAGACCGCTTCCACGAACATCCGATTGTCGCGACCAGTCGAACCGCGCGTCCTCTCGTCGCCGATGATATGGAGCGATATCCGCTCCCATTGATCGTCCCGAAGAATCAGGCGGTCCAGAACACCCATGGCTGCCTTCCAAAAGACAGCCTTGAATCACGCATCAGCGCCCATGGGAATCCCAAGAGTCCACGGCTCCTAGTGCGCAGCCGGATGGGCGTCCTTGCCGGTGGCGGGAGCATCCTTCTTCTTGCGAGACAGAACGCTCGCGAGCCAGCGCACCACCACATAGAAGACCGGGGTGAACAGCAGCCCGAACAGCGTCACGCCGATCATGCCGGAGAACACCGCGACGCCGAGAACCTGGCGCATTTCGGCGCCGGCACCGACAGAGATCGTCAGGGGCAGCACGCCAAGGATGAAGGCGAGCGACGTCATCAGGATCGGTCGCAACCGGGTCCTGGCCGCTGCGATCGCAGCCTCGCGCCGGCTCATGCCCTCGTCCTCGGCCTGCTTGGCGAATTCGACGATCAAGATCGCGTTCTTCGCAGCAAGGCCGACGAGCACGACGAGACCGATATCGACGAGCACGTTGCGATCGAAGTCCTTGTAACCGACGCCGACCATCGCCGCGAGAATACACATCGGCACGATCAGGATGACGGCGAGCGGCAAGGTCCAGCTCTCGTACAGTGCCGCCAGCAGCAGGAAGACGAAGACGACGGCGAGGCCGAAGGCGATGATCGCAGTGTTGCCGGCAAGCTTCTCCTGCAATGCGATCTCGGTCCATTCGAAACCGAACCCGGCCGGCAGAACCTGCTGCGCGATCTTCTCCACCTCCGCGATGCCCTGGCCGGTCGAGTAACCGCGCGCCATCGAAAGCTGGACCTCGGCCGCCGGATAGAGGTTGTAGCGCGGCACGCGATAGGCGCCGGTCGTGTCGGAGAAGGTCGCGACCGAGCCGATCGGCACCATCTCGCCGTCGACATTGCGCGTCTTCAACGCCGCGACGTCGCGGATGTCGAGCCGGTAGGGATTGTCGGCCTGCGCCGTCACCCGGAAGGTGCGGCCCAGGATATTGAAATCGTTGACATAGGCCGACCCCATATAGACCGACAGGGTCTCGAACACCCGGGTCACGGGCACACCGAGCATTTCAGCCTTGGTCCGGTCGATATCGGCGTAGATCTGTGGCGTCCTGGTCGAGAACAGCGTGAACGGCTGCTGGATGCCCGGAGCCTGGCCCGCGGTTCCAGCCACTGCCCAGGTCGCGCCCTCAAGCGCCGGCAGGCCGCGCCCGCCGCGATCCTGGACATAGCCCTTGAGACCACCGCCGTTGCCGATTCCGGGAACGGCAGGAGGCTCGATCACCAGGGCGAAGGCCTCGCCGATCTGGCCCAGCTGGCTGCGCAGATCGTTGAGGATGCCCTGGGTCGTGAGGCCCGCCTTGGCCCTTTCCCTGAAGTCGGTGAGGGTGACGAAGGCGACGCCGGCATTGGGCGCCAGGGTGAAGGTTGCGCCATCAAGGCCGGCGAAGGCGACGATATGGGCGACGCCAGGCCGCGACAGCAGCATGTCGGTCGCCTTGCGGATGACCTCGTCGGTTCGCGGCAGCGACGAGCCCGGAGGCAGCTGCACGACGGCGATGAAGTAGCCGCGGTCGAGCTGCGGGACGAGGCCCGTCGGAATCGCCGCCAGGCGCTGGCCGGCGACCGCGATCAGGGCGGCATAGACCAGCAGCATCAGGACGCCGACGCGGATCAGGCGCGAGGTCGCCGCGCCGTATGCGCGCGAGAGCCAGTCGAAGGCCATGTTGAAATATTTGAAGAACCAACGCAGCGGCGCACCGATCGCCGCGAAGAAACCCTTCGGCTCCTCATGGCTGTGCGGCTTCAGCAGGATCGCCGACAGCGCCGGTGACAAGGTCAGCGAAACGAAGCACGAGATCGCCGTTGAGGCTGCGATTGTGACTGCGAACTGCTGGTAGAACGTGCCCTGCAGACCAGTGATGAAGGCGGTCGGGATGAACACGGCGCACAGCACGAGCGCAATCGCGAGCAGGGCGCCGCCGACCTCGTCCATGGTCTTGTGCGCTGCGTCCTTGGCGCTCATGCCTTGCGCCAGATACCGCTCGACATTCTCGACCACGACGATCGCGTCATCGACGACGATACCGATGGCCAGCACCAGCGCCAGCAGCGAGATCGTGTTGAAGGAGATACCGACCGCGCTCATCACCAGGAAGGTGCCGACCAGCGAAACCGGGATCGCGATGATCGGGATGATCGCCGCACGCCAGGTCTGCAGGAACAGGATCACGACGAAGACGACGAGCACGATCGCCTCAAGCAGCGTCGTCACCACGGCGGAGACGGATTCAGCGATGAACTCCGTCGGGTTGTAGACGATCTTGTATTCGACCCCGGCCGGGAAGTTCTTCGACAACCCGTCCATTGTCTTGATGAGCGCTTCGGATGCCGACAACGCATTCGAGCCCGGACGCTGGAACACGCCGATCGCGACGGCTTCCTTGTTGTCGAGATAGGAGTTCGACAGATAGTCCTGCGCGCCGAGTTCGACGCGGGCGACGTCGCGGACGCGGATCGTGCCGCCATCCGCGTCCGAGCGGACGACGATGTTGTAGAACTCGTCGATGCTGGTGAGGCGTCCCTGCGTATTGACCGAAAGCTGGAAGGCGCCATCCGACTTCGCCGGCGGCTGGTTGATCGCTCCGGCGGCGACCTGGATGTTGGCGGCACGGATCGCGGCGATGACATCACCCGCCGTCAGATTGCGCGCCGCGACCTTGGCGGGATCGAGCCAGACGCGCATCGAGTAGTCGCGCGCGCCGAAGACCTGCACGTCGCCGACGCCTTCGACGCGGGTCAGCACGTCCTTCACGTTCAGCGTCGTGTAATTCGAGACGTATTGCTGGTCGCGCGAGCCGTCGGGCGACAGCATATGGATGACCATTAGGAAGTCTGGCGAGGCCTTGCGGACCTGCAGGCCGAGCGTACGGACGTCCTGCGGCAGGCGCGGCTCGGCCGCCGACACCCGGTTCTGCACCAGCACCTGTGCCTGGTCGACATCCGTGCCGGCCTTGAAGACGACGCTGATCGTAACACGCCCGTCACCGGTCGATTGCGACGAGATATAGAGCATATCGTCGACGCCGTTGACCTCCTGCTCGATCGGCGCTGCGACGGTCGAGGCGACGACCTCGGCCGATGCGCCCGGATAGGTCGCGGTGATCGTGACGGTCGGCGGCGCGATCTCGGGATATTCCGCGATCGGCAGGCTGCGCTGCGCGATGGCGCCGGCGATCGTCAGCAGGATCGAGAGAACGGTCGCGAAGATCGGCCGGTCGATGAAGAAATGCGCAAAGCGGAACATGCTGGGGTCCTGGCCGGGAGGGCAGGGCGGGCGGCCGATACCGTCCGCTTCCGGTGATGGCGGCGTAAGCCGTCAGTTGGTTGCGGCGACCTTGATCTCGCCGGCCTGCGGTGAGACGGTCGCGCCCGGCCGCACCATCGGGCTGGCGAGCCCGTTGATGATGACCTTGTCGTCCTTCTCCAGGCCCTTGGTGATCACGCGCAACCCGTCCGCGATCTGACCGAGCACCACCGGCTTGGGCACGACCTTGTTGTCGGCGCCGACCGTCAGCACGATCTTGCTGGCCTGGTCCGAGACGATGACGGCGTCGGGAACGAGCAACGCGTCGACCTGGCCGGCATAGATGCGCACGCGCCCAAAGGTGCCGGGCGTCAGGAACTGGTCCTTGTTCTCGAATACGGCGCGGCTGCGAATCGTGCCTGAGCGGGCATTGAAGGCATTGTCGACGAAGTCGATCTTGCCCTGGCGCTTCCAGCTCGTCTCGTCTGCGAGCCTGACCTGTGCGGTCGGAGCGCTTTCACGGTTCGTCAGCCCGCGCTGCTCGCCGGCAAGCCTGGAATAGCGGAGGTAATCGGCTTCCGACGTATCGAACACGAAATTGATCGGATCGGTGGCCACGATCGTCGTCAGCAGCGTCGCACCCGACTGGCCGCCCGCGACGAGGTTGCCCGCATCGACGCGCTTGTTCGAGATCCGGCCGGACAGGGGGGCGCGAACCTGCGTCCATTCCAGATTGAGCTCGGCGGTCTTGAGATTGGCCTCGGCCGCCTGCTGGGACGCGACGGCACCGTTCAAGTTGGCGCGGCGCTGGTCAATGTCGCGAACCGTGATCGTCCGGTTCTGCGTCAGAGCCTCGGCGCGCTCGACCTCGTTCTGGGCGAGCTCGACCTGGGCCTTGGCGCGCGCGACTTCAGCGCGTGCCGCATCGACGGCAAGCTGATACGGGCGCTGGTCGATTGTGAAGAGCAGATCGCCCTTGTTCACCCGATCGCCGTCGCGGAAATGGATGCTGTCGAGGAACCCGGAGACGCGGGCCCTGATCTCGACCTGCTCGCGCGCTTCGAAGCGGCCTGTGTACTCGTCCCAGTTGGTCACGCGCTTGGCGAGCGGCGCTGCAGTCTGGACCGGCGGAGCCGGTGGGGCGCCCTGGGCGAGGGCCGTGGCGGCGGACGTCGCGAGCAGCACCGCGAAGGTGGCAAGAGTCCGACCCGTTGAGCGGCGGATTCGCATGGAAAAACTCCGGATAGCGGGGCCGGCGCAACCACTCTCGGTTTCCGGGCCGCGCGCAAGAAAGGTTGCGTGCTGACGATTGTCAAGTTCCGTCACTCGACAGCACCGTCGAATGACGACAGATTAGCAACATTCCGGCCAGGGGGTGACAGGATGGCAACAGACGCTTGCCGCCCGGGCGCCAAGGTTCTACCGAAGACGCGACCTGACCAGAGTTGGAAGACCGATATGAACGCGCATGCCCGCCCTGCCGACCCGAAGAAGCTGATCAAGGGTGCAACCGGCGATTGGGAAATCATCATCGGCATGGAAATCCATGCCCAGGTCACCTCCAACGCGAAACTTTTCTCAGGCGCCTCCACCGCCTTCGGGGGCGAGCCGAACGAGCATGTCAGCCTAGTCGACGCGGCCATGCCCGGCATGCTGCCGGTGATCAATGCCGAATGCGTGCGTCAGGCAGTTCGTACCGGCCTAGGGTTGAACGCGCGCATCAACAACCGGTCCGTGTTCGATCGCAAGAACTATTTTTATCCCGACCTGCCGCAGGGCTACCAGATCAGCCAGTACAAGAGCCCGATCGTCGGCGAAGGTGAGATCGTTGTCGATCTCTCGCCGACCGAGCAGATCAGCGTCGGCATCGAGCGCCTCCATCTGGAGCAGGATGCCGGCAAGTCGATCCATGATCAGCATCCGACGATGAGCTTCGTCGATCTCAACCGCTCCGGCGTCGCGCTGATGGAGATCGTCTCGCGCCCCGACCTGCGCTCGGCCGACGAGGCAAAGGCCTTTGTCACCAAGCTGCGCACCATCCTGCGCTATCTCGGCACCTGCGATGGTGACATGGAGAAGGGCAACCTGCGCGCTGACGTCAACGTCTCGGTGCGCCGCCCCGGCGAGCCCCTCGGCACGCGCTGCGAGATCAAGAACGTCAACTCGATCCGCTTCATCGGCCAGGCGGTCGATGTCGAGGCGCGCCGCCAGGTCGGCATCCTCGAGGATGGCGGCAAGATCGACCAGGAAACGCGGCTCTATGATCCCGGCAAGGGCGAGACCCGTTCGATGCGTTCCAAGGAGGAGGCGCATGATTATCGCTATTTCCCGGACCCGGACCTGCTGCCGCTCGAATTCGACGATGCCTTCGTCGAGCATCTGAAGGCAGCGCTGCCGGAACTGCCCGACGCCAAGAAGGCGCGCTTCATCGCCGAATACGGCCTGACGCCCTATGATGCCTCCGTGCTCGTCGCCGAGCGCGAGCAGGCGGATTACTTCGAGGCTGTCGCCAAGGGCCGCGACGGCAAGGCCGCCGCCAACTGGGTGATCAACGAGTTGTTCGGCCGTCTGAACAAGGAAGGCAAGGATGTGACCGCCTCGCCGGTCTCTGCCGCCCAGCTCGGCGGCCTCGTCGATCTGCTTGGCGAGAGCGTCATTTCGGGCAAGATCGCCAAGGATCTGTTCGAGATCCTCTGGTCCGAAGGGGGCGATCCGCGCGAAATCGTCGAGACGCGCGGCATGAAGCAGGTGACCGACACCGGAGCGATCGAGAAGGCGGTCGACGAGATCATCGCCGGCAATCCCGACAAGGTCGAGCAGGTCAAGCTGAAGCCGACCATGCTTGGCTGGTTCGTCGGCCAGGCCATGAAGGCGTCGGGCGGAAAGGCCAATCCGCAGGCGCTGAACGAGATCCTGAAGAAGAAGCTGGGTATCGAGTGACGCCAGACAGGCTCATCATCCGCGACGCGGTTGCGGCCGATCTCCCGGCCGTCCGCTCGCTGTTGGTCGAGACCTGGCATGCCACCTATGACGGCATTTATGGCTGGCAGCGTGTCGCCGAGATCACCAATGCCTGGCATTCGCTGGAGAATCTGAGCGCCCAGCTCGGTCGCGACGGCGAAGCCTTTCTCGTCGCTCTGGTCGATGACCAGATCGTTGCGACCTCGTCCGCCCGCCGCGAGCGCGACCGGGCGGCGCTGCTGACGCGGCTCTATGTCCTGCCGACCTATCAGGGCGTCGGGATCGGCCGCACCCTGCTGCACGTCACGCTCGCCCATTTCCCCCTGGCGCCGGTTGCGCGCCTGGAAGTCGAGCTGCAGAACGAGCCCGCGATCGCATTCTACGAGCGGATGGGCTTCTTCCTGCAGCGCTCGGCCCGCTTCGACGGCCGCGATGACACGCCCAACACCTTGCTGATGGCAAAGCGCCTGTTTGCCGAGTGACGGCAGCCGGCGGAGCCCGTCAGCGTGCCGCACGGGCCGGCATGCCGAGTTCCGTTTCGGAAAGGGCTTTGCTAACACCGCGCCAACCGCGGGGCTGTCCAGCGGTCCGGAGGCCTGGCCATGAGCAAGAGCAAGATCGATCCGTCCGAGATTTCCATTCGCCAGGCCCGGCGCGACGATGTCCAGCGTGTCGCCAGCCTGATCGTGCTTGGCTCCGCGACACAGGAAGTGACGGAACAGGACGCCGCAGCTGAAGCCGCGCACCCGGACTATGAGCGGGCCTTCGACGAGGTTCTGGCGAGTCCCGACACCACACTTTTCGTCGCCGAGCGCGCCGGAGAGGTCGTCGGCACCTTCCAGGTCACGCTCATTCCGGGTTTCGCCGCACGAGGGCGCAAGCGTGCGAAGTTCGAGAGTGTCCACGTTGCGCCGGAAACGCGGGGAATGGGGATCGGCGCAGTGATGATGACCCACGGGCTCGCCTTCGCAAAGGAGAAGGGAGCGGGGCTGGTCGAGCTGACCTCGCACAAGGCTCGCACCGACGCCCATCGCTTCTATCGCAATCTTGGCTTCGACCAGAGCCACGAAGGCTTCAAGAAGCCGGTCTGAAGGCCGCAGAGCCGTCCAGGCCGATCGCGGGCGGCTTACCATGCCCGGACATGACCAACCTGCTTGCCAAGCAGGTCGGCAACCCTACCGACGGCCTGCCGGGCGGCCTACATCAGATCCCGGCCCAATCGCGACAGGAAAGCTGTGATGCTCGCACGTTCGTCAAAGCCGATCGATCTCTACTACTGGCCGACGCCCAACGGCTGGAAAATCACCATCATGCTCGAGGAGTGCGGGCTTCCTTACAACCTCATCCCCGTGAATATCGGCAAGGGCGATCAGTTCAAGCCCGACTTCCTGGAGATCTCGCCGAATAATCGCATGCCGGCGATCGTCGATCATGATGGGCCCGGCGGAAAGCCGATCTCGGTCTTCGAGTCCGGTGCGATCCTGCAATATCTCGGCCGCAAGACCGGACAATACTACCCTGCCGATGAGCGTGGCCGCGTCGCGGTCGATGAATGGCTGTTCTGGCAGATGGGCGGCTTTGGGCCGATGCTCGGCCAGACCCATCATTTCCGCATCTACGCGCCCGAGAAGCTGCCTTACGCCATCGATCGCTACACCAACGAAGCCAACCGGCTCTATGGCGTGCTCAATCGCCGTCTCGAGGGCCGCGACTATATCTGCGGCGCTTACTCGATTGCCGACATGGCCTGCATCGGCTGGGCCAGGGGGTGGGAGAAGCAGGGGCAGGACATCAGGCAGTTCCCGAATGTCGGGCGCTGGCTGGAAACGATGCAGGCCCGCCCGGCCGTGCAGCGCGGCCTCGCGATCGGCGCTGAACTGCGCAATCCGGCCGGCATCAGCACGCCGGAAGAGAAGGCCGTTCTGTTCGGGCAGCGGGCCCGCTGAGCTGATCCGTTGGCGATGGTCGTCCTTGGGTTGACCGTCGCCCTCCCGTCATGCTCGGCGCGTGCCGGGCTGGCGGCGCAGATGCCGGTTGCTGACTGACCGGACAGCGCCCTAAGCTCGTCGCGTCAGTTCGCCCGAGTCCATTTCACCGAGCGGCAGATGATACCGCCGAGCACGCAGCCCGAGGTGGTCAGCGCATCTCCGGACAAGGACATCGTGCCGGAATAGGTCTTGCCATCCTCCGGATTGAAGGCGCTGCCGCCCCATTTGCCGGCGCCGGTCGGCTTCATGTCGTAGAAGATGCGCTGGCCGACCTTGGCGGGGCCGTTCGTGTCCTTCAGCCAGGCCAGTGTGCCGCACATCGCCTCGCCGCATTTGGCAAAGCGCACCCGCGAGGCCCCGCTATCGCGCAGCCAGGTGCCGCTGACATCCTGTGCCAGGGCGGAGCCGGTGCCG
This sequence comes from Allobosea sp. 2RAB26, assembly GCF_052115465.1. Lineage (NCBI taxonomy): Bacteria > Pseudomonadati > Pseudomonadota > Alphaproteobacteria > Hyphomicrobiales > Alloboseaceae > Allobosea > Allobosea sp. 2RAB26. The sequence continues at coordinate 201,337 of NZ_JBFRGS010000011.1, read as the reverse complement.
GCGAGTGCCAGCGTCGCGAATCCGAGCAGAGCGGCCCTGGCCGAGGTTTTGTGAAAGCGCATGCGATCCTCCCGTTTCGACCAGCTATGGCTGCATGGTTCAGATATGAACTATATCCAAGCCGGCTTTCACTTCAAGCAGGGGACGCGTCGGGCTTGATGGACGGCTCCCGCCGGACCGACACGAAGCGGGACAGGCAAACGAAGCCGGCCGGGCAGCCTTGTAGGGCGGGGAGGCGGCAGCTATAAGCCGCCGCATTCTCCAGATTGTCCCTAAGGAACCAACGATGGCTGTCCAGCGTACCTTTTCCATTCTCAAGCCCGACGCGACGCGGCGCAACCTGACCGGCGCGGTCAACGCGGTGATCGAGAAGGCTGGCCTGCGCATCGTCGCGCAGAAGCGCATTCAGATGACCAAGGGCCAGGCCGAGACCTTCTATGCCGTCCACAAGGAACGGCCCTTCTTCGGCGAGCTGGTCGAGTTCATGACGTCCGGCCCGGTCGTCGTTCAGGTCCTGGAAGGCGAGAACGCCATCGCCACCTATCGCGACGTGATGGGCGCCACCAACCCGGCGAATGCCGCCGAGGGCACGATCCGCAAGCTCTTCGCCGAGTCGGTTGGCGAGAACACCGCTCACGGTTCGGATGCGCCGGAGACTGCCGCCATCGAGATCGCGCAGTTCTTCGCCGGCAACGAGATCGTCGGCTGACGCGGCGCGACTGCTGATCGTCTTCGAACGGCGGAGCCAGTGGCTCCGCCGTTTTCGTTCGGGGAACTAGTTGAAGCCGAGATCGAAGGCGTAGCTGGCGGAGACGCCGACAGTCAGCGAATCCCGTGAGCCGAACGGCTTGACGATCGGCGATCTGGTCGCATCGCCGACGAGGTGCTTGTATTCGAGATAGGCAGTCGTCTGCAGCTTCTCGGACCAGTTATAGGTCACCTGCGCGATCGCGCCGATCGAGTTGATCCCGGCATTGTAACGCTGCAGCAGGCCGCCTCTGCCCGCGTAATTGCCGCCGAAATAGGTCCGGACATAGTCGGCCCCGACGACGCTCATGCGCGGGCCGGCGCCGATCGTCCAGGCCCCGATCTTCTGGAAGGCGTCGATCTTGAATTCGGCGACAAGCGCGTCATGCGTGATCACGCCGCGGCGCAGGTCGACGCGGCCGCGCAGCCAGGAGGTCGGGTAGAATTCGACAAAACCGCCGAGCTCGGCGCCGAACTTGACGTCCGGCATGCCGATCAGCGCACGGTTGGTGCTCGCCTTGCGCTCCCAGAGCAGGTTGCCGGAGAAGCCGACGCGCCAGGCCTTGCCCGAGAAGAAGCCGATGCTGATCGCATCGTCTTCCGATGACCACCAGGTGCTCTTGGTGCCACGCGCCAGGTTCACGATCGCCCGCGGCCGGAAGACATAGTCGTTCGAACCGGAATAGTCCGGCGTGTAGCGCAGGCCGCCTCCCAGGGTCAGGTGCCAGTTCTGGACGGATTCGGGGGAGGTGAGGGTGGTGTAATCGCTGGACTGGGCTTGAGCTGAGCCGGCAGGCGACAGGCAGAGACTGGCCGCAAGGCCGGTCAGAAACGCAACGCAACGCATTATCGAACTCCGGCGCAACGGCGCCTTGGCAAGCGGAAGTTCCGACAATCTGAAGCGTTATCGTTAATCCCGGGTTGACGCCGCCGGCATTGACCGCAAAAGCCCGGCGCGTCACCAGTAGCGGGCTGAAGGATCATCCATGACCGAACTGCCCCGCATCACGCATCTGCCGTCAGTCTGCCCACATGACTGCCCATCGGCCTGTTCGCTGGAAGTCGAGGTGATCGACGGGCGCAGCATCGGGCGGGTGCGCGGCAGCAAGCGCCAGAGCTACACCGACGGCGTGATCTGCGCGAAGGTGGCGCGGTATTCCGAGCGCATCCATCATCCGGACCGGCTGCTGCACCCCTTGCGCCGCACCGGACCGAAGGGCTCCGGGCAGTTCGAGCGCATCTCCTGGGACGAGGCGCTGGACGAAACCGCACGCCGCTTCGTCGCGATCGAGGCCGAGCATGGCGCCGACGCCGTCTGGCCCTATTACTATGCCGGCACGATGGGGCTGGTGATGCGTGACGGCATCAACCGGCTGCGCAACGTCAAGCGCTACTCCGGCCAGTATTCGACGATCTGCACGACGATGGCCTGGACCGGGTTCATCGCCGGCACGGGCCGGCTCGCCGGTCCCGATCCGCGCGAGATGGCGCAATCGGACTGCGTGGTGATCTGGGGCACGAACGCCGTGCACACCCAGGTCAATGTCATGCATCACGCGATCAAGGCGCGGAAGGAGCGCGGCGCCAAGATCGTCGCCATCGACATCTACCACAACCCGACGCTGGCCCAGGCCGATCTCGCATTGGTGCTGCGCCCGGGTACCGATGGCGCGCTCGCCTGCGCCGTCATGCATGTCCTCTTCCGCGACGGCCATGCCGACCGCGACTATCTCGCGCGCTACACCGATGCGCCCGCCGAGCTCGAGGAGCATCTCGCCAGCCGCACGCCGGAATGGGCGGCTGCGATCACAGGGCTCGACGTCGCCGCGATCGAGGAATTCGCGACCCTGGTCGGCACCCGCAAACGCAGCTTCTTCCGCCTCGGCTATGGCTTCGCACGCCAGCGCAACGGTGCGGTGAACATGCATGCGGCGCTCTGCGTCCCGACGGTGACAGGCGCCTGGCAGTACGAAGGCGGCGGCGCCTTTCACTCGAACAGCGGCATCTACCAGTGGCGCAAGAGCCTGATCGAAGGGCTGGATGTCCGGGATCCCCGCATCCGCCAGCTCGACCAGTCGCAGATAGGCAGGGTTTTGACTGGCGATACCGAGGCCTTGCGCCAGGGCGGGCCCGTGAAGGCGCTCTTCATCCAGAACACCAATCCCGTCTCGGTTGCGCCCGAGCAGGAACTGGTCAAGCAAGGCTTTGCCCGTGACGACCTGTTCACGGTCGTGCACGAGCAGTTCATGACCGAGACCGCAGCCATGGCCGACATCGTGCTGCCGGCGACGCAGTTCATGGAGCATGACGATCTCTACCAGGGCGGCGGGCATCAGCACATCATGTGGGGCGGCAAGCTCGTCGAGCCGCCCGGCGAGTGCCGCTCGAACCACGAGGTGATCTGTGCGCTGGCCGGGCGCCTGGGCGCCGAACATCGCGGGTTCGCGATGACGCCGCGCGAGATCGTCGACTGGACGCTGCGCGAGACCGGCCGCGGCACGTTGGACGAGCTGATCGCGGCCGATTTCCACGACATCCAGCCGGGGTTCGATCGCGCCCATTACGTCGACGGTTTCGGCTATCGCGACGGCAAGTTCCGCTTCAAGCCGGACTGGCCCAAGGTGCCCAACGCCAATGACGGTCCGGTCGGCCCCTATGGCCAGATGCCGGGGCTTCCCGATCATTGGGGCGTGATCGAGAACACGGACGAGGCGCATCCCTTCCGCCTCGCGACCAGCCCCGCCCGCAGCTTCCTCAACTCGACCTTCACCGAGACACCAAGCTCGCAGAAGAAGGAGGGCGGACCGAGCTTGATGATTCATCCGCAGGACGCGGAGGAGCTCAGCATTTTCGATGGCGGCGAAGTCGTTATCGGCAACCGGCGCGGCAGCGTGCATCTGACGGCGAAATTCTTCTCCGGCGTGGTGCGCGGCGTCGTCATTGCCGAATCGATCTGGCCGAATGCGGCGCACAGGCATGGGCGCGGCATCAACACCATCACCGGCGCCGATGCGGTCGCTCCCTTCGGCGGGGCCGCCTTCCACGACAACAAAGTGTGGATCAAGAAGGCGTGACTGATCGGCCACTTGACCTTTACGGAGGGCTGTGACCATTCCGCCGCGCGCGGGCGAGGCATGGATGATGCTTGCCCCGGCATGGGCATGTCTCGAAGGAACTGCGGAATCATGAAGATGCGGCGGATAGGTGCGGTCGTTCTGGCCGGTGGGTTCCTGATGATGGCTGCGGTTTCGGCCCAGGCCGCGAGCGGCACGAGCGCGTTGCCGCCGCCCGATCCGACCGCCAAGAACCTGACGCCCTACATGATCCAGCTTCGGGCCTTTGATGCCTGCTTGGTCACCCAGTCGCAACTGATGGGCACGACGCGTGAAGCCGTCCACACGCCTTGCAGCTGCTATGCCAAGGGCACCGTCAACGCGATGACCAAGGACGAAATCCAGGCCTTCCGCGAAACCGGCTATTTCAACGACAGCGCCCGCGCCAAGGGCTACGATTTCATCGATCGCTGCAAGCTCAGGCGGCCGAGCTGATCAGCTTCCGGTCGGCGAAATAGCGCGCCCCGATCCGTCCCGCATAGGCGACGAGATTGGGGTGGCTCTCGATCACGCCTCGTATCGGCGATTCGAAAAGAGTGCACAGCCCCGAGGCCAGGAAGGCGCCAAGCGTGGCGTCTGCGCCGCAAGGCTCATTGCCCATCAGATAGAGCCGCTCGCCCAGGATCGCGGCGGCGGCTCCCAGCGCATGCCGGGCAAGCTCCGCCTGTTCAACCGGGCTGTGGCGCCCGGTGCCCTGGCCCTTCAGCGTGCGCTGCACCTGGCGTTTGACCATCGCGGCAACGAGCGGTCGCAACGGCGCCGGAACGACTCTGAAGAACTGAAGCGGCCCCCGGTTGAAATTGCTGTCATTGGCCCAGCGCTCGCTGACCACGAACCAGTAGAGATGATCCTCCAGCATCTTCTCGACGGCCCAGGCGATGCCGCGCTGTTCTGGTGTCAGGCCCTTGTCGAAGTCGATGCCGTATTTCCGCTCCAGATGCAGTCTGATGAAGGTGCTGTCGGCGACGATCTCGCCAGCGTCGATGATCAGCGGCAGCTTGCCCTTGGGCGCCCGCCTCATATTGCCGATCTTGCGCTCATGCGGGAGACCCGACATCTGCAGGAGGATGTCCGCCTTCATGCAGAAGGGGCTCGGATCCGGCAGGCCGAACCCGGGACCGAAGACCTGTAGCGTGATCATGCGAAATCCCCCATTGGCAGAGGCAAGGCGTCGGTTTTCTGCTGACAGACTGCTGACAACTCTTGTCAGCAGAGCTAGAGCATTCTCCTGCCCAACTTGATGCTTGGGAATTCCTCGTCATGCAACGTGCCGAACGTCTGCTCGATCTGATCCAGGGCCTGCGCCGACGTCGCAGGCCGGTGACGGCCGATACCCTCGCCGCCGAACTCGATGTCTCGGTGCGGACGATCTACCGCGATATCGGCGCATTGATGCGCCAGGGCGTGCCGGTGCGCGGCGAGGCCGGCATCGGCTATGTGCTCGACGCTGGCTTCGATCTGCCGCCGCTGATGCTCTCGCCGGACGAGATCGAGGCGGTTCTCGTCGGCATGCGCTGGCTTGGCGAGCGTGCCGACCCGGTGCTGGCACGCGCGGCGGAAGACGTCGTCAGCAAGGTCGCAGCCGTCCTGCCGCCGCATCTGCGGCCGATCCTGCTCGATGGCGCCCTGTTCGCGCCGGCCTATCGCTGCGACCAACCGGTCGATCAGATCGATGCCGCCGGTATCAGGGCTGCGATCCGCCAGGGCCGCAAGCTCGCGATCCGGTATCGCGACGAGGCCGGTCAGGAGACCGACCGGATGATCTGGCCGATCGGCATGACATTCTACGAGCGGGTGCGGATCGTCATCGCCTGGTGCGAGCTGCGGCAGGCCTTCCGGCATTTTCGCACGGATCGCATCACCGATCTCGTCCCGCGCGAAGAGCGCTATCCGGCAAGACGGGCCGATCTGTTCCGTCGCTGGGAGAAGGAAGAGGAAGAGGCGGCACAGGCCCGATCCTGCCCGATCGATCAGCCGCGCACGACCTCGCCCCCGGCCAGCGTGGCCCTACCGGAGGCAACCTCCGCCAGCGCCCGCTGATAGAGCGCGTGTTCGACGCCGAGCACGCGTTGCGCCAGGGCATCCTCGTCGTCGCCGGCAAGCACGGGAACCCGGGTCTGTGCGATCACCGGCCCGGCATCGAGCTCCGGCACGACGAAATGCACGCTGCAGCCATGCTCCTTGACCCCGGCTTCGAGAGCCTGGCGATGGGTATGCGTGCCCTTGAACAGGGGAAGCAGCGAGGGGTGGATATTGAGCAGCCGTCCTTCCCAGCGCCTGACGAACCAGGGCGTCAGGATGCGCATGAAGCCGGCGAGCGCGATGAGCTCGATCTGGTTGACGCGCAGGACATCGTCCATGGCACGCTCGAAAGCCTCACGATCCCGACCGAAGGAGCGGTGATCGACGGTTGCGACGGGCACTCCGGCAGCCGCAGCCCGGGCCAGGCCACCGGCCTCGGGCACGTTCGAGAGCACAAGAGCGATCTCGGCCGGATAGTCGCCGGCCTGCGCCGCCTCGATCAGCGCGGCCATGTTGGAACCGCGCCCCGAGATCAGGATCGCGGTGCGACGGCGCGCCGGCTGAATCACAGGCTGAGCGTCCCGCGATAGCTCACGGGCTCTTCGCCGGCCGCGACCGGGACGATTTCGCCAAGCCGCACCGGCGCTTCGCCGGCGTCCCTCAGGGCGGCCTCGACCTCACCGGCCTTGCCGGCTTCAGCGGTGACGATCATGCCGATGCCGCAATTGAAGGTGCGAAGCATCTCGCGCTCGGCAACGCCGCCGACTTTGGCAAGCCAGCCGAAGACCGGCGGAACCGGAATGGCCGCGAGATCGAGCGCAACGCCGAGCCCTTCAGGCAGCACGCGCGGAATATTGTCGGGGAAGCCGCCCCCGGTGATGTGGGCAAGCGCCTTGATGCCCGCTGTCGCCTTCAGCGCAGCCAGCAGCGGCTTCACATAGATCCGTGTCGGCACGAGCAGCGCTTCGGCGAGGCTGGTCTCAGGCGCGAAGGGGGCGGGAGCCTCCCAGCTCAATCCCGACAGCGCGACAATGCGCCGGACCAGCGAGTAGCCGTTGGAATGGACGCCGGAGGAGGGCAGGCCGAAGACCACGTCGCCAGGCACGAGATCCGCACGTGGCAGCAGTGCTCCGCGCTCGGCGGCGCCGACCGCAAAGCCCGCGAGGTCATAATCCTTCTCGGCATACATGCCGGGCATCTCGGCCGTTTCGCCGCCGATCAGCGCGCAGCCGGCTTGCCGGCAGCCATCGGCGATGCCGCGCACGATCTCGACGCCGACCTGCGGATCGAGCTTGCCGGTAGCGTAATAGTCGAGGAACAGCAGCGGCTCGGCGCCCTGCACGATCAGGTCGTTGACGCACATCGCGACGAGGTCGATGCCGATCGTCGAATGCCGCCCGCTTTCGATCGCGATCTTGACCTTCGTGCCGACGCCGTCATTTGCGGCGACCAGGATCGGGTCATTGAAGCCCGCAGCCTTCAGATCGAAGAGCCCGCCGAAGCCTCCGATCTCCGCATCGGCACCGGGGCGGCGCGTGGCACGCACCAGCGGCTTGATGGCATCGACCATCGCGTTGCCGGCATCGATGTCGACGCCCGCCTGCGCATAGGTCAGTCCGTTCGCTCCTGGCTTGCTCATGGTCCTCGGCTTCCATTCCGTTCGCGCGAGCGATAGGCAAGCCAGCCGCGCCTTGCAAGCCGCTATGACGGATTCGGCCTTGCCGGTGCACCGTTTCGGGCTCTAGCGTCGCACAGGACAGCGCTGCGAATCCGGAAGAGCATGACCCTTCCCAACCTCATCACCATCGGCCGGCTGTTTCTGGTGCCGCTCGTCGTGGTGATGATCACCAATGGACGCTGGGAGACGGCCTTCATCCTCTTCGTGGCGGCCGGGGTCTCGGACGCGGTCGATGGGTTCATTGCCAAGCGCTTCGGCATGACCAGCGAGCTTGGCGCCTATCTCGACCCCGTCGCGGACAAGGCGTTGATCGTCTCGATCTACATCACGCTTGCGCTGGTCGGGGCTATCCCGGTCTGGCTGGTCGTCCTGGTGGTCTCGCGCGACCTGATGATCGTCTCCGCCGTGATCCTGTCCTGGGTGATGGAAAAACCCGTCGAGATCGCTCCTTTCGTGGTCAGCAAGCTCAACACGGCCGCACAGCTCAGTTTCGCCGCGCTGATGCTCGGGAGCAAAGCCTTCGGGGTCGATCCCGGGCCGGCGATCGATGTCGGCCAGCTCCTGGTCGCCGTATTGACGCTGGGATCAATGGCGGCCTATCTCGCGTTCTGGCTGCGCCATATGGCGGCCTGACCTGCGGCGAGCGGGCGCGATTGCGTCCGTTTCAGTGCTGCGGCTTGGAACTTGCTCCGTGTTCACCCATCTTCGTGGACGCGGTCGATGATCTCGCATCGCGGAATCCGCCGGGGACTGCCTGTTCATGTCGTTGCAACGCCAAATCGGTTTCTGGCTGATCTCGCTCGCAGTCTTCGTGCTGTGCCTGGTCTTGCTGCGCGACGTGCTGCTGCCATTCATCGCGGCGCTGGCGCTGGCCTATCTGCTCGACCCCCTTGCGGATCGGCTCGAGCGGCTCGGAATGAGCCGTCTGGCCGCGACGATTGTCATCCTGATCGTCTTCCTTCTGATCTTCGTGCTGTCACTCGTGCTGCTCATGCCCTTGCTCGGCCAGCAGCTCGCCGGCTTCGTCGCGCGGATGCCCGAGGTCGCTGCCAAGCTGCAAACGCTGATCCTGGAGCGGGGGGCGCCGCTCCTCGAGAAGCTGGGCGGTGGCAAGCTTGCCCAGGATGCCCAGAATTCACTCGGAAATCTCGTCGGCGAAGCAACCAAATGGGTCGGCAGTGTCCTGCAATCGCTCTGGTCCGGGGGGACCGCGATCATCGGCGTGTTCTCACTGCTGGTTCTGACCCCCGTCATCGCCTTCTATCTGCTGGTCGACTGGGACCGCATGTGCGCGACCGTCGACAGCTGGTTGCCGCTCGACCATCGCGACACCATCCGCGGCCTGCTGAGCGAGATGGATAAGGCGATCGCCGGCTTCCTGCGCGGGCAGGCGCTGCTCTGCATCCTGCTCGGGACCTTCTATGCCGTGGGATTGAGCATCGTCGGCGTCAATTTCGGCGCGCTCATCGGCATCATCAGCGGCTTCCTCTCCTTCATCCCCTATGTCGGCTCGCTGACGGGCCTCGTGCTGTCGGTCGGCGTCGCGATCGTGCAGTTCTGGCCGGAGTGGACCTGGCCGTTGGTGACGCTCGGCGTCTTTGCCGCCGGTCAGTTCATCGAAGGCAACATCCTGCAGCCAAAGCTCGTCGGCGACTCGATCGGCGTGCATCCGGTCTGGCTTATGTTCGCGCTGCTTGCCTTCGGCTCTCTCTTCGGCTTCGTCGGGCTCCTGCTTGCGGTTCCCCTTGCGGCAGTCATCGGGGTCTTGAGCCGTTTCGCGCTTCGGCAGTATCTGGCGAGCAACATCTATCATGGCGGCGATGTTTCGAAGTCCGCCGAAGCCCGCAAGCGTCTCGGAGCCGATGTCTGACCATACAAGCCGCCCGCGTCAGCTCGCCTTCGACCTGCCCGTCGACAGCCGCCACGGCGTCGAGGATTTCCTGATCGGCCCGTCCAACGAAGCCGCCTATGGGATGATCGAGGCCTGGCCGCACTGGCCCGAGGCCTGGCTGCGCCTGGTTGGCCCGGAAGGGGCGGGAAAGACCCATCTCGCGGCGATCTGGGCCAAGGCGGCCCATGCCTGGGTCGTGCCCGTCTCCGAGGTGACCGAGGAGAACGTGCCGCACCTGATCTCCGGAGGGGCGCTCGTCGTCGAGGATTGCGACAGAGGGCCTCGCGACGAAGCCGCCCTGTTCCACCTCTTGAACGCGATCAAGGCGAAGCGCGGCTCGCTGCTGCTGACCGCACGCGCGGCTCCCGATCAATGGGGCGTACGTATTCCCGACCTGTTGTCGCGCCTGCGGCTGGCGCCGCATGCGACGATCGCGCCGCCGGACGATGCGCTGCTGCGGGCGCTGCTGGTCAAGCTCTTCATCGACCGACAGCTCATCGTCGATGCCGGCATCATCGAAGCGCTAACGCTGCGGATGGAGCGCTCGTTTGCCGCGGCGCGTGCACTGGTCGACGCGCTCGACAGGCTTTCGCTGGAACGCGGGCGGCGCGTCACGCGCGCGCTGGCCGGCGAGGTCCTGGCGGACCTCTTTCCGGATGATGCGAACTGAACAGGCGGCGCAGCCAGGCAGGTTGGAAGGAGAGCGGTATGGCCGACGGGCGTGAGATCCGGCTGTTTTCCTACGGCACATTGCGCCAGAGGAACGTCCAGCTCGCCACATTCGGCCGAGAGTTCGGAGGCCGTGACGACGCCCTTGTCGGCTTCGCCCGCACAATGGTCGAAATCACCGATCCGGAGGTGATCGCCACCAGCGGCGAGACGCATCATCCGATCGTGACCCGGTCCGGCAATCCTGCCGACGAAGTGGCCGGAACCGTCTTCAGCATCACAGCCGCGGAGCTCGCCGCGGCCGATTCCTACGAGGTCACGGATTATCGCCGGATTGCGGTGCGGCTCAGATCCGGGACCGAGGCGTTCGTCTATGTCCGGGCTGCGGACGCGTCCTGAACCGAACGTTCAGGCCGCGCCTTCCGAAGCCGACTTGACCGGCGATCCAACGAGGCGTGCATGCATGGCCTCGATCAGAAGTTCATGCGCACGGGCTGCGATCGCGTCGAGCGAGGGCGTCCGTACGAACATCGCGGCCGCCTTCTCGCTGAGTTCCTCGCGGCTCGGCAGGACCGGCAGATGCCATTGCGCAACGGCGTCCTGGGCCTGCTGCTGCATTTCGGCCAGCCGGTCACCCGCACGTTGCTGCAGTTCGGCGAGCGCATCGCGCAAATCGACGAGCGTCATGGTCGGCAGATGCAGCTCCGACAGGGCAGGGCTCGCCGCATAGGCTTCCCGGAAGGCGCTGACGACGCGGTCCAGCGGCACCGAAGCCGCAAGCCGCTCGGCGGAACGTTCGATGACGCGTGGCGGCAGGGCCTGCGAACGATCGACGACGGCCTGCGGCGGCGCCTTCAGGTCCCAGACCGCGCCGATCTTCGAGAGACCGAGGATCACGTAATAGGTCGGGTCCCACTGCCACCAGCGGAAGCCCTGGCGCACGCTGTACTGATAGGCGTGGTGGTTGTTGTGCCAGCCTTCGCCCATGGTGATGATCGCCAGCCACCAGTTGTTGCGGCTCTCGTCGCCGGTCACATAGTCCTTGTCGCCATGCACATGCGCGAGCGAATTGATGCAGAATGTCGCGTGATAGACCGCAACCGTCGACCAGAAGAAGCCAACGATCAGGCCGGCCCAGCCGTCGATCGCGAAGCAGAGGCCGGCGAGCAGGATCGCGGGCGCCAGCTCGAAACGGTGCAGAAGGCGCAATTCGGGGAACTTCGTCAGGTCCTGAATCGTTGAATCGTCGAAGGTGCTGTGATCCCGGCTGAAGATCCAGCCGACATGCGAATAGGCGAAGGACGTCATGACCGGCGAATGCACGTCATGCTCGGTATCGGCATAGCGATGATGGTGACGGTGCTTGGAGGCCCACCAGAGCACGCTCTTCTGCGCCGTCGATTGGGCCAGCAGCGCGAGCAGAAACTGCCCGAAGCGGCTGGTCTTGTAGGAGCGGTGTGAGAAATAGCGGTGATAGCCACCGGTGACTGCGAACATCCGCAACCAGTACAGCCCGATCGCGAGCCAGACCGAGGTCCAGGTCACACCGCTCCAGAGCGCCCCGAAACAGGCGAGATGCGCCAGCACGAAGGGAACGGCGGATGGGTAGACGATGTCGCCATCATCATGAGGGGCAGTGCTGTCGTTCAAGAATGCTCTCTGTGGGGTTTGCGCGGATCCGCCGCTTCGGTGCGGCACGGGCCGCATGTCCAGCGGCACCAAACAGGACGAGCCGGCGCCGCGCAAGTAGGCCACTCGCCGCAGCATGGCAAAGGAAACCACGTGGGAAGGCAATTGGTTTCGAGGCAACGCAGGAATAGCACTCGCTCGTCATCGAAGCGTCACGCTAGGATGGCTTCAAGTTTGACAAGTGGGCGATCTCGGCCCGGCTTGCGTTCGAGACGAGGGCGAAACTCATGAATATCGAACCGACAAACGTGAAGGCTGCGGACATCGCGCCTGAGGTCGGTCCCGTCGGTCTGCGCCATTCGCCGGCCCGCTTCGTCAATCGCGAGCTGTCCTGGCTGCAGTTCAACCGTCGGGTGATGGAGGAGGCGTCGAACCGCAACCATCCTCTGCTGGAGCAGCTCCGCTTCCTCTCGATCTCTGCCAATAATCTCGACGAGTTCTTCATGGTCCGCGTCTCGGGCCTGCGCGAGCAGCTCAAGGCGGGTGTCGTCACGCCCAGCCAGGATGGATTGACCCCGGCCGAGCAGCTGATCGAAATCGCCAAGGCGACGGCCGATCTTACCGCCGACCAGCAGGCGCGCTGGGTCGAACTCAAGCGCGAGCTGGACGATAATCGGATCGTGCTGCTGGGGCCGAAGGACATCGGTGCGCAGCACCGCACCTGGCTCGAGGACCACTTCCTCCATCTCGTCTTCCCCGTGCTGACGCCATTGGCGATCGACCCGGCGCATCCCTTTCCCTTCATCCCCAACCTTGGCTTCACGCTGGCGCTGGCGCTGGAGCGGATCAGCGATGGCCGGCAGCTCGACGCGCTGATCCGGGTTCCCGGGAAGATCGACCGATTCATCGAGCTGCCCGATCTGGCACGCGACGGCGTGCACCGCTTCATCACGCTGGAAGACACCGTCTCGCTCTTCATCGGCAAGCTCTTCCCTGGCTACGACGTCAAGGGAACCGGCTCGTTTCGCGTCATTCGCGACTCCGACCTCGATATCGAGGAGGAGGCCGAGGATCTGGTCCGCGTCTTCGAGACGATGCTGAAGCAGCGCCGCCGTGGCGTCGTCATCCGTCTCGAGGTCAGCGACGGCATGCCGCCGCATCTGCACCGGCTGATCGTGCGCGAGCTGAAGGTCGATCCCGACGAGATCGTCCAGGTCGATGGTATGATCGGGCTGAACGAGCTCTCGCAGCTGGTCGGCGTCGACCGGCCGGACCTCAAGTTCAAGCCGTACAACGCCCGCTTCCCCGAGCGCATTCGCGAGCATGGCGGCGATTGCTTCGCCGCGATCCGCCAGAAGGACCTGCTCGTCCACCACCCCTATGAAAGCTTCGACGTCGTCGTGCAGTTCCTGCAGCAGGCGGCGCATGACCCCAACGTCGTTGCCATCAAGCAGACGCTCTACCGCACCTCATCAAACTCGCCGATCGTCAGGGCGCTGGCCGAGGCTGCCGAGGCGGGCAAGTCGGTGACGGCCCTGGTCGAGCTCAAGGCGCGCTTCGACGAGGAGGCGAATATTCGCTGGGCCAAGGATCTGGAGCGCGCGGGCGTGCAGGTCGTCTATGGCTTCATCGAGCTGAAGACCCACGCCAAGCTCTCGATGGTGGTGCGGCGCGAGGCCGGCCAACTCGTCAGCTACTGCCATATCGCGACCGGCAATTATCACCCGATCACGGCGCGCATCTACACCGACGTCTCCTTCTTCACCGCCGATCCGGTGATGGGGCAGGACGTCGCGCGCGTCTTCAACTTCATCACCGGCTATGCGGAGCCGGCCGAGCTGGAGCAGATGTCCGTCTCACCGGTGGGGCTGAAACAGCGCCTGCTGTCCGACATCGCCGAGGAGATTGCCCATGTGAAGGCAGGCCGCAAGGGTGCGATCTGGGGCAAGTGCAACTCGCTGGTCGACCCCGAGATCATCGACGCGCTCTATGATGCGAGCCAGGCCGGTGTGGAGATCGACTTCGTCGTGCGCGGCATCTGCTGCCTGAGACCCGGAATTCCGGGGCTGTCGGAGAACATCCGGGTCAAGTCGATTGTCGGACGCTTCCTCGAGCACACCCGGATCTATGCCTTCGGCGCCGGCTTCGGCCTGCCCTCCGCCAAGGCCAAGCTCTATATTTCCTCGGCCGATCTGATGCCGCGAAATCTCGATCGGCGCGTCGAGGCGTTAACCCCGATCCAGAATCCGACGGTGCACCAGCAGTTGCTGGAGCAGATCATGCTGGCGAATTTCCTCGACAACGAGCAAAGCTGGACCATCTTGCCCGATGGTGGCTCAAGACGCATTGTCCCGCCGCCGAGCGACGAGTCGTTCAACGCCCACAAATATTTCATGACCAATCCGAGTTTGTCCGGACGTGGAAAATCGCTCTCCAATTCAAGCCCCCGCAGCCTTGCGCGCCGGACCGGCAGAAAGGCTTGACCCGGCGTTGATCCCGGGGCGGCTGAGCCTCGGCGAGACGCTCGCCATCGTCGATATCGGCTCGAACTCGGTGCGTCTCGTCGTCTACGAGATGCTGTCGCGTTCGCCGGCGCAGGTCTTCAACGAGAAGGAGATGGCCGGCCTCGGCCGTCAGGTCGCGACAACCGGGCGGCTTGCCGATGACGCCATCGAGAAGGCGCTTGGCGCGCTCGTGCGCTTCCGCATTCTCTGCGAGGCGATGCATGTCCGCGATATCCGGGTCATCGCGACGGCTGCGGCACGCGACGCCGCCAATGGACCTGCGTTCATTGCGCTTGCCGAGCGGGCGATCGGCCAGCCGATCGAGCTGATCTCCGGGGGGCGTGAAGCCTATTTGTCGGCTCTCGGCGTGATCTCGGGCTTTGACGCACCGCGTGGCGTCGTCGGCGACCTTGGCGGCGGCTCGCTTGAGCTTGCCGCCGTCGACAACGACCGGGTGGGCGAGGGGGCCAGCCTGCCGATTGGCGTGCTGGCGCTGCTCGACCGCTCGAAAGGCTCGGTCAAGCTCGCCGAGAAGATCGTCCGCGAGGCACTCGACAACCTGCCGCAGCTCGCCGCGATGCGCGGACGCGATTTCTACGCCGTCGGTGGCACCTGGCGTGCGCTCGCAACGTTGCATCAGCGCCAGTCGGTCTATCCGCTGAGCGTGATGCACGCCTACACCGTGCCGGCGCGGGACGTGACGGAATTCGCCAAGCTGGTCGAGCGGGCCGACAGCGCCGTGCTGGAATCGATCGAAGCAGTGTCCTCGGCGCGCCGGCCGCTCCTGGCCTATGGCGCACTGGTGCTCGACCAGTTGATCAAGCGCGGCCGTCCCAGGTCTGTTGTGATTTCGGCCAACGGTGTCCGCGAGGGACTGTTGCACGAACAGCTCCCCGACGAGGAGCGCAGGATCGATCCGCTGCTTCAGGGGGCACAGGACTACAACCAGCTCAGGGCCCGCGACCCGCGGCATGCGATCGACCTGATTGCCTGGGTCGCAAAGCTCTTCGCCAGCGCTGGCATGCATGAGGATGCGGCAAGCCGCCGCTTGCAGGACGTCGCCTGCCTGCTCTCGGATATCGGCTGGCGCGCCCATCCGGACTATCGCGGCGAGCAGAGCCTCAATGTCATTGCCCATGCCGCCTTCAACGGCGTGGATCACCCCGGCCGCGCCTTCCTGGCGCTCGCCGTGTTCCATCGCTATGCCGGCGCCAAGAGCGACACGCCGGTGGCATCCGAGCTGCGGCGCCTCCTGACACCCCGGCAGCTCGAACGCGCGCTGCTGCTCGCGGCGACGTTCCGCGTGGCCTATCTGCTTTCGGCGGGCATGCCCGATATCCTGACCCGCATTTCGCTGACCTGCGTCGACCGCCGGCTCGTGCTGCGCTTCCCGGCAGACCTCAAGGCGCTGTCGAGCGAACGGGTCACCGGGCGGCTGAAGCAGCTCGCCCGCCTGCTCGGCCGCGAGCACGAGGTCGCGGCGGGCTAAGGCATCGGCCGTAAAGAGGGTTCGATCATCGGGCCCGATGCGATACCCGGTCCGGGGACCTAACGCCTGCTGACATCGACCTCGGTCGCCGAGCGTACATCGACATCGACAATCGCGAGGTCGGGGCGATCGATGGCCGGATAGGCGCGCGTCTCGCCTGGCCGTTGCACGAAGACCAGGCTGGCGAGGGCAGGGTGGCTCGCCAGTTTCGAACGTGCCAAGGCTGGCTCCATGGCGCCGGGAAGCACCAGATGTGCCTTTCTGCCTCCTTCGAGGCAGGCATGCAGGTCGCCGAGGCTGAACAGGCCAAGCGGCAGCAGCTCGACACCTGTCAGGATCGCCATACCGGGCCCGGAGGCGAGCGCGGCGAGGTCCCCGCCGACCAGCGTGGTGATGATCCGTGACGAGGCCAGCGGTTTCAGCAGGCGCGAGATCTCCAGCGCCTTGCTCAGCAATGCGCGTTCCGAGATGGCCTGCGGTCCCGCAAAGCTCCTGCTGTCGACGACCTGGAGGGCCGGGCGTTCCGTCGATTCCGGCAGGGGGTGGCGCACGCCATTCGCAATCAGGGTATCGAGCGGAGCGACGCCGTCGGGAATGTCACGGCCGAAACCGCCGACGAAGCGCGTTCCGAAGGCACGCATGGCAAGTGTCCGCAGCATCAGCAATGGGCGAACGTGCCCGATGCGGCCGGCGCCGAGGGCCATCACCGCCCCCGATGCCTCGATCAACCGGAGCAGATCCAGCTCATTGGCGTGCAGCGGCAACATCAGCGGCGAGAGGCCGGAGCGCAAGGCGGCCAGAATGGAAACCAGTGCCTCGGGCCCTAGCGGCGCAAGGATCGCGACGCTCGCGCCGGGCTGGGCATGATTGGTGCTCAGAAGCCCGGCGAGGCGCGAAACCCGGTCGTCCAGTTCCACGAAACTGAGGGAGCGCGGCTGCTCGTCGCTCCAGCTGCGGCGTCCCGGGGGATCGCGCAGCGCCGCCTCGTAGCCGCGGCTGCGCACCAGGGCTTTCAGCAAAGTATCGAGATCGAGGCCGTCTAGCAGGGCAGCAGCGTCGTCGTAGTCAGCCCGCATCGACGATCCTTCAGTTCGCCGGAGCGGGCGGCGCCGGGACGCGGGCCAGAACTTCGGTGGACAGGAAATAGGTCGGCCTGCGGGCCGGCAGCACGACATCGCGTGAACGAGCGAGCCAGGTCTCGGGCAAATAATAGAGCGGCACGACATAGAATCCGGAGATCAGCAGCCGGTCGAGCGTGCGCACCGAGGCAACGAAATCGGCGCGTTCGCGGGCGGAGAGCAGCGTCTTCAATACCGCGTCGACGGCCGGCGATTTCACGCCTGCATAGTTCAACGAGCCCTTGCGCTCGGCATTGCTCGAATCCCAGCGCCCGACCTGCTCGTTCCCGGGAGAGGCCGAGGCCGGCCATGTCCACTGGATCATGTCGAAATCGAAGGTGGAAAGGCGGCGCCAATACTGCACGTCGTCGATCAACCTGACCGTGACGGCGATGCCGAGCCTGGTCAGCGACTTCGCATAGTTCAGCGCAAGCCGCTCCTGCGGCCGGCTGGTGACGGTGATCTCGAAGCTCAGCGCCTCGCCGTTCTTGTTCTGGCGCAGCACGCCGTCCTGAAGTGCGTAACCAGCGCTCTGCAGCAGATCGAGCGCTTTGCGCGCCTGATCGCGGTCACGGCCGGAACCGTCGGTCGCCGAGGGCATCCAGGTTCCCGCGAGAACGTCCTCCCGGACGGCCCCGGGGAAGCCTGCGAGCAGTGCCTTCTCGCGCGCATCCGCCGCCACTCCGAGCGCGGAGAGCTCCGAATCCGCGAAGAAGCTGCCGGCCCGTCGATAGACGCCATGGAACAGATTGCGGTTGGCCCATTCGAAGTCGAACAGGATGCCGAGCGCCTCGCGCACCCTGACATCGGCGAAGACCGTGCGGCGCGTGTTGAAGACGAAGCCCGTCATGCCCTTCGGCGCCTCGAAGCGCAGCTCCTCCCGGACGATGCGGCCATCGCGCACGGCGGGAACATCATAGCCCGTCATCCAGCGTGTCGGGTCCCCTTCGAGACGGATATCGTAGAGGCCGGCCTTGAACGCTTCGAAGAGCGTATTGGCGTCTCGATAGAAATCGTAGCGGATCTCGTCGGCATTGAAGAGACCGCGGGTCAGCGGATGATCCTCGGCCCAGAAGCCGCTGCGGCGCTTCAAGGTCAGTGCCTCGCCCGGCTTCACGTCACTCACGAGATAGGGACCGGAGCCGAGAGCGGGCTTGAAGCTGGTCTCTGCGAAGGTTTCCGCATTGGTCGCGTGCTTGGCGAAGATCGGCATGGCGCCGATCACCAGCGGCAATTCGCGATTGGAGCCGTCGCCGAGCTCGAACTCGATCCGGCGCAGCGTGGGCACTGCGACCTTGGTCACGCGCCCAAGACTGGAGCGATGGAACGGCTTGCCCTTGGTCCTCAGCATGTCGAAGGTGAAGCGCACATCTTCGGCGGTGACTGGCTGGCCATCCGAAAAGGTGGCCCGCGGATCGATCTCGAAGGCGAGCCGCGTGCGGTCGTCATTGAGCTCGATCTTGCTCGCCAGCAGGCCATAGGCCGTGAAGGGCTCGTCAGCCGAGCGGAAGAGCAAGCTCTGCTGCACATAGCGGGGCACGGCGTCCGGGGCGACGCCGAGCACCACGAGCGGATTCAAGCTGTCGAAGGTGCCCTGCAGGCCAAAAATGATTCGCCCACCCTTGGGAGCGGCCGGATCGGCATAGGGCAAATGCGCAAAGCCCTTCGCCAGGGCGGGCTCGCCATGCATGGCGATGGCATGATCGACCGATGGCGATTCGGCGCGCGCAACCGCGCCCGCCGCCAGAACGACGGCAAGAATTGCGAAGATATGCCGTACCGCAACGCCAATCGCTGCAGCCGGCGCAAGATATGAACCCATTGCCTGACCTGATTCCCAGCGGCAAGAATAACACGGCTTGCCGGCCGTCACGTAAGCTGTTCAGACTGGAAACCTGCAGCAGAACTCGCTAAACGCAGCGCGAGGTGTCATTCAAACGCCGCAATCGCAACCGATGTGCACGGCCTTCCAGGGGCTGGCGCGCGTAAGCGATTGAGCCCGTCGACAATGATGCGCGCGGCTTGCGAAGTCGTGTTTCGAGATTCGCCTGGTAAGGAAAACCATATGACCGCTTCGTTCAGCCCGTCTCAGCGCCTGTCCGCCCGAGCGTTCGGCCTGGCCATGAGCGCCGTGATCGGCCTCAGCCCGGTCGCCGCCTTCGCTCAGCAGCAGCGTCCCGCCCAGCGCCCGGCCCAGCCACCGGCTCAGCAGCAGCCCGCGCAGCCGCCGGCCGGACAAGCTCAGCAGGGTGGTCCGACCGTCGTTCAGGTCAAGCCGGAGCCGTCTCAGACCAGCTGGACCAAGGTTTGCGGCAAGGATCAGGCCGCCAACAAGGAAATCTGCTACACGACGCGCGATTTCGTCTCGGATCAGGGCCAGCCGGTGCTTGCGGTTGCCGTCTATGACGTCAAGGGCGACGCGACCCGGATCGTGCGCTTCCTGATGCCGCTCGGCCTGATGCTGCAGCCTGGTGTCCGCTTCGGCGTAGACGCGGCGCAGCCGGTGCCCGGCCGTTACGCCATCTGCTTCCCGAACGGCTGCTTCGCCGAGGCGCAGGTGAAGGACGATGTCATCAACGCGATGAAGAAGGGCAATACGCTCAATATCAGCGTGCAGAATCAGACCGGCCGCGAGGTGACCTTCTCGATTCCGCTTGCCGATTTCGGCAAGGGCTTCGATGGCGCCCCGATCGACCCGAAGGTGCTCGAAGAACAGCAGAAGCAACTGCAGGACGAATTGTCCAAGCGCCAGGAAGAGCTGCGCCAGCGTCTTGGCGGCGGCGGAGCCAATGCGGCTCCGGGCGCTCCGGCGGCTCCCGGCGCGGCTCCCGCTCCCGGCGCTCCGGCTGCTCCCAAGCCCTGATCGGGTTGCCGTTCGCACAAACAGAAAAGGCCGGTCCCTCGGGGCCGGCCTTTTTCATGGGCCTTCTGCGTTTGCATCAGCTTTCCCGAGAGCCGGAACCCACTCTTCGGGCGGGCACTCCAATGGCGTCGGGCGGCGGGATCAGTTCAGGTCGGCCTTGTCGATGAGATAGCGGCCCTTGCGGTCGCGCCTGAAGAATTCCTTGGCCTGCGGATGGCGGATCGGCCGGCCGGATTCGTCGATCACGAGATTTTGCTCGGAAACATAGGCGACATACTCCGTCTCCTCGTTCTCCGCGAAGAGATGGTAGAATGGTTGGTCCTTCGACGGACGCAGGTTCTCCGGGATCGCCAGCCACCATTCCTCCGTATTGGAGAAGGTGGGGTCGACGTCGAAAATCACCCCTCGGAACGGATAGACACGGTGTTTCACCACCTGCCCGATCCGGAATTTCGCTGAACGCGCTTCCATGTCTCGCCTTGATCCGTCCTCAAGCCGGCAGGCTCTCATACTGCCGGCTAACGTCGCCATCTCGCGCATGCGGTAGGATTGCGTCGCAAATAGGTCAAGATCAACGGCTGAAAGTCGCTAGTTCGGCGGCAATCCATAGCGCTCGGCGAGAGCCGGATCGCGAGCGGCAACTTGGTGGGCCAGATCGACGATGACCTTGGCCTGTTTCCAGGTGGCATCGTCCTGCATCTTGCCGTCGATCATGACCGCGCCCGAGCCGTCGGGCATGGCCTCCAGGATGCGTCGGGCGAACGCGACCTCTCCGGGATCCGGGCTGAAGACGCGCTTGGCGATCTCGATCTGCGAGGGATGCAAGGTCCAGGCGCCGGCGCAACCGAGCAGGAAGGCGTTGCGGAACTGAGCTTCGCAGGCGGCTGCATCCGAGAAGTCGCCGAAGGGGCCGTAAAAGGGCTTCAACCCGGCCGAAGCGCAGGCGTCGACCATCTTCGCCAGCGTATAATGCCAGAGATCCTGCTGAGCGACAGCGCGAGTGCCGCCTTCGGGGGAGTGGTCGGCGATCACCTTGTACTCGGGATGCCCGCCGCCGACGCGCGTCGTCTTCATGGCGCGCGAAGCGGCCAGATCGGCTGGGCCAAGGCTCATGCCGTGCATGCGGGGGGAGGCCGTGGCGATGGCTTCGACGTTCTTCACGCCTTCGGCTGTTTCAAGAATGGCATGGATCAGGATCGGCTTGCGGAGCTGATGCCGCGCCTCGAACTGAGCGAGCAGCTGATCGACATAATGGATGTCCCAGGGGCCCTCAACCTTCGGCACCATCACGACATCGAGCTTGCCGCCGACCTCGGACATGATCGTGCTGATATCATCGAGAAACCAGGGCGAGTTCAGGGCGTTGACCCGCGTCCATAGGCCGGTCGCGCCGAAATCGACGGACTTGGCCATCATGATGAATCCGTCGCGCGCAGCCGTCTTGGCGTCGACCGGGATCGCGTCCTCGAGATTGCCGAGCACGATATCGACCTGACCGGCGAGTTCCCCGACCTTGGCGCGGACCTTTTCAAGATGTGGCGGCACGAAATGGATCATGCGCTCCAGTTTCAGCGGCAGCTCCCGCAAGGGCACCGGCGCGCCGATGGCGAGCGGGCGGAAGAACTGGCGCGGCGTCTTGGTTGGCATGGTGGGCTCCATGGTGCGTTGCAGCGAATGTGCCGGACCATGCCGCGCCCGTCCATTGGGCTTTCGCAGCGCGCCGGGCGTCGAATTGAGAATGATAGCCTAGGATGAAATTCCAGCGGGCGCGTCAGACAATATTCCTAGGCATTCATGCCTGTTGCGATGCATTGCCGGGCTACGAGCGATGCGCTGCGCGGCTTTGCCGTTGGCCCTCGACCCGCTACACCGCCGCGATGCGCCTGCCTGTTACCCGAAAGGTGCACCCGCCCGAGGTTCCAGCGCGTATGGCCGAACTTGCCAGCCTGTTCAATCTGGTCGCGCCGTTCTTCGGCCTGATCGTCCTTGGCTTCGCTGTCGGGCGCTACAAGCGGCTCCCGGAAGAGGGGCTGGCGTGGATGCAGTACTTCCTGATCTACATCGCCCTGCCGGCGCTGTTCTACCGCCTGATTGCCGACAAGCCGCTGAGCGAGCTCTCGAACTGGGGCTTTGTCGGCGCCACGACGCTCGCCACCTTCTGTGTCTTCTCGCTCTCCTTCCTCATCGGCTTGAAATCCACGCACGGGCATATGCCCCAGGCGGTGATGCAGGCGGTCGCCGGCTCCTACTCGAATATCGGCTATATGGGCCCACCGCTGATCCTGGCCGCGCTCGGGCCGGTCGCGAGCGCGCCGGTGGCGCTGATCTTTGTCTTCGACAATATTCTGCTGTTCTCGCTGGTGCCCTTCCTGATGGCCCTGGCCGGCGTCGAGAAGAAGGGCTTTCTCGCGACAGCCGGCGAGGTGCTCTGGAAGGTGGTGACGCACCCCTTCAATCTCGCGACCCTGGCCGGCGTGATCGCGAGCTACACCAAGCTCGAATTGCCGACTGCGCTCGACAAGATGACGCTCTGGCTGTCGCAGGCGGCGGCTCCCTGCGCGCTGTTCCTGCTCGGCGTCACGGTGGCGCTGCGGCCGATGAGGTCGATGCCCGCGGAAGTGCCGGCCCTGGTCGCGGTCAAGCTCGTCCTCCACCCGCTGCTGGTCTGGGTGCTGCTCTCGGCGCTTGGAAATTTCGCCGACCCCTGGGTCTATGCGGCGGTGATCATGGCGGCGCTGCCGCCGGCCCTGAACATCTTCGTGATCTCGACACAGTACAAGGTCGGCGTCGAGCGCGCCTCGGCCTGCATCCTCGTCGGCACCATCGTCTCGATGGTGACGCTGACGGGCTTCCTGTGGCTGGTGAAGACGGGCAGGATGGCGGCAGACCTGTTTCCCTGACGGCTGCCCTGCGCCCGTCCAATCCCCGGGATCGCGATGCTGCCGCTCGACGACCTTCTGGTTCTGGATTTCTCGACATTGCTGCCGGGCCCGCTTGCGAGCCTGTTCCTGGCCGAGGCGGGTGCCGAGATCATCCGGATCGAGCGGCCGGGTGGTGAGGACCTCCGCCGCTTTCCCCCGCGCTTCGGCGAGACCTCGGCTCCCTTCGCTGCGCTCAACCGCGGCAAGAAGAGCATCGAGATCGACCTGAAATCGTCCGATTCCGCCGAATTGCTGCGCCCTTTGGTCGAGCGCGCCGACATCCTGATCGAGCAGTTCCGCCCTGGCGTGATGGAGCGGCTCGGTCTCGGTTTCGAAGCCCTCCACATGATCAATCCCCGGCTGATCTATTGCTCGATCAGCGGCTATGGCCAGACCGGGCCGCGCTCCCAGGATGCCGGGCATGATATCAATTACCAGGCGATCGGCGGGCTGCTCGGGCAATCGCTGAAACGTGGCGAGCCTCCGCCGCTGCCGCCGACGCTCGTTGCCGATATCGCAGGCGGGGCGATGCCGGCGGCGCTCAACATTCTGCTGGCGCTGCGCCAGCGCGAGCGCACTGGTCGGGGCTGCCATCTCGACATCGCGATGAGCGACGCGATGCCGACCTTCACCTGGTACAGCCTTGCCCAGGGGCAGGTGACGGGAAACTGGCCGGAAGGCGGCGAGGGGCTCCTGACCGGGGGAAGCCCGCGCTACGGGCTCTATGCCACCGGCGATGGCTGGTTTCTCGCGGTTGGAGCCCTGGAGCAGAAATTCTGGGAGGTCTTTTGCGAGGCGATCTCGCTCGATCCCGGCTTGAGCGATGATCGGATGAATCCGGAGGCGACGCGCTCCGCGATCGCCTCCATCATCGCATCGGAACCGGCGTCGTACTGGCGGAGCTATCTCGAGCCGCGCGATTGCTGCTGCACGGTCGTGCGCAGCCTCGAGGAGGCGCTGGCCGACCCGCACCTGACTGCGCGCGGCCAGCTCGACAACCAGGCGGAGGAGCCCGGAGGCAGGCGCCTTGTCTCGACCCCCTTGCCACTGGCCCCGGTTTTCCGGGAGCACGCGCCCGCACTGCTGCGCGTGCCGTCGAGCGGTGGTGATCAGGAGTTGCTGCAGACAGAACCCGACAAGGGCGACTGATCGCGGGCCGCTCAGTTGGCCATGCCGCCAGCCAGGCCCTGGCGCATGACGATCCGGCGCAACGGCCCGATCTGCGAGAGCGCAAGCAGGCTGGCCCCACGCATCAGGTCGGCCGGGAGCAAATCGGTCAGCAAGGTCCGGTTCAGCGCATCGACCGCACCGGTACGCAGCCGTACATCCGTCTGCCGCGCCGAATCATAGGCGGCAATCACCGCGTCGCTGCCCGGGTCTTCGGCGTCATGCAGGACGCGACGCAGGGCTGCGACGTCGCGCAAACCGAGATTGAGCCCCTGAGCGCCGATCGGCGGGAAGACATGGGCCGCTTCCCCGATCAATGCCATCCGGTTCGCCCCGAAACGTGTTACCGAGAGGCCGCCCATGGGAACGCGCCCACGCGCCCCCTCGACGGTCATGGCCCCGAGCAGGGAATGCGTCTGCCTCTCGACGCTGCGGGCGAACGTGGCATCGTCCAGCGCGGCGATCCGCTCGGCCTCTCTCGGCTCGAGCATCCAGACCAGCGAAGAGCGGTGGCCGGGCAGGGGAACGAGCGTGCAGGGGCCGCTGCGCGTGTGGAATTCCGTCGAGGTCTCGCGATGGTCGCGGCGATGGCCGAGGATCGCCGTCAAGGCGATCTGCGGATAGCGCCAGTCCCTGGTGGTGATACCGGCAGCGTCCCGCACGCGGGATTGGCGACCATCGGCGCCGATCACCAGCCGGGCGCAGAAGGGCTCGAACTCGGCTCCGGAGATCCTGACCGCATCATCTTGGGCTTCGATCGCCGAAACCATATGGGGCACGCTCCGGATGTTCGGGTTGGCCTGGACATGCTCGGCCAGCGCCGCAACGAGATCGGCATTCTCGACATTCCAGCCGAAAGCGTCGAGCCCGAGTTCGGACGCGTAGAACTCGACCGGTGGCTGCCGGAACAGGCTGCCGGTGTCATCGACAAGGCGCATCACCGCGAGCGGAGCAGCCTTGCCGTCGAGGGCCGGGAGCAGGCCGAGCTCGGCGAGCATCCGCCAGGAGCCGTCGAGCAGCGCCACGGTGCGACCGTCTCGCGGGGCGACCGGGCGGCCGAATACGGTGACCTGCCAGCCATCTGCCGCACAAGCGAGCGCGGCGGCCAGCCCAACGGCGCCGGCGCCAATGATGGCGATCTCGGCCTGATCAGAATGCGGGAGCGTAGCACGCGAAGTCATGGCACTTGGCTAGCCGACCCGAAGGTGTCTGGCCAGTCCGCGCTGCGTCGCAGCCCCGCACAGAGACTGCGTGAAATGGGCCCTGACGAAGGACGGAAGCGTTCATGCCGCGCCCCGATCCCGCACCATCATCTGCCGACCCGGCGTTGGGCGCCGACCCGCCCAGCAGTCCGGCCGTTGCGTTGATGCGATGCAAGTCCCTATGGTCCGGCCTTCACGTGATGGAGCAATGTCAATGGTCAAGGCGATACGCGTTCACCAGACCGGCGGACCCGAGGTTCTGAAATACGAGGACGTTGCGTTGCCGGCGCCCGGGCCAGGCGAGCTGCTGGTGAGGAACCGCGCGATCGGCCTCAACTTCATCGATACCTATTTTCGATCGGGCCTTTACGCGGCCCCCAAGCTGCCCTTCGTGCTCGGCAACGAGTCGGCCGGTGACGTCCTTGCCGTCGGCCCCGATGTCACCGAGTTCAAGCCGGGCGACCGCGTCGCCTGCGTTGCGACGCTCGGAGCCTATGCCGAGGAGCGCATCGTGGCGGCGGCATCGACGGTGGCTCTGCCGGCTGCGATCTCCTTTGAGGCTGCGGCCAGCATGATGCTGAAGGGCCTGACCGCCGAATATCTGCTGCACCGGACCTACAAGGTGAAGCCGGGCGACACGATCCTTGTGCATGCTGCCGCTGGCGGCACCGGCCTGATTCTGTGCCAGTGGGGCAAGGCGCTCGGCGCGACCGTGATCGGCACCGCAGGCTCCAGGGACAAGGCCGAGCTCGCCAAGGCGCATGGTGCCGACGAGGTCATTCTCTACCGTGACGAGAATGTCGCGGCGCGGGTCAAGGACATCACCGGCGGAAAGCTCTGCGACGTGGTCTACGACGGCGTCGGCAAGGACACGTTCATGGCCTCGCTCGACTCGCTCAAGCCCTTTGGCGTGCTTGCGAGCTTCGGCAATGCGTCGGGCGCGGTCGAAGCGTTCAATCTCGGCATCCTGGCTGCAAAGGGCTCGCTCTACGTCACCCGTCCGACACTGAACTCCCACACCGCAAAGCGCGAAACGATGGTCGAGATGGCGAAGAACCTGTTCGGCGCCGTCACCTCGGGCAAGGTCACGATACCGGTGAACGCGACCTTCCCGATGAAGGATGCAGCCGAGGCACATCGCACGCTGGAGAGCCGCGGCACGACGGGCTCGACGGTCCTCATTCCGTAGCGTTCGCCGCCTCGTCGCAGCAATCTCGCCCAGATTGTTGCCTAGATCTCCTGCCGCCGGGGGCGGCAGGATGGGTGGCTGGGCAAGATGAAGAAGGCGATTCGGGCACTATGTGTCGTGCCGGCGCTGATCGGCGCGGGCGTATTGGTGCTGCCGCGCGGGTGGAATGGCCTGCAGTTGCAGGTGGCGGCCAATGACCCCGTGGCCCTGTCGGACCTGCGTCTGCAGGGCGTGCTTGCGTCCGGGCGCATCGCAGACGAGATCGATGCGGCGATTGCCGCTGGCGACACCGACCTTGCCGGCAGCTTTGTCGATCTGGCCGCCGAGCATCGCCTCATTGTCACAGAGGACCAGCGCAAGCGCCTCGCGCGCTTGAAGGACGAGGCGACGACGCGCGCGCTCAAGGATTTCGGCTCCGGTTTCCTGTCGGGCGAACGCGCGAGCAATGCCGGCTTCGCCGGCGCGGTGGTCAGCGACGTTGTCGGCGTCGGCGACCTGCGGGACATCGCCGGTGAAGGCCAGAAGCTGCTCCGCGGCGAGGCAACGGATCATGTTGTCCTGGTGCTGGCGGCCGGCGGGCTCGCTCTGAGCGTTGCGACATGGGCGAGCCTCGGCAGCGGCCTGCCGGCACGCGGTGGTCTCAGCGTCGTCAAGGCAACGGCGAAGGCAGGCATGCTGTCGCCAAAGCTGACGGCCAATCTCACGCGCATGGCCGCGGGAGCCGTCTATCGTCCGGCTCTGACAGCCAGTCTCTCCGCTGCTGCGCGCTTCGACCTGGCAGCAGCCCGCGCATCCTCGGCTGCGATCGTGCGGCCGGCGGCAATGACGCGCCTGGCAACGCTTGGGCAGGATGCCGGCGCAGTCTATGCCCGGACCGGCCAGGCCGGTCTGCGCCAGGTTCTCGCGGTTGCAGACGAGGCCGGCGATATTGGGCGCGCGGCACGGCTGAGCGCCGCCAAGGGGTCCACCACCCGTGCGGTCCTGAAGGTGCTCGGACGTTCGGCGCTGGTGCTGGGCGCGCTCAGTCTCACGACCATGAGCTGGATCTTCGCCCTGATCGGCTATGCGGTGGCGCTGGCCATGCTCGCGCAGAGATTTGGCTGGTGGCTCGGGCGCCTCGGTTCAGCCCGGCGAAAGCCGGCTATCTGAGAGCAGGGCCGATCATCGTTCCGACGCCTGTGAACCTGCTGCGGAGACGACGCGACCAATGAGGGCCAGCGGACGCTGATCCTCATTCGGGAGCATGTCATGAACCGGACACTTCGTTTCACTGGTCTGTTCTTGGCCTCTCTCACCATCTCGACGGTCGCAATGTCGCAGCAGAACGGCAGCGGGCATGGCGGCGACGATGGCGGTCGGAGCGGCAAGGGCGCAGCAGGCGGAAGCGCTCGGTCCGTGTTTCAGCTGCTGCGCGAATTCCCTGGGGGGAAGGCACGCCTCACCCGCGCAGTCGCGCTCCGTGGCGGGGGCGCCAACCGGATCGATCAGGTCTGCAGCGAGCCGCCTCCGTCACGGCGCCTGCCGTCGCGTTCCAACAGACCTGCCTTGGGGTAGCGAGGTCTTCCTCTATCGCGGGCGCGGCGACCAGATCATGCGCGCCCTTGCGAAAGTGGACAGGCCCGATCAGACCGCGATTCCGTGCAGATCGTAGGCGTCGGCCCGCTCGATCTTCACCGTCACGATCTCGCCGGCCCGGAGCGGCCGGCGGCTCGCAACATAGACATTGCCGTCGATCTCGGGCGCATCCCATTTGGAGCGGCCCTTGGCGACCGTCGGGCCCGCCTCGTCGATGATCACCTGAATGCGCTTGCCGACCCGGCTCTTGACGATCCGGGTACTGATTTCGGCCTGCGCCTTCATGAAACGATGCCAGCGCGCTTCCTTCTCGTCCTCCGGGATCAGCGGCAGGCCGAGATCATTGGCAGGCGCACCCTTGACCGGCTCGTATTTGAAGCAGCCGACGCGCTCGAGCTTTGCTTCCCTCAGCCAGTCGAGCAGGAACTGGACATCCTCTTCCGTCTCGCCGGGGAAGCCGACGATGAAGGTTGAGCGGATGGCGAGATCGGGACAGATCTCGCGCCATTTGCGCAGGCGGTCGAGCGTGCGGTCCTGATGAGCCGGGCGCTTCATCGCCTTGAGAACGCTGGGAGATGCGTGCTGAAAGGGAATATCGAGATAGGGCAGAATGAGCCCTTCCTGCATCAGCGGGATGACCTCGTCGACATGCGGATAGGGATAGACATAGTGCATCCGCACCCAGACCCCCATCTGGCCGAGTTCCCGCGCCAGCTCGAAGAAGCGCGTGCGGACCTCGCGATCCTTCCAGAGCGAGGGGGCGTATTTGACATCGAGGCCATAGGCACTGGTGTCCTGGGAGATGACCAGCAGTTCCTTGACGCCAGCCTTGACCAGTTTCTCGGCCTCGCGCAGCACATCGCCGATCGGTCGCGAGACCAGGTCCCCGCGCAGCTTCGGGATAATGCAGAAGCTGCAGCGATTGTTGCAACCCTCTGAAATCTTGAGATAGGCGTAGTGCCTCGGCGTGAGCTTGATGCCCTGGTCCGGCACCAGGTCGACAAAGGGATCGTGCCTGGGCGGCACCGCCTGATGCACGGCCGAGACGACGCTCTCATACGCCTGGGGACCGGTGATCGCCAACACGTTCGGGAAGGCGTCGCGGATCTGCTCGGGCTCGGCGCCCATGCAGCCGGTGACGATGACCTTGCCGTTCTCGGCCATGGCTGAGCCGATCGCCTCCAGCGACTCCGCCTTGGCGCTGTCGAGGAAGCCGCAGGTATTGACGATGACGAGGTCAGCGCCCGCATGGCTCTTGCTGAGCTCATAGCCTTCCGAGCGCAACGAGGTGATGATGCGTTCGGAATCGACGAGGGCCTTGGGGCAGCCCAGGGAGACGAAAGAAATCTTCGGCGCGACGGCGTTCATCGGCGACAAGCTCGGACACTGGATCAGGAAGGGGCGCGGCGGGGCCGGCGCATATGGCGCTTCCTTTGACGTGTTTTTAGAGGTTTTGCAAATTGCAGCCGAGATCGCAGGCAAAGCCGCCGGATTCCCTATCCCTTGCAATGTTCATTCAATCGAGCCCCGGGACGATGCCGGCGGGCGAGGCAGCCGTTGCGTCGTCGCGGATGGAGATCACGATGAACAGGGCCCGCACCAGCATCGCCAGGGGCGTCGCGACCATGCTGGCGCTTTCAGGTGCCGCCGCTTCGGCACAGGCGCATCCAAAGGCCGGCTTGGCGCCGCCATTGCCCGCCAGTGCGCCGCGCGTGCGGCCGGTCGAGGACGAAGGAGCGCCCCATTCGCCCTGCAGGGATGGGCGCTTCAGCTTCGGCCGACCGGTCGATTGCGAGGCGGAACTGCGACGCTGGCACGCAGGCCGCGCGCCCTCCGATCCCTGCACGGACGGGCGCTACAGTTCAGGCGAAGCGTATGACTGCCATGCGGAGTACCAGCCCTGAAGGTGGCGGGAGCGGGCGAAGGACAACGGCTTCTGGAAATAGCTGCGTGCTCAGGCGGCCAGGCCTGGCTGGGGGAAGACCATCCTGAGACAGGCACCGCCCGATGCTGAATCGAGCGCGAGCACCTCGCCTCCGTGACGATGCATGATCTCGCGAACAAGGTTGAGACCGAGGCCCGAGCCGCGGCTTTGCGCATGAAGCCTTTGAAAGGGCTCGAAGACACGTTCGCGTTGCTCGCGCGGAATGCCGCATCCGTCGTCCTGGATGTCGATGATCGCGGAGTGACCGACGCGGACGGCAATCGTTCCAGCCCGGCCGCCATGCTCGATCGCGTTCTGGACCAGATTGGTCAGGGCCCGCTCGACCGATAGCGGATCTCCAATGACCGTGACCGGATCTCCCTCGGGCTTGAACTCCATCTGATAGCCGGCGGCGAAGGCCAGGGGCGCGAGGTCGACCACGACCCGCTTCGCAATCGCGTTGAGGTCCATGGGCGTGAACGTGTCCGTCTGCTGATCGAGCCGCTCAAGGTCGAGAAGCTGCTCCATCATGGTCGCCAGCCGCGCAACGTCCTGGAGGAGACGCGTCTTCTCTTCGCCCGCCGGCAGGGATGCCAGCCTCGTATTGAGAATGGCGACGGGCGTCCGCAGTTCATGCGCGGCTGCCGCCAGGAAGCGCTTGTGTTGCTCGTAGCCCCTGTCGAGACGTCCAAGGGCGGCATTCACCGCCGTGACCAGCGGCGTGATCTCGACCGGCACGTCATCGAGGGGCAAACGAACGCCCCGCCGGTCGATCTCGATGCGCCCGGCCTGCGCCGCTGCCCGGCCCAATCCGGCCAAGGCTCCTCGGACCACCAGCGGAGTGACGAGCAGGGCCGCGACCGCCATCACGGCGAGAACGGGCAGAACCTCCTTGAGGAACACGAGGCTCATCCCCAGGGCCACAAGATAGAGCGATGCCCGGGTCTCGGTGCCCGTCACGACCTGGACCTCGCCAGCTGCGCTGTTCACCCATCTGACCCGTGCCGTGGCGCGGGGAGGATCGCCGATATTCCAGCCGAGCCGGGCCTGGCCGATATGGTCGAGGCTGTCGCCGAGCTGGCTGAAATCCGCAGGAACGGCTCCTTCGGACACGCGGTGGCCCGTGCGGTCCCGGATGACGAACCAGAGATTTGGATTAGAAGCCCGCATCCGGGTCAATTGGCGCGTGGGCCGCAGCACCAGCTTGCCAGTCGGCCCGCGCGCCACCGCGCCTCGCAGGGTCTCAATGGTGCTCTCGACCGATGAGAAGTCGAACAACGCCCCTGTGGCGAACAAGCCAGCGACGATCAGCATGATGGCGGCAGCCTGGAACGCCATGAGCCGCCCGATCAGCCGGCGCTTGAGGGAATACCCGCCATCCATCGTCAGGCGGTTTCGCGGATGAGGTAACCGACTCCGCGAATCCCATCGATCGTCGCGCCGGCATCGGCTTCCGCAAGCTTGCGGCGCAGGCGAGAGACATGGGTATCGAGCGCATTGGACTGGATCTCGTCATCCAGACCGAACACGGCCTCCATCAGGAAGGTTCGCAAGACCATTCGCCCCATCCGGCGCATCAGGGCTTCAAGCACCAGCAATTCGCGCCGCGGCATGGCGAGCATCTGGCCTGCCACACGGGTCTCGCGGTGCACGAAATCGAAGGAAAGGCGACCGATCCGCACCGTATCGGAGCGCATGCCGGCAGGCCGGCGCAGGAGTGCGCGCAGGCGCGCCAGAAGTTCCTCGAAGGCGAAGGGCTTGCCGAGATAGTCATCGGCTCCATGGTCAAGACCCGCGACCCGGTCGTTCAGGTCCCCACGCGCCGTCAGCATGAGGACCGGCACCGTGTCGCCCTTTGCCCGCAGCCTTCGGACCAGGTCCAGGCCGTCGCCATCGGGCAACTGGCGGTCAAGCAGCACTGCATCATAGATGCCGCAGCTTTCGCTCAGCATTGCCTCTGCATCCGCTCTGGTCGGCAGATGGTCCACGACCATGTCCTGACGGGTCAGCGCAGTGCGCAGGGCTGAAGCCATTGCCGGCTCATCCTCGACCAACAAGATGCGCAAGGCGGAATCTCCCGCTCCTCAGGGGTAACCGCCTATCGACTGCGGATTGCGCCAACCTTGCATGGAACGTCGGTCCCGACGTCGCCGGCGAGAGCTCATTCCGGCCTCATCGAGCCCCGCACGCCCCTGCGCCTCCGCATGACAGGCTGGCTCAACCCAGTCGTGGCATCGATGCCGACGGCGCCGCGAAACAGAGCGGTGCACTCATGGAAGCTCCGGGCCCGCTCAACCGTTGCGGTGACCGCCACTGGGATGGACTGCACATGTCATCGAGAATGCCACCCCGCGCCGGGCGAAGCCTCCGCGTTGCGCCTGAAGTCGCCTTCGGACGGAGGACCGGCATGCTGGCCTCCGACAACTGGTCTTTCTTCCGCGCCTGGATCGGCGCGCCGTTGCGTGTCGCTTCGGTGACGCCGTCGGGCACCGCCCTGGCGGATCTGATGACACAGGAGGTCACGCCGGAAACCGGGCCTGTCATTGAACTTGGACCTGGAACCGGCGCATTTACCCAGGCGCTCATCAGGCGAGGCGTGCCCGAGCACGACCTGACCCTCATCGAGTTCGGGCCCGATTTTGCGCGGCTGCTCGAAATGCGCTTTCCCGAGGCCCGTGTGCGCTGGATGGACGCTTCACGCCTTCGCGAAGCCGCTCTTTACGAAGCAGGAGGGGTTGGCGCCGTGATCAGCGGCCTTCCCGTGCTTTCCATGCCGCCACGAAAGGTCATCGCCATTCTCAGGGGCGCGTTTGGCTATTTGCGGCCGGGCGGCGCCTTCTATCAGGTCACCTATACGACGCGCTGCCCCATCCCGAAGCCAATCCTGGATCGCCTCGGCCTTCGTGCAACACGGATCGGCTCGACATTGCGCAACATCCCGCCGGCAGCAGTTTACCGGATTGCCCGGCATCGCCCCTCGCGGTCGAGTCTGGTCTGAAAAGGTCGAGCGACAACTGGCTTCAGGCAGGGCGCGAGCGGAGGCGCGCGTTAACGCGCGCCTCCGCTCTGCGTCATCAGGCCGCCTGACTATCCCTCGTTGCAACCGGGCGTTCGAGATCCTGCGTCCAGTCGGTCATCGAGCCGTCATAGAGCGACACCTCGTCGTTCCCCAGAAGTTCGGAAAGCACGAACCAGTTCAGCGCTGCAGTGTGGCCGGTGTTGCAATAGGAAATCGCAGGTCCGTTCGGCACGCTGGAAAACAGGGCCGACAGGTCGCCTGCAGGTTTCAGGCGACCGGTCGAGAGATCGAAGGCCTCTGCGTAGTCACGCGAAATCGCGCCTGGAATATGCCCGGCGCGCGTCGCTTCCGCAGCCTTCTCGCGGCCCTCGAAATAGCTCGCCGAACGGGCGTCGACCAGGGTCGCGAGCCTGCTCTTCGAGGCGACGAGGGCGGCATCGGCGGTGCTGCGCAGCCGCTGCTGCACGACGACGGGATAAGGCTCGGCCGGTCTTGGCGCGGATGGACCGGCTTCGATCGGTCGCGACGGGTCGGCGCTCCACGCCCGGAATCCGCCATCGAGAATGGCCTGCTGGCCATGGCCGATCAGCTTCAAGGTCCAGTAGACCCGCGCGGCTGCGGCGAAGTCGGTCGCGCTGACGCCTGCCGGTACGATGACGACATCGTCATGCGGCTTGATGCCGAGGCTGCCGACCAGCCCGGCCAGATGATCGAGCGGCGGCAGCATGCCCGGTGCATTGCCGACCTTGGCGCGCCAGCCGTCGGCGACGTAATTGGTGTGCACGGAGCCTGGGATATGTCCCGCCTCATAGGCCGCCTTTCCGCCACCATCGACCGATGAGCGGATGTCGAGAACGACGAGGTTGCTGTCGGCCAGGCGCGGGGCCAGGGCCTCAGGCGTGATCAGTCCGGAGAAGGTATCGCTCATTCCGCCGCCACCTGCTGCAGTTCATCGACAACTTCGAGCGCGTAGCTCATCTCGGCCGTCGCCCCGAGCATGATCGAGGCGGAGCAGTATTTTTCCTTCGACAATGTGACGGCGCGCTCGACCTTGGCTTGCGCCAGCCCGCGGCCGGTCACGCGATAAGAGAGATGGATCTTGGTGAAGACCTTCGGATCCTCAGTCGCGCGCTCGGCCTCGACTTCGACCTCGCACCCCGTGACGGCTTCGCGGCCCTTCTTGAGGATCGAGACGACATCGAAGCCGGTGCAGCCCGCGAGACCGATCAGCAGCATCTCCATCGGCCGGATGCCGATATTGCGCCCGCCATATTCCGGAGCGCCGTCCATGATGATGGCGTGGCCGCTGCCGGCCTCACCCATGAAGGCCATGCCCTCGACCCAGCTTGCCCGTGCTTTCATCGTCGTGTCCTCTCAAAGCCTGACTCGGCGAAAGACTTAAACGGTCGGCGGCGATGAGGCGAGGGTGGTGTCACGCCGCGGCGAACAGGCTGCCATGGGTGATCCGCAAGCGCACCCGTTCGCCGATGGCCGGTGCGACCTGGCTTGCGAGATCGACATCGATCCGCCGGATCAGGCCTTCAACGGCAATCTCGGCGCGCCGCAGCGGCCCGTTGCGGCGCAAATCCTCGACCACGCCGGGGAGGGCGAGCGGGGTATCGTCAACGATGCGCATATGCTGCGGCCGGACATAGAGCGAGGCCGCCCCGCCCTGGTTCTGCTGCAGTCCGCCGAGGACCGGCCGGTTGCCGAAGAAAGCCTGGCCGCCGACGACCTCGACAGGGAGCTTGTTGGCCTCGCCCAGGAATTCGCAGACGAAGGGCGTCGCTGGATGGTCATAGACGTCATCGGGCGAACCGACCTGCTCCAGCCGCCCGTCGTTCAGGATCGCGACGCGGTCTGCCAGCTCGAGGGCCTCTTCCTGGTCATGGGTGACGAAGAGGGTGGTGTGGCCGGTGCGCCTGTGAAGGTCGCGCAGCCAGCCGCGCAAATCCTTGCGGACCTTGGCATCGAGCGCTCCAAAGGGTTCGTCGAGCAGCAGCACGCGCGGCTCGATGGCGAGCGCGCGGGCAAGTGCGACGCGCTGGCGCTGTCCACCGGATAGTTGCGTCGGGAAGCGCCGCTCAAGCCCGCCGAGCTGGACGAGTTCGAGCAGTTCGCTGACGCGCCTGGAGATTTCGCTCGCGCTCGGCCTCTCGCTCCGCGGGCGGGCCTTGAGGCCGAAGGCAATGTTGGACGCGACATCCATATGCCTGAACAGCGCGTAGTGCTGGAAGACAAAGCCGATCCGCCGCTCGCGCAGGCTGAGCCGGCGCGTATCGGTTTCGTCGAACAGCACGCGGCCATCATCGGCCTGTTCGAGCCCTGCGATCAGCCGCAGCAGCGTGGTCTTGCCCGAGCCCGATGGGCCGAGCAGCGCGACGAGTTCGCCGGGCTGCACGTCGAGCGAAACGCCGCGGAGGGCGGCAAAATTCGAGAAGCTCTTCTGGACGCTCTCGATGGTTACGGCAACGGACATTGGTAGCCTCCGTCAATGGCGCGACTTGGCGGAGATCGCATCCGCGAAGTGCCATTCGAGATAGGTCTTGAGGGCGAGCGTCACCAGTGCCAGCCCGGCCAGCAACGAGGCGACGGCGAAGGCAGCGACGCTGTTGTATTCATTGTAGAGAATCTCGACATGCAGCGGCATCGTCGTGGTCAGCCCCCTGATCCGGCCGGACACGACCGTGACGGCGCCGAACTCGCCCATGGCGCGGGCGTTGCAGAGCAGCACGCCGTAGAACAGGCTCCACTTCACATTCGGCAGCGTGATGGTGAGGAAGGTGCGCCAGGGCGAGGCGCCCAGCGTCAGGGCCGCCTCTTCGTCGCTGGAGCCGAGCGCCTGCATGTGCGGAATCAACTCGCGCGCAACGAAGGGGAACGTGACGAAGATCGTCGCCAGCACCAGCCCGGGCAGCGCGAAGATGATCTCGATATCATGGGCCTTGAGCCAGGGCCCGAGAAAGCCCTGCGCGCCGAAGAGCAGAACATAGACGAGGCCCGAGATCACCGGAGAGACTGAGAAGGGCAGGTCGATGAAGCTGATCAGCAGGCTCTTTCCCCGGAACTCGAACTTGGCGATGGCCCAGGCGGCGGCGACGCCGACGACCAGATTGAAGGGCACCGCGATGGCGGCGACCCGCAGGGTCAGGCGAACGGCGCTCAGGGCATCCGGCTCCGTAATGCTCTCCAGGAAGAGCCCATATCCCTTCGCAAAGGCTTCGATGAAGACCGCGATCAGCGGCAGGAAGAGGAACAGCAGCAGAAAACCCAGTGCCAGGGTCAACAGCAGGGCGCGGATCCACAAGCCGTCGCGCAGCGCGCGGTCGGTCCTGTAGATGGCGGCCGGCAGCGGCGTGTCAGACATGACCCAGTCTCCCGCGGCTCCAGGACTGGATTCCATTGATCGCCAGGATCAGCGCGAAGGAGACGATCAGCATGATCGTCGCGACCACGGAGGCCCCGGCATAGTCGAACTGTTCCAGCCGGATCACGATCAGGAGCGGGGCGATCTCGGAGAACATCGGCACGTTGCCCGCGATGAAGATCACCGAGCCGTATTCGCCGACGGCACGGGCGAAGGCGAGGACGAAGCCGGTCAGCAACGCTGGCACGATACCGGGAAGGATGACCCTGAAAATGGTGCGCAACCGGCTGGCGCCGAGCAGTGCGGCGGCCTCCTCGATATCCGCATCGGCTTCCTCCAGCACTGGCTGCACGGTCCGCACCACGAAGGGCAGGCCGATGAAGACGAGCGCCACCATGACGCCGAGCGGGGTGTAGGCGACCTTGATGTTGTAGGGAGCCAGCAGGGCACCGATCCAGCCGTTCGGAGCGTAGATCGAGGCGAGGGCGATGCCTGCGACAGCGGTCGGCAGCGCGAAGGGCAGGTCGACCGCGGCATCGAGCAGCCGCCGGCCGGGGAAGCGGTAGCGCACCAGAACCCAGGCGATGATCAGCCCGAAGATGGCGTTGAGGATCGCGGAAAACAGGGCAGCGCCAAAGGACAGCTTCAAGGCAGCCTGGGTGCGGGCCGAGGTGATGATCGCCCAGATATCAGCGGGGCCAGCGCTTGCCGCCTTGAGGAAGAGTGCCGCGAGGGGGATGAGCACGATCAGCGACAAGGCGCTGATCGTGATGCCGAGCGACAACCCGAAACCGGGAAGGATGCTAGGCTGCCGCCAGGAGCTGGCCGTTACCGCCACGCGGTCACCGCGCCGGCTTGTAAAGCTGATCGAAGGTTCCGCCATCGGCGAAATGATCCTTCTGTGCCTTGGTCCAGCCACCGAAAACGGTGTCGATGGTGATCAGCTCAAGCTTGGGGAAACGCGCGAGGTCCTCAGCTGCCGCGGCCTCCGTATTGCGCGGCCGGTAGAAGTTCTTCGCGATGATGGCCTGTGCAGCCGGCGTATAGAGGAATTCGAGATAGGCCTGGGCTGCGGCACGCGTTCCCTTGGCATCGACATTGCCGTCGACGATCGTCACCGGCGGCTCTGCCAGGATCGAAAGCGAGGGCACGACGATGTCGAACTTGTCGGCGCCGAATTCCTGCAGCACGAGGAAGGCCTCGTTTTCCCATGACAGGAAGACGTCACCCTGGCCGCGCTGGGCGAAGGTCGTGGTCGAGCCGCGCGCGCCCGTGTCGAGCACCGGCACGTTCTTCAGCACGGCGGCGATATAGTCACGCACCTTCGCCTCGTCCTTGCCATAGGCCTTCTCGGCCCAGGCCCAGGCCGCGAGATAGTTCCAGCGTGCGCCACCCGAAGTCTTGGGGTTCGGGGTGATGACGCTGATGCCGGGCTTGGCGAGGTCGCCCCAGTCCTTGACGGCCTTGGGGTTGCCCTTGCGGGTCAGGAACACGATCGTCGAGGTGTAGGGAGAGGAGTTCTGGGGCAGGCGCTTTTGCCAGTCGAGCGGGATCTTCTTCGAGCGCTCGGCAACGGCGTCGATATCGCCCGCCAGCGCCAATGTCAGCACGTCGGCATTGAGCCCGTCGATCACGGTGCGGGCCTGGGCGCCCGAACCACCATGCGACTGGCGGATCGTCAGCTTCTGCCCCGTCTTCTTCTGCCACTCGGCGGTGAAGGCGGTGTTGATGGCGCGGTAGAGTTCGCGGGTCGGATCATAGGAGACGTTGAGCAACTCGCTCTGGGCGCGAGCGCCGCTGACGATACCGAAGCAGATGGAAAAGGCGCCGACGATCAGGGCTGCCTGGATTATCCGGCGAATGCGCTCTTGCGTCATGTCAGTGCTCCGTCGAAATCAATGCCGTCAGCTCATATGAGCGGGCAACCGTTCTGAATAACAAACAAAGCGTACTGAATTGGCGGTATTTCCTCAACCTACCGGTGCAGGTAGCCCCTTCCAAACTTTGCCCCGTCCGGAGAAAACGTCTCTCCTTTCAAGGCGTTCCAAGGCAGATGCGGCAATCGCGTCGTTCAGGCGAGGCCGGACACAAACCCGCATATCGGGCGTCCGCCGATTCGATCGGCCGGTCAGGCGCTGCGCAGAGTCTGCAGATCGAGCGCCTCGGCTGCAACACCTTCGAGCGCGCGTCCGATCAGCACAAGCAGCGGCCCTTTGGGCGGCAGCTCGCCAAGCCGCTCCGGCAGGGTGGCGATCGTTGCGCGCAAACGCGCTTCGCCGGGCTGCGTCGCGGCGACCACTGCGATCGCCGGCGTCTCGGGGGCGAGACCAGCGGCAATCGCCTGCTCGCGGAAGGCGGCCAGGGTGTTCCGCGCCATATAGATCACGGTCGTCGCATGAGGATCGGCAAGAGCTCGCCAGTCGAGATCCTCGGGCAGCGTCCCCGTGCGGGCATGGCCGGTCACGAACTGCAACCGCCTGGCATGGTCGCGGTGGGTCAGGGAGAGGCCGAGTGATGCCGCCGCCCCCTGAGCCGCCGAGATGCCGGGCACCATGACGACGGGAATACCGGCCCGGGCGCAGGCTTCGATCTCCTCGCCGGCGCGGCCGAAAATGCCGGGATCGCCGCCCTTCAGCCGCACGACATGCTTGCCGTGGCTCGCGAGCGAAACGATCAGCGTGTTGATGTCGTCCTGCTTGACGGAGGGACCATAGCCGGTCTTGCCGACCAGCATGCGTTTGGCCTCCCGGCGGGCGAATTCCAGCACGCCCGCGGAGACGAGGTCGTCATAGAGGATGATGTCGGCGCTCTGCAGCGCGCGGATCGCCTTCAGGGTCAGCAATTCCGGATCGCCGGGGCCAGCGCCGACGAGCGTGACCCTGCCGATGCCCTGATGGCCGCTCTCGAGACGGTCGAGTTCGGTAAAGAGCTCCGCTTCGTCGTGGGATTGCGGCGCGCGTTCCGGTTCCGCCATGGCGCGGCGGGTGAATTTCTCCCAGAAGGCACGACGCAGCGCGAAGGGCAGGTCGCGGGCCTGAACTGCAGGCCGCCACTCCTTGGCGGCCTGCGCCCAGTCCTTGAGACCGGCGGGAAGCAGGGCTTCGATCTTGGTACGGATGGTCTGGCCAAAAACGGGCGAGGCGCCGTCGGTCGAGATCGCGACGATCAGCGGGGACCGATTCACGACCGACCCAAAGGCGAAGTCACAGAATTCCGGCTTGTCGACGACGTTGACCGGCACGCCGGCCTGCCGTGCGGCGGCCGCGAAGGCGTGTGCCTCCTCGTCCTCTTCGATCTCGCCGATGGCCAGCGCCGCGCCATCGAAGTCGCCCGGCTGCCAGTGGCGGCTGTACAGGGTGATCCCGGCAGCAGGCGGGTCAGCGACGAGACTGTCGAACAG
The DNA here is from genome assembly GCF_052115465.1 of Allobosea sp. 2RAB26. Classification (NCBI taxonomy): domain Bacteria; kingdom Pseudomonadati; phylum Pseudomonadota; class Alphaproteobacteria; order Hyphomicrobiales; family Alloboseaceae; genus Allobosea; species Allobosea sp. 2RAB26. The sequence goes on along the minus strand of NZ_JBFRGS010000011.1, from coordinate 161,850 downwards.
GTCCGTCTCCACACCCGCAAGAATGAGGAGATCGGCTCCAGACGCCGCGAGCAGCTCGGCCTTCCAGAGCGCACCTTCGCCCGTGCCCGCCAGCAAGACCTTGCGCCCGTCCAGCTTGTGGAACAGCGGCAACGTTGCCAGCCGCTCGATGCGGCGCGCAGTCGTCGGTTCGGGCGCTCTTTGCGTCATCGCGTGGTTTCTGCCGCCTTCAGGTCGACCGGCCGATCCGGTGCGCCAGCCGGCGGCATCAACAACCAGAATCCGGCAAGCGCAAGGATGATAAGCCGAAAGCAAATATCGAACCAGCGTTCATAGGGGCGAGGCGGAATCGCGCGCAACAGGTCGCCGTCCATGCAGTCCTCCCTCAAATCCTCACCCTCGCGGGCGCGCTGGCAGCCTGCCTCGCTCTGCGAGAACCTGGCCATGAATCAACCTGCCGCAGCGCGGGCCGCGCGCCGCTGGTCGAGAATGTTGCGGCCGTCGCCGTAGCCGCGCTGATAGCCATGGCTGATCCGGCCGGCCGCGCTCAGCCATTGATCGACCGGCTGGCGCGCTGCACTGGTCTCCGGCAGTTCGATCTCGTCGAAGCCGCATGAGAGCGCATAGGCGAACTGGTCGGCGATCAAGGGGCCGCTGGCGCGCAGGGTTCCGGTGAAGCCGTGGTTGCGAATGAGCTTGGCCAGGCTGAAGCCGCGCCCGTCCGAGAAGGCCGGGAAGGCAACGCTCACCAGCGAGAGCTGCCGGAGGACAAGCTTGAGTTCGGCGATCCGGATATGATTGGGCACGCTCACGCCGATGCGCTGGTCACGGGCTTTCTGCCGCAGCGCGTCCGGCAAAGCCTCCCAGTCGACGAGGGCATGCGAGAGGTTGTCGATGGCAGCCCCTTCGCTGCGCGTCCAGACATCCGTCTTGGTGCCGGAGCGATCAAGCAACAGCATGGGCGGTCTCCTGGAAAGCGGCTTTGAAAGGTCCAAGGCCGAGCCGGCGGACGGCATCGATAAAGCTCTCGTTCGCCTGGCGCGTCTCGACATAGACATTGACGATGCGTTCGATCGCATCGGGCACGTCCTCGGCGGCAAGGCCTGGGCCCAGAATCTCGCCGATGGCCGCGTTCTCGGTTGCGTCGCCACCGAGCGTGATCTGGTAGGATTCGATGCCGCGCTTCTCCAGGCCGAGAATGCCGATATGGCCGACATGGTGGTGGCCGCAGGCATTGATGCAGCCGGAGATCTTGATGTTCAGCTCTCCGATCTGGCGCTGACGCTCGGCATCCGCGAAGCGATGCTGGATGGCCTGGGCGATCGGGATCGAGCGCGCTGTCGCCAGCGCGCAATAATCGAGCCCGGGGCAGGAGATGATGTCGGTGATCATCCCGACATTGGCGGAGGCCAGGCCCGCTTCGCCGAGTTTCTGCCAGATCGCAAAGAGATCGCGTTGGCGCACATGCGGCAGGACGAGGTTCTGCGCATGGGTGACGCGCAGTTCGTCATGCGAATACTGCTCGGCCAGGTCGGCGACGAGCCGCATCTGCTTAGAGGTCGCGTCGCCCGGCGCCTGGCCTATCGGCTTCAGCGAAATGGTCAGCGCTGCATAGCCAGGGGCCTTGTGCGGAGCTGTGTTGACCTCCACCCAGCGCGCGAAGGCCGGATTGGTGGCCTTGGTCGCTTCCAGCACGCGGCTGACGGCGGGCAGGGCCTCGTAGGTTGGCGGAGCGAAATAGGCGGCGATGCGTGCGACTTCCGCCGGGTCGGCATTGACGGAGGGACCGTCGAGCCGTGCGAACTCCTCCTCGACGCGCCGCGTGAATTCCTCGGCGCCAATCTCGTGGACCAGGATCTTGACCCGAGCCTTGTACTTGTTGTCGCGGCGGCCTTCGAGATTATAGACCCGCATGATCGCCTCGAGATAGGCGAGGAGGTCGGCCTTGGGCAGATAGTCGCGCACCACCTTGCCGATCATCGGCGTGCGGCCGAGACCGCCGCCGACACTGACCTCATAGGAGATGGCATTGGTGTCCGGGTGCCGCCGCAGGCGCAGGCCGATGTCATGCGCCTTGATCACGGCCCGGTCATGCTCGGCCCCTGTCACCGCGATCTTGAACTTGCGCGGCAGGTAGCTGAACTCGGGATGCAGGCTCGACCATTGCCGGATCAGTTCGGCGGTCGGGCGCGGGTCCTCGATCTCGTCCTGCGCGACGCCGGCGAAATGATCGGCCGTGACATTGCGGATGCAGTTGCCCGAGGTCTGGATGCAATGCATCTCGACCTCGGCAAGGAGATCCAGGATCTCCGGGATGTCACGCAGTTTCGGCCAGTTGAACTGCAGGTTCTGGCGCGTGGTGAAATGGCCATAGCCGCGGTCATAGCGTTCGCCGATCAGGGCGAGCTGGCGCAATTGGCGCGAAGACAGCGTGCCGTAAGGCACCGCAATGCGCAGCATATAGGCGTGGAGCTGCAGGTAGACACCGTTCTTCAGCCGCAGCGGCTTGAACTCGTCCTCGGTCAGCGAACCATTGAGCCGGCGGCCGACCTGATCCCGGAACTGGGCGACCCGCTCGCGGACGAAGCGCGCATCGAATTCATCGTAGCGATACATGTCTCAGGCCCTCCGCTCGGCTGCGATACCGTCCCCGGCCTGCTTGCCGAGATCGGGACGGTTGCTCGGTCCGAGCGTCTTCATGCGTTCGCGATAATGCCGTGGCACCGGCCCGCCGGCCTCGATCGCGACATCGACGAGGTAGGCATCGACGACATGCTGGGCTGCGAATTCGCTGACGGCATAGGCCTCCAGCCGCGCCGCTGCCGCATCGTCGGCTGCGACCAGCGCAAGCGCGGGATCGCGCGTCCAGGCGAGCGCACCGGCGGCAGCAACCGAAGCGAAAACGACATCGCCATCAAGCAGATCATTGGCGAGAAGGATTGCCGGAAGAGGCGGGCGCTTGGGGGCAGCGGCCATCACGCAGCCTCCGCCAGGGTCAGCGTCAGGCCGTCGAGATCATCGGACCAGATGATCTGGCACGAGAGCCGGGAGGTCCGTTCAATCAGCGGCAGCGTATCGAGTGCGTCGATCTCGTCCTCGCGCGGCTCGGGCAGGCGCTCGGCCCATTCCGGCGAGACGATGACATGGCAGGTGGCGCAATCGCAGGAACCGCCGCAGACGCCTTCGATCCCGACGCGATAGTCGCGCAGGATTTCCATGACCCGCCAGCCTTCGACGGCCTCGAGTTCATGCGGCTGACCCTGCCGGTCGATGACGTTGAGAATGGCCACCTTCAGCGCTCACCTTGTTCGCTATTCCGAACATCTCAAATACGGCAGCGCAGCGGTGGGTTCAATTCACGTCTGGTAGCGTGTTTTTTCTTATTCCCGTTGAAAAGGAGGATATTTGTCTTTGCCGCAGCTGCAGAAGGGGCGGGGGCGAAATAATCCTCTCACCGCCAAGATGACGCTAGACCAGTCCGCCGAGCCGGTAACCGACGCCGGGTTCGGTCTCGATCAGCTTCGGGCTCGTCGGGTCCTGCTCGAGCTTCTGGCGGAGCTGACCGACGAAGACGCGGAGATACTGCACATCGTGCTCATGTGCCGGCCCCCAGACGGCAGTGAGGATCTGGCGATGGGTCAGTACCCGGCCATTGCCGCCGGCGAGCGAGGCGAGCAGGTCATATTCCTTTGGTGACAGCTTCACATGCGTACCGTCGCGGCTGACGCGTCGATTGACGAGATCGATCTCGACGGCGCCCGAGCGGATCACCGCGTCCGCACCCTGACGCTCGATGCGGTGACGCAGCGCCACGCGCAGCCGTGCCAGCAATTCGCCGACCCCGAACGGCTTTTCGACATAGTCATCGGCACCGGCATCGAGCGCATCGATCTTCTCGGTCTCGCGATCCCGCGCCGAGAGGATGATCACCGGGCCGTCATAAAAGGCCCGCGCCTTGGCCAGCGCCTCCTTGCCGTCCATGTCGGGCAGACCGAGATCGAGCACCACCGCATCCGGCGGCTTTCGTGCAAGCTCGCGCAGGCCGGCTGCGGCGTCATCGGCGCGAACCGGCTCGTAACCGGCGGCATCGAGCGCCGGAGCCAGGAAGCGATGGATCTGAGGTTCGTCGTCGATGACGAGGATACGAGGGCGAAAGGCTGTCATGTCGTGACTCCGGGCGCGCTGTCCTTGCGCAAGCTGATCAGGATGCGGGTGCCGCCGGGTGTTCCGTCCGGACGGTCCTGGATCGGGCTCGCGGCTGCGATCCGCCCGCCCATCGCCTCGACGAAGCCCTTGGAGATGGCGAGGCCGAGGCCGGCGCCCTTGCCGCGTTCCCCGCCACGGTCGGTCGATTCCTCGAGCCTGCGGAACTTCTCGAAGACGCGTTCCAGCTCGGCAGTGGGGATACCGCGACCTTCATCCTCGATCGAGATCACGACATTGCCCCTGTCCTCATAGGCCGCCGTCTCGATCAGCGAACCGTCCTCGCTATAGGTGATGGCATTTTCCAGGATGTTGACCAGAGCCTGCTCGAGCAGGCCGGGGTCGGCCCGTACGGCCGAAAGCGCAGCGGGAAAATCGCGCTGGACGCGGCGGTGATCGAGGCGGCGCGAGACGCGCTCGATCGCAGCCGCGATCACGTCGCGCACATCCGTCCAGTCGCGGCGCGTCACCAGCGCTCCGCCTTCCAGCCGCGACATGTCGAGCAGATCGCCGACATAACGATTGAGCCTTTCGGCCTCCTCGCGGATCGAGAGCAGCAGGTCGTCGCGCACCGCGGGCTCGACCGTCTTGCCGAAGTCGATCAGCGTCGTCGCCGATCCGAGCACCGTCGCCAGCGGCGTGCGCAGATCATGGCTGACGGAGTTGAGCAGCGCCGAGCGCAGCCGATCACTGCGGCGGAGCGCCTCGGCATCGACGGCCGCGGCGGCCAGTTCGGCCCGCTCCAGCGCGATAGCCCCCTGATCGAGCAGCGCCAGCGCGAAGCGTTCGTTCTCGGCATCGAGCAGCGCTTGCGGTTCGAATCCGACGACGCCCGAGCGCGAGCGCACGCCCTGCAGCGCGCGGAATGTCCAGGCAGCATTGGGCAAGGTGCCGGTGCCGGCGCCGGCAGGCTCGCCGCGCGTCCAGGTCCAGCGCGCCGCGGTCATGTCTGCTGTGCTGAGCGCCTCGAGCGCAGGCGCTCCGGCCGCCGCGGCGATTTCCTCGCCATGCGGCAGGAAGACGACGATTTTGCCGGACGTCGCGGCCGAAAGCTGCTCGGCCAGGATCGTGGCTGCATCCTCCTTGCGCGCGGCTCCCGACAGCCGCCGGCTCGCGGCGAGCAATGCGGTGATCGCCGAGGCTCGTCGCGCCGTCGCCCTGGCCTGATCCCGGACCCGCCCCGTCAGGCCACCCGTCGTCATCGCCACCGCGAAGAAGACGAGGAATGTCAGGACATCCGCTGGATGGCCGATCCAGAAGCTCAGCAGCGGCTCGAGGAAGAAGAAATTATAGGCAACCGCGGCGAAGGCTGCGGCCGTGACGGCTGGCCAGAGACCGAATGCGAGTCCCGATATCAGCACGCTGACCATGAACAGCATGGCGAGATTGGCATTCTCGACACGGTTCTGGATCATCTCCCCGATAAGGATCGTGCCACCGACCAGCGCAGCGGAGGCGAGGTGGCCGCCCCATTGCAGCGCGCGCTTCGGAACTGGGGACGACGGGACGGCAGGCCCGGACGCGCTCTCGGTGATGATGTGCAGCGCCGCGCCGTTCTGTGCCTCGAGCAGGGCTGGCGCCAGCGACCGGTGGAACCAGGCGCGCCAGCCCCGGCGGTGCGACTTGCCGACGACGATCTGGGTGACGTTGTTGCGCCTGGCATAGTCCAGCACGGTGGCGACGAGATCGTCGCCTGTCAGCACGACATTGGCTGCGCCGAGCTGTTCTGCGAGCTTGAGCGCTTCCGACAGGCTGCGGCCGCGAGCGGAATCCGGCTCGACGCGGTTCGGCCGCTCGACATGCGCCACCGTCCAGGGCGCGTCCATCATCATGTCGGAGAGGCGCCGTCCCGCGCGCACCAGCGAACTCGCCATGGCGTCCGGCCCGATCAGGACCAGGATGCGCTCGCCGGCCGCCCAAGGGCCTTCGACGCCGGCACGCTTCATCGCCTGGCTGAGCTGGTCGTCGACGGTCTGGGCGGCCCGGCGCAAGGCCAGTTCGCGCAGCGCCGTCAGGTTCTCGGGCTTGAAGAAATTGTCGGCGGCGAGCCGCGCCGTCTCGGGCAGATAGACTTTGCCCTCTGCCATGCGCTGGCGCAGTTCGGTCGGGGTGATATCGATCAGCTCGATCTCGTCCGCCCGGCTGAGGACGCTGTCCGGCACCGTTTCACGCTGGCGCACGCCGGTGATCTTCCAGACCACGTCGACGAGGCTCTCCAGATGCTGGACGTTCAGCGTCGTCCAGATGTCGATACCGGATTCGAGCAGTTCCTCGACATCCTGCCAGCGTTTCGGGTGGCGGCTGCCGGGAGCGTTGGAATGGGCATATTCGTCGACGAGCAGGAGGCGCGGTTTGACGGCCAGCGCCGCATCGAGGTCGAACTCCAGCAATGTCCGGCCGCGATGCTCGATCGGTCGGCGCGCCATGACCTCGAGCCCGTCGAGCAGGGCCTCGGTCTCCCGCCTCCCATGGGTCTCGACCACGCCGACAAGGACCTCGCCATGCTCGGCCTGGGCGCGGCGGCCCTGGGACAGCATCTCGTAGGTCTTGCCGACGCCTGGAGCCATGCCCAGAAAAATCTTGAGCCGGCCGCGTTTGCGGCCGGCCTGCGCCAGAAGGGCATCGGGATCGGGGCGTCCCTGCTCCCGGAATCTGGTCTCGTCTGCAGTCATAACTCTGGGCTCATGGCGCCTTAGCTTGCGGCTTCGGATAACGCGCGTCGAGGGCGAGATTCGCGGTCAGCACGTTTACACGCGAGCGACCGAGAAAGCCGAAGGTCGGCTCCAGCGTGTTCGCTGCGATGATCGCCGCAACCTCGTCCGGGGCGATGCCGCGGGTTTTGGCGATGCGAGCGACCTGGCGGGCCGCGTTCTCCGGCGAGATATGGGGATCCAGACCCGAAGCGGAAGCGGTAACCGCATCGGCCGGGAGGGAACTCTTCCCGTCCGCCTCCCGCAGCGCGTCGGCATCGGCCTTGATCCGCGCAGCGAGGTCCTCGTTCAAGGGGCCTAAATTCGAGCCCGACGAACCGGCGGCATCATAACCGTCCTTGCCGGCGGCGGAGGGGCGAGGACGCAGATAGGCGTCGCCCTTGAAGTTCTGGCCGATCCACTGCGAACCGACGATCTCGCCTTGGGTATTGCGGATCAGAGAACCGCCGGCCTGGGACGGGAAGGCCGCGCCGGCGATACCGGTCACGCCGAGCGGATAGGCGAGGCCGAGGAGGAGGGTGAAGAACACCATCGAGGCGATGGCGGGACGAAGATGGGACAACATGGTGGTGCTCCTTGTCCGCGGCGTCAGGCGAGCTTCAGGGCTGTGACGATTATGTCGATCAGCTTGATGCCGACGAAGGGCGCGATCAGCCCGCCGATGCCATAGAGGGTGAGGTTGCGCGAAAGCAGCTTGGCGGCGCCGATGGCGCGATAGCGCACGCCGCGCAGGGCCAGCGGGATCAACGCGATGATGACCAGCGCGTTGAAGATCACGGCAGAGAGGATGGCGCTGTGCGGGCTCGTGAGCCCCATGACGTTGAGGGCGCCCAAGGCCGGCAGCGCGGCCACGAACAGGGCCGGGATGATCGCGAAATATTTGGCGACGTCGTTGGCGATCGAGAAGGTGGTCAGTGCTCCACGCGTGATCAGGAGCTGCTTGCCGACCTCGACGATCTCCAGGACCTTGGTCGGATCGCTGTCGAGATCGACCATATTGCCAGCCTCGCGGGCGGCCTGCGCACCGGTCTGCATGGCGACACCGACATCGGCCTGCGCGAGCGCCGGGGCGTCATTGGCGCCGTCGCCGCACATCGCGACGAGACGGCCCTTGGCCTGCTCGGTGCGGATCATGCGCAGCTTGTCTTCCGGCGTTGCCTCGGCGAGAAAATCGTCGACGCCGGCTTCGGAGGCGATGGCCGCAGCGGTAACGGGATTGTCGCCGGTTATCATCACGGTGCGCACACCCATGCGGCGAAGATCGGCGAAGCGATCCTTGACGCCAGGCTTCACCACATCCTTGAGGTGGATGACGCCAACCAGCGCACCGTTCTCGCTGACCGCGAGCGGCGTACCGCCCGAGCGGGCGATGCGGTCGACCGCGTGGCGCATCTCGGTCGGAACCTGGCCGTCGCGCAGATCGAGCATGGTCAGCACGGCATCGACAGCGCCCTTGCGCCAGGACTGCCCGTTATCGTCGAGGCCCGACTGACGCGTCGTCGCGCTGAACGCGATCGCGGTCGCATGGTCCGGAATGCTGGCGGTAATGCCTTGCTCCCGCGCCAGCTCGACGATCGAGCGGCCCTCGGGGGTCTCGTCGGCGAGAGAGGCCATGAGCGCGGCGCGCAGCGCATTGTCCGGGCGAACGCCCGGCGCCGGGATGACCTCGACCGCCATGCGGTTGCCGAAGGTGATCGTGCCGGTCTTGTCGAGCAGCAGCGTGTCGATGTCGCCCGCGGCTTCGACTGCGCGCCCGGAGGTCGCGAGCACGTTGACCTTGAGCAGCCGGTCCATGCCCGCGATGCCGACCGCGCTGAGCAATCCGCCGATCGTGGTCGGGATCAGCGTGACGAAGAGCGCACCGAGCACCATGGGATCGAGCGAGATGCCCGAGAAGGCACCAAGGCCGGTCAGCGTGACGACGGCCACCAGGAAGACCAGCGTCAGGCCGGCGAGCAGCACGGCAAGCGCGAGCTCGTTGGGTGTCTTGCGCCTGTCGGCGCCTTCCACCATCGCGATCATGCGATCGAGGAAGGAGGAGCCCGGCTGCGACGTGACCTTCATCTTGATCCAGTCGGAGACCACCGTGGTGCCACCGGTGACGGCCGAGCGGTCGCCGCCGCTCTCCCGGATCACCGGAGCGGACTCGCCGGTGATCGCGGCCTCGTTGACCGACGCGACACCCTCGACGATCTCGCCATCGGCCGGGATCACATCGCCGGCCTCGACCAGCACGAGATCGCCCGGAACGAGCTTGTGGGCCGGGGTCGGGATCATCGCATTCCGCTCAGGGTCGATGATCAGCTTGGCCTTGGTGGTGACGCGGGCGGCACGAAGCGAATCCGCCGCCGCCTTGCCACGCCCCTCGGCAATGCTCTCGGCAAAATTGGCGAAGAGCACGGTGAGCCAGAGCCAGGCCGCGATCTGGATCGAAAATCCGGCAGGAGCGCCGGTGGAAAGGGCGACCGCGGCGGAAACCGTCGCGAGCGCCGCGACGACCTCCGTGGCCAGGATCACGGGATTTCCGGTGAGCTTGCGCGGGTCGAGCTTGACGAAGGCGCTCTTCAACGCCGTCAGCACGACGCCCTGATCGAAGCTGGAGGATTTGACGAAGGACATACTCATGGAAGCTTTCCTTTGTCGGCTCAACGAGCCGCCGCAAGCACCTGGAAGTGCTCGACGATTGGTCCGAGCGCGAGCGCCGGGAAGAATTGCAGGCCACCCAGGATCAGGATGATGCCGATCAGCAGGCCGACGAAGAGCGGGCTGTCAGAAGGCAAAGTGCCGGCGGTGGGCTGGAGTTTCGGCTTGGCCGCGATGGCGCCCGCGATGGCGAGCACCGGAATGGCATAGGCGAAGCGGCCGAGCAGCATCGCGATGCCGAGCGTGGTGTTCCACCAGGGCGCATTGGCGGTCAGGCCGGCATAGGCCGAGCCGTTGTTTCCCGTCGCCGAGGAGTAGGCGTAGAGGATTTCGGTCAGACCGCGCGGCCCCTTGTTGAGCAGTCCCTCGAGCGCGACCGGCAGCACCGCAGCGATTGCGGAGAAGCCGAGGATCGAGAGAGGCAGGATGAGCACCGCCAGCATCGCGAACTTGATCTCACGTGCCTCCACCTTCTTGCCGAGATATTCCGGTGTGCGCCCGACCATCAGGCCGGCGACGAAGACCGCGAGCAGCGCCATCACCACCATGCCGTAAAGGCCGGAACCGACGCCGCCGGGCAGAATCTCGCCGAGCTGCATCAGGAACATCGCAACGCCGCCTCCGAGCGGCATGTAGCTGCCATGCATGGAATTGACCGAGCCGTTCGAGGCACCCGTGGTCTGGGCGGCCCACATGGCCGACGTGGCGGCGCCGAAGCGGACTTCCTTGCCTTCCATGTTGGCGGAGGCATCGGGGATGCCAGCGGCGATCATTGCCGGCTGCGGCGTCAGCGTCTCGGACGCGTAGATGGCCGAGGCCGCGACGCCGACGAGGATCGCCATGACCGCAATCAGCGCGCGCGCCTCGCGGCGTGCACCGGCGACACGGCCAAAGGCGATGACCGTGCCGAAGGCGAGCGCGTTCAGTGAAACCACCTCGATCAGGTTGGTCAGCGGAGTCGGATTCTCGAGCGGGTGCGCCGAGTTGACGTTGAAGATGCCGCCGCCATTGGTGCCCCATTGCTTGATGGCTTCCTGGCTCGCGGTCGGGAACAGCGAGATCACCTGCTTCGCGCCTTCGACGGTCGAAGCCTCGACATTGGCGAGCAGTGTCTGCGGCACACCGGCCGCGACCAGCGCGAGGGCCGTGACGATGGACAGCGGAAGCAGGACGTAGAGGACCGAACGGGTCAGATCGACCCAGAAATTGCCGAGGCCCTCGCCGCGATCCGTCGCGAAGGCGCGCGACAATGCAGCGGCGACCGCGAGGCCAGCGCCGGCCGAGACGAAATTCTGCACGGTGAGCCCAGCCATCTGGCTGAGATTGCTCATCGTTGTCTCGCCGCCATAGGACTGCCAGTTCGTGTTGGTGACGAAGCTGACGGCGGTGTTGAAGGCGAGGTGCGGCGACAGCCCGTCAAAGCCTTGCGGATTGAGCGGCAGCACGCCCTGAAGGCGCAGCAGCCCGTAGAGCAGCGCAAACCCGGCGGCGCTGAAGGCAATCAGCGCGCCGGCATAGCCGAACCACCCTTGCTGCCGGCTGCGGTCGACGCCGAAGGCTGCATAGGCCACGGCTTCGACCGGTTTCAGCACCGGATCGAGCCAGGTTCGTTCGCCCGCCCAGACGCGAGCCATGAAGATTCCAAGTGGCCAACCCACGGCCACAGTCAGCGCGATCGTGAAAACGATCTCGGCCCAGCCCCGCCAGTCCATGCGAGGTCTCCTTTATGAAAGCTGTGTCAGAAGCGGTCGGGGCGCAGCAGCGCAGCGACCATGTAGACCGCGAGCCCAAGCGCCGCGGCCCCGTAAAGCCAGGTGAGCGCCATGGTCGTCAGACCTTGCGCAACTGCGCAGCATAGGCCGCGAAGAGCCCGAAGGCTCCGAGCCCGAGCGCAATGAAGACGATGTCGGCCATGGCCAATCTCCAGTCAGGTTAGACCGGAGATGTGGTGCCTGGGGCAGTAAGGGGTCGAGGGGAAAGGCAGGGGAGAGGCATAAGGGTTCCATAAAGATCGCCTGCAGCAACGATCTTTCGCTGGTCACTGGCGTTGGGCCTTGCAGGGGCCCGCGGAGCGATGGTCATGACCATTCAGGAGATGCCGGCATCAAAGGCCTATCGCCTGCTTGAGGCCGGACCGATCGTTCTCGTCACGACATCGGACGAGGGGCGGCCGAACGTCATGACCATGGGTTTCCACATGGTGATGCAGCATGCGCCACCGTTGATCGGCTGCATCATCGGCCCGTGGGATCACAGCTACAAGGCGCTGCGCGCGAGCGGCGAGTGCGTGATAGCGATCCCGACCGTCGACCTAGCCAGGAAGGCGGTCGATATCGGCAATTGCTCGGGCGGTGAGATCGACAAGTTCAAGCGCTTCCGGCTCACTGCCAGGCCCGCGAAGGACGTCACGGCGCCGTTGATCGGCCAATGCCTCGCCAATATCGAGTGCCGCGTTGCCGATCGGAGTATGATCGAGCGCTACAATCTCTTCATTCTCGAAGCCGTGCGGATCTGGGTTGACCCGGAACGGAAGGAACGCCGGACCCTGCATCATCGCGGCGACGGTACCTTTGCGGTCGATGGCAAGATCATCGACCTGCGCGAGCGCATGGTGCTGTGGAAGCAGTTCCAGGGCTAGGCCCAACGCACGCCGCGCCGCGTGTGCAGGGGGCTCGAAGCAGCACTCACCAGAACAAGGGGCGTCCCCCATAGGGATAATAGCCCCACCCGGGCCCTCCTGCTTGTTCGAAGCGATAGAGGCGTGCAGCCGAGCGTGCCAAATCGACGTCGAGCAGGCATTTGGCAAATGCGTCGGTGCCTGACCGGAAGCCATAGGATCGGCAACGCACTTCGTCGGCGCTACGCTGTTCTGCCGCAGTGATGGTTTGGCAGGCAGCGAGGCCGCCGGAGATCAACACCATGGCGAGTAACGAGGCTCTCTTCATGATGCGGCTCCTACGCAGGCAACGGCTTGACAGCTTTTGCCGCATTGATGGCCAAGATATGGCTAGATGGGCTGCCGCGCCAATGCGAGCAGCCCATTTATCGCCGCAAAATCCCTCAATGCGCGGATTGGCCGGCCTCTGGAATCTCGTAGCCGTCAGAGGCATAGGCGCCCAGCTTATTGCGGAGCGTTCTGATCGATATGCAAAGCATGGCGGCTGCATGGGTGCGATTGCCGCCGGTTTCCTTCAAGGTAGCGAGGATCAGATCGCGCTCGACATCTGCGACAGGTCGTCCGACGAGATGTTCGGCACCGTTCTCAGGGTCGAAAGCCTGCATGTCATCTTCCCTTTGTGAGCCCCCAGCTCCAACTCAGAAGACGATCCAAAAGGGGGCGAAAAGGGTTAATGAGAGGTAAATGACCATCGCAATCACGCGATCTTCTGCAATGATGCTGCCGTGGACCGGGCACCAATCCAGGGAAGCTGGCGGCGCCGGGGCGGCCTGGTTGCGATGAACTCAAGACTTCATGTTCTGATCGCGCAAAAGCGCGCTTCTACATGGAAACAGTTGGCAAAATGGCGGCGGCCTGGGCCGCCGCCAGATTGGGTCAGCTCTTGAGCTTGGCGTTGCACTGGCTCCAGTAGCCGCCGCCCTTCTCGATCCATTTCAGGGTGCCGTTGGCGTTGGCGGTTTTGTTGGCATTGTATTGATCCGCGCAGGTCTTCAGCCGAGCCTTGCCGGGCGACTCATCCGAGTATTTCTGCGCGACGGTCTTGGGGAACACTGCCGCCTTTGCCCGCGCAGGAGCGGCGGTCGGCTTGGCTCCGGGCGTTGTCGGCGCGGCAGCTGGAGCCGGAGCTACGGGAGCATCCTGGACAGCTGCGGCCGCATCGCTCTCTGCGGCATCGTCATCACCGCACTGAGCCTTGCGGAAATCGTTCCACTTCTGGCCCTTCAGAGTATTCGCCTTCTTGGCGTCCTGATATTTCGTACTGCATTCCTTCATCGTCAGTGCCTGGGACGGTGAGGAAAAGACGGTCGCGAGCACGAATGCCGACGCGGCTGCCAGGATCACTTGTCTAGCCATGGTCTGGTCTCCCAATGCCCGGCCACTGCCGGCGTGGAGATGGCACTCTATTTTCGCGGTTCAGGCAAGCGTCGAGGGTAAGATCCTGCGACCGCGCAGCCGCAGGCCCTTTGCCTGGCGCAAGGTCGAGACCGGTTTCGCCGATATCGCCGCCGCGCTCGCAGTGCGGTGCGCCTATCCGAGCTCCAGGGTGGTCACGCCGAACAGCTCGGGCGCCAGAGGAAACGGTGTGCCCAGATACATTCGCGTCGTCTCGAAACCAGGCCGAAGGCCGGCACCGACCAACGTGTCGATGAACCGCTGCCGCGCGGCTGGAACGTCGATATGGAGATCACCTTCGGCAGAAGAACCCAGATTCTGCACCAGCGCGGTGGCCGTCGCGTCGTCGACTGCTGTGAGCGCACCGATCTTCCAGCCCGAGCGGCACTTGCGCATCACGCCGTACCCGGTGACCGCGCCATCCGAGATTGCGACGCGCGCATGATGCGGGGGCATGAGCCAGTGCGTCAGGAAGGTTTCCCGCGTCTCCGGAAAGCTCCTGCGATCAAAGGCCATGATCTCGCGCAGGAGATCCGGGGTGACGCCGTCCACCGTCCGGCTATCAGCCAGGCCGCGCGCAAAAGTGCCTCCGAAACGAATGGTTCGGTAAGCGGGCGCAAAGCCCTTTCGTCGGTAATTCTCGAATTGCTCGTCGACCCCATCGAGCCCGATTATGCGCCCATCGAGCCGCGCCATGCCTGCGTTCCAGACGGCCTTGCCATGGCCTTGGCCGCGCATGTCCGCGCGGCAGATGTAGAGGCCGATGAACCCATAGGTCGTTCCATAGGCAACCGCCGAGATGCCGGCGACCATCTCGCCATCGACGAAGCCGCCGATGAAACCCTCAGGGTCGGTCGCACGGAACGCGGCCGCGTCATTGAGTCCGGGATTCCAGCCCTCCGCGGCAGCCCAGTCCATGAGTTGCTCGACTTCGAGCATCTCGAGCTTGCGAATGATGCGCTCGCTCATCTCGCTGGAAGCCTTTGCGGCGTAGGGATCCACATGGGTCAGATCTAACGCTTCGCGCTCGGCATTGCATAGACACCGCGCTCCGAGGGCGTCAGCCAGGCTGTCGTTGTTCAGGCCGGGGCGTGAGCCTTCAGATGGCGGGCGTAGCGGGTGAGCGGCAGACAGAGGACGAAATAGATCAATGCAACCAGGCCGTAGACGGTGAGAGGCTCAAAGGTCGCGTTGGAGATGGCGTTGGAGGTTCGCATCAACTCGTCGAAACCGATGATCGAGGTCAGCGCCGTGCTTTTGACGAGCTGCACGAGATAGCCGACCACGGGCGCCCGTGTGATCGCAAAGGCCTGAGGCAGGATCACCAGCCGCATCTGATGGGGATAGTGCAGGCCGAGGCTCTTGGCGGCATCCCATTGGCCCTTCGGCAGGGCCTCGACCCCGCCGCGCCAGATCTCCGCGAGATAGGCGCTGGCGCAAAGGGTCAGGGCGACGACGGCAGCGGACCAGGGTTCGATGCGGAAACCGATCAGCGGAAGCCCGAAGAAGACCAGGAACAGCTGCATCAGCAGGGGCGTGCCCTGGAAGAGCCCGATATAGAGATCGGCGACATGACGCAGCCAGTGACGGGATGAGACCCGCGCCAGCAGGATCGCCATCCCCACCACGCCACCGCCGATGAAAGCGACAATCGAGAGCAGGACCGTCCAGCGTGTCGCGAGCAGCAGGTTGCGCAGGATGTCCCAGAAGGTGAAGTCCATCAGGATGCCCCCCCGATCAGGAATTTCCGTCCGGAGAGGCCGAGGATGCGGCGCAACCCAATGCTCAACGCCAGATAGACCATGGTGACGACGAAATAGGTCTCGAAGGCGCGGAAGCTGCGCGCCTGCAGCATGTCCGCCTCATAGGTCAGTTCGCGCACCGAGATCTGCGACACCGCCGCGGATTCGAGCATCATGATGATGACCTGGCTCTGCAACGCCGGGAAAATCACCTTCAGCGCCTGCGGCAGGACAATCTTGACGAAGACCAGCGCGGGTCGCAGCCCAAGGGCGCAGCCCGCCTCCCTCTGACCGTTGGGCACGGCATCCAGCCCCGCGGCGACGATCTCGGTGCCATAGGCCGAGAGGTTGATCGTCATCGCGAGGATTGCTGCGACTGCAGGATCAAGCCGCAGGCCAAGGCTGGGCAGGCCGAAGAAGATGAAGAACAGCTGGACCAGAAACGGCGTGTTCCGGATCAGCTCGACATAGCTGCCGACCATGCCGCGCAGCCAGGGAGAGCGGCTGCGCACCGCCGCTGCCCCCAACACGCTGCAGACTGTACCGAGCACGGTCGTGACGGCGATCAACCCCACCGTCGCCATCGCGCCGCGCGCGATGGGTTCAGAGGCCTGGCTCAGCCAGTCGAAGTTGAGGCTGTAGGCCAAGCTTCAGAGATCCTTGGGATCAAGCGGCTTGCCGAGCCACTTGAGCGAGGCCTTGTTCAGCGTGCCGTCGGCAAGCAGCTTGGCGACAATCTCGTTGAGTGCCTGCTTGAGACGCGGCTCGTCCTTGTTCAGCGCGATATGGTCCGGCGACGTCATCAGCTGGAATTTCTGCTCTGGCTTCAACGTGGTCTGGCGCGAGAGCACCTGGGCGCCGACATCGTTGCCGACGACCATCAGCTGCGCCTGGCCCGAGATGAAGGCCTGGATGACGGAGTTGTAGCTGTCGAAGCGCTTGATGTCGGCGGAGGGCGGCGCTGCCTCGGTGAGCGAGGTGTCTTCCAGCGTGCCGCGGCTCACCGCGATCGACTTGCCGGCGAGGTCTGCCTTGCCTTCGACCTTTACGGCCTGCGGTCCGATGACGGCGATGTAGTAAGGGGCGTAGGCGGCGGTAAAATCGATGACCTTCTCGCGTTCGGCGCTGTGGCCGACGCTGAGCAGGATGTCGACGCGACGCTCGGTCAGATACGGGATGCGGTTCTGGCCGGTTACGTTGACCAGGTTGAGCTTCACCTTCAGCGCGTTGGCTATGGTCTCGGCGATGTCGATGTCATAGCCCTTGAGGCTCATATCGGCGCTGGCCGATGAGAAGGGCGGAAAATCCGCGAAGACACCGACCTTCAGGGTGCCTGCCTTCGTGATGTCGTCGAGAGCGTCGGCGCGAACCGGGGCCGCCGCAAGGCCGATGCCGGCCAGCAGGCTGAGTGCCAGCAGCGATGTCTTGATCGAGGAGGTCGTGGTCATATCGTTCATCCTTCCCTGAGAACGCTAAAGTGAGGCGGCAAGTCCGGTCGCGTTGCCGGACGGCATGGTGATGCAGGCATCGACGGGAAAGCCGATCGTCACGGCCTGACCTGGGCCGAGACCGTCGCCGACACGGTTGGCTTGCATCACGAGAATCTGCTCGCCGCTGGCCGTCTCGACCAGGATCTGGCGGGTAGAGCCGAGCAGGGCGACATTGAGGATCCGACCCTTCGCACTGTTGGCCATTCCAGCCGGATCAGCGTCGGCGGCGGTGGACAGGATGATGTTCTCGGGGCGGACACAGATGTCGATTGCGTCCGATGGGCAGTCCGGCACGGTGAGCGACAGGCCCGATCGGCTCAGGGCCCGGGCGAGGCCGGTTTCGCGCCGCGTCACCTGGGCTTCGATCCAGTTGGTGCGCCCCATGAAATCGGCGGCGAAGCGCGAGCCTGGGCGACCATAGACGTCTGACGGGGCGCCGACCTGGACGATACGGCCCGCCTGCATCAGGAAGACGCGTTCACCTAGGCTCATCGCCTCTTCCTGGTCATGGGTGACAACCATCGCCGTCGAATTGACGGCGGCCAGAACCTGCTTGAGTTCGGCGCGCAGATCCTGACGCAGTTTGGCGTCGAGCGCCGAAAGCGGTTCGTCGAGCAGGATGAGCCCTGGCCGCGTGGCAAGGGCGCGGGCGAGGGCGACGCGCTGCTGCTGGCCTCCGCTGAGCTGATGCGGCCGGCGGCTGCCGAAACCCTGCAACCTCACGAGCGCCAGCATCGCCTCGACACGATCGGGAATCTCGCGCCTGTCAGTGCCGCGGTGGCGCAGTCCGTAGGCAATGTTCTCCGCAACGGTCATGTGCGGGAACAGGGCATAGTGCTGGAACAGCAGCCCGACATTGCGCTCATAGGGCTTGAGCGCAGTGACGTCGCGCCCCCCGATGCTGACCGTGCCGTGGTCGGGCCGTTCGAAGCCGGCAATGACCCGCAGGATGCTGGTCTTGCCGCAGCCGCTCGGCCCGAGCAGGGCAACGGTTTCGCCGGCGGCGATCGAGAAGGAAACGTCATCGACGGCCGTAACGGCACCGAAGCGACGGCTGACTTTGTGAAATTCGACGGCGTTGCTCACGGTTTGACCCCTATGAACGAAACAGCCCCTGGCCCAACAGGCGGTCGAAACCGACGAAGCGCTCCAGAACGATGATGAGGACGGCGCTGATCGCCATCAGGAGAACGGCAGCGGCTGCGATCGTGAGATCGAAGGACGCGCGCATGTTGCTGACGAGGGCGACCGGCAAGGTGTAGGTCGACGGGTCCGTCAGGAACATGCTGACTGCAACGTCGTCCAACGACACGGCGAAGGCGAAGACTGCGCCTGTGATCATACCGCTCCGGATCAGGGGCAGGGTGATGTTCCAGAAGGCCTGGCGTTCCGTCGCGCCAAGGACCAGCGCCGCTTCTGTCAGGCGCCTGTCCCGGCCGGTCAGGCTGGCGAGCACGGTGCGCACGACATAGGGCAGGGTGATCACGATATGGCCGCAGAGCAATCTGGTGAAGCCGTCGACGATGCCGATGCGCGACAGAAACAGCAGCAAGGCGAAGCCGATCACCACCGCCGGCACGATGAGCGGCGAAAGGAACGCGGCCATCAGCAGCGAGCGACCGTGAAAATTACTGCGATCGAGCGCGACCGCGCCGGCCGTGCCGACCAGCACATCGACCGCTGTCGTGAGGACGGCGATCTTGAGGCTGGTCGCCAGGCCGGTGGTGACGTAGTCGAGCGAAACCAGCTTCTCGAACCAGCGCATGGACAGCGCCGGCGGCGGCAACGGGCCAAGAAAGCTGCGGGCGTCGAAGGCGAGCAGGCAGGTGACCAGAAGCGGCGTCACCAGGAAGGCGAGCACCAGAACCAGCATCGCGATCATCGCGCCACCGAGGAGCCGGTCGCCAAGGCGCCTTGTGGTACCGGTCATGTGCGCGAGCCCCTACGACGCTGCACCAGCGAAACCAGAGACAGCACGAACAGCGTGATGACGAGCATCACGATCGAGACCGCGGCGCCGCTGGGATAGTTCGCGACATCGCTGAAGCGCGTGTAGATCGTGTTCGAGAGAAACAATACGCGCCCCTTTCCGAGCACCATCGGAATGACGAAGGCGCTGATCGAAAAGGTCATGGCGATCAGGAATGCCGATACCAGCCCGGGCAGGGCCAGCGGAACGGTGATGCCGAGATGCGCCTTCCAGGCCGGAGCGCCCAGCGATTGCGCCGCATCGCAGAAGCGAGGATCGATATTCTGGATCGTTCCCAGAAGGGTCAGCGTGCACATCGGCACGACCGCATGGAGCAGGCCGGCCGCGACCAGGGTTTCAGTGTACCAGCGGCTTGTCGGCGAAATCCCGAGCGCGAGAAGCAGTGGGCGCGCAACCCCTACCGAGCCGAAGGCCAGTTCCAGCGCGTAGGTGCGCACCAGCATGCTGAGCAGGACCAGCATCACCAGAAGGCCGATGCAGGCAGCGCGCTGGCGCGGCGAAAACCGCCGCACGATGCAATAGGCCAGTGGAAACGCCGCCAGCAGTCCAACAAGCGATGCCGCTGCGCTCAGCTTGAAGGTTTCGTAGAGAACGCCGGCGAATGACGGCGTCGCGAGCTCGCGATAATTCTCCAACGTCAGAGGCGCATCGACGGCCGAGCCGACCCGGCCCGGCACATATTGCTTGAGGCTTTCCAGCACGAGCCCGACCAGGGGGAGTGCAAAGATGACGAACAGCAGCAGCAAGCCCGGTGCGAGCAAGAAGAGCGTCGTGCGGGGCGGCGCAGGGATCGCGAGCGGTGCGTGTTGGACTGGGATAGCGGTCATGGCACTCACAGCAGTGGCGCGATGTCGGACTCCCAACGCTTGGCCCAGGCATCCTTCTGGCCGAGCACGACCTTGTAGTCCGGCACATGCACGAAACTCTCGAACTCCTTCGGCGTGAAGGAGAGATGAGCCAGCTCCGGCGGGATGGCAGCCTTGCTATTCAGCGGCGCTTCGCCAGCCACCTTTGCGTAGAGCGTGCTCATTTCGGGGCTGATCGCAAAATTGATGAAATCGCAGGTCGCCTTGCGGTTCGGCCGGTTCTTCATGACGGCAAAGCCGCTCTGGTAGAGGAAGGTCGCCATGCCGGCCTGTTTGGTCAGGCGGGTGATCTTGAAGTTCTTGGCGACGGCAGCCCAGCTCGGTTCGGCGAAGAAGCCGACTGAGGTCTCGCCGGAGGTGAAAGAGTTGGTGAAATCGACGTCGGTCACGGCAATGCGGCCGATATTGCCGGACTTCGCCAGGTCCCTCATCAGCTTCCAGCCCGGCTCCATATTGGACTCGTTGCCGCCGCCCTGCAGGGCCAGGGCGACGATCTGCAGCATCATGCTCTGGGTCGGTCCGGGCCAGCAGATCGCGCCCTTGAGGCGCTTGTCGAAGAGATCGTCCACCTTGCTGATGGCGAAGGGGGCAGTGTCGGTTCGGTAGCCGAAATACATGCCGCCGATGGCGCGAGGTACCGCTTTCACATTGCCTTTGGCGTCCCTCATCATGATCTTTTCCGGGATATCGGCCAGATTGGGGACGTCGGCCGCCGTGATGGTCTCGACCCAATCCTCGGTGATCATGCTGTTGAAGGAGCCCTCCCAGCCGGCTATGTAGTCGTAGTCGACCCTGGGCCAACCCGCCTTGATCTTGGGGAGGATCGCTCCGGCTCCGCCCTGATGCAGGACCCAGTTGAACTGGGCGGCGGTTTGCCTGGCGGCGACCTGCTTCATCGCCTCGACGACGTCGCCGCCCCATTCGACAGCCGTGAGGCCGCTCGCAGTCTGGGCCCCGGCCACATGCGGCCAGGCGAGCCCTGCGGCGCCGCTCGCGCCTATCAGGGACAAAAGATGTCGGCGTGTCATCGTCATGGTGTCAGGTCCTTCGCGCCAGAGGGTCGAGGGGCCACAGGCTGTGCCGATCGTGCGGGACGATCAGGCTCCCGAGCCGTTCAGAGGCACGATTGCACTCGCAAGCAGGGCGCGGCGGTACGGCGAAAATGCTTGTCCGGCTATAAGCGGGCGTGAATGCCGGAACCGGTTCAGGGGCGGCGCAGGTCGCTCTGCTGTGCGATGAAGTCCGAGAGGTAGCGCGCTTCGCCTGGCGCGCCGGTCCGGGAATAGAGCCCGATGCTGACCTCGACCGGCTCAGGCAGCCCGGCGGCATGGTCGAGCACCCGGCAATCCTCCGGGATCGTTGCCGCGATCATCGGGCCGATGCCGATCCCGACGCGCACGGCGGTCGCCATGGCAACGAGCGTAGAGGCTTCGCAGACGATCTTCCACTGCAGGTCATGCCCCGACAGCGCGGCCAGCGCAGGTGTGCGCCACGGGCAGGATTCCTCGAACATGATGATCGGCAAGGGCGAACTCGTCGAGATCACCATGTCCGAGCGCACGACCCAGAGCAGCCGGTCCGACCAGACCAGGGTTGGCTTGCGGTTGAGCCGTGTCGTGTCACAGACTGCGATGTCGAGCTTCTCGTTCTCGAACATCGCGGCAAGGCGCTTGTTGGGCTCGACGATGATATCGATGTCGACCTTGGGGTTCTGGTCGCGAAAGGCTTTCAGGATTTCAATCAGACGCGTCGCGGCGAAATCCTCGACGACCCCGAGCCGGACCCGCCCTTCGATCATCTTGCCGTTGAGGCGTTTTCCGATCTCGCTGTTGAGCCTCAGGATTTCGCGGGCATAGGGCGTGAGCAGGACTCCATTATTGGTCAGCTCAAGCCCCTTCGACGAGCGCTCGAACAGGTCGCTGCCCAGCAGTTCTTCAAGCTTGCGAATCTGCATGCTGACCGCCGCCTGAGTGCGGTTCAGCGACAAGGCGGCACCATTGACCGTTCCGACTTCAGCGACGGTCAGGAAGGCGCGCAGCAGATAAGGGTCCAGTTCCAGCATCGCGCCCGCACCATATCATCGAAGCTGGTTCTACGCAGCCATACCGGCTGGCCTGCAGCCGCCTGACCCGAGCGTCGTCCGCCCGCCGCCGGGAGGAGGCAAAGGGGGCGCTATTCAGTTTCGCTTATAGGGCCGCGTGCCTTTTCGCCGTTCCGGCCGCCTCGTTCTTTTGCCAGCCTTCCGGGCTTCCGCATCATTCCCTGCAGGTTGCCATGCCCTTCGACAATGCCGCCCTCGACCGCTTGCGCCAGCGCTACGCTTCGGCCGGCGGTGGCGAGATGTACGATCCTCATTTCAAGGCCGTCGCGGACACTATTTTTCAGGGCGCGGACCGGCGCAAATGGCCGTTTGCCGATCCGGCAACTTTCCTCGACGCTCCCTTTCTGGCGGACGGGCTCTCGGCTGAAAAACTGGCCGGGCTCGACGTCGCATTGATTGGCGTGCCGATGGATCTGGGCGTGACCAACCGTGCCGGCGCCCGGCTTGGGCCCCGCGCTGTCCGCGCCGTCGAGCGCATCGGACCGTATGAGCATGTGCTGCGCGTTGCGCCGCTCGGCAGATTACGCGTCGCCGATGTCGGAGATATCGCGCTCAGCAGTCGATACAGTCTGGCTGATTGCCATGCAGACATCGAAGCCTGCTATCGCATGATCGGCGAAACCGCGACGATTCCGCTCTCGGTTGGCGGCGATCATTCGATCACCGGCTCGATCCTGAAGGGACTGGGCGCCAAGCGCCCGGTCGGCATGATCCATATCGACGCGCATTGCGACACCGCCGGGCCCTATGAAGGCTCGAAATTCCATCACGGTGGCCCGTTCCGGGAGGCGGTCCTGGCCGGCGTGCTCGATCCCACGCGGACGATCCAGATCGGTATTCGGGGCGGCGGCGAATATCTCTGGGAGTTCTCCTTCGATTCCGGAATGACCGTGATCCATGCCGAGGAGGTCGGGACCATGGGGCTGCAGGCGGTAATCGAGAAGGCCAAGGCCGTCGTCGGTTCCGGACCCGTCTATGTCTCCTTCGACGTCGACAGCCTGGACCCGGGCTTCGCCCCTGGTACTGGCACGCCCGAGGTGGGAGGGCTCCTGCCGCGCGAAGTGCTGGAGATCCTGCGTGGCGTCGCAGGCGTCGACATCATCGGCGGCGATGTCGTCGAAGTCGCTCCACAATACGATCCAACCACCAATACCGCGCAAGTGGCGGCGCAGGTTCTGTTCCAGTTGCTCTGCCTCGTGGCCTGCAAGAAGTGATCCTGCCCGAGCGGGATCCCAGCACAGATCAATTCTCCGGCTGTCGCCTTCCGCCTTTCAGCGATCCCGGACCCTTGGTTCAGCTTGCCTGATCTGTCCGGGACCGATGTCCGAGCGCCCCGTGAGGAAGCGATGGCTTCACAGGGCGCCTGATGCGTCCGGCACGGAAACGGTGGCGGCGATTGCCGCTGTAACCCTGCAGGCCGTCACCGCCAGCGACCCGGCGATAATCTATGGCTGTTGCGTCCGTAGCAGCGCCCGCAATGCCAGGGCGTTCAGGGAAGGTCGAGGCACCATCGGTGATATTGCATTTATAGTCGTCAATATTCATAATGAGGCATGATTCCAAACCCATCCTCGATTTCCAGGACAAGCCGCCTTGCCGGCCGTGACTATGTAGTTGCGGACTTGCAGGCGACGATGGGGACCGACCTCCTGCGCCTGCCGCATGTCCTGCGCATTCTCGCCGAGAACGTCGTTCGCCAGCCCATGGGAGCGGACGAGCGCAATGCCGCATTGCAGGGCGTTCGCGGCTGGCTCGCGGGCGGACGCTCGGATGGCGAGATCGCCTTTCAGCCAGGTCGTGTTCTCATGCATGACACGACATGCACGCCTGCGCTGGTCGATGTCGCCGCCATGCGCGACTCGATCGCCGAAGGCGGCGGTGATCCCAGGCGGCTCAGCCCGGTCCTGTCGGTCGACGTCTCGGTCGACCATTCGCTGGGCGTCGATCTTTCGGCGTCGCCGGACGCGATGCGCGTCAATCTCGAACGGGAATACAAGCGAAACGGCGAGCGCTATCGCTTTCTCAAATGGTCCACGCTGGCCCTTGACGGCGTCCGGGTGCATCCGCCCGGCACCGGCATCATGCACACGATCAATCTGGAGCAACTCGCGACGGTCGTGACGACCCAAACCGTCGACGGTCGACTCTGGGCCGTCCCGGACACACTGATCGGCACCGACAGCCACACTCCGATGATCAATGGCATCGGTGTCCTCGGCTGGGGCGTTGGCGGGCTCGAGGCCGAGAGCGTGATGTTCGGCATGCCGGTGATGATGCGCATCCCCGAGGTGATCGGCGTGCGCCTGATCAACCGCCTGCGTGAAGGCGTCAGTGCCACGGATCTTGCGCTGACCGTGACGCAACGGCTGCGTGCGCAGGGCGTCGCCGGCGCATTCGTCGAGTTCTTCGGGCCAGGAGCCGCGACGCTGTCGGGAGGTGAGCGCGCTGTCATCGCCAATATGGCGCCGGAATTCGGTGCCTCGACCGGATATTTTCCGATCGATGAAGCGACGCTGGCCTATCTCGCTCAGACGGGGCGCAAACCCGATCATATCGCGTTCGTCTCTGATTACGCTCGGTCTCAGGCGCTGTGGTTCGACCCGCAGGCGCAACCACGCTTTACTGAGATCGTTGAGATCGATCTGGCGGCGATCTCGATCAGCCTCGCCGGCCCCCGACGGCCGCAGGATCTGGTCGCGCCGGATGAGGTGGTTCCCGCGCTCGAGGCGATGCCGCAGGCGAAGACGCCCGCGCCCGCGGCCGGATTGCCACGCTTTCCCGTCGCGATTGCCGCGATCACAAGCTGCACCAATACGTCCGATCCGCGATTGCTGGTGGCCGCCGGCCTGGTGGCGCGCAAGGCACGCCAGCTCGGCCTCAAGCCCCCCGCCTGGGTCAAGACATCACTCGCCCCCGGCTCACCCGCGGCGGAGCGCTATCTTCGGCGTGCCGGCCTGCTCGAGGATCTCGAAGCGCTCGGCTTCGGGATCGTTGGTTACGGCTGCACAACCTGCATCGGGAATTCCGGCCCACTTCGTCCTGCAATGGATGAAGCCGCTCGCGCGGGCACAGTCCTTCCTGTTGCTGTCCTGTCCGGCAACCGCAACTTTCCCGGCCGCGTCCATGGCCAGATCGATGCCGGCTTCCTGGCCTCTCCGGCGCTGGTCGTCGCCTATGCGGTGGCGGGAGATGCCGATCGCAACATCACCAAGGGCACTCTCGCGACCACGGCCGCGGGAACCTCTGTCGACCTGGCAGCACTGTGGCCGAGCGGGGCCGAGATCGATTCCGCCTTTGCGCGAGCGCTTGATCCCGTCGATTTCGCACGGGCGTTTGCGCAGGCCTCTGCGAGCAGGAGCTGGAAGGAACTCGATGCTCCGGCGAGTGCGGGTTTCCCCTGGGATCCGTCATCGACCTATCTGCGCCCGCCACCCTTCGCCCGCGCAGATCAGCCAGGCCGGCTCGGCCATTACAGCGCCCACCCCCTGATCGTGCTCGGTGACGACATCACGACCGACCATATTTCGCCCGCAGGCCAGATCCCGTCTGAGAGCGAGGCCGCGCAATGGCTGATCGCACAGGGCGAAGATGCCCAGGACCTCAACGTCTATGCCTCGCGGCGCGGCAATTGGGAGGTCATGCTGCGCGGCCTCTTTACCAACCGCACGGTCGTCAACCGTCTCGCGCCACGCATCGCGCCCGGCTCGACCATCCATGTTCCGAGCGGCGAGACCCTGCCGCTCTGGCGAGTGGCCGAGCGCTATCGCCAGTCAGGCGAGGCGATGGTCGTCGTCGCGGGTGAGCGGTACGGCACCGGTTCATCGCGCGACTGGGCGGCCAAGGGTCTCGGCCTGCTCGGTGTCGCGGCCGTTCTGGCCGAGAGTTTCGAGCGCATCCACCGGTCCAACCTGATCGGGATGGGCATTTTGCCGCTGTCGCTCTCGGCCGGGGAGGGCGTGGAAGCGCTGGCGCTTGCGCCAGGCGACATGATCGAGATCGAAGCCATGCCGCGCGCCATCCTTCCGCGCTGCGAGGTTCCGGCAAGGCTCCATCGCAAGGCCGGGCATACCCAACCGCTCGTTCTGCGCGCCGCCGTCGAAACAGCACTTGAATGCGCGACGCTACGCGCGGGCGGCATCATCCCGTTGATCCTCGGGCGCCACGCGACGGCACCCGCCAAGCCCTTCACCGTCAGCGGCGAAGAGTTGCCCAGCCAAACGCGGGCGTAACCGGCGCAAACGCGCCCAATCCAACACGATCGGGGAGGATCAAGATGACCATCGGCAGAATTTTCGCAGCGGGCCTGCTTGCCGCGATGGCGATGACGCCAGAACTGGCAACGGCCCAGACGCCGCTGCAGGAACTCAAGATCATCGCACCCGCCGGGCCAGGCGGTGGTTGGGATGGCGCCGCCCGCTCGATCCAGCAGGTGCTGACCGAGACGAAGGCGGTCCGCGGCGTCCAGGTCACGAATGTCACCGGTGCCGGCGGCACGATCGGGCTTGCCCAGTTCATCAACGGCGCCAAGGGCGATCCGAACCAGCTCCTGGTCAACGGCATCACCATGGTCGGGGCGATCCTGACCAACAAGTCGCCGGTCACGCTGGACCAGGTGACGCCGCTTGCGCGTCTCACCGGCGATCCGCTGGTCATCGTCGTTCCCGAGACGTCTCCACACAAGTCGATGAAGGACTTCCTCGCCGCGATCACAGCTGACGTCGCTCGCGTGACCTGGGCCGGCGGATCCGCGGGAGGCGCCGACCATATTCTTGCTGCGCTCGTAACGAAGGTGGCCGGCGCTGATGCCGGCAAGGTCAACTATGTCGCATTCTCCGGTGGCGGGGAGGCACTCGCGGCCATGCTCGGGGGCCGTGTCACGGCTGGCGTTTCCGGCTATGGCGAATTCGAGGGCCAGATCAAGGCCGGCAAGCTGCGCGCGCTGGCCATTTCCTCGGGCAAGCGGCTGGACGGTATCGATGTGCCGACGCTGAAGGAACTCGGCTACGATGTCGAGGTGGTCAACTGGCGAGCGGTCATGGCTGCGCCGGGCATCAACGCCGAACAGAAGGCTCAGTTGACGAAGCTCTTCGATACGATGGTTGCGAGCGGCGAGTGGAAAGCGCTGCTGAAGGCGCGCGGCTGGGACGACTATTATCTTGCCGGGGAGCCCTTCGCAGCCTTCCTCAGGGAAGAGCAGGTTCGGGTCGGTGACATCCTGCGCACGATCGGTCTGGTGAAATAGGCACCTTGCCGGCGAGACGTGTCATCGCCTAGAGCCACTGTCGGGGGCGCTCGCGCCGGCAGGGCTGGGACGATGGCAGGCAGTGGGAGACGAGACCTGGCGATCCCGCTCGCAGCTCGGATTCTCGATCAGATCCGAGAGGGGCATCTGGGCGCCGGGACACATCTGCGCTCACAGGATATCGCGACGCGTTTCGGCGTGTCGCGCTTTCCCGTCGGTCAGGCCTTGCAACTGCTTGCCGACAAGGGCGTCCTGAGCCACGAGCACAATCGCGGCTATTTTGTCGCTCAGGGGACGCCTCCCTCCGGCGAAGCCCTTGGCCTCGCCGAGCCGGACGGCGTGACGAAGGCCTATTTCCGCATCGCCGATGACCATCTGCGCGGCCGGTTGTCCGAACACGTCACCGAGTCCGATCTCAGGGACAGCTACGGACTGACCCGTGCCGAACTCAATGCAGTCCTAACGCGGATCAGCCAGGAGGGCTGGGCCGAGCGCCGCGCCGGCTATGGCTGGAGCTTCACGCCGGTTCTCACCACCCCGGAGAGCCTCGAGCAGACCTACCGTCTGCGGCTGGCGCTGGAGCCTGCCGCCTTGCTCGAACCCGGCTATCATCTTGCGCCCGAGAGCATCGCTGCTTGCAGGGCTGCCGAGCGGAGGCTCCTCGAAGGGGCGATCGAGACAGACAGCGCGGACGCGCTCCACGAACGCGGTGTCCGCTTCCACGAGGCGATCGTCGCCGGCTCCGGAAATCCGTTCTTTCTGGAGACGATCCGACGGATCAACCGCATCCGCCGGCTGCTGTCCTATCGTTCGATGCTCGACCGCAAACGCTATCGGAGGCAATGCGAGGAGCATCTCGCCATTCTCGATAGCCTGGCCGCCGGCCGCCAGGAGGAGGCGGCCGAGAGGCTGCGGCAACATCTCGGCCACACGATCGAGAACCTATCCAGCATCCGGCCGCTCCTCGCCCCCTAGCAGGCTCCCAGGCGCAGAGGCGCAGCGTCCAGAAGGGGGCGCAAACAGACTCAACGCTCGGCGACGACCTGTTCGAGCAACGCCATGGCGGCAGCGCCATCGGCCGCGTTCGGTGCGGTCGTCGGCTCGCCGCGTGCCGCACGAACGAAGTCGCCGAGAAGCGCGTGATAGCCCTTGTGGTCCTCGTTGGCGGCGGCCGTCAGATTCGGCTCCCAGACCAGGGTGTCTTCACCGTCGATCAGGCTGGCCTCGGCCCGTGAGACCTTGAAGGGGGGCGCCCTGAAATAGCGCACCTCATGAACATTGCGGACCTCGACGCGGGTATGGTCGCCCATCACCTGCCACCATTCCATCGGCGTTCCGCGCGACTGATGCGTGCCCAAGACCAGGGTGCCGATGCCGCCATTGGCAAAGCGGAAATCGACATGGAGCAGCAGCTTGCCCGGCGCCAGTTCGTGCCGCCTCGCGCTCACGCTCGCGACTTCGCCCATCAGGTGCGGCACGAGGTCGAAATAATGCACGCAATGATGCAGGTAAAAGCCGGAATAATCCGGATCCCCGGCGAAATAGGTCGGCGCGGTCATGTACTCGCCGAGAAAACTCGCCGTTGCGCCGAACTCCGTCGTGCGGATGACGTTGGCGGCAATGCGGTTGGCCGTCGAATAGCGCTTCATGAAGCCGAGCACGACCGGCACCTTGCGGCTCGCGGCGGCTTCGGCCAGTTCGGCCGCTTGTCGCGCCGTCGGCGCCGGCGGCTTCTCGATGAAGAGCGGCAAGCCGCGCGCGATCGCTGCCAATCCGATCTCGTGATGCAGGGCAGGACCGACAGCGAGGCCGACCGCGTCGAGATCGCCACGGGACAGGAGACTGCGCCAGTCGCGCAGGCGACCAGTTTCGGGGACGCCGTATTGCCGGCCGGTCGTATTCAGCCGCGCATCATCCGTGTCGCAGAGCGCGGTGATCTCGACATCATGCCGCGTCAGCTGCGGCAGCAGCATCTCGTTGGCGTGGACGCCGCAGCCGATCCAGCCGACCCGAAGCCCACCTGTCCTTGAACCGGTCATGCCGTCCTCCCGGCGAATGCGAGTGCAGCCTTCAGGAAGGCGATGCTGGCGGCCAGCGGTTCGTCTTCGTTCTCGCTGGGCGCGCGCCACTGGGCCAGGGGAGTGCCGGCTCGCTCGTCGCGGCGTCGGAACGGCTCGAGCACGATCGGCCCGCGATAGGCGACGTCGCGCAATGCACGGGCGATCGCCGGCCAGTCGAGATGGCCGGAGCCGACGAAGCCGCGATTGTTCTCGTTGGCCTGGAAATGCAGGAGTTTCGATCCTGCCTGCCGGATGGCATCGGTGAGATCGAACTCCTCCATGTTCATGTGGAAGGTATCGAGCATCACGCCGACGGTGGGATTGTTCACGCGCTCGACGATTTCGAGCGCGTGACGGGTTGTATTGCAGATATCGGTCTCGAAGCGGTTGAGCGGCTCGACGCCGAACTGGATGCCGGCGTCGGCGGCGCGCTTCCCAGCC
The DNA here is from genome assembly GCF_052115465.1 of Allobosea sp. 2RAB26. Classification (NCBI taxonomy): domain Bacteria; kingdom Pseudomonadati; phylum Pseudomonadota; class Alphaproteobacteria; order Hyphomicrobiales; family Alloboseaceae; genus Allobosea; species Allobosea sp. 2RAB26. Next base: position 132,310 of record NZ_JBFRGS010000011.1, on the reverse strand, counting down.
TGCGAGAGGCCGACGACGATCGCATCGATGCGGCGCTTGCGCTCTTCGTCGTCGACGGGGGAGGGAGCTCGGCCTGCGAAGACGAGAGGGGCGCCATAGAGCGGCCCCCCGACGATGGCTGCGCCGAGGGCTGCGGCCACATCGACGCATGTTTCGAGATAGGTGACGCCCGCGTGGTGGGCGCCGGCATCGGCGCTGGCGAGGTCGCGGTTGAGGTTGACCCGGGCAGCGAGCACGCAGGAGAGGCCGGCATCGGCGATGGCGGCGCGGGTCTCGCCCAGATCGAGTTCACCCGGCTCCGGTACCAGCAACTCGACGACATCGGCTCCGGCCCGCTTCATCCGCTGGAAGCAGCCGAAATGCTCGCGCGTGAACGGCCGCGCATAGAACATCGAGATAACCCCGATCGGATTTGTCGTCATGATTTCACCGCACCGGCTGTGAGCCCGCCCACGAGCCGCCTTTGCACCAGAAGGAAGAGGAAGGTGACCGGCAGCGCGATCAGCGTGCCGCCGGCCGTGAGAAGGCCCCACTGGATGGTGAACTCGCCGATGAAGAGCTGGAGCGCGACCGTGACGGTGCGCACCGCCTGGCCCGAGAGCATCATTGCGAAGAGGTATTCGTTCCAGGAGGTGATGAAGATGTAGATGCCGGCCGTGACGACGCCGGGCATCAACAGGGGCAGGATGATGAGGCGGATGGTCTGCAGGCGGCTGGCGCCGTCGATCATCGCCGCTTCGTCGAGATCCTTGGGGATCGCATTGAAATAGCTCGTCAGCATCCAGATCGCGAAGGGAATCGAGAAGGTCGAATGACCGAGAATGACGCCGAGATAGGTGTCGATCAGCCCGAGCCGGCGCATCATCAGGAAGAGCGGGATGATGAGCAGCACGACCGGGAACATGTTGATGACGAGGAAGCCGGTCAGAAGGCCCCTGCGTCCGGAGAAGCGGAAGCGCGAGAAGGCATAGGCCGCGGGGATGCTGACGCCGAGGCCAAGTACGCTGGCGCCGACTGCAATGATCAGGCTGTTGCCCAGGCTGCCGGCAAAGCTCGTGCGGGCGATCAGATCGCGGTAATGCTCGAGTGTCGCCTCTCGTGGCCAGTAGTGGAGCGGCCAGGCGGAAAGCTCCGCCTGCGGCTTCAGCGAGGTCAGGATCATCCAGACATAGGGGCCGAGCGCGAACAGGACGATGAGGAGGACGGGAAGCTCCACCTCCAGAATCCGCCGGCTTCGGGTGCGTCGTTCGATCATGTCTCGATGCCCCGGGCCGCCCGCCTGACATAGAGATAGACCACACCCAGCAGCATCGCCGTGAGGATCAATGCCAGCGCCGCGCCATAGCCGAATTCCATGCTGCTCGACGCGCGCAGGAAGGCGTAGAGCGGCAGGGTATGGGTGGCGTAGCCTGGTCCGCCGCCGGTCATGACCAGGATGACGTCGAGCGAATTCGCCACCCAGATCGTGCGCAGCAGCAGTGCGGTTGCGATGACATCGGCGATCGAGGGCAGGGTGACGTAGAAGAGCTGCTGTCGGGCGGTGGCGCCGTCGATCTCGGCTGCCTCATAGAGTTCGGCCGGCACCGTCTGCAGGCCGGCCAGAATGGTGACGGCGAAGAAGGGGAAGCCCTGCCAGATCAGCGCCAGCATGATGGCGTAGAGTGCGGTATCGGGCCGGGCCAGCCAGGCGATCGGCGCTGCGATCAGGCCGAGCCGCATCGCGATGTCGTTGATGACGCCGAGATTGAAGTCGTACATCCAGGTCCACATCAACCCGATGATGACGCTTGGCAGCGCCCAGGGAATGATGACGAGCGAGCGCGCCAGTCCGCGCCACCAGAAGCTCTGGTTGAGCAGGAGGGCGGCCGCGAGCCCGAGCAGGAATTGCAGTCCGACAACGCCAGTGATCCAGATGAAGGATTGGCCCAGCGAGATCCAGAAAACCTCGTCTCGCGCGATCCTGGAGAAATTGCCCAGTCCGACGAAGCGGGCGTTGTCGGGATCGTAGAGCAGGTAGTCCTGCAGGCTGAGCCAGGCCGTCTGCGCGACGGGAATCAGGACGACGCCCGCCGTGACCAGGATCGCCGGCAGCAGGAACCAGAAGGGCGTCAGGCTGCGGCCGAGAGGCTGCCTGTGCGCGAGGGTGAGCGACGTCACGTTTCAAACCTGTCGAAGCGAGGGCTGGAGGCGGCAGCCGGATGCCCGTCTGCCGCCAATCCCGTCAGCCGTGAAAATGCTGCTCGATCGCACGCATCATCTCGTCAGGCTGGATCTGGCCGAGCAGCGCCCTTTGCATGTTGGCCGGCCAGATCCGGGCGATGAAATCCGGCGTCTTGGGCGAATCCGGCAACGAGGCCGCAAATGGCAGCGAGGCCGCGCTCGCATCGACGAAGCGCTTGGGGTGCAGCGTCCAGTCCTTCGCCGCCGACGTCGCGATCGGCAACTGCCCGGTGAACTTGTTCAGCACGACGTTGTTCTCGGCCGTGGAGAGGAAGGCGCACCATTTGAAGGCTGCCTCCCTGGCCTTGCTGGCGGCGAAGACGGCGTTGGACTCGTCGCCGAAATAGGTCCAGCCCTTGCCGTCCGGGCCTCGCGGGACCGGTACAGCCGAAACCTTGTCGCCGAGCACGCCGACGATCTCGTTGGCCGAGCCGACATGGTGGATGGTCATGGCGGTCCGGCCAGCCTTGAAGGTATCGACGATCTGCCGGAAGCTGTCGGTCGGTGCCGAGGCCGGCACCACCTTGTCCTTGACGGTGAGGTCCACGAACCAGCGGTTGGCTGCGAGCGCCTTGTCGCTGACCATTCCGCCCTTCTCGAAACTGGCGCCGCCGCCGAGCACGAACGGCCCCCAGTGGTCGAAGCCACCTGCGCCGCCACGCAAGCCGAAGCCCGAGACATYGCCCTTCGTGAGAGCCTTGGCCGCCGCACGGAATTCATCGAAGGTTGCCGGCGGTTTCAGCCCCGCCTGCGCGAACAGGTCCTGCCGATAATAGAGATAGAGCACGACATATTGCAGAGGCAGGTAATATTGCTTGCCGTCGGCGCCCCTGTTGATCTTCCAGATGTTGTCCGCAATGTCGCTGCGCCCGGCCCAGCCGGCGATCAGGTCATCGATCGGGGAGAGCGCCTTCATCTGCTGGAAGCGCGCAGCCCAGGACAACCGCACCATCGCGCAGTCGGGTCCGTTGCCGGCGACGAGGGCGGCGAAGAGCCGGGTCTGGTAGTCGTTACCACCGCCCCAGGGGATGCTCTCGGCCTGGACCTTGATGCCGGGATTCGCGGCCTCGAACTTGGCGATGAGTTCGGCCGGCGAATGCTGCGGGTTGTCGAAATGGTACCACCAGCGCACCGTTGTGGTGCCTTGGGCGATGGCGGGGCGGGCGAGGGGGCTGGCGAGAGCGCTGGCGCCCGCTAATTTGATGAAAGTCCTGCGTTCCATGGTTGGCTTCCTCCGGTTTTTTTATCGTTGAGGTGGTTGGCAATGTGGCGGCCGCCAGCGGTGATCATGTCGGCAGCGGCAGCGAGTTCCCTGCTCATGCGCAGGCAGCCATGCACGACGCCGGGAACGTGATCGAAACGGAAGGGCACGCCGGCCTCGCCCAGGCGCTGGGCCAGCCGGATGGTGTCGTCGCGCAGCGGATCGAGCCCCGCGGCGGAGAGATAAAGCGGCGGCAGGCCGGCAAGCGCAGCCCGGCCAGGCGCGGCCAGGCTCAGCGTCTCGTCCGGCTCGTCGCCGAGGAAATTGTTCCAGTACCAGCGCATGTTCGCGCTGGTGAGCAGGTAGTCGCCGCCACCGAAGGCCGCATGGCTCGCCGTCGAGAAGTCGGGTTCGTAGCAGCCGTAGAACAGCGCGGCGGCCGATAGCGGCGGCAGGCCCTCATCGCGCCGGCGCAGCAGTGCTGCCAGCGCCAGATTGGCGCCGGCGGAATCGCCCGCGATCGCGATCCGCTCCGCCGGTATGGGCGTGCCCAGGCCGCCGCGCTCGACGAAGGCGACGCTGGCCAGGAGATCGTCGAGCGGCGCCGGGAACGGGTGTTCCGGAGCGAGCCTGTAATCAACGCCCAGCACGGCGCAGCCCGCTGCCACCGCGAGATTGCGCATCGTTCCGTCATGGGTCTCGATCGAACCGAAGGTCCAGCCGCCGCCATGCGCATAGACGATGACGGACGCTGCCTGCGCGCCTTCAGGCCGGTAAAGCCGCGCACGCATCGCGCCGGCATCCGTGGGAATGACCAGATCGCTCGCCGGGATGGCCGGAGCGCCATCGCTCCACGGCAATGTTGCGGCATCGACCGTTGCACGTGCTTCGGCAATCGGTGCGGAGCGGAAATCGAAGGCGGGGCCGGCGCGGAGCCGTTCCAGAAGCACCTGCATCTGCGGATCGATCCAGGTCGTCATTCGCGGGCTCTTCATTAGGCGGTTCCGTCACGCAGGACGATCGTGTCGATATGCTCCGCCATGGCCGATGACAGGCCTTCGCCATCGCGGGCCTCGAGCAAGGCGTGCAGCAAGCGGTGGCGTGTCGCGGTCTCGGTCAGCGGGCGGCGATGCCCCGGAGCCCACAGTTTCGAGCGGTGCGAATGCAGGGTGCAGCGGGTCAGGATCTGCTCGAGCGCGTCCAGTCCCGACAGGCGGAAGATCGTCAGGTGGAAAGCCATGTCGAGGATGATCAGGGCATATTCGTCGCCGGCTGCGGCGACGGCATCCATGTCGGCCTGTATGGCGTATAGCCGCTCCAGGCTGTCGCGCTCGACATGATGCACCGCCCGCAAGGCGCCACGGATCTCGATCCGGCGGCGCAGAGCCAGAATTTCCTCCGCCTCCTCCGGATCAAGCCTGGTCACCATCGTGCCGCGATGCCCGGAGCGGGTCACGAGCCCGTCCTCCTGCAGGCGCAGGAGCGCCTCGCGGATCGTGCCCTGGCTGCAACCATGCTCGCGCGCCATGCCGAGCTCGGTGAGAGCGCTCTCGGGACGCAACTCATTCAGCATGATCTGCCGCTTCAACGACTCGTAGACGACGTCACGAGGCCTTCGAATCTGGTTCGGAATGAGCACGTTCATCAATATCGATAATGATATCGATATTCGACATGTCAAGTCAGTTTGCGGGGGCTTGCTCGGACCTCGATCTCACGGCGCACTGTTGCAGCGGCGGTCAGGGGATGTATCGGCCTCGACGAAAACGACTCAGATCAGCGCTGGACAGCCGCGAGGTAGTCCAATCGTCGGTGGCGGTGGACAAAGCGGCGCGCGTCCAGGCGCTCATTCTCGACGCTTGCCAATAATGAATTCCGCCTGCTTCGGCGCCAGCATTGCTAGCGGATACTCAAACTCAGAGGGCTGACTTGGGAGAACCAAGCGCGAGATGCCCAGAGACAGAAAGGGCGAGCAGCAGGGAGGATACGTGTTGCGAATGCTTGAGAATTCCATCGTGTAGCCGATCTAGGATCTCCCGCACGGGCATAAGATGAACGCTCATCCCCTCTTCGCTGGCGTCCAGTTTCCGGCTCCCCGTCAACTCTGCCCCCATTGCAAGATAGACGTGGACCCTGTTCGATTGGGTGGCTGGGTTGGCGAAGAGCGAAGAAACGAGGCGCAACTCCGTCGCGCGATAGCCGGTCTCCTCCTCGAGTTCACGTGCAGCTGATCGCCCCGGGTCGAGATCGCCTTCGTCCATCGTCCCTCCTGGCAGCTCCAGGAAAGTATCCGCCGCGCCGTGCCTGTACTGGCGGACCAAAACAATCTCGTCGCAGGGAGTGATCGCGACCGTTTGAACCCAATCGGGATAAGTAAGTACGTAGTAGGGCGAGACCCTGTGCCCTGTCGGCGTCAGGCACTCATCCGCCCTGACGTCGATCCAGCGATCTTTCAGCAATGTCCTGGAAGAGAGGGTACGCCATTTCATGTCCATAGTTTTAGCTATACCCAGCACGCCATGGCGCGCCAAGGCGGCGGTGTCGCCCGCAGTGACTCTCAATGCGATCGTCACATTAGAATCGAGGCGGCGAGAGCTAGCCGCTCAATCGCTGAGTGAATGGACCTGCAGAACCCGCGGCAGCGGCAAATCGACATCACCATATGCTTGGCCCCGCCGAGGCGGAACGAAATGCGGTCAATCCGCTTTATCTATTTGATATAGTGGAGTTTTTGGTGAGCGGGGAGGGGATCGAACCCTCGACCACATGATTAAAAGTCACCTACCATGGCGCGACAAGAGGTGTCGGGAAGCGACAGAACTGCCAATTTCCCCCGAAAAATAAGCATGACCACATGACTTTTGCGGCATAGACTGACATAGAATGACATAAGATTGCTTCCCAATGCTTCCCAACCGGACGCGCTGAATGATCCTCACTGATCAGTCTGTTACCAAGCTGATGATCCCCGCCGGCAAGTCGGAGTTCATCGTTTTCGATGATCGCGAACCAGGCTTCGGAGTGAGACTCCGAGCAGGCGGAAAACGGGTTTGGATTTGCCAGTATCGCGCGGCCGGGAAGCAGCGCCGGGTCACAATCGCGCCGGTGTCAGCATTGACTGTCGCGAAGGCGCGCGAGCGGGCGAAAGCTGTCCGGGCTACCGTGACGCTTGGGGCAGATCCGCAGGGCGAACGCCTGGCGGAGAAGGAGCGGTCGAAGACGACGCTGCTGCATATCGTCGAAAGCCATCTCCAGCATTTGGAGCGACGTGTAAAAGCGGCTGCGATGAAGCCGGCGTCCTTTGAGGCGACGGAGCGCTATTTGCGAAACCATTGGGCTCCTCTTCACCACACGCCCGCCCATGCGTTGACGCGGCGGCACATCGCGGAACGGCTTACCGCGATCGCGACAGCGAACGGCCCGATCGCCGCGAACCGTGCTCGCGCCGCTCTTTCCTCGCTCTATACATGGGCGATGAAGGAAGGGCTGCTGGAGACCCTGCAGGCCAATCCTGTCGCCTTCACGAACAAGCCCGCCGACGAACGCCATCGCGACCGCGTACTGTCGCATGCAGAGTTGCGCGAGATCTGGCAGCTTGCTGGAGACGGCGACTTCGGCAGGATCGTCCGCTTGTTGATGCTCACGGCACAGCGGCGTGATGAGGTCTCGAACCTCGCACGATCCGAAGTAACAATCGACAAGGCCCTATGGAGCATTCCAGCGCTGAGGACGAAGAACGGGATCATGCACGACGTGCCGCTGGCGCAGGCTGCGCTCGACATCATCCAGAGCGTGCCGGAACCCGAGGTGTGCGAAGGGGAGCCTCGCCGCGATCTTTTCTTCGGAGCCGGGAAGGGCGGGTTCTCCGGGTGGAGTCGATCCAAGGCGGACCTTGATGAGCGCATTTCTAGTGGCCGGGCGAAGGCAGCAGAAGCCGCGAACGTCGAACCGGTTGAGATGCCCCACTGGACATTGCACGACCTGCGGCGGACCGCAGACACCCTCATGAACGAGGAGCTCGGGGTTCAGCCGCATGTCACCGAGTCCATCTTGAACCACGTCAGTAGCCAGGAATCAGGCAAGAAGGGCGTGGCCAAGGTTTACAACCGATCAAAGTACGCGACCGAGAAGCGGGCCGCCTTGAATGCCTGGGCGAGCCATTTGCTCACGATCGTCAACCACGCAAAGGCTGCTGAGCAACTGTCCCTGCATGCAAGTAATGTCGTTACTCCTAGTTTCGAGCCGACGACGCAGCTCGATGCTTGCAGCAGGTAAGCATCGAAGTTTCTAAACGTAATCATCAGGTTGAGACAGAAATGAGCGCGCTCCATATATTTCTCGCGCCAATATCGAAGCGAGCTTGACGAACCCGACAGCGAAGAACGCGCGATCGGTCGGCCGGGAGAGCCTGCCGCTATTGCTCGGGGCGCTGGGGCTCGAAATTGCGGCGATGCCTGCTGCAAGCACGAATAGAAAATTACGAGCGAATATAAAAGCATACGACGAGGATGCGTCTGGACGAGGCCGAAAGTTCCGAGCCGATCGTGCCCGCAAAGGCGGCCAAGCGCGGGCTCAGCGAATGACAGAGGCTCAGCGCCGGCAATCCGCCCGCAAAGCCGCCCGCGCCCGCTGGGCCAAGCACCGCAAGGAGAGGGTGGCGAACTAACTCTTTGAAATCACAAATCTTGTTTGCCTGGCGTGGTGTGTGCGGTGCCGACAAACCACGCCAGTGTCAGTCTCTGTCTCGATCCACTGAGACAGGGAGCAGATTATGAACCTCGTGCCCTCCGCCAAGCCGCGTCGCGACCGCGGCATGACGTTCCGGGAATTCTCCGACCGTTTCGATATCAGCGAACGCACGACCAGCCGCCTCGTTGCGGCTGGCAAGGTCCGCGCCATTCAGATCTCCCCGCGCCGGAAGGTGATCATGGAGTCCGAGTTCGAACGGATCGCCCGTGAAGGCATTAACCAGCAAGCGAGCGCCTGAGGCTGCTAGCCGATGCTCACTCTCACGCCCCAACAGGAGATTGATGCCGACGCCAGCGACAAGGCTGGCACGGGTGACTTCTTCTGCATGGATCGGCGGACCTTCCTTGAGGTCGCGGCGCTCGGGGTCGCAGAGATGGCCGTGTTTATCGTCATCTCCCGTGGTGCCGGTCATCCCAATCGCCCCTGCCGATGGGGTGTTACGGCTATCGAAGAGAGGACAGGCCTCCGTTGGATGAGGGCAAAGCAGGTACTTGATGGCCTGATCGCATCGGGGATTATCCAGAGGACGAACGAGGCCAAGCGCCAGGCCGCGGGGGTCTATCGGATCGCGCCCTGGCATGATCCCGAGACCGGGGAGGTCGGTGCGGGCGATCTCCTCTATCTGCCGAATAGCTTTGTCCAAGGTGTCGATCGAGAAACACCGCCACTGAAGCTGCTGCGTCAAGGCGCGCGCGCATCGCTGCTACGCGCCGCCGTTCTGGCCTACGGCGAACAGAACCTCGAGCTCTTCAGCGGCATCGACTGGCGGGCGAACCATGGTTACCGCGCACGGAAATACCGGATCGCCAAGCGCTATTCAGCCGGCGCTCACGAAGCCATCGTGTTTGAGGAGGATGAACAGTCGCCCGCTAGCACGTCCTGGGCATTTATCGAACGCCTAGGGTACGGAAGGGAAAAGACAAAAGCCGCGGGTCAGAATTTCTGGTCTGACGCGCAGACCTTACTGGATCTTGGGCTGCTGACGATTGTTCCTCATCTCGTCGAGAGCGAGGATTCGGAAATCCTCCATCCAATCGACCCCCTCGCGGGTGTCGATGTCGAGATGCGATTAGCGGCCGCGTCGACGATCGCTGCTGAACTGCTCTTGCCCGAGGGCCTGGCGCGGGGGCTGACTTCTCAAGGCAAACTCTTGGCCGTGGTGCCGAGGCACATGGCGAACGTGGCCTGTGTCGGCATCGCTCGCCTACGGTACCGTGCCCAAACGGCCATGACGTCCCGATGGCTTGCCCGGCTCAATCAGGATTTCGATCGCTGGTCGGCCCACTATCGAGGGCTGACGCCATGACACGCAACGAACGTGTTCAGCATCAGCGCCAGCGCGTCCTTGATCAGCTTCTGCGTGACGCCAATCAAGTCGCGTACGCGCACCAGCTCCGCACCGAGCTCGCAATCATCTCCGGCCGCATGCCGCCGGAAATCCAGTTCGTCATCACCAATCCCGAAACCCCGCGGCGGGAGAGCCGTAAACCGAAAGGACAGCACCGATGAAGGCACTGACGAAAACCGAGCGGGAAGCCCTGCTCACCGAACTCGACGAGTTCAACACTCGGCTGGTGGCAAAGCGCCGGGAGCGCGACGAGATCACCGGCAAGAAAGCGGCAATCGCCCGCGATGTCGTCACGGGAAAGGCCGGTGCGAAGACGGCTGCGCTGGAGCTCGACGACACGGAACGAGATCTTGCCATCGAGATCGGAGCTCTCGAAACGGCCATCGCGGACTCGCAGCAGCATTGGGACGACGACGCTCCACACCGCGATCGAGAGCACAAGGAAGCGCGGCGACAGACCGCTCGGGAGCGTGCGCTCGAAGTGCTCAAGGCCTCCGATGAAGCCGATGAGGCTCTGCGGGCGTTCGTCGCGGCGCTGGAGAAGCGTCACGCTGCAGCCGACGCCTTCCGCACGTTCATCGATCTGACTGACAATCGTTCGGTCCAGCAAGTCAGCGGCATCGTCGGTACGGCCTTGGCCGCTGCCGGTATCAGGAAGTTCGACACGACGTTCCAGCTCATCCCCGGCGGCTGCGGTTCAATCGCCGAGCATGATGCTCAGACACTCGGCGCCGTCCTACCGGATAATCACCCAGCCGTGCGGTCCAATCGCAAGCGGCAGGAGGCGGCCCATGCCGAATACCTCCGCCAGCGAGGCCTCTGATCTGGTCGCCTCTTGCCCCGGCCCAGCGCCGGGGCTTCCTCTTGAGGATAGCTCATGAGCCTCGCCACTATCGAGCGTGAGATCGACCAGGCTGAGGCCGCATGGATCGAGCATGTCCGCGATCTTCAGACCGCGTGCCTTCTCGTCTCAATCGTGCTCGCAGATGCCAACCGCAACAAAACGCGGCGGCTGAAAGTGCTCCGCATGGCGCGGAACCGGATCAAGGCCCTTATCCGGATTCACGAGACATGGCTCGCCGAGCTTGAACGGATGCGAGCCGACTATTCGTCAGGCCTAATCCGCACCGACGACGATCCCGAGCCGCTTTATCATTGAGGCCGTCATGCGAATGCCGCGCGCCAAGCTCTGCACGTTGCGCCAATACGTCGATGACGACGGGCGATCGCATTTTCGTGGCTGGCTCGGCTCGGCGCAAATCGTGATCTATCGATCCGATGCCGAGCCTGAATACGGCGCCCGCGCGATGTGGGACTGCTTCATCGAGGAGAGGGCGCCGAAGCCGCCGGGAGCTACAGCAGCAGTAACGACAAGACCCGCCGCTGCCTCGCCCTCTCCACGCCGCTCCAAATCCGTCAGAAAGCCGAGCCGCGCCCATCCGATGAAGGGTGACCGCCCGGCGACGCATCCCACCTTCGACGACGAGATCGGCTTTTAGACCTGGCGTTCAGGATAGTTGGGATCCCAGTCGCAGGTAACTTCTCGATCGACGTCACGGACGAAGGAGCCCACGCCGACCGTTACATGGGCCGAGGAGAATCCTCCTTGATCTGTGCGTCCGCGCGAAACGTACTTCAAAGAGGCACCGTTTCGCTCGATCACCTTCCGAACCTGCATTGTGGTTGTGACATAGCACTTCCCAACCTGGACGCTGCGCTCGCTGACCGGCACATCAATCTCCTTTTTAGGACTTCACCCGACGGTTCAAATTCTCAGTAGAGGCTGCCGCCACGGCGTCCGGCCTGCCCGCTGTAAGGATTGTAGTTGCCGCGCGTGCCGTAGTTGTCCGACGTCGTGTTGTTCGGATTGGTGCGATAGTGACCGCCGACGGATGAGCCGTCAGAGCGCGAGTACGGCTGCACGTAATTGCTGTTCGAGTTCGAGCCGGTTCCATACCCGTAGTTGCTCGAGCCCCGCGATCCGTTCCCGTACTGCGCAAACGCAGGTGTTGCAGCGACGATTAGCGCCGCGGCCAAAATCAATTTCATGATGCCCCCCCGAGCGGCCCGCATTTTAATCTGTGTGCTTCGGCCGCCGGTCGATCCTGCGTCGCCCTCATATCGATGGCAAGATGTGATCGCCCGACAGCATGTAGACATAAAGGCTCAATCGCGCGCGTCGACATAAAGGCCTGACATGCAGACATAAAGGGAGCGTCGACATAAAGGGACGTTCGCGAATGTCGACATAAAGGAGAGATAAAGGAGGAATAAAAGAGACATAAACGGTCCTCCTGATGTCACGTACTATCAGCGCTCAGTCGCCGCGCAGGCTGGTCGTTCCGACCGATTTTCGATCGATCGACGAACTCGCTGAAATGCTTTCGCTTTCATCGTCTCACGCGTGCGCGAGGACTGGCCGTCGCAATGGCTAGCCGATGGACACCACAACGATCAGCCGCATTGCCCCACGACGCGCCGATGATGGTACTGAACAGCACGGAATGAGGTGGTTCAGGCGCGCAAGTGAGCGCCCAGGTATTCGCGCCGCTGGCCGCAGCATGGGATCGATCGCCAGGCTGATGACGCGTCGGAGCCGACTTCGAGCTTTAAAACGCATGCTGCGGCCGTCCACGTGATTGGTCATCAGGTGGTCGATCAGCAATATCAATGATTTATCTGCGATGGGAAGCAAAAGCCTCGATTTGGGAAGCAGGGCACCTTGCCGATCAGTCATCCTGGCCGCTGGTGGCGCCCCCGCGAGCGCTTCGTTTCGCTCCGAGGGCACCCCCTCAATCTCAGACGCGCGAGTGACGGGGGCGGGGGAGGGAAAATCGGCGCGCCATCGTAGACGTCCTACCGCGCCTACGCGACTGACCCGCTGGAATATTGAGGTTTCCAGTTTATTTTTAGCCGGGTTATTTGAAGCCTTTACCTCCTACGCTGTTGTGCCATGAATTGCGGAAGAGATCGCCGTTGGGGGGCACGCGAGATGGAAACTTCAAAAATCGTCAACCGCGTCAAGCGGAGAAAAACGTCGCCGGGGCACTACGAAAACTTGAAGCGCAATGGCGCCCCGAGTTCGTGGTCGGTGAAAGGTAAGGGATCCACGACGACCTATCTCGCAGGAGGTGGCACGCGGGTTACCCACAATTTGGGGAACGGTCAGTCCAAAGTGGTTGTTTCCAAGCCCGACTATTTGAAGAAGAAGCGCGGGCGAAAGAAAACTCCCGAGATGCCCATGTGGCTCGGCCTGCCTATTCTCGCTGCAATCGCTTGGGCCCTGCTTCGCTGACGATATGAAGTCCGACCGTAGGCTTCACACGCGGCTTGAGCCGAGTTGCCTGTATCCGGACGACACAGAACTTGCACTGCTGATTTTGGGCCCCAGGCGGGCACAACTGTGGCCGGAGATCGCAATGATCGAGGAGCGCCACGGCTTCCCGCGCGTGGACCCGCTCTATGGTGGACGGTCCTGGCTCGACATCGTCGCCTTCTACGAACGGCGACGGCAGCGTGACACGACGAGCTTGGCCGCGGTCGAGCCGGACGAAACGCGTGGGGAGACATTCCGTCCTCGGGGACAGCGTTCACGAGGGGGGCGCGCGTGACGAGGAAACGATCGCAGTTCCCGCAACCATCCTGTCTTTTCCCCGATGAAAAGGAGCTCGGCCATCTCCTGCTCGGCAAGGACCGGGCGCATATGTGGCCGGCGATAGCGAAGGCCGAGGAGAAAGCCGGCCTACCGCGGGTCAGCCTCCAATACGGCGGCCGCTATTTCCCAGCGGTGCGCCAGTTCTTTGATCGGCGCTATGGCGTGCACGACGAGGAGATGCCGTTCGAGGACGAGCGGGCGAAGGAAAATTGGGAGCGCGCTCCGACGCCCCGCAGGAGACGGCCGCCTAGCTCCTAGCCGGACGTGTGCGGTGCGTGATTTGCGACGCCCGGTGACAGTGGTGACGAAAGGCAGTCACCATGACAGCACCACCCAATTCCGCAGACGTCTCCGATGGATGCGATCTGATCATTGAGCGCGCAATCGAGAAGATGGCGCGCAACGTTGGGGCGAACCCCGACATAATCTTGAATCGCCTCCTGACGTTTGCCGGAGCCCATCTTTGCCTCCTCGTCGGATCGAGCGAAGCGGCAAACCTATTTCGCCAGGCGGCGATCAAAATCGAAGCCGGTCACTTTCAAATATTGGCCGGCGGCGAGCCCGCCGGTGGCCTGCACTAAACCCGATAAGCAACCTCCTGAAAGGATTGATGGATGACGAAGGCGGCGCGGATCGCGAGGTTAGAATTTGACGTGCTCGCCAGCCTGCCGGCGGCCAACGATCTGATTTCCCTGCCGGCGATCAGAAGGCGTCTGCGCGTGGGGCCCGATCTCCTCGACTTCGGGACTTTTTCAGACATGACGGCGGCAATGAACGCCGCGCTCGTGGCTGCAACAGCCGAGGGTTGGCGCCGTGTTTTCGTCCCGCGCGGAGTCTGGGTCCAGAATTCGGCTCCCAACGTGCTCGATCGCGGAATGCTCTATGAAGGCGAGGATCGCTCTTCGACAGTCGTCAGCGTGAACCACGCCGGTTCCGGCTTTTACTTCACCGGCCAAAACGGCGGCGGCGGCGGCGTCCGAAATCTGTTCATCCAAGTTCCGGGCTCAATCAGTCCTTTCGCGGCGGTACGTGCGGAGGGCCATGCGAACGGCTATGCACCGGACGGGCTTGAGATCGACAACCTCTGGATCACCTACCAATCGACGGGCCGGTGGTCATATGGATTGTTTCTCGACGGCGCCCCCCGCGGCGCTCCGATCGTGTTCGGCACGCTCTCGGTTGCACCCGGATCCAACGTACTCACCGCATCAGGAGCGAGCTACGGAAATAACCAATTCGCCAATGGTAGGGTCCAGGTACGCTTCACGAGCGGCGCGGCGGTAGGGCAGACACGTCTAATTACAGCCAATACCAGCAATACCATTACGATGGCGAGCTCGCTTAGTCCGAATGCGGCGGCGGGTGACGCTTTCGTGGTCGAAACCGTCCTTTATGGTCTGCGCGACTGTCATATCAGTAAGGTCATTACCTTCGGCACGACGACCGATGCGCTAATGATCCGCAACGTGCGCGGATCATCGTTCAGCACGATTCTGTGCAACGGTGTCGGCGGTACGTCGAAAATATCCCTTATCGGCAATTCGTCTGGCGCAAGCGAGCGGAACGACGGTATCGATTTTCTCGGCGCTGTGTTCGGCCAACTTCTAATCAACAACACGAATGCTTTTAACGGCTTCTGCACGCCTCAGGGCGGCATCAATCACGGCGGCGGCATCACGAACTCGTCGCTGCTGATTGCGACCGCCTACAAGTCGGCGGGACCGAGCTCGCCGCCGATTGCTGGTCTCGATTTGCCGTAGGCGCGGCGATCAGTCGAAAGCGTGCCGGAGTGTCAACGGCCCGACCTGTGCGGTGCGCCGATTGTGACTCTTGGCGACACTCGTGACGAATTGGAGGTCACGATGCTGCTCGCCGACGACGCACGACCACATCTGAGAGAATCCGAGGCCGCCGCAGCACTCGGTGTAAAGCCAACTGCCCTGCGCAAGATGCGAGAGCGCGGGCAGGGGCCGGCCTTCTTCAAGATCAATCGGTCGGTCCGCTATGACCCCACTGACATCGCCGCATACGTCGGACGGCGCCGCGTAGCCCCTGGCGGGGGGCGCGAATGAGCCGGGACCTGACGATTGACCAGAAGGCGCGGAAGTTGACTGCGCGGGTAACGGATGGCGGCCGAACCGTTCTGTCCATTCCCAAGGTCCAACGCTTTCTCGATCACATGCTGCTCGGCGAGAAGATCACGGACGCGGCCCTGGCCGCCGGGCTTCGTGCCAATAGGGCCCGGCGCTTGATGGCCGATCCCGCGGTTCGCCGGGAGCTCCTGCGCCGGTGCGAAGCGCTCGCGGAGGGCGAGAAGCCGAGAAACCAGCTGCTGATGAAGACTATTCGCGATCGCGGCCTTCAGGACGGCGCAACAGCGGCGCAGCAGAAGGTGTCCCTGGAGGCGGTTCGCCTCATGTCGGGGGAGGCCGAGAAGTCTGGCATCACCATCAACGGCGGTCAGAACGTGATCGCGGGCTACGTGATCGACCTCAGAGGCGAGGTTGAAGGCCCGCGCCAGATCCGACCGCATTCGCCCTCGCGCGAGGCGGAGGACGTCTGATGGGCCAGAGCTCAATGGCTCTAGCCGGAGCCGGCCTTTCCATCGCAGGGGGCGTTAGCGAGGGGATCGCGAAGAAAACTGGTTCCCAGATTCAGGCGGCAAAGCTGAAGCAGGCGGCCGATGCCGGGCGCGTGCGGGCAGTCCAGACCGACGCCGCCTTCCGAGAAGAGCTCGCCGATGTCCAGTCCACGATGAGCGCCATTCGCTCATCGCAGGGTGTCCAGTTCGACTCGCCTACCTCGTTCGCGCTGTTCGACGCGGCAGAGGAGAAGAGCCGGCGGGCACGAATGATCGCGGTTTCCAACGAGCGGATGAAAGCGCTTGGGCTCGAAGGAGATGCTGCGGCAACGCTGTTGGCAGCTCGGAATGCGCGGGCGACCGCAATGTTGAAATCCGCTCCCGACATCCTGTCCGGTCTGGGTAAGGCCAGTAGCATCGGAAGCGATCTGAAATCCGCATATGCATGGTTGGCAGGCTGATGGTCGACATTCTCGAAGCTTCAGGCGCAAACAAACCCAAGATTGGCCTCGCCGCCATTCCCACCAGCACGATATCGGCTGACGAGATCGCACGGCCCGGCATCGAAATGGGCCAGGCGTTGCGCGGTGTCGGAAAGGCATTTGACGCTTTCGCCGACAAGCTCGACCTTGCGTCGGTGCCGGAAGCGCAGGCGGCCGGCTTGGCGGCTGTGGGGCGCGACGCGAACGGTGAACCCACCCTCGAGCAGCGCCCGTTTGCGATATCGGGTGCAGATCGCGCCTTCAATGCGGCGGCCAGACAGGGGTTTGTCTCACGATGGCAGACGGAAGCCGCGCGAGGCATACAAGAACTCGCCGCCAAGCACCCAAACGACCCCGCCGCGTTTGATGCCGCGGCAAAGACGTACATCGCCGGTCTCGGAAAGAGCGCTAAGGAGCTGCGGCCGCTTGTGCTGGATGAAGCTCAGAAGCTTCAGCAGCAGCACTACCTGACGATCCAAAACCGTGCCGTTGCGCTTGATCGCGAGAACGCCAGGATCGCCGTCACGACGCAGATCGAGGACAATCAGAACACCCTCTTCGCTCTGGCACGAAAGGGCGGCATGAGCACGCCCGAGGTGGCGGAGGCCCTGGCGCGCAATCGAACCCTTTACGAGGAGCTCGGGAAGAACCCGGCATACGGCTATCCCGCAGCCCGGGTGAAGAGCGAGATTGAACGCGTTCAGTCCCAGGCGATCGGCGAGAGCATCGTCGGTGAAGTCGACCGCACCTATGACAAGCGAGGCAAGGCCTCAGCCCAAAAGTACCTGACTGACGAAATCCTGAACAACGAGAAGCTGAGCCTTTCGAACAGCCAGCGCGCAGCGTTCTATTCGTCCGGCCTGGCGCGGCTTCAGTATCTCGACGGGGAGACAAAGGCGCAGGTGGCCGCGCATCGGAACGTCGTAAGCACGATCGTGACCGGCCTTCAAAGCAAGGTCCAGATTCCCGATGCGCAAATCGATGATGCGCTCGACACCGCGCAGAAACTCGGCGACGCTGAATCGGTGCTGAAGCTAAACGCCGCGCGAAGCATCGCTTCTCTCCGGCGCGGAACTGGACTGACCGACGAGCAGGAGGTGAAGCTGTTTGCCGGCATCGGTGGCGTGTCGGGCACGCCGCCCGCATCCGCGCCCGCGGGTGTCGACACCATCATCACCAATGCCGCAGCCAAGCACGGGGTGAGCCCGCGCTTCATGGCGAAGGTCGCGCAGATCGAGTCGCGCTTTGATCCGAACGCCTTCAATGAGGGCTCGAAGGCGACCGGACTTTTCCAGTTCATTCCCTCGACATGGCGTCAGTATGGGCCAGGGCAGAACCCTCGTGATCCGGCGGCGAACGCCGATGCGGCGGCGCGCCTAACTGTCGCCAACCGCAACCAGTTGCGCGCCTCGATCGGACGAGAGCCCACAGAGGGCGAATTGTACCTCGCGCACCAGCAGGGTGCGGGCGGCGCGGCGTCGCTGCTGAAGGAGCCGAATGCCCGGGCAGTGGATGTCGTCGGCGAGCGCGCCGTGCTCGGGAACGGAGGCACGCTAGACATGACCGCGGGCCAATTCGCCATGAAGTGGATCCGCAAATTCGATGGCGCCTCGGCGCAGGTTCCGGCTGTTACTTCACCTGGGGCGCCTTTCACGCCCCAGCAGATTGCCGCCAATCCGTATCTTGGCTCGATCTGGATCCACACTCAGGTTGCCGACCAAAAGGAGACCATCGCTGCCGCTAGTCGCGTCGCCGATGCGATCTCGTCCGGCATCGATAAGGGGATGTTGCCTGACAGCCAGACCTTTGCAGCCTTCCTCCAGATGGCAGAACAGTTTCCCGACCAGCTCGGCCGCACGCGCGATCAGTTGGTCGCCAGGGCGCGAGGCCACGATGACGCACTGATCGCGCTCGGCGAGCCGTCCACGATCGGTGCGCAACTCGTGCAGGATGCAATGGCGAAGGCGCAGGGCGCGCCGATCCTCGTCCAGCAGCGTGCCGAAGCCATGAAGGAGGCATTCGATCGCGGCGCAAAGGCTCTGCAGGAACGCCCCTGGGAGGAGGCTGCCCGCCGTGGATGGGCGAACGGGCCACTGCCTGGCCTCGACTTCTCTTCGCCCGCAGTCCTTCAGGCGGGGCTTGCCGCGCGCAGCGATGTCGCCACTTCGATCACCGCTCGTACTGGCCAGCCACAGCCGGTCCTCTCAGGCGCCGATCTTTCCGCGGTCCTGGGCGTCTGGACGAACGGGCTTCCCGGCCAGCGCGAGATGGTCGCGAGCCAGCTTGCATCCCTGCCTCCGGAGCAGTTCGGCTTGGTCATGGCCGAGACCCAGATGCGTGACGCCCTCATCGGCATGTCGCGCTCGGGCGATCCCGCAAAGATGTCCGTCGCGTTCTCGCTTATGGACGCGGAGCAGCGTCGTGACCCGGATGGATTTGGCCAGCGCTTTGGGAAGGACGTGGAGAACCGGCTCGCGGCGTGGATGGTCCGATCGCAATACATGACCTCGGAGGATCTGGCCCGGGAGGCCGCTCGCTACAACGATCCGGCCATGCAGAAGGCCCGCGATCAGCTCCGCGATGACGCCTACACCAAGGTCAAGAGCCTCTCGCCGGCCGACGTTGTCGGATACTTCGGGACAAGCTGGATTCCGTTCACGGGCCCGAGCGTGCCCGCAGTTGGACGCCAGGCGGTGCTCTTGCAGAACGAATTCCGCGAGGAGTTCGCGGCGGCCTATGCCGAAGTCGGCGACGAGAGCAAAGCCCGCGAACTCGCCGTCAGGCGGCTTGGCCGAGTCTGGGCACCTTCGGCGCTGAATGGCGGTCAACTGACCAAGTACGCGCCTGAGCTCTCTCCGGCGTACCCCTCCATCGACCGCTCACACGCCTGGCTGGCCAAGCAGCTCGATGATGATGTGCGTGCGGCCCTCGGGCGGACATCAGACTTGGGCGCCCCTCCGGATGACAAGGGCTTCCACCCTCGCACATCACCGGACCCAGCAAGGCGTAGAGAGCGGGCCTCGGATCGCTTGGCAATGACGGAAAAGCAGCGCGCGGAGGTCGATCGGATCGACGCGATGATCGCCGCGCCCCGCATGCTCGTTGCCGACGCTCGAACCGGCGCGGAGTTCACCGCCGGCAAGCCGCCGACGTATCCCGTCGTGGTCCAGGCGCCGAGCGGCATGTACGTGCCGCTCCAAGACCAGCAGGGACGACCGCTCCGCTTCGTGGGTGATCTCGACGCAGCGATGGCCGAACATCGCCAGCCCGCCTTGCAACGGCGGGCGCTGCTGGAGAGCGCTAATGCCGATCGGGCGGTAGTGAATGCACGAAACGCGAGGCGTTGGCGCCATCAGGTGGTCACCCGATAGGATTGCTCCGAGCGGGCGCCCGTACTTAGTGCAGGCGAGGCTCCGCGCCCCGCTCGACTACGACCTTCATGCTTCGCCACTCTTGGATTGATGAGAAGCTTCTAGGGTCCACTGCCGGGTCGATAACGTAAACATGCAGTTCTGTCGGCCGGCGCGCGCGGTCCTGCAAGACCATGGCCTGCCAAGGCTTTAGGCCTAAGAAACTCAGCAATTCCGTGCCAATATGATCTCGCAAGGCCATGTTCATGTCCTGTATGCAGAGACGAGCGTCACCCCAAACTCGTTAAGAGTCTCTTCCAACGGCAGAACGATCGAAAGTCGGTTCATGCCCGCCACAATAAGTCCAATCGCAACAGATCCGTCTTCAGAAACTACAAGCGAACCGCTGTCACCAGGTTCCGAGAACGTCTCTCCGTTGTCACCCTCGATGGCAACAGCTCCGGTCACATACACCTGAGCCTTAAATCTATCCGCCGAATATGGCACCATCAGGGGAGCCGACAGCGAACCGACTACCGTGCCGTGGGTCAGTCCGGTGGTCCTGCCGACCTTCTTCACCCTAGTGCCACGGTTCGGGAATGCCAACCGGCTAGGGGTATCATAAGTCGCGATCGACGAGTCCCCTTGCTGTGAGGATACCAGATCCTGCTCAAGGATTTCGAATATTGCCGCGTCGTGCTTCTGGGGTTGAACTATTTTGGGATCGCCGCTCAAGATCGGAATTGATCGAGAGTGCCGTCCGATCGCGCGTGGAACTGGATGACGTGCGTCAGCACTTGAGTCGAAGCCGGAGGGGCACAAGATTGGCATCCCGGCTTCCATGTGATTACATCCACCGGTCACATGGTTATTGGACAAGCCGTAGAGCTTTCCTTGGCCGTCTCTGACTAGGCATCCCATCGTTCCCGCACCAATGACATGAGCAGGCGATACTGAGCTACCACACGAGAGACTGCCATTGTGCACATATGCGCGCTTAGCGCTGGGTGGTTGTGTAGGAACCGGCGGAGGATTGTTCTGGACTTGGCAGGAACCAATCCAATGAACGTTCACTCCCTCTAGCCCATGCGGCAGCAGTTTTCCCTTGGTCGACGGAACCGCCCCTTTTGTGCACACGGTGACAGAGTTCGAGGCCTCATCGTGAAAAACAGCAACGACTTGCAACCTGGCAATAAGCTGATCGGCCGCTCGCTCGACGTCCGTATCTACTGACTGAGGAAATACAGACGAGAGCGACTTTCTCGCTCCAGGACCGTCGATGCCATCGTTGGCCAAATAGCCATTCTCTTCGGCCCACGTGTGAAAACGTGCGCCAACTTCAGACGCCTTTGTCATGCTGCCCCCTGCAACCCGTGCGCGAACCTGTCACATCACGTAACGGAGCTGCAAGCTAGAACCAATCGTGCATCGATTCGCTAGCGGATAGATCCTGCTTTTATGAGAGATGCGGCGTTCTCATCGTTTGAGCCGAATGCCTGGGCCGCCGCCCATCGTTTCGCTATCGCTAGGAAGGCAATGCCGGCGGTCTCCAAGGCGCGAGCTTTCTTGTCCCCGGTGTTCTTATCGCCGGCCAGTTCGCCTGAACCGAACTCCAGCCTTTGCGATCGTGGCCTTGCGATCAATCGAGGAAGACGCGCGGCATGAAGGAGCATAGCGAAGTAGTGCACATTGCATGAGCGTTTTAGCTAAGGGCCCAAACGCCCCCGTTACTCGGTCAAAAAGAAACGCGGATCCGCAGTTCTGCAACGGATTTACACAATCGACTAGAGATCCGGATCTCCGTTGCACAGCCGCGGATTTGCGTTGCACCGATACGGGCGTCGCCGCGGCTGACGCTACTCGCCCAGTCTCTGAAGCCGGACACCGGGCCCGCCGTCCACCATCTCGCCATCGGCCAGGAACACGACGCCGCCAATTTCCAACGCCCCGCGCAGGGCCTTCATCGTGGAATGTTTGGCGTCGGCGCCGTTTTCAATCCTCGTCACAGTGTTCGCGGTGACGCCGGCTTTCTCGGCTAAATCGCGCACGCCCCAGCCCAGCGCGGCCCTGGCCATCTTCATCTGAATCGGCGTCATTTGTACCCTGTCCAAATTTGAGTTGACAAACGTGGTAAATATCACCATCTGTTTGTTCAATGTACAAACTTATCGATACAGGAGCAACCCCATGCCAAAATCCAGTGATGCGGGTCGCGTGACAGCGCATGACCGATTTGCCGCCCCCTTCGAGGTGGATCTCAGGCACTTCTCTGGGCTTGAGCCCAAAATGTGCAACGCAACTCTCGCGGCGAGTCTGCTCTCCGAGGCGGCAGAAAGCGCCCTGGAAGGGGTAGACGACGAAATCGTCCGCCTATCGGAGGAGCGCGCTCAGGCGCTTCTGTTCGGGGTGTATGACTTGCATAGGCGCCTGAAGGAACTCAGGGCTGACTATTTCGGCGCTCTCAAAAAGGCTCATGCAGCGAGCCGCGAACGCGGGTGAGTCGCTAGCTAGGCCCGCTTCCCATCGTCGCGAATTGCTTCCCAAAACCTCGATTGGGAAGCTATTGGGAAGCGGGAGGGGCTCAGAATTTTTGCTAACTTGTTGATTTTGTTGGTGAGCGGGGAGGGGATCGAACCCTCGACCACATGATTAAAAGTCACGTGCTCTACCACTGAGCTACCCGCCCTCACAGGGCGCTGACATACGGACGCCCCGCCCGCCGGTCAACATCGTTCGCACACTCCCGTCATTGTTCGATGGCTTTGAGATGTGGCAGAAGCGCTCCGGAGGATCCGCATGACCGATTTGCCCACCCTGTCCGAGATCAAGGCCGCCAAGGCTCTTGTGGACACTGTCTTCCCGGGAACGCCGCAATATGCCTGGCCGCTGCTGCAGCAGCGTCACGGCTTCGAAATCGTGGTGAAGCACGAAAATCACACGCCGATCGGGGCTTTCAAGCTGCGCGGCGGCATCGTCTATCTCGACCGACTGAAGCGCGAGCGCCCGCATGTGAAGGGCGTCGTCTCGGCGACACGCGGCAATCACGGCCAGAGCATCGCGATGGCGGCAAGCGGAGTCGGGCTGCCTTCGGTGATCGTCGTGCCGCTCGGCAATGCTGTGGAAAAGAACGCCGCCATGAAGGCGCTCGGAGCCGAGCTGATCGAAACCGGCCGGGATTTCGACGAGGCCCGGGCCGCGGCTCAGCAAATCGCCCGCGAGCGCAGCTATGAGATGGTGCCGTCCTTCCATCGCGATCTCGTCTGCGGTGTCGCAACCTATGCGCTCGAGCTTTTCACTGCGCGGCCGAATCTGACGCGCGTCTATGTCGGGATCGGACTCGGCTCCGGCATCTGCGGCCTGATTGCCGCGCGCGATGCGCTCGGCCTCAAGACCGAGATCATCGGCGTCGTCTCGGAGATCGCCGATTCCTACGCCCGCTCGGTCGAGGCGAAACAGGTGGTCGCGGTCGAGGATGCTCCGAGCTTTGCTGACGGCATTGCGGTCCGGGTGCCCGATGCCGGTGCGCTCACGATCATCCTGAAGGGCGCGGCGCGGATCGTGCGCGTCAGCGAAGATGCGATCGCCGAGGCGATCCGGAGCTATTATCTCGACACCCATAATCTCGCGGAAGGGGCCGGGGCTGCGCCGCTGGCGGCAGCAGCAGCCGAGTTCGAACTCAACCAGGGCGCCTCGGTTGGCGTCGTCCTTGGGGGCGGCAATATCGACATGCCGGTCTTCCGCAAGGTTCTTGCCGGGGAAACCCCTCGCATTGGCTAGTTCGAAAGCTGCCGACGCAGCGGGTTGGAAGTGCTGGTCGCTGGCATTTCTCAGCGCGGCGCTCGCCCTGGTCCTGCTTGTCTTCGGCTTCATCGCGGTGATGGATCCGTTCGGTTCGCGCCTTGCCACCGGACAGGCGGCGCGCCCGCTGATGGATCTCAACCAGCGCTACATGTACCCGCAGCTCGTCCGCTCGGGCGCGTTCGATTCTGCCATCTTCGGGACATCGACGATGCGGCTGCTCGACCCTGCGGTCCTGTCGCAAGGCCTCGATGTCCGCATGGCCAATCTCGCCATGAACGCTGCCACCCCTTGGGAGCAGGTCCAGATGGCGGAGTTGTTCGCGCGCAAAACGGCTACGCCCAAGGCTGTAATCTGGGGCATCGACACGACATGGTGCGATCCCGATGCGACCGAACCAGGTAAACGCCTGACGCCGCGCCCATTTCCGCCCTGGCTCTATGACGACGCCCGCTGGAATGACTGGCCGAAGCTGATCAACCTGACCACGCTGGAAATCGCGGGCCGCCTTCTGGCGCATAGGCTCGGATATCTGCCTGAGCGGATCCGCCGCGACGGCTACGAAGTGTTCACGCCACCAGAACAGACGTATGATCTGGCGCGGGCTCGCTCTCACTTGTTCCACGACTTTGGCGGCGTTGCTCCAGACCTGGCTCCGATCGTGCCGGCGACGAAGGTGGACGCGACGGAACGGGAAAGCTGGCGCTTTCCCGCGCTGGGCTGGCTCGACACGGCCCTGGCAGCACTTCCGGGGCAGACGAAAAAGCTGATCGTTCTTCCGCCGGCTCATCTCACGGCACTGCCGCGTGAGGGCTCGGCAGGCTGGCAGCGCTACGCCGCCTGCAAGGAGGCGCTCCGAACCCTCGCCGCGCGGCGCGGCGCCGTCATCGCCGATTTCGCTCATCGCTCGATGGTCACGCAGCAGGATAGCAATTACTGGGATCCGCTGCATTTCCGGCTGCCGATCGCGCGGCGTGTCGAGGCTGACCTGACTGCGATCGCGCGCGACGCCCAGGTGAGTTCGGACGGCTTCGTGCAGGTCTCCCGGCCCTGATCGTTAACCCGGCATAAACCACGCAAGGCTAGCCTGCCGGCATGGTCGTCCGCCGTGGTCTCAGATCCTTTTTCATCACGCTCGCGCTCTATCTCGTATCGAGTGGAGCGGTCGGCTACTTCATGTTCCATGCCCAGCATGGCTCGCGCGGGCTCGAGGCCCGCGGCGGCCTGCAGGAATCGCTGCGGGTCATGGAGGATGAGCTCAAGGAGCTCACCACCGAGCGCAAGAGCTGGGAGCAACGCCTCGCCCTGATGCGCGACGAAGCCGTCGATCGCGATCTGCTGGAAGAGCGTGCGCGCGCGTCGCTCGGCCGGATCCATCGGAACGATGTCATCATCATGGGGCGCTGAGGAGCGGGAAAAGCCGCAGAATAGTTCCGGTTACATCGATTAACTGAATTCCAGTTAATACATGAAATCTTAGAAATATCAGCGACATAACTCATGCTGCATTGCGAGATACCTCCCTCGCCAAGGGGTATGTGATCCTCTACAACCAAGGTCGAATGATCTTGGAGGATCGCCGATGGCCGTTGCCGCGCGCAAGACGAAAGCTCCCGCTCAAGCCAAAACCGCGACCAAGGGCGCGGCAAAGGCCAGTTCAGCCAAGACAACTGCGGAGAAGGGGGCGGCCAAAGCGTTGAGCAACATGCCCGCCTTCACAAGGGAAGAAGACCTTCACGCCTATTACGAGATGCTGCTGATCCGCCGCTTCGAGGAGAAGGCCGGGCAGATGTACGGCATGGGCCTGATCGGTGGCTTCTGCCACCTCTATATCGGCCAGGAAGCCGTCGTCATCGGCATGCAGATGGCCTCGAAGGACGGCGATCAGGTCATCACCGGCTATCGCGATCACGGTCACATGCTTGCGACCGGAATGGAATCACGCGGCGTGATGGCCGAGCTGACCGGGCGCCGCGGAGGCTACTCCAAGGGCAAGGGCGGCTCGATGCACATGTTCTCCCGCGAGAAGAACTTCTACGGCGGGCACGGCATCGTCGGCGCGCAGGTATCGCTCGGTGCAGGCCTCGGTTTCGCCAACTGGTACCGGGAGGACGGCCGGGTCTCGATGACCTATTTCGGCGACGGCGCGGCCAATCAGGGCCAGGTCTATGAAAGCTTCAACATGGCCCAGCTCTGGAAGCTGCCGGTCGTGTTCGTGATCGAGAACAACCGCTACGCCATGGGCACTTCAGTCAACCGCGCTTCGGCGCAGACCGATTTCTCCAAGCGCGGCCTGTCCTTCTCCATTCCCGGCGAGCAGGTCGACGGCATGGATGTCCGCGCCGTGCGCGCTGCCGGCGAGCGTGCCATCGCGCATGCCCGCTCGGGCAAGGGTCCCTACATTCTCGAGATGCAGACCTATCGCTATCGCGGTCACTCGATGTCTGATCCGGCAAAGTACCGCTCCAAGGACGAAGTCCAGCGGATGCGCGAGGAGCATGATCCGATCGAGCAGGTGAGGGGGCGCCTCACCCGCGATTTCAAGATCGCCGAAGACGAGCTCAAGGCGATCGACGCCAAGATCCGCGAGATCGTCAACGACGCGGCCGAATTCGCAACGCATGATCCGGAGCCCGATGTCTCGGAGCTCTTCACCGATATTACGCTGGAGCACGCCCGGGCCTGAGGCCCGGACCGCGCCTAAGTCTCTGCCGGCCTTGCCGGCATCTCCTGATCCCGCGTCCTTTCAAATTCCGGGTGTGTTCATGCCGATTGATATCCTTATGCCCGCGCTTTCGCCCACCATGGAGGAGGGCAAGCTCGCCAAATGGCTCAAGGCCGAGGGGGATGCCATCAAGGCAGGCGACATCCTGGCCGAGATCGAAACCGACAAGGCGACCATGGAAGTCGAAGCGGTCGACGAAGGCATCCTTGCCAAGATCCTGGTTGCCGACGGCACCGAGAACGTCGCGGTCAATACGCCGATCGGCGTGATCGCAGCCGATGGTGAGGATGTGAAGGCGGCAGCCTCAGGCGGCGCCAAGCCGGCGGCGGTTGCCGAGAAGCCGGCCGAGCCCGAGGCCAAGGCGGAGAAGGCCTCGGCCGAAGCGCCTGCGGCCGCCGCCACGCCGAGCGTACCTGCTCAGGCGAAGTCCTATGACGCGTCGAGCGAGTTCCCCGCGGGTGCGGAGGTCGTCACCATGACGGTCCGCGAGGCGCTGCGCGATGCCATGGCTGAGGAGATGCGTCGGGATGGCGATGTCTTCGTCATGGGCGAAGAGGTCGCCGAGTATCAGGGCGCCTACAAGGTCACGCAGGGCCTGCTCCAGGAATTCGGCCCCAAGCGCGTCATCGACACCCCGATCACCGAGCACGGCTTCGCCGGTATCGGCGTTGGTGCGGCGCTGACCGGCCTGAGGCCGATCGTCGAGTTCATGACCTTCAATTTCGCCATGCAGGCGATCGACCAGATCATCAACTCGGCGGCCAAGACGCTCTACATGTCCGGCGGCCAGATGGGCTGCCCGATCGTCTTCCGCGGACCCAACGGTGCTGCCGCCCGCGTCGCCGCCCAGCACAGCCATGACTACGCCGCCTGGTACTCGAATGTGCCCGGCCTCAAGGTGGTGATGCCTTACAGCGCCTCGGACGCGAAGGGCTTGCTGAAGAGCGCGATCCGCGATCCGAACCCGATCATCTTCCTTGAGAACGAGATTCTCTACGGGCGTACCTTCGAGGTTCCGAAGGGCGACGACTTCCTGATCCCGATCGGCAAGGCCAAGGTCGTGCGTCCGGGCACGGATGTCACCATCGTCTCCTTCGGCATCGGCATGACCTATGCGCTCGGCGCCGCCGAAGCCCTGGCCAAGGAAGGCATCGAGGCCGAAGTCATCGACCTGCGCACCATCCGGCCGATGGATATCGAGACGGTCATTGCCTCCGTGCAGAAGACCAACCGCTGCGTCGCAGTCGAGGAAGGCTTCCCGCAGTCCGGCGTCACCGCCGAAATCGGCATGCGCATCATGGAAGCGGCCTTCGATTATCTCGACGCGCCGGTCGCCCGCGTCACCGGCAAGGACGTGCCGATGCCGTATGCGCATAATCTCGAGAAGCTCGCCCTGCCGAATGTCGGCGAGGTCATCGCGGCGGCGAAGGCCGTCTGCTACAGGGCCTGATGCCGTGGCGCTGACCGTCCCTGCCATGATCGCAGCGGTCGGCCTCGCAGCTGCCGGGGCCTCTGGAGCGGTCGCGTATTTCAAACCTCGGGAGCGGCTTCGGCCGCGCCCGCTGGCTCCGCCGCATCTAGCGGGCGCCCGCCTGCGCCTGCACCGCCTCGATCTCTGCGCCTACCTGCTGGCGGCGGGCGGCGTGCTGACGCTGATCCCGGAGGCAGTCCAGACCTTCGCTCCCGAGCTGATGTTCGGGAGGACGCTGGCCGGCACCGCCCTGGAACATCTCGACTATATCGCCTTCGTTTTCGTGTCCCTCAGCTTCGGCATGGGCCTGACACGCCGCCTGCTGCTCATCCAATTGGAAAAAGCGAGCCTCCAGCCATGCCCGTAAACATCCTGATGCCCGCTCTCTCGCCGACCATGGAGAAGGGCAATCTCGCCAAGTGGCTCAAGAAGGAAGGAGACGCCATCAAGTCCGGCGACATCCTTGCCGAGATCGAGACCGACAAGGCGACGATGGAGGTCGAAGCCGTCGACGAGGGCATCCTGGCCAAGATCGTGGTGCCGGAAGGCACGGCCGATGTCGCGGTCAACGAAATCATCGGCGTGATCGCCGGCGAGGGCGAGGACGCCAAGAGCGTATCGGCCCCCAGCACCGCGCCCGCCAAGAGCGAGACTGCGCCGAAGGTCGAGGCCAAGGCAGCAGCGGCAGCTCCCGCAGCTGCCCCGGTTGTGGCTGGGCAGCCCGCTGCGCATGCTGCCGACGGCAGCCGCCCCTTCGCCTCTCCGCTGGCGCGTCGCCTCGCCAGGGATGCCGGGCTCGATCTTGCAAAGGTCCAGGGCTCGGGCCCGCACGGACGGATCGTCGAGCGCGATATCGAGACGGCGAAGGCCGGCGGCGCCGCCAAGGCCGCGCCGGCAGCCGCTCCTGCGGCAGCCACGCCCAAGCCGGCGGCTGCCCCGCTCGCGGCCGGCCCCTCCGACGAGGCGGTCAAGAAGCTGTTCGAGCCAGGCTCCTATGAGGAGATTCCGCATGACGGCATGCGCAAGACCATCGCGCGCCGCCTGACCGAAGCGAAGCAGACGATCCCGCATTTCTACGTGACGGTCGATTGTGAGCTCGACGCGCTGCTGAAGCTGCGCGCAGAACTCAATGCTGCGGCACCCGAGAAGGACGGCAAGCCGGCTTACAAGCTTTCGGTCAACGACATGGTGATCAAGGCTCTCGCCCTGGCGCTGCGCGCCGTGCCGGATGCCAATGTCAGCTGGACCGACGGTGCCATGCTCAAGCACAAGCATGCCGATGTCGGCGTCGCGGTATCGATCCCGGGCGGCCTGATTACGCCGATCATCCGCGACGCCTGCCACAAGCCGCTGAGCCAGATCTCGAACGAGATGAAGGACATGGCGGCGCGTGCCAAGACCCGCAAGCTCAAGCCCGAGGAATACCAGGGCGGCACGTCGGCGGTCTCCAATCTCGGCATGTTCGGCGTCAAGGATTTCGCCGCGGTGATCAACCCGCCGCATGCGACGATCCTTGCGGTCGGCGCCGGTGAGCAGCGCGCCGTGGTCAAGAACGGTGCGCTGGCGATTGCGACCATCATGTCGGTGACGCTCTCGACCGACCACCGCGCGGTCGATGGCGCGCTCGGGGCGGAACTGCTGCAGGCCTTCAAAGGCTATGTGGAGAAGCCGATGGCGATGCTGGTGTGATGGGCGTTTAGACGTCGCAAGAGTCGGATTGGCCTGCACGACGATCGGTTGAGGGGACAAATGGGCGCAAGCCACAGAGACAGGCGGTTGGGAAGGTATTCGCTGATCGCCTCAGTTCTTCCCCTGTTGCTTACTGCCTGTCAGACCCCTCATTCGGCAGCGACCTCGCCAGCGAAAGAGGTCAACGCGAGCCATCCGCCTGTGGTTGAGTTCGGACCAGCGGTCGCGCGCGAATATCGCAGGCCGAGGGCACTGTTCGCGGCGCGGCCCGTGCTGACCCAAGCGGACTACACCTCGCGCAACACGCAACCCAAGGCAGCCTCGGGAACGGCAGCGTTCCCCCGAGCCTATGCCGCCCCGGAGGTGATCGCGTCGTTCTTCGCCGACAGAACGATCGTTAGCCATAGCCCTCAGCACGGCACTCAGGTCGAGTATATCGCACCAAACGGCACGACCTTTCTTTGGTATCCCGGAAACGATGTGATCCTGCGCGGGACCTTCAACGTGCTTTGGGAAAACGCCTCGGCTGAGATCGACGATCCTCAGGAAGGGCGTTACCGCGGCCAGATCAACCTCAACTATGTCTGCTTCCGCTATGCTGCGAATTCCTACAATCCCGTGACGGGGCATCGCGGTAGCGGGTTTGAATGCGGCAGCTACGCGAAACAGCGTGAAGCATTGAGGGAGACCCGCAAGGGCGACGTCTTTGGCCTCGCCGCGCGCACCAAGGCCCCATTCCTGCTTGGGCGGGAGCCACAATCCATCGCTGCCTTGCAGAAGCTGGGGGCAGCGAAACAGCAATGATAGCCGATCGAGCTTGGCGTCTGCACCGCGCGGCGCGACGGGTTTCGATTTAGAACAAGGGTTAGGGACATGTCCGACTACGACGTCATCATCATCGGCTCCGGCCCCGGCGGTTACATCGCAGCGATCCGCTCGGCGCAGCTTGGCTTCAAGACGGCGATCGTCGAGCGCGAACACCTTGCCGGCATCTGCTCGAACTGGGGCTGCATCCCGACCAAGGCCTTGCTGCGCTCGGCCGAGATTCTGCATTACGGCCAGCATGCCAAGGACTATGGGCTGACGCTCGAGGGCTCCTTCAAGGCCGATCTTGCCGCCATCGTTCAACGCTCGCGCGGCATCGCCGCCCGCATGAACAATGGCGTCCAGTTCCTGATGAAGAAGAACAAGGTCGACGTCATCTGGGGCGAGGCCAAGCTGACCAAGCCCGGCACGATCGTGGTCGGCAAGACGGCGAAGCCTGCGATGCAGCCGCAGGTTCCACCGCCGAAGAATGCCAAGGGCGAGGGCAGCTACACCGCCGACCACATCATTGTCGCGACGGGCGCACGCCCGCGTGCTCTTCCCGGTCTCGAGCCGGATGGCAAGCTGATCTGGACCTATTTCGAGGCGATGGTCCCGCAGAAGATGCCGAAATCGCTGCTGGTGATGGGCTCGGGCGCGATCGGTATCGAGTTCGCCTCATTCTACCGCACCATGGGCGTCGAGGTGACGGTGGTCGAGGTGCTGCCGCATGTCGTGCCGGTCGAGGATGCCGAGATCGGCGCCTTCGCCCGCAAGGCCTTCGAGAAGCAGGGCATGAAGATCATCACCAGCGCCAAGGTGACCAAGGTCGAGAAATCGGCGGATTCGATCACGGCCCATATCGAGGACGACAAGGGCGCCAAGCAGACGATTCAAGCCGATCGCATGATCTCCGCCGTCGGCGTCGTTGCCAATGTCGAGAATCTCGGTCTGGAAACGCTCGGGGTGAAGACCGATCGCGGCTTCATCGCCATCGACGAGTTCTGCCGGACCAATGTGAAGGGCATCTACGCGATCGGCGACGTCGCGGGGCCGCCGATGCTGGCGCATAAGGCCGAGCACGAGGCAGTGATCTGCGTCGAGGCGATCAAGGGCCTTCATCCGCACCCGATGGACAAGAACATGATCCCGGGCTGCACCTATTGCCACCCGCAGATCGCCAGCGTCGGCCTGACCGAGGCCAAGGCCAAGGCGGCAGGGCACGAGCTCAAGGTCGGCCGGTTCAACTTCGTTGCCAACGGCAAGGCGGTCGCGCTCGGCGAGGATAGCGGCCTGGTCAAGACGATCTTCGATGCCAAGACCGGCAAGCTGCTCGGCGCGCATATGGTCGGGGCGGAAGTGACCGAGCTGATCCAGGGCTTCGTCGTCGCCATGAACCTCGAGACGACCGAGGAAGAGCTGATGCACACCATCTTCCCGCACCCGACGCTGTCGGAGACGATGAAGGAAAGCGTGCTCGACGCCTATGGGAAGGTGCTGAACGCGTAGAGATGCTGAACCGGGCGCCCTCCGCGCCAAGTTCCGTGATGGCAGACTGACACACGAGAGCTGGAGACCACCATGGATCTGCGTTCGATTATCGTCGCCATCATCATCGGTCTCGTCGCCGGCTGGCTCGCCAGTATCGTCGTCGGTGGTGGTGGGCTTGTCCGCTACATCATCACCGGCCTGATCGGCGCCTTCGTCGGCAGCTTTCTGCTCTCGGCGATTGGCGTGAATCTCGGCATCGGCAACCCGCTGGTCTCGCAGATCATCACGGCGACGATCGGCGCCATCGTCGTGGTGCTGCTGGCGCGTCTGATCGCCTGACATTTCCCGGTCTGGAAACTCGCGCTGTGCGAGGGCATATCCCAGCGATGACGACACGCCCGCGCACGCGCAAATCCCGTGGTCACGACCGCGTCATCCCCGATGACAAGGTCGAGGTCCTGCCTCCTGGTCGCGGCCTGCCATTGGATTGGCGGGCGCTCGCGCCGACGATCCTGCTCGGGACCGTGACGGGCTTCGTCGCCAGCCTCGTGGTGGGCGGTGGCGGGCTGATCCGTCACGCCGTTGTCGGAGTGCTCGGCATGCTGGTCGGGCAGGGGCTGGTGCGGATCACCGGCTGGCGGGTGCGGACCGGACACGCCTTTCTCGACGAGGCGGCAATGGCGGTGCTCGGCGCGATCCTCGTGGTGCTGCTGGCCAGGTTCATCGCATGACGACCGGTGCAGGCCGTCCCCGGCCTGTCCGACGGATTCATCCTGCAGGCTGACGAAAGGGACGACGGATCATGGATAGCCCCATCTACGCCGCACTCGGCACGCCCGGCTACGGCTTCTTCGCGACACTGCTGATCGGCCTGCTCGCCGGCTGGATCGCGGAGCGCATCACGTCGTCCGATCACGGCCTCTTCACCAACATGCTGGTGGGCGTGGCAGGCTCCTTCGTCGGCAGCCGCCTGGCCGAGCTGCTCGACATCCCGATCCACGGCTTCCCTCGCACCCTGGTCGCGGCCATCGCGGGCGCCTGCGTGGTGATCGTGATCTGGAACGCGTTGCGGAAACCTGCAGCCTGACGCGACCTCCGGTCAGGTTGCCGCCGGGCCTGATGCAGATTAGCTAGAGCAAATTGGCGCCTCTTGCAGGCGCCGGGTGACTGGAAACGACATGGCTCTCGTTCTCGATCTTCTGAACCGCGACCCGCGGCCCAATGTCGGCAATCCCAAGGCGGATGCCAAACCTGCGGCCGAGTTGCGCCATCCCGAGAAGCAGAAGCGCCCGGAGAATCCCGTCCTTCGCAAGCCGGACTGGATCAGGGTGAAGGCGCCCGGCTCACCGAAATGGGCAGAAACGCAGAAGATCGTGAAGGAGAACAAGCTCGTCACGGTCTGCGAAGAAGCGGGCTGCCCGAATATCGGCGAGTGCTGGGAAAAGAAGCACGCCACCTTCATGATCATGGGTGACACCTGCACGCGGGCCTGCGCCTTCTGCAACGTCAAGACAGGCGTGCCCCAGCCGCTCGACCAGGAGGAGCCGCGCAAGGTCGCCGAAGCCGTGGCCAAGCTCGGCCTCGAGCATGTCGTCATCACCTCGGTCGACCGCGATGATCTCGATGACGGTGGTGCGGAGCATTTCGCCCGCGTGATCCGCGCGATCCGCGAGGCTTCGCCCGGCACGACGATCGAAATCCTGACGCCGGATTTCCTGCGCAAGCCCGGCGCGCTCGAAGTGGTGGTCGCGGCCAAGCCGGACGTGTTCAACCACAATCTCGAAACGGTGCCCGGCAAGTACCTGAAGGTGCGCCCCGGCGCGCGCTACTTCCATTCGCTGCGCCTGCTGCAGCGTGTGAAGGAACTCGACCCCACCATCTTCACCAAGTCCGGCATCATGGTCGGTCTCGGCGAGGAGCGGAACGAGATCCTTCAGCTGATGGACGACCTGCGCTCGGCCGACGTCGATTTCATGACCATCGGCCAATACCTCGCGCCCTCGCGCAAACATCACGCGGTGATCCGCTTCGTCACGCCCGACGAATTCAAGGGTTTCGAGGCGATCGCCTATGTGAAGGGCTTCCTGATGGTGTCCTCGACGCCGCTGACGCGGTCCTCGCATCACGCGGGTGAGGATTTCGCGCGGTTGAGGGACGCCCGCGCAGCCAAGCTCGGCGGTTGAGCGCGTAGCATCTCATGCCGATGTTCAACAGCACCCGCCGGGTGAAGCACTCGCCGGAGCGGATGTTCGCGCTCGTGGCGGATGTCGAGAAATACCCCCAGTTCCTGCCGCTTTGCGAAGGCTTGGTGGTACGACGCCGGACGCCGCGCGAAGGCGGCGGCGAGGTGCTGATGGCCGACATGACGGTCGGCTACAAGGCGATCCGCGAGACCTTCACCAGTCGCGTCACGCTTGATCCTGCCAACCTGAAGATCCTTGTCGAGTATGTCGACGGCCCGTTCCGACATCTCGAGAACCGCTGGAGCTTCAAGGCGATGGACGGAGGCTGCGAGATCGCCTTCTTCATCTCCTATGAGTTCGCCAGCCGCATGCTCGGCCTGCTGATGGGTACGATGTTCGACAAGGCCTTTCGCAAGTTCGCCGAGGCTTTCGAGAGGCGGGCCGACCTGGTCTATGGCCGTGCCCGGACCACGGTCACCGATGGCTCAGCGCCGCCTGCTTGAGCATCTCGAGCGCCTCGATGACCGAGAGGCGGCGGATTTCGTCTCTCCCCTGATCGCCGAAGCGCTTTTCCCGATGCGTGGTCAACGCGGTTGACGCGCAGCCGAAATGGACGAGCCCGACGGGTTTGGCGGCGCTGCCTCCGCCCGGCCCGGCAACGCCGGTGACCGCGACGGAGAGATCGGCCTTGAGCACCGCGCGGCCGCCCTCCGCCATGGCGCGGGCAACCGGCTCGCTGACCGCACCGTAGCTGTCGATCAGCGTCGCACTCACGCCTGCCAATGCAGTCTTGGCGGCGTTCGAATAGGTCACCAGCCCGCCATTGACGACGTCCGACGAGCCCGGGATTGCGGTCAGTGCGCCCGAGACGAGCCCACCTGTGCAGGACTCGACCGTCGCGACGCTCAGTCCACGATCACGGCAGATCGTCAGAACGTCGATGGCCAGTGCGGTGATCTCGGAATCGAACATGGTGGTTGCCCCTACTCGTCGTTGGGCAGGCGCAGCGTGGCTGTTGCCAAGGCCGCCAGCCCTTCGCCGCGACCGGTAAAGCCCATGCGTTCCGATGTCGTCGCCTTGAGCCCAACCTGGTCAAGCCGCACACCCGTGACTTCGGCGATCCGCGCCCGAATCTGCTCGCGATAGGGGCCGACCTTCGGTGCCTCGCAAACGATGCTGAGATCGAGATGGTCGATCACGCCGCCGCGCCCGCTGACGCGCTCGGCGGCAAATGCGAGAAAGCGGTCGGATGAGGCCCCGCGCCATTGCGGATCGCTCGGCGGGAAATGCGTGCCGATATCGCCATCCGCCAGCGCCCCGAGAATGGCATCGGTCAAGGCGTGCAACGCAACGTCGCCGTCGGAATGGGCTCGCACACCGCGCGAGTGCGGAATGCGGACACCACCGAGCCAGACATGATCGCCATCGGTGAAGGCGTGGACATCATAGCCGGTACCGACCCGGGTGGTCAGCTGCCTGCGGAGCCTCTCTTCCGCCAGCACAAAATCCTCGGGATGCGTCAGCTTCACGTTCATGGCCTCTCCAGGGAAGGTCGTGACCGCATGGCCCGCCCATTCGATCAGGGCGGCATCGTCGGTGAGACCGGTGACAGCTGCGGCAGCTGCCGCCTCATGGGCTGCCAGCAACGAGCGGAAGGCAAAGGCCTGGGGCGTCTGCACGCTGACGAGCTGGTCGCGCGGCGGTGTCTCGATGATCTGTCCCTTGCCGTCCACACGCTTGATCGTGTCGGTGACCGGCAGGGCAGGGATAGAAGCCGAACCGCTCTGCGCGGCTTCGATTGCGCGCTCGATCAAGTTTCGGGACGCGAACGGTCTGGCTGCATCATGGACCAGCACGGTTCCCTCGAATCCTGATGCTGCCAATGCCCGCAGGCCAAGTCGCACCGAGTCCTGCCGGATCGCGCCCCCCGTGACCGGGCCGAGCAGCTTGCCGGACGAGAAGCCTGCGACAGCATCGGCATAGCAGGCCTCATCACCGGTCCCGATGACGACCACGACATGGGATATTGCCCGCTCAGCCAGCAATGGAAGCAGGGTTCGCCGCAGGACTGGCAGGCCGGCGAGAAGGCGATATTGCTTTGGCAAGTCTCCGCCGGCACGCAGGCCGCGCCCCGCCGCAACGACGAGGGCCGCCACCGACGGAAGACTTGTCACTGTTTCGGACGACACGGCAAGGCTCCAGCTAGAGCCCGGTTGATAGTCGCCGGTTATGCAATCGCCAAGTGCGGCGCGAAGCGCTGCGACCATCCGTTCCGGGCTGCGTCGATATTGCATTGCAGCATTGGTTCGAAATCCCTTGCGCTGATGCAGCAATGTCCAATAAATAGCCACAATGGATATTGCCTCAAAATCGGGCGACGAACTCTCCGGCATTGCCGGGGTTGCGATCGCCTCCCGAGCCTTTCTGGCGCCGATGTCGGGCGTCACCGACGTCGTGATGCGTCGCATCGCTGCGCGATTCGGTGCGGGGCTCGTCGTCTCAGAAATGGTCGCATCCGACGAATTCGTGCGCGGCAGCGAAGAGGCCCGGTTGCGCGCCGAGGGGGCAGGGGTCTTCCCGCATGTCGTCCAGCTTGCCGGCTGCGATCCGCACTGGCTCGGAGAGGCTGCCCGGCTGGCCGAAGCAACCGGGGCGCAGATCGTCGACATCAATATGGGCTGCCCCGCCAAGCGCGTGACGGGCGGCTGGGCCGGTTCGGCGCTGATGCGCGATCTCGACCATGCGCTTTCGCTTGTCGAGGCGGCGGTCAGTTCCGTGAACATTCCGGTGACGGTGAAAATGCGGCTCGGCTGGGATGACGCGTCCCGCAACGCGCCCGAGCTGGCGCACCGCGCCATATCCGCCGGCGCCGCGATGATCACGGTCCATGGCCGCACGCGGCAGCAATTCTACAAGGGTGTCGCCGACTGGCGCGCGATTCAGGCCGTGCGCGAAACCGGTGATTTCCCGCTCGTTGCCAATGGCGACATTCATGGCGTCGCCGATGCCGAGGCATGCCTTGAGCGCTCGGGCGCGAATTTCGTCATGGTCGGACGCGCGGCTCTGGGGCGGCCCTGGCTTGTCGGCGCGGTGGGCGACGCACTCGCCGGACGCCAGGTGACGGAGTTGAGCGCAGCACAGAAGCATGCGGTCGCGCAGGAACACTACGAGGGCCTGCTGGCCCTGCTCGGCCGCGAGCAGGGCGTGCGTCATGCCCGTAAGCATCTGGCCGCCTATGCCGATGAGGCGGTCGCAACCGGCTGCGCCCCCGACCCCGAACAACGTCGCGCGCTCTTGACCACGGATGATCCTCATCAGGCCCTGCGCGCGCTGGCTGCCTTGTTTTCCACTGAATGCAGCCGCGAGGCAGCCTGAGCGAGGACGATTGCGTATGGCGATGGCGTTTGCCGACGAGGTTGGCGATGAGCGGGATCTGACCTTGCTCGATATGGTGGAAATGCAGGCGCTGAATGTCCTGCCCATGCCGGTGCTCGTCATCGGCGAAGGGCACGGCATTCTTTACGCCAACACGGCGGCTGAAGACTTCTTCCAGTCGAGCGTGGTCGTGCTCAAGCGCCAGCGTCTCGACGATGTGATCGCCTTTGGCTCCCCCGTGCTGTCCCTGGTGGAGGATGTGCAGCGGCGCGGCGCCAGCGTCACCGAGTACCGGCTGGATCTGGGCTCGCCCCGGATCGGCATCGAGCGCATCGTCGATGTTTTTGCCTCGCCCTTGCCCAATCAGAGCGAAGCCGTCGTGCTGATGCTGCAAGAACGAACAATTGCCGAAAAAATGGACAGACAGCTGACGCATCGAGGAGCAGCCCGCTCCATCACCGCGCTCGGCGCGATGCTCGCACACGAGATCAAGAACCCGCTCTCCGGCATTCGTGGTGCGGCGCAGCTTCTTGAAGCCTCGGTGCCTGACAGCGATCGGATGCTGACCCAGCTGATCTGCGACGAGGCCGACCGGATCGTGAAGCTTGTCGAGCGTGTCGAGCTGTTTGGCGATGAACGCCCGAGTGAGCGCGGGCCGGTCAATGTCCATGACGTGCTGGACCATGTGAAACGGCTGGCCCAATCGGGCTTTGCCAGGCACATCCGCTTCAACGAGGTTTACGACCCTTCACTGCCGCCGGTCGCCGGCAACCGAGATCAGCTGGTCCAGGTTCTGCTGAACCTGATGAAGAATGCGGCGGAAGCCATTGGTGAACATGCGATTGATGGCGAGATCACACTGACCACGGCCTATCGCCCCGGCATCCGCATGCAGCATGCCGGCTCGGCAAGCCGGATCGCACTACCGCTGGAGATCGGCATCCGCGACAACGGCCCCGGCGTGCCTCACGACCTGCTGCCGCATCTGTTCGATCCCTTCGTCACCACCAAGGCTCAGGGCAGTGGCCTTGGACTTGCACTCGTAGCGAAGGTGATCGGCGACCACGGCGGAATCGTCGAATGCGAGTCTGTGCCGCGGCGCACGACATTCCGGATTCTTCTGCCCCTGCATGAAGCGCGTCCCACACGGAGCGCTTGAGGTTCACAGGATAATTGAATGCCCACCGGTAACATTCTTATCGCCGACGACGACGCCGCGATCCGCACGGTGCTCAACCAGGCCCTCGCGCGGGCCGGGTACGAGGTCCGGACGACAGGACAGGCGGCGACACTCTGGACCTGGGCAGCGCAAGGGCTGGGCGATCTCATCATCACCGACGTGGTGATGCCCGACGGGAACGCCTTCGATCTGCTGCCGCGCATCAAGCGGGTGAGACCCGACCTGCCGATCATCGTGATGAGCGCGCAGAACACCTTCATGACCGCGATCAAGGCGTCCGAGCGCGGCGCTTATGAATATCTGCCGAAGCCCTTCGATCTGAAGGAACTCGTCGCGATCGTCGGGAGAGCCCTCTCGCGGCCGCGCGGCGATGGCGGACGTGCCAATGCCGCGGCCGAACCCGATGACATTCCGCTGATCGGCCGTTCGCCCGCCATGCAGGACGTCTACCGGGCGCTCGCGAGGCTGATGCCGATCGATCTCACCGTGATGATCAACGGCGAGTCCGGCACAGGCAAGGAGTTGGTTGCCCGCGCGCTCCACGATTACGGCAAGCGCCGCAACGGTCCCTTCGTCGCCATCAACATGGCCGCCATTCCGAAGGACCTGATCGAATCCGAACTGTTCGGCCATGAGAAGGGCGCCTTCACCGGCGCACTCACCCGCTCTTCCGGCCGCTTCGAGCAAGCCGAGGGCGGCACGCTCTTCCTCGACGAAATCGGTGACATGCCGATGGAGGCCCAGACGCGGCTCCTGCGAGTGCTGCAGCAGGGCGAATACACGACGGTCGGTGGACGCACGCCGATCAGGACGAATGTCCGGATCGTGGCGGCGACCAACAAGGATTTGCGTATCTCGATCGCGCAGGGACTGTTCCGCGAGGATCTGTTCTTCCGGCTCAACGTCGTGCCGATCAGGCTGCCGCCGCTGCGCGAGCGGGTCGAAGACATTCCGGATCTCGTTCGGCACTTCTTCTCGCTGGTCGAGAAGGAAGGGTTGCCGCGCAAGCAGATCGATTCGGAAGCGATGGACGTGATGCGGCGCTATCGCTGGCCGGGCAATGTCCGCGAACTGGAAAATCTCGTCCGGCGCCTCGCTGCCCTCTATCCACAGGAGACGATCACCGCACCGATCGTAGAGGCCGAACTGCAGCCGGCCTCCGCAACCTCGAGCTTCGCCCATAGCTCGGGGCCGGAGCGGGCGGAGACCTTGTCCGGTTCGGTCGAGCGTCATCTCGGTCAGTATTTCGGAGGGTTCGGCGACAATATCCCGCCACCCGGCCTCTATCACCGTATCTTGCGCGAGGTCGAACCGCCATTGATCGCCGCTGCGCTTGCCGCAACCCGCGGCAACCAGATCCGCGCAGCCGAGCTGCTCGGGCTCAATCGCAACACCCTGCGCAAGAAGATTCGGGAACTCGACATGCAGGTGGTCCGCTCGCCACGCTGAGCCTTTGTAAGGCGGGGCAGCGGTTTCCTGCCTTTCATATGTCATATTTTGACAACACCGTTGCGGCGGCGCATCAGTGCGCCGAGCCGGGCACCCTTGCGTCCGGCTTTCGCGGAGTTGTTGAGACAGAGTGACCGCCTCCATCAGCGATATCAGGATCACGCCGCGTGGCGAGGATACGCCGCGACGCGTCTCGGGCTGGCTCGGGGCCCTCGTCGTCGTGTTCGCGCTCGTCTCGGCACTGGTGACGTTCCTCGTCCTGTCCGGCGCGACTCCCATCGTGCCGGTGCACGAGGTCGTCATCGGCGTCTTCGTGCTCAACGGCTTCCTGATCCTGCTGCTGCTGATCATCGTCGCATTCGAGACGGCGGTGCTGATCCGGGCAAGGCGTGCCGGGGCTGCGGCCGCCGGGTTGCATGTCCGCATCGTCGGCCTGTTCAGCATCATTGCCGCCTTGCCGGCGGTGCTCGTGGCGGTGATCGCGACCGTTACCATCGAACGCGGCCTCGAGCCCTGGTTCTCGGATCGGATGCGCGATGCCATCTTCAAATCGGTAGAGGTCGCCGACGCCTATGCGGCGGGCCAGTGCCAGTCGCTCGGCCGCGAAATCCGTGTGCTGGCGGACGATCTGACGCGGGCGAAACCTGCCTTCGATGCCGACCGCAAATGGTTCGAGAACTTCCTGACAGCCCGTGCCACGGCGCTCGGCGTGCCGGTCGCCACGATCATGCGCCCGCCGGCGACGGTGCTTGTCAGGGCGAATATCGATGTGCTGCGCGATGCGCCAAAACCCGATGAAGCCGCGTTCGAGGATGCGCAATCCTCGCCCGAGCCGATCTGTGTGCTGCCCTCGACCGGGCGCATCTTCGGCGCGCTGGTCAAGCTGCCGACCTACGACAACGCTTTCCTCTATGTCGCCCGTGAGGTGAACCCGCTCGCCGTCGAGTTTCCGGCCGTCGCCCGTGGCGCCGCCGTCGAGTATCTCTCGATCGATGCACGCCGGAAGGGCGTGCAGATCGCCTTTGCCTCGATGTATGCCCTGATCGCCGTCATCCTGCTGCTTTCGGCGATCTGGATCGGACTCAGTTTCGCCAACGGGCTCGTGGCGCCGATCCGACGCATGATCCACGCGACCGACCAGGTCTCCAGCGGCAATTTCTATGTCCAGGTCCCGATACGACGATCGGAGGGCGACCTTGCCCATCTCGGTGAAACCTTCAACAAGATGACGGCGGAGCTGCGCCGGCAGCGCGACGGGCTGGTCACGGCCAGCGAAGTTATCGATCGACGACGGCGCTTCACCGAAACGGTCCTGTCGGGTGTATCCTCCGGCGTGCTCGGCCTCGATGCCGACGGCCACATCACCATCATGAACCGCTCTGCGGAGATCCTGCTTGGCGCCGGCGGCCGTTTGCTGGGCGAGCCGATCGGTCAGGTCGCCCCCGAAATCGCAGGATTCGTTGCCGAAGCGCTGCATAATCGGCAGAGACAAAGCTCCGGTCAGATTGCGATCACGCGTGCCGGCCATGACCGCATGGTCAATGTCCGCGCCGTGCGTGAAGGCGAGGGAGCTGGCGCAGGTCTTGTCGTGACGCTGGATGACATAACCGATCTGGTCTCGGCGCAGCGCACGGCGGCTTGGGCCGACGTCGCACGGCGCATTGCCCATGAAATCAAGAATCCGCTGACACCAATCCAGCTCTCGGCCGAGCGCATCCGGCGCAAGTTCGGGCGCGTGATCGTCGACGACAAGGAGATCTTCGAGCAATGCACGGCGACGATCGTGCGCCAAGTCGAGGATATCCGGCGCATGGTCGACGAGTTCTCCTCCTTTGCGCGCATGCCGAAGCCCTCGTTGGAGCGTGAGGACATCGTCGAGACGGTGCGCCAGATCGTCTTCCTGATGCGTGTCGGCAATCCGGAGCTGACGCTGTCGGAGGATCTGCCGGCGGAGCCTGTTCTGGCGCAGTTCGACCGCCGGCTGATGTCCCAGGCGCTCACGAATGTCATCAAGAACGCCACCGAAGCGATCGAAGCCTTGCCGATGGACCAACGCGGCCCCGGCAGGATCGATGTCTCTTTCCAGCGTCGCGACGATGGCTTGATCATCATCGACGTCATCGATAACGGCAAAGGCCTGCCCATCGATCAGCGCCAGAAGCTGCTAGAACCCTATATGACGACACGCGAGGGCGGCACCGGGCTCGGTCTCGCGATCGTCGGCAAGATCCTCGAGGACCATGGCGGGGGCATCGAACTGCTCGACCGACCGGACGTCCATGAAGGCGGACGCGGCGCGCGCGTCAGGCTCTGGTTCCCCCAAGCCGGGCCGGAGCAGCAACCCGATGATGCCGAAGCCGGTGGCAAGCCCGCCGATATCGCCATGAACAAGCAGAACGGAACTCAGGAATGAGCGCTGACATTCTGGTCGTAGACGACGAAGTCGACATCCGGGAACTGGTTTCCGGCCTGCTCGAGGACGAGGGCTACCGCACGCGCAAGGCGGGATCGGCGGACGAGGCTCTGGCGGCGATCGCGGCCCGCCGGCCGAACCTGGTCTTTCTCGACATCTGGCTGCAGGGCAGCCGGCTCGACGGCTTGCAGGTGCTCGACCTGATCAAGGAGAGTCATCCGGACCTTGCGGTGGTGATGATCTCCGGTCACGGCAACATCGAGACCGCGGTGTCCGCCATCAAGAGCGGTGCCTATGACTTCATCGAGAAGCCGTTCAAGGCCGACCGGCTGATCCTGGTCGCCGAGCGCGCGCTCGAAGCGTCGCGACTGCGGCGCGAAGTGCGCGAACTGAAGACGCGCTCGGTGCAGGCAAGCCGGATCGTCGGCAAGTCGACCGTCGTCAACCAGTTGCGCCAGACCATCGACCGCGTCGCGCCCACCAATGCGCGCGTGTTGATCACCGGCGAGCCCGGATGCGGCAAGGAGCTGGCCGCCCGGACCCTGCACGAGGCCTCCAGCCGGTCGACCGGCCCCTTCATCGTCATCAACGCAGCGACGATCACGCCGGAAACGATGGAGGAGGAGCTCTTTGGCGTCGAGGGCG
This sequence comes from Allobosea sp. 2RAB26, assembly GCF_052115465.1. Taxonomy (NCBI): domain Bacteria; kingdom Pseudomonadati; phylum Pseudomonadota; class Alphaproteobacteria; order Hyphomicrobiales; family Alloboseaceae; genus Allobosea; species Allobosea sp. 2RAB26. The sequence goes on along the minus strand of NZ_JBFRGS010000011.1, from coordinate 89,501 downwards.
GGGAGGGCCGTTCCCGCCGGGTCGGGGCGCTCGAGGAAGCTCACGGCGGTTCGCTCTATATCGACGAAATCGGCGACATGCCGCGAGAGACGCAGAACCGTATCCTGCGCGTTCTCGTCGATCAGAATTTTCAGCGCGTCGGCGGCGCGACGCGCGTCCATGTCGATGTCCGCATCATTTCATCGACCAGCCGCGATCTCGCCCAGTTGATCGCCGACGGGCGCTTCCGCGAGGATCTCTATCATCGGCTGAGCGTGGTGCCGGTGCGCGTGCCGTCACTCTCCGAGCGGCGCGAGGACGTGCCAGAACTGATCGAGTTCTTCATGGACCAGATCTCGGTCGCGACCGGCCTGCCGAAGCGCAGAATCGGCGGCGACGCGATGGCGGTTCTGCAGTCGCATGAATGGCCTGGTAACGTCCGCGAACTGCGCAACAATGTCGAACGGCTGATGATTCTGACCAAGGGGGATCCGAGCGCCGACATCACCATCGAGATGCTGCCCGCCGAGGTGGGCGCCATGGTCCCGACGACGCCGTCGGGGTCTGGCGGCGAACGCTTGATGAGCCTGCCACTGCGCGATGCGCGCGAGATTTTCGAGCGCGAGTATCTGATCGCACAGATCGCTCGCTTCTCCGGAAATATCTCACGCACGGCCGAATTTATCGGCATGGAGCGCTCAGCCCTGCACCGCAAGCTGAAGTCGCTCGGGGTCGGCTGACGGAGAGGCAGGCGCGATCTGCATGTGCGCCTGCGTCGAACGCAGGACTATCTGCTGCGCATGCCTGTCGAACCACTTGCATTGCAGCATATGCACGCGGTCTAATGACCTTATCGGTGTTCCGAAATGCCCCGGCGCTCGGCCGGACGCTGAACGGAACGAATTGGATCGCCAACGCAACCCGAAGCGCGATCCCAACAACAGGGGCTGAACATGGCCGCAGAGCGGGCTCAAAACCTTCAGGACACCTTCCTCAACCACGTCCGCAAGCAGAAAATTCCGCTGACGATTTTCCTCGTCAACGGCGTGAAGCTGCAGGGCGTCGTCACCTGGTTCGACAATTTCTGCGTGCTGCTCCGTCGCGACGGACATTCGCAGCTCGTCTACAAGCATGCCATCTCGACCATTATGCCCGGCCATCCGGTTCAGCTCTTCGAGCCTGAGGAAACGGACAAGGCCTGAGGCCGTGGCAGGGCGCTCGGGCACGGACGACGTACCGGCCGGGATGAAGCCGCTCGACGAGATCGAGCGCGACATCGCGGCCAATACCCGTGCCTTCGTCATCGGCCCTTACCTGCAGCGCCGCGGCGCGGCGGCGGATGCGAATCAACGCTCCTTCGCCGCGCGGCTGGACGAGGCGGTGGGACTTGCGGCTGCGATCGATCTTTTCGTAGTGGAGCCCATCTCTGCGCTGCTGACGGCGCTGAGACCGGCGACCTATCTCGGCAAGGGCAAGGTCGAAGAGATCGCCGAGCGCATCACCAACGAGGAGATCGGCCTCGTCGTGATGGATTGCGCGCTGTCGCCGGTGCAACAGCGCAATCTTGAAAAGGCCTGGGGCTGCAAGGTCATCGACCGAACCGGCCTGATCCTTGAGATCTTCGGACGGCGCGCCCGCACCAAGGAGGGCGCGCTGCAGGTCGAACTCGCCCACCTCAATTACCAGAAGAGCCGCCTGGTGCGGTCCTGGACCCACCTGGAACGCCAGCGTGGCGGCTTCGGCTTCCTTGGCGGTCCCGGCGAGACGCAGATCGAGGCCGACCGGCGCGTCATCCAGGAGCGGATGACCAAGATCGAGCGCGATCTCGATACAGTGAAACGTACTCGCTCACTGCATCGTGCCAGCCGGAAACGCGTGCCTTACCCGGTTGTTGCGCTGGTTGGCTACACCAACGCTGGAAAGTCGACGCTGTTCAATCGACTGACCTCGGCCGACGTCCTGGCCCAGGACATGCTGTTTGCGACGCTCGACCCGACCGCGCGCGCAATCAAGCTGCCGCATGGTGCCCGCATCATGCTCTCAGACACCGTCGGGTTCATCTCGGACCTGCCGACCCAGCTCATCGCGGCCTTCCGGGCCACGCTTGAGGATGCGATCGAAGCCGATGTGCTGCTGCATGTGCGTGACCTCGCTCATGACGATACGCAGGCCCAGGCTGCCGATGTGCAGGCCATCCTGAGGGACCTCGGGATCGATCCCGATGATGGACAGCGGGTCGTCGAGGTCTGGAACAAGGCCGACCTGCTTGTCGGAGACGAGCACGACCGGCAGCTTGCGCTGGCAGAGCTCAGGCCGGTTGCGTCACGTCCCGTCCTGGTTTCAGCTTTGACGGGCGAAGGCGTTGACCGCCTGACCGACGCGATCGAAACCCGCATCGCGCGCAGCCGGCCGGTCTACCGGCTCACGCTCGAGCCCGGCGACGGCAAGTCGCTTGCCTGGCTGCACACCAATGGCGAGGTCCTCAGCCGCGAGGATGCGGAGGACGGCGCCCTCGCCTTGACCGTGCGGCTCCCGCCCGAGCGGGAAGGGGCGTTTGGGGCGCGTTTTCCCCAGGCAGAACGCCAAGGTTAGACTACCGGACCGGATATCACATCGGGTCCGGTGACCTGACCTTCCGTGTTTGCATCGGCTTTCCCGAAAACCGCAATCTACCTCTCGGGCCGACGCTCTAGCCAGCGCCGGCCTTCGCCTTTTCCATGCGCTTTACCGCCTGCCAGAGCGCTTCCAGTTCGTCGAGCGTCGCATCCTTCACGTCCCGGCCCTCGGTGGCAAGGGCGTCTTCGATCCCCCGGAACCGGCGTTCGAACTTGGTGTTGGCCGCGTTGAGGCACCCTTCGGGGTCGGCATCGACATGACGCGCCAGATTGGCGACGACGAAGAGCAGGTCTCCGATCTCCTCCCGGATGGCCTCCTTGCTGCCGCCGGCAAGGGCCTCCTCGATCTCCGCCGTTTCCTCGCGGATCTTGTCCAGAACGAGCCTGGCATCGTTCCAGTCGAATCCGACGGTCGAGGCCTTGGCCTGGAGCTTCCAGGCGCGGGTGAGAGCGGGCAATGTATGGGGAACGCCGGCGAGAACGCCCCTGTCCTCGCTGGCCTCGGGCAGCCCGGCAGCGCGGTGGGCTGCGGCCTTGTCGGCCTTCTCCTGCGCCTTGATGCGGTGCCAGAGCGCCTTGACCTCGGCCGGCGAGAGGTCTCGCGCATCGCCGAAGACATGCGGGTGGCGGCGGATCAGCTTGCTGGTGATCGCCTCGACCACATCGGGAAAGGAGAAGGAGCCCTCTTCCTCGGCCATGCGCGAATGGAAGACCACCTGCAGCAGCAGATCCCCGAGTTCGTCCTTGAGATCGATCTTGTCACCGCGCGCGATCGCGTCGGCGACCTCATAGGCCTCCTCGACCGTGTAAGGGGCGATCGAAGCAAAGCCCTGCTCCAGATCCCAGGGGCAGCCGGTGCCGGGCGCCCTTAGCGCCGCCATGATCTCGATCAGCCGGGCAATATCGCGAGAGGGCTTCAACGCTGCAATTCTCCGGAGGTTGAGCTACCGTCCTCCCATGATTCAAGTCACCCCGTCCATTACCCTCGACGAGAGCGAGCTCGAGGAAAGTTTCGTGCGCTCCTCCGGGCCAGGAGGGCAGCATGTCAACAAGGTATCGAGCGCGGTCCAGTTGAAATTCGATGCGCGCCGATCTCCGTCCCTGCCGAATGATGTGGCGATCCGGCTGATGAAGATCGCGGGCAGCAGGCTGACGCAGGACGGAGTCATCGTCATCGTCGCCCAGGCGCAGAGGAGCCAGAAGCGCAATCGTGAGGAGGCGTTGGAGCGCCTGCTGGACATGATCCGCGAGGCCGCGGTCCGCCCCGAGACACGCCGGCCGACCAAGCCGACAAAGGCATCGAAGGAGCGCCGCCTGCAAAGCAAGGACCGGCGTTCATCGATCAAGTCGGCACGATCGAAACCTGGTCTGGACTAGAATGAGCGGTGCCAATGGGGCCGGCGCCCCGCGCAGCGCCAGTCCGCGCAAACCGCCACGGCGGATCAGTGCCGATTATCTGCAGCGTGCGGCGATGCATTACCTCGAACGCTACTCGGCCCCAGCCGGGCAGTTGCACCGGGTCCTCCAGCGCAAGGTGATGATGAGCTGCCGCCACCATGGCGACGAACCCCGATCCTTCGCCGCACTCATCGATGAAACGGTAGCGCGCTGCGTTGCGGCAGGGCTGGTCGATGACAAGCGCTTTGCGGAAGGACGGGCGGCAACCTTGCGCCGAAAGGGACAGTCCGCTCGCGCCGTTGCCGCGCGACTTGCGGCCAAAGGCGTCGGACGCGAGCTGGTCGCGGAGGTGAGCCGCGCCACCGAGGATGAGGAACTGGCTGCGGCGCGGATCGCCGCCCGACGCAAGCGGCTTGGGCCCTGGAGCCGCAGGGACCGTGCCGAGAACCGCCAGAAGGATCTCGCGGCGCTCGCCCGGGCTGGCTTTACGATGACAATCGCCCGCGCCGTGATCGACGGCGCGGGCGACGAAGGCTGAACGCCATTTCCGGGAAGGCCGCCTCAGTCGAGCTTGATCTTGGCGTCGTCGACGACCTTGCCCCAGCGCGCCACTTCAGCTGTGACGAACTTGCCGAAATCGGCCCCGTAGATCGCAGGAATCGTGGAGCCGTTCTTCTTCCAGGCCTCGGTGATCATCGGAGCCTTCAGCGCCTTCTCGATCTCGCCGCGCATGCGCGTCACTATGTCGTCCGGCGTGTTCTTCGGCGCCCAGATGGCGTACCAGGTCGCGACCTCGTAACCGTCAAGGCCGGCCTCCTTGGCGGTCGGAACGTCGGGAATGGCATCCGAGCGCGCCGGGGCGGCGACCGCCAGGGCACGCAGCGCACCGCTTTGCACCTGTGCGGCCGAGGAGCCAAGCCCGTCGAACATCACATCGACCTGGCCAGCGACCAGATCCTGCATTGCCGGTCCGGCGCCGCGGTAGGGAACATGGGTCAGGTTGGTCTTGGTGACGAGCTTGAAGAGCTCACCTGCAAGATGGTGTGTCGTGCCGTTTCCGGCTGATGCGTAGTTGAGTTTGTCGGGATTTTTCCTGGCGTAGTCGATCAGCTCGGCCAGCGTCTTGGCCTGGACCTTGCCCGGATGGACGACGACGACCTGGGGCGGCTGGGCGATGACGCCGACCGGAACAAAATCGGTCTGGATATTGTAGTCGAGCTTCGGATAGAGCGCAGGCGCAATCGCATGATGCGCGGCTCCGACAAAGAAGGTGTAGCCGTCCGGAGCCATCCGCGCCGCTGCCGAAGCGCCCACGGTGCCGCCGGCGCCACCACGATTGTCGATGATGATGCGCTGCCCGAGCTGCTGCTCGAGCTGGGCGGCGATCGGCCTGGCAAAGGCATCGGTGCCGCCGCCGGCCGGGAATGGCACGATGAAGGTGATGGGTTTCTGCGGCCAGGCCTGGGCCTGCGCCGGAGCAGTGGCCGCCACGCCGAAACCCGCGGATACCGCAAGCGCGATGAGCCAGCTAGACTTGATCATGAATGCTCGTCCTCCCTGAAACGAAACCAGGCTCTTGATGGCCATTGACGCGATGCCATTGCGGCATTCTGTATGCATCTAAATGGATTAGGGCATCGGCCGCAGCAAATGACAAGCAAGCCATTTGGCCGATGCGAAGCCCGCAATTGCGATTGCGCCGATGCCGGAGACAGACGCTTTTCATGAGCCGCCTCGACAGTTTTATCCGCCGCCTCGAAGCCCAGCGCCGCATCCTCGACTGGGCGGCAGAGTCCGTCACCAACCGCAATGGGCTCGTGCTCGAGCTTGGCCTCGGCAATGGCCGCACATACGATCATCTGCGCGAAATCCTGCCGAAGCGGGAGATCTATGCCTTCGACCGTGAGGCCATGGCCAATCCGCGTTCGATGCCTGCGGAGAGCGCGCTGGTGCTCGGCGACATGGCAAAGACGCTACCGGACTTCGTGGAGCGCCATGGCCGCAGTGCCGCGCTGATCCATGTCGACGCCACAACAGGTGTGCCGGAACGCGACCGTATCCATCTGGCCTGGTTGCCGGAGCATGTTGCCGCACTCGCGCAGGACGATGCACTCATCATCAGCGGCTCCGATCTCGAGCATCCTGCGCTGGTTGCCGTTTCGCTCCCCGATGGTATCCCGGAAGGGCGCTACTTCGCCTATCGCCGCGCGGCTCCGTAAAGCGGGCGCTTGCAAGCCTGAGCTTATCTTATGGCCGAGGCGGGACCTGTCTGAGGAGACGATATGACCGGAGGCATCCACCACCTCACGCTGATCACCCGCGATGCGCAGGCCAATGTCGATTTCTATGTCGGCTTCCTCGGCCTGCGCCTCGTCAAGCAGACCGGCGGCTACGAGGATGCGGAGCAACTCCACCTGTTCTACGGCGACCGCCTGGGTTCGCCTGGCTCGCTGGTCACCTTTCTCGTCTGGCAGGACGGCTCGCCAGGTCGGGTCGGACATGGGCAGGTGAGCGAGATCGCGCTGGCCGTGCCACCGGCGAGCATCGGCTTCTGGCTGACGCGGGCACTGACGCAGCGCGTGCCCACTGAGGGACCGAAGCAGGAATTCGGCGAGCCCGTCTTGCGTTTGCGCGACCCCGACGGGGTGATCGTGAAGCTCGTGGGTACGGATATGGCGGCCGCGGCGCCATGGCAGGCGCCCGGAATCGCACCCGAGGATGCGATCCGCCGGGTTCGCGGCGCAACCATCCTGTCTGAAACGCGGGAGGAAACGGCCGCCTTCGTCGCACGCTTCGGCTACCGGCCAGCTGCGGCCACGACCGCTGTTCAGCGCATGGTGTCCGATAGTGGCGACGTCATCGATATCCGCGATGCCGGCGGGTTCTGGCCCGGAGCTCCAGGCACGGGCATCGCGGACCATGTCGCCTTCCGGGCGAGGGACGAGGCCGCAGTGAAGGCCATCGAAAGTTCTCTGGCACGCCTCAATTCCTCGGTCACCACGCTTCACGACAGAAAATACTTCACCTCTCTCTATGTCCGCGAACCCGGCGGCACCCTGATAGAACTGGCGAGCGACGGCCCGGGATTTACGGTCGACGAGCCCGAGGACAGGCTTGGAACCAGCCTGATGGTTCCTCCATCCGATGGCAGCCGGGCTTCCGAGATCCGTGTCGTGCTGCCGCAATTCTCCCTGCCGGGAGAACCGCGCATGACCTATCGCGATCTGCCCTTCGTGCACCGTTTCCATGTGCCCGCGACGACGGACGGCAGCACTCTCGTGCTGCTCCATGGCACCGGCGGCAACGAGGCGGATCTGATGCCGCTGGCGCACCGGATCGCGCCGGAAGCGACCTTGCTCGGCGTGCGTGGACGCAGCACGGAGGAGGGCACAGCACGCTGGTTTCGCCGATCGTCGCCGACCGAATTCGACCAGGCCGATATTCGTGCCGAGGCCGCCGCCTTCGCGGCCTTCGTCGCGAGTGCGACAAAGGGTTACGGGCTGGATCCGGCACGCACGACTTATCTCGGCTATTCCAACGGCGCGAACTTCCTTGCCGCGATGATGCAGATCCATCCCGGCCTGATCCGCCGGGCCATCCTGCTGCGCGCGATGAACGTGCTCGAACTGCCGCAGGAGACCGATCTTGCGGGGGCGGATATCCTGATCCTGGCCGGGGCTTCCGATCCCTTTGGTGTGCATGCAGCGGAGCTGGAAGCGCGGCTGAGGCAAGCCGGCGCCCAGGTCGAGGCGCAAGTGATCCCAGCTGGACATGAGCTATCGGAGGCCGATGCGGCCGCTGCCAAGGTCTGGCTGGCGGCACGCTGAAGATCCTCGGCAAGAGCTGAATGAATTGCAGGCAAACCCTTCCGTGGGCGCGGCCCATGGCTTAAAGGCGCGGGACCTCCCTGAAATTTGGTCCCGTAGAAGCATGATTCGTCTCGAGAACATCGGCAAGCAGAACGGCAAGCAGATTGTCTTCATCGAGGCATCCGCAGCGCTCCAGAAGGGGGAGAAGGTCGGCCTTGTCGGCCCCAACGGCGCCGGCAAGACAACGCTCTTCCGCATGATCACGGGGCAGGAGGCGCCCGACGAGGGTCTCGTGGCCGTCGATCGCGGCGTGACCATTGGCTATTTCAGCCAGGACGTCGGCGACATGTCCGGCCGCAGCGCCGTCTCCGAGGTCATGGACGGGGCGGGCCCGGTCAGCGCCGTTGCGACCGAGCTGAAGGAGCTCGAGACCGCCATGGCCGATCCCGCCCGCGCGGACGAGATGGACGAGATCATCACGCGCTATGGCGAGGTCCAGGGGCGGTTCGAGGAGCTCGACGGCTACGCCATGGATGGGCGGGCGCGCGAGGTGCTCGCCGGCCTCGGATTCAGCCAGGAGATGATGGACGGCGATGTCGGTGCTCTCTCCGGAGGCTGGAAGATGCGCGTCGCGCTGGCCAGGATCCTGCTCATGCGCCCTGACGCCATGCTGCTCGACGAGCCGAGCAACCATCTCGACCTGGAGAGCCTGATCTGGCTCGAGGACTTCCTGAAGGGCTATGATGGCGCACTGCTCATGACTTCGCATGACCGGGAGTTCATGAACCGGATCGTCGACAAGATCGTCGAGATCGATGGCGGGGCGCTGACGACGTATTCGGGCGATTACGAGTTCTACCAGCAGCAGCGCGCGCTCAGCGAGAAGCAGCAGCAGGCCCAGTTCGAGCGCCAGCAGGCGATGCTTGCCAAGGAGATCAACTTCATCGAGCGCTTCAAGGCACGCGCCTCGCATGCCGCGCAGGTTCAAAGCCGCGTGAAGAAACTGGAGAAGATCGACAGGGTCGAGCCTCCCAAGCGCCGCCAGACAGTCCAGTTCGAATTCCTGCCAGCACCGCGCTCCGGCGAGGATGTGGTCACCCTGAAGAACGTGCACAAGCGCTACGGCAGCCGCAGCATCTATGACGGGCTCGATTTCCAGGTGCGCCGCAAGGAGCGCTGGTGCGTGATGGGCATCAACGGCGCCGGCAAATCGACGCTGTTGAAGCTGGTGACAGGGGCCACCGAGCCGGACGACGGCACGGTCGCGCTGGGCGGCACCATCAAGCTGGGTTACTTCGCCCAGCACGCCATGGAGGTGCTGAACGGTGACGCCACCGTGTTCCAGTCGCTCGAAGACTCGTTTCCCCAGGCGGGGCAGGGCTCGCTGCGAGCACTGGCCGGCTGTTTCGGCTTTTCCGGCGACGATGTCGAGAAGCGGTGCAGGGTGTTGTCCGGTGGCGAGAAGGCCCGGCTGGTGATGGCGAAGATGCTCTACGATCCGCCGAACTTCCTGGTGCTGGACGAGCCCACCAACCACCTGGATATCGCGACGAAGGAGATGCTCATCACGGCCTTGGCGCAATACGAGGGGACCATGCTGTTCGTCTCGCACGACCGCCATTTCCTCGCCGCACTGTCCAACCGCGTTCTCGAACTGACCCCCGAGGGCGTTCACACCTATGGTGGCGGCTATACGGAATACGTCGCGCGCACGGGCCAGGAGGCTCCCGGCCTGCGGAGCTGAGCTGACAGCGGAGCTCCCTGGCCATCGCTCGCCGAGCATTCGGCTCGGCTCTCGTCGGGCTCACGGCGGGGCGCGATCGGGCCTACAATTCCAGGCTGCCATCGGAGCGAGGCATCGCACGATCCACGAAGCCGCTTCGAGCGCAGCCTCTATACTCCAATCAGAAACCACGCCGCCGATGCCGCCTACCATCGACACCATGCTCACGACGCGGCGCCCCTTCGTGCTGCTGGAGGATCGGCTCGCGGCGGCCGCGTCGGCCCAACTCTACTGTGATCCGGTCGAGGTCGTTCGATGCGACCATACCGAGGAGATCTCGTCTGCGCTCGGTCGAATCGAAGATGGCCTGTCCCGGGGGCTGCATGCCGCCGGCTTCCTGAGCTACGAGCTGGGATACGCCTTCGAGCCACGCCTCGTCGCGTCGATGCCACAGGCGAGGGCGCTCCCCCTGCTGTGGTTCGGGCTGTTTCCGGCGCCGTTGCAGCTTCCTGCAGCGCAGCTGGATCAGACGTTTGGAGCACTGGGGCCCCCGCCGTCGCTCGGCGCTGTTCGTCCGCAGCTCGATGCGCCTGCGCACGCGGCCAAGATCCAGCGTGTGCTGGACTATCTTCACGCCGGCGACGCCTACCAGATCAACCTGACCTTTCCGATCGACTTTCGCTACGACGGCGATCCCCTCGCGCTCTATGCCGCCTTGCGGTCGAGCCAGCCCGTGGCGCATGGCGGTATCGTCGCCATCGACGATGCGAGCATCCTGTCGGTTTCGCCGGAGCTCTTTCTTGAGGTCGAGTCGGGGCGGGCGACGACGCGCCCGATGAAGGGAACAGCACCGCGGCGCGACGGACCGGCAGCGGAGCGCGCCGCTATGGAAGAGTTGCAGGCCGACCCCAAGCAACGCGCCGAGAACCTGATGATCGTCGACCTGCTGCGCAACGATCTCGGACGGATCAGCGCCATGGGGTCGGTCGAAGTGCCAAGCCTCTTCCAGGTCGAGACCTATCCGACATTTCACACGCTGACGTCGACGGTGACATCCAGGTTGCGTCCCGGCCTCTCGCTCGAAGACCTGCTGCGGGCTGTCTTCCCCTGCGGCTCGATCACAGGCGCGCCGAAGCTGCGTGCGATGGAGATCATCCGCGAACTTGAGGACGGGGCGCGCGATCTCTATACCGGTTCGATCGGGCAGATCTCGCCCAATGGCGATCTTCGCTTCAATGTCGCGATCCGTACAGCAACGATCCTTCCGGGCGGTGCCGGCCGCTATGGCGTTGGCGGCGGCATCGTCACGGATTCGCGTGCTGCGGACGAGTATTCCGAATGCCTGCTCAAGGCCCGTGTCCTGACCGACCTGGCTGTTGATTACGGGCTTATTGAAACGATGGGCTGGTCGCATGAGACCGGTTTTGCACAGCTGCACCTGCATCTCGACCGCCTGGACCGTTCGGCAAAGGCGCTCGGCTTCCGCTTCGACCGCGACGAGGCGGAAACGCGTCTTGCTGCTCTGGTCGAGACCTTTGCGCCGCAAGGGCTGCGCCGAATCCGCCTCGAACTCCATCGCAACGGCGTGCTCGATATCGCCGCACCAGTGCTCGCTGCCGAGCCGGACCGGCCTCTCGAGGTCGTCCTCGCCGCCGCAAGGGCCGACGAAGGCGACCCATTCCTGCGGTACAAAACAACGCGCCGTCGTATCTACGAGACCGCATTTGCGGCAGCCGTCGATTGCGGGGCCGATGAAGCCGTCTTCCAGAACCGCGCAGGCTTTGTCACCGAAGCAACGCGCAGCAACATCTTCGTCGAGCGGGACGGAATCCTGCTCACACCGCCCCTGTCCGATGGTCTCTTGCCGGGCGTGCTGCGCCAGACCCTGATCGAGAGCGGACGGGCCGTTGAGCGGCAACTGCGCCCGGGAGATCTCGCTCGGGCCGGGCACTGGTTCCTGGGCAATAGCCTGCGCGGCTTGAGGCCCGCTCGATTGATGAGCTGAAGCCTGCGCGGCTAGCCAGCGAGTGAGCGGGCAGTCAGGACGAAGACGGGGACATTTCCCGGGTAGGGAGAAGCGGGGAGCAGGTGCTGCCAGCATCTGACCCCGGAGAACCCAGCTTGCGCGAGCAGGTCCTGTGCTGCGGCTTCCGTCAAGCCATCATGCAGGGGTAGGCGTGCGGCAAGCTCCTCTGGATAGGTGGAACGATATTCAGGAGCCACCGACCACAACCCGTCGGACACGAGCACGAGACCGCCCGGCCGCAGAATGCGGTGGGCCTGCAGCAACCCTTCAATGGGGCGCTCGAGCGTCCAGAGGACATTGCGGAGCGTGACGATATCGGCCGACGCATCGGTAATCTCGGCCGCTTCGATCGTGGCGTCCTGAAACGCAATGCCGAGGCCGGCTTGCCGAGCCGCCGCACGGGCGACCGCCAGCATGTTCGCAGACCCGTCGCAGGCGCGGACGCGATGCCCCAGCGACGCGGCGAGGAGGGCGCAAGCGCCCGTCCCGGTCCCGAGATCGACAACGTCCTTGGGGCCATCCGCCTGGAAGGCGGCCTCAAGCACGGCCCGCCAGAGCTCGCTCTGGGCGACATGGGAGGCAGCACCATCAAATTTGGGGGCACGGGCGTTCCAGTAGTCGGTGACGCCGGCCCCAACGCTTCGCTGCATCGTCATGGCTTTCCCGCCTCAAAAGGGTTCGATCAGATACTCGATATGCCTTCGGCCCGATGCGGCGCGGCGGATGGAGACCGCGACACCGAAGACATGCTGGATCAGCGCTTCGGTCATCACGGTTTCCGGCGTCCCGGCATCGACCAGCTTGCCCTCATGCAGCACGGCGATCTCGTCGCAGAAAAGCGATGCCAGGTTGAGATCATGCAAGGCCATGATGCAGGTGATACCCAGGCGCCTGATCAGGGTCAGGATCGAGAGTTGGTGCTGGATATCGAGATGGTTGGTCGGCTCGTCGAGGATAAGTTCACTCGGCATTTGCGCGAGTGCGCGCGCGATGTGGACGCGCTGGCGCTCTCCGCCCGATAGCGTATGCCAGAACTGGTCATGTCGATCGGCCATATCGACGCGTGCCAGCGCGGCCTCGACCGCGTCTTCGTCGGCCGCTGTCCAGGACGCGAGTGCGCCGCGATGCGGGGTCCGTCCGAGTCTGACGACGTCGCACACAGAGAGCTGGATTTCAGTCGTCGCCTGCTGCTCGACAAAGGCCAGGCGCCGGGCGAGGTCGTGCCGCGACAAGGTGCCGATCTCGCGGTCGTCCAGCGTCACCACGCCGCTTGCGACCTTGCGCAGGCGGCACAGCAGCCTCAACAGGCTCGACTTTCCCGAACCGTTGGGGCCGATGAGACCGAGGATCTTTCCCGGTTCGGCGTGCAGCGTCACGCCGTCCACGATCACGCGCCCTCCGGCGCTCCAACGGACGTCGCGCGCGGCCAGCGTCATGCCGGTCGCCTCGCGCGATAGAGTATGAAGGCGAAAGCCGGGGCGCCGAACAGCGCCGTCACGACGCCGATCGGCAGAATCTGCTGCGGCACCAGCGTCCGCGACAGGATGTCGGCAAGAATCATGAAGATTGCACCGATGATCAGGCATGCCGGGAGCAGCCGGGCATGGGCTGGGCCCGTCAGGAAGCGCGCGGCGTGGGGTATGACGAGACCGACGAACCCGATCGTGCCGACGATACTGACCATGGTCGCTGTCATCACAGCCGTCGTCACGAACAGCACGATGCGCACGCGGGTCACCGCCACGCCCAACGCGGCCGCGGCATCCGCGCCGAAGGCGAACGCATCGAGCGCCTTCGTATGAAAGATGCAGACAGCGAAGCCCGCGAAGGCCACTGGCGTAGCGAGCCAGACATCGGGCCAGCGCACCCCCCCGAAATTACCGAGAAGCCAGAACATCACGCCGCGGGCCTGTTCGGCACTGGCCAGCGTGGTGACGATCGTCGCGGTCGCCGCATTGAACAGCTGCGATCCGGCGACGCCTGCGAGGATCACGCGGTCGGTCGCGCCACCGGCCCCTGCGGCGAGCAAGGCAACGATGACGAGCGCAGCAATGGCGCCGAGGAAGGCACCGCCAGATATGCTGAGCGCAGCACCGCCGAAGCCCAGGATCATCACCGCGACCGCACCCGTCGAGGCTCCGGCCGAGATACCGAGGATATAGGGCTCTGCGAGCGGATTGCGCAGCAGCGCCTGCAGGATTGCGCCCGAAAGCGCGAGCGCTCCTCCGCAGAGGGCCGCCACCACAGCCCGGCTCAACCGGTAGTCGAAGATGACGCCCTGCTGGATCGCGCTCACGGGGTAGTCGAGATCGAACAACCCGTTGCCCAGGGCCCTGAAGACCGTGGCAAGCGGGATCGACATTTCGCCGATTGTCACGGCGAGCGCGATCGCGAGTATCATCACGACGAAGGCGAGGATCGCTACTGCGCCCCTCGCCAACCAGTTGGGCCGAACCACTCCATGGCTCACTTGGTGAGGCCGAAGCTCTTGATGCCGTTGGCCAGCGCCTCGATGCCGTCGATCGTATCAAGCCCGGCCCTGGTCGCGCCGACATCCATGATCACGATCCGCTGCTGCCGGCTGGCGTCGAGCTTGCTCGCAACCGCGTCGGTCTTGAGGAAGTCGAGCTTGAGATTGATGTCATCTGCTGGGAAACGCCGGCGATCCATCTTGACCACGACGATGACGGCAGGGTTGGCGGAAGCGACGGTCTCCCAACCAACCAGCGGCCATTCCTCGTTGGTGGTGATGACGTTCCGGGCGCCGAGCTTCGACAGGATATAGGCAGGCACGCCATTCTTGCCGGCCAGGAAGGCGTCGCCCTTGATGTCCTTGCTGGAGAACCAGACCACGACGGGGACATCCTGCGGCTTGATACCGGCCACAGAAGCGACCGCCTTGTCCTCGCGGGCCTTCAATTCGGCGACCAGCGCCTCGGCGCGATCGGAGACGTCGAAGATCTGCCCGAACTCGCGAATATTGCGGTAGACGAGATCCATCGTGAACATCTGCGTGCGGACGCCGTCGCCCGGCCCGGAATTGTCCTTTCCGACGCAGTCGGTGGGCGAGACATAGGTCGGCACCTTCAGCTTCGCAAACTGGTCGCGCTTGCCGACGATGCCGTTGGGGCCGATATGCCATTCGAACATCGCAGTCACGAGGTCGGGTTCCTGGGCGACGACGGCCTCGAAACTCGGATCGTTGTCGGCAAGCCGCTTCACCTTGGCGTTGACCGCCTCATAGGGCTTCGCGACAGGGCTGAACCACACGGCTGTGCCCACGACCTTGTCGCCGAGCCCGAGCGCGTAGAGGATCTCGGTCTGCGTCTGTCCGACCGCCACGACGCGCTTTGGCGCCTGGTTGAACGTTATCGTCTCCCGGCAATTCTCCAGCGTCAGCGGATACTGCGTCGGCGCGGCCAAGGCCGCTCCGGACATCGACATGCCGATGGCTGCGACGAACGAAAGGCAAGAAAGGCGTGCGGCGCTGCGCATTGAAGTCTCCGATAGCGTCGAGCGGCGGCATGCGTCGCGAGGCTCGGGGGCCTCGCACGGCCGATCCTGTAATGCAACAATATTACAATTTTGATAGACTGCTCGACGAGTCTGCGTCAAGCGCTCTGCCGCGGCTGCGACCGCGTGGTTCGGCATCATGGACATGGAATTCATCGCTCCCCGAGATGACGAGCCGGGAGCTTGAGCGGATCGGTTCGGGGGTGCGGGTCTACGACCTGCCGCCGACGCAAATCCCCCCGGACACCCCGCCCGAAAGACGCTTCTGCGATCAGGGCAGGTCTCCTGGCTCGCGGGTCAGCGCTGGCTTCGCCCGGCCTTCCCGGCGTGAGAGCGCCAGTGGACGTTGGGAGAAGAGCTCGCCGCTTACAGTTGCGGGGGCAGCCTCGGATTCGGCGCAGGGCGCCTCACCGAATTCCCTCTTAGCTTCGGGCCTGGACCCGAGGAACCTTGATCGCGGCCGACCATAGAGGGGCCCAAGGCGGCGTCAAGCCGCAGGCACCGACCACACCGCCTGCTGATGGAGCCCTGCAGCGAGACGGCTCCATCCTTCTCGGCTCACTCCCAGCTCAGGGCGCCGCCGTTCTGGTATTCGATGACGCGGGTCTCGAAGAAGTTCTTCTCCTTCTTCAGGTCCATCGCCTCGCTCATCCAGGGGAACGGGTTTTCCGTTTCCGCGAAGACCGGCGCGAGGCCGAGCTGCGCGCAACGGCGGTTGGCGATGAAATGCATGTACTGCTCGCAGAGCGCAGCATTCAGGCCGAGGAAGCCGCGCGGCATGGTGTCCCGGCCATAGGCGGCCTCGAGTTCGGCAGCGTCGCGGATCATGCCGCGCAGCTCGTCCTGGAAGGCCTTGGTCCAGAGATGCGGGTTCTCGATCTTGATCTGGTTGATCACGTCGATGCCGAAATTCAGGTGAATGCTCTCGTCGCGCAGGATGTACTGGTACTGCTCGGCGATGCCGACCATCTTGTTGCGTCGGCCGAGCGACAGGATCTGGGCGAAGCCGGTATAGAACCACATGCCCTCGAAGATCACGTAGAAGGCGACGAGGTCGCGCAGGAAGGCCTGATCGGCCTCGGGCGTGCCGGTCTCGAAATCGGGATCGTCGAGATGCTGGGTGTGCTTCAGGGCCCAGGCCGCTTTGTCGGTGATCGAGGGCACCTCGCGATACATGTTGAAGAGTTCGCCCTCGTCGAGGCCGAGACTCTCGACGATGTACTGGAAGGTGTGGGTGTGCACCGCCTCCTCGAAAGCCTGGCGCAGCAGGTACTGCCGGCATTCCGGATTGGTGAGATGACGGTAGATCGCGAGCACGATGTTGTTGGCGACGAGGCTTTCCGAGGCCGCGAAGAAGCCGAGATTGCGCTTGATCGTGCGGCGCTCGTCCTCGGTCAGCCCGTCCTTCGACTTCCACAGAGCGATATCGGCCTGCATCGAGACCTCTGTCGGCATCCAGTGATTGTTGCAGCCGGCGAGGTATTTCTCCCAGGCCCATTTGTACTTGAGCGGCAGGAGCTGGTTCACATCGGCGCGGCAGTTGATCATCCGCTTCTCGTCGACGCTGACGCGGCCGCCGGAGCGATCGATCTCGCCGAGGCCGGTGGCATCGGCAGAGGTTCCGCCGGGCGCGGCCGGATTGAGATCGAGGGCGGTGGCAGGCTTGCTGTCTGACCAGTCGAGCATGATGAATATCCAATCGGGTCTGAATGTCATGGCCGGGTCTGCCCCGGCCGTCCGTATCGTTCGCTATCGGGCAGGGCCGGGCATCCATCGCGAAGGCGAGCGTGGATGCCGCCGCTGCCTCACTGGCAGGCTTCGCAGGTCGGATCGTCGATCGAGCAGGCGTTCGGCACGGCCATGCCATTGTCGAGCGGGATGTCGACGAGGATCGGCTTGGACGCGACGGGGACCGTTGCCGACACCGCGTTGAGCTTGCCGTCAGTGCCCTTCAGCGTCGACTTCTCGACATGGGTCGCCGAGAGCGCGCGCAGGTAATAGGTCGTCTTCAGGCCGAGCCGCCAGGCGAGGCGATAGGCCTCGTCGAGCTTCCTGCCGGAAGGCTGCGCCATGTAGAGATTGAGCGACTGGCCCTGGTCGATCCATTTCTGACGGCGTGCGGCGGCGCGGATCAGCCAGCTTGTCTCGATCTCGAAGGAGGTTGCGTAGAGCGCCTTGAGATCGTCGGGGACGCGGTCGATCTGACTGACCTTTCCGTCGTAGTATTTCAGGTCCGAGACCATGACCTCGTCCCAGAGATCGCGCGCCTTGAGATCGCGGACGAGGTCGGCATTCACGACCGTGAAGTCGCCCGACATGTTCGCCTTGACGTAGAGCTGGCTATAGGACGGCTCGATCGACTGCGAGACACCGACGATGTTGGAGATCGTTGCGGTAGGGGCGATCGCCATGCAGTTCGAGTTGCGCATGCCGGTGGTCTTCACCCGCTCGCGCAGGCTGTCCCAGTCCAGCGTCGTCGAACGATCGAGCTCGACATCGCCGTCGCGGGCCTCCGAGAGGATGTCGAGCGAGTCGATCGGCAGGATGCCCTTCGACCAGAGCGAGCCTTCGAAGCTCGGGTAGCGACCGCGCTCGGCGGCAAGATCGACCGAGGCCGAGATCGCAAACCAGCTGATCGCCTCCATCGAGGTGTCGGCGAAGGCTACGGCACCCTCGGACGCCGCGGGCAGGCGCAAGGTCTGCAGCGCATCCTGGAAGCCCATGATGCCGAGGCCGACCGGGCGGTGGCGCAGGTTCGAGCGGCGTGCCTCGGGGATCGTGTAGAAATTGATGTCGATGACGTTGTCGAGCATCCGCATCGCGGTCGCGACCGTCTTGCCGAGCCTGGCCCGGTCGAGCCCGCCCGCCGTCACATGGGCTGCCAGGTTGATCGAGCCCAGATTGCAGACGGCGACCTCGTCGGCCGAGGTGTTCAGCGTGATCTCGGTGCACAGGTTCGAGGAATGCACCACGCCGGCATGCTGCTGCGGCGAGCGCAGGTTGCAGGCATCCTTGAAGGTCATCCAGGGATGGCCGGTTTCGAACAGCATGGTCAGCATCTTGCGCCAGAGATCGAGCGCGTTGAGGCGCTTGAACACCTTGATCTCGCCGCGCTCGGCCTTGGCTTCACAGGCCTCATAGGCCGCCTTGAACGGCTTGCCGTAGAGATCGTGAAGGTCGGGCGTCTCGTCGGGCGAGAACAGCGTCCACTGGCCTCCGGCGGCGACGCGCTGCATGAACAGGTCGGGGATCCAGTTCGCCGTGTTCATGTCATGGGTACGGCGGCGGTCGTCGCCGGTGTTCTTGCGCAGATCGAGGAACTCCTCGATGTCGACATGCCAGGTTTCGAGATAGGCGCAGACCGCGCCCTTGCGCTTGCCACCCTGGTTGACGGCGATCGCGGTGTCGTTGGCGACCTTCAGGAACGGCACGATGCCCTGGCTCTCGCCATTGGTGCCCTTGATATGAGCGCTAAGGCCACGCACAGGCGTCCAGTCATTGCCCAGCCCGCCGGAATATTTGGCCAGCAGGGCGTTGTCCTTCACCGCTTTGAAGATGCCGTCGAGATCGTCCGGCACCGTGGTCAGGAAGCAGGAGGAGAGCTGCGGCCTGAGGGTTCCTGCGTTGAACAGGGTCGGCGTCGAGGCCATGAAGTCGAAGGAGGAGAGCAGGTCGTAGAAGGCGATCGCCCGGGCCTCGCGGTCGATCTCGCGGATCGCCAAACCCATCGCGACACGCATGAAGAAGGCCTGCGGCAGCTCGAAGCGATTGCCTCGGACATGCAGGAAATAGCGGTCATAGAGCGTCTGGAAGCCGAGATAATCGAACTGGAGGTCGCGCTCCGGCTTGAGCGCAGCCGCAAGGCGGGCGAGATCGAAGCGTCCAAGCTCGGGATCGAGCAGCTCGTTGGCGATGCCGGTCTTCACATAGGCGTGGAGATAGTCGCCGTAACGTACTGACATTTCTGCCTGAGTCGCCTGTTCCGGACGACCGGAGACGAAGCTCAGCGCCTCGCGGCGGAGCTTGTCGAGCAGGAGGCGAGCCGAGACCTTGGAATAGTTCGGCTCGGTCTCGACCAGGGTGCGCGCAGCCAGGATCGGCGCCTGCGCCAGCTCATCCTGACTGATGCCGTCATAGAGGTTGCGCTGCGCTTCGCTCAGCACGGCTTCAGCCGAGACGCCGTCGAGCCCGGCGCAGGCTTCGCGAATGACCGTGGCGAGGCGAGCCCCATCGAGCGGCACGAGCGCGCCGTCGGCTGCCTTCATGCGCAGCACCGGCGCGGAGGCGACCACAGGCTTCGCTTCCGCCTTGGCGCGGGCCCGTTCCTGGGCTCGTTCCTCGCGGTAGAGCACATAGGCGCGGGCGACCTTGTGGTGTTCGCTGCGCATCAGCGCGAGTTCGACCTGATCCTGCACATCCTCGATATGGAAGGTACGGCCGGCATCGGCGCGCCGCGTCAGCCCGGCGACGATCTGCTGGGTCAACTCCGCGACGATGTCGTGGATTCGGCGCGAGGCAGCGGCGCTGCTGCCCTCGACCGCCAGAAAGGCCTTGGTCAGAGCGACGCTGATCTTGGAGGCGTCGAACGGGGTGACGCTGCCGTTGCGGCGGATCACCTGGTAGCCCGGTTCCGCGGTCGATCGCGCATCGCTGCCTTGCGATGCGATCGGGCTGAACGTCTCAGGGCGGATGGTATCGGTCGCGAGGGACATCGGCTTTCAAACCCCAATCTGTAGGGGGCAAAGGCCAGGCGGAGTCGCAACGGAGAATGTCGCAGCGACGAGCGCCCGCAGACATGACCAAGCGATCCACCGGGACACCCCGCCCGAGGACGATTCTGCTGTCGCGGCAGGTCTCCTGGCTCGCGGGTCATCGCTCTTGTCCCGTCTTCCCAAGGCCTGGCGGCCTCAGTGACTGATAGTCTGGACAAGTACTCGCCGCTGACAGTTGCGGGGGCAGCGCCGGTTTCGCACCGGCTTCCCTCTTAGCTCTCGATCTTGCGACTCGAGAGACCGTGACCACCATATCTAGTGGCTATCGCGACAATTCTGTCAACAGCTTGCCACGGCCTATTCGTTGGCCTGTGAAGAGCGGGGAGTGGTCGAACTATGCGGCGATCGGCCTCGAGGGCGTCATGGCGCAGCTGCTCGCGCTGTCGCCCCACGTGCTATGGCTGCCGAACGGTGGGCCATCTGAGCCCCGACATGGAGGCCGAATGCGCAAGATCCTGATCATCGGAATTGGTGCCGGCAATCCCGACTATGTCACGGTCCAGGCGATCAACGCCCTCAACCAGGCCGACGTCTTCTTCATTCCCGACAAGGGGACAGACAAGGCCGAGCTCGGACGGCTGCGGAAGGACATCTGCGAGCGCTTCATCGAAGGATCGGATTATCGCCTGGTTCCGGTGCCGATCCCGGAGCGTGCCCCCGCCGGAACGAATTACCGTGGCAGCGTCGACGAGTGGCATGCGCGTATTGCCCATGACTACGAGGGCCTGTTCACGGAAGAACTCGGGGACGGTGAATGCGGAGCCTTCCTCGTCTGGGGTGATCCGACGCTCTATGACAGCACGCTGCGGATCGTCGAGCATATTCGCGCCAGGGGCTTCGCTCTCGAATACGATGTGATCCCGGGCATCAGCAGCGTGCAGGCCCTTGCGGCGCGACACCGGGTCGCCCTCAACCGGATTGGCGAGCCCGTGCTGATCACCACGGGACGCAAACTCGCGGAAGGCTTTCCCAATAACCTCGATAGAGTGGTCGTCATGCTCGACGGGGACCAGGCCTTCAAGAGTGTCGCGGGTGAAGATCTCGATATCTATTGGGGCGCCTATCTCGGCACCAAGGACGAGATTCTGATCGCCGGAAAGCTCTCGGAGGTGATGGGCGATATCGAGCGCATCCGGCGCGAAGCGCGAGAGGAAAAGGGCTGGATCATGGATACCTATCTGCTTCGGAGACGCGACGAGGACTGAACGGCGCAATGCGCGCATGACGACAAAAGGGTCCTTATGTCTTCGATTGGCCCCCGTCGGGTGGATTGCTCCATCGTGTCACTGTCGCGGTTCGCCGGGTTGTTTGCCCGGAGCGAAGAAGGAGAGCCATTGCGCCGGACCACCCGATGGCCGATCTCAGCCGTCGAGAGCGCGGCGGATGGTATCGCGGCCGCGCTGGCTGCCGGATCAGCCCGAGTTGGTCCTGGCTCAGACGTCGACGAACCGCTTTCGCGGGGCTGGCGCCTTGCAATTCGCGAGGCCGCTTTGTAGGCGTTCAAGATAGCCAGAGATCGGCACTTCGCGGGGTCTTCGTCTTTGGAATCATTCTGAAATACGGCGCCTATGACCGCCGATCTGCGCTCTTTCCGCCTGGAATGGAAAGGTCGCCAATGCGGCGGACATGGACGGGATGCACTCTCGCGACAGGCTGATATCGGATTGGACGAGGCTGCTCGCGCTGCCTGTTCTGCTCTGCCTTGGCGCCTGCTCGGTCGGCCCCGACTACGTCGCGCCGACGCAGGATCTGCCCACCCAATGGAATGGCGCCGCTTCGGCTGCGCGGCCTCCCGCTCGGTCGGAGTGGTGGCGGCAATTCAAGGATCCTGTGCTGGATGGGCTCGTGACCGAAGCGGTTGCAGGCAATCTCGATGTCGCCCAGGCGAAGGCGCGGATTCGCGAAGCGCGAGCGAGCCGGGTCCAGGCGATCGCGCCGCTGTTTCCTCAGGTCAATGGTTCAGCATCGGCAACGCGTTCGCGTTACGCCACAAGCTCCGATTCAGGGGGCGGCAACGGCATGAGCAACAGCTTCCGCGCGGGCTTCGACACCTCCTGGGAGCTCGACATCTTCGGCGGGCGCGACCGCGCCGTCGAAGCCGCGACCTATGGCGTCGATGCCGCCGACGATGATCTCGACGGAGTACTGCTGACGCTCATTGGGGATGTCGCTTCGGCTGTCATCGAGGCGCGCGGCTACCAGGCGCGCATTGTGCTTGCCAAGCGGACGGTCGAAACCCAGCGGGCGACCGAGGCACTGACGCGGGTCCGCTTCCAGGCCGGCGATGTCTCGGCGGTCGATACGGCGAGGGCGGTGGCGCAGGTCGCGAGCACCGAGGCGCAGATTCCGGCCCTTGAAACCGCGCTGTCGCAGACCCAGCACCGTATCGCGGTGCTGGTTGGCCGCCCGCCATCCGCCATGGGCTCGCGCTTGACCGGCGCTGCGAAGGTGCCGGCGACGCCCGCGCCACCGCAAGCCGGCGTCCCGGCGGACGTGCTGCGCAACCGGCCGGATGTCCGGCGGGCCGAGCGCAGTCTCGCCCAGGCAACGGCACGGATCGGCCAGGCCGAGGCGGTTCGCTACCCTTCCGTGAGCCTGACCGGCAATATCTCGACCTCGGCGCTGAAGCTCGGCGACCTCGCGAAGAACAGCGCGATCGGCTGGTCGATCGGCCCATCGCTGAGCGTGCCGATCTTCAATGGGGGCGAACTCGCGGCCGCGGTCGATGTGGCGCGCGCCCGGCGCGACCAGTCGGATGCGGCGCTTCGGCTCGCTGTGCTGAGCGCCCTGCAGGATGTCGAGGACGCACTGGTTGGATTGCGGCAGGAGCGACTGCGGCTGGCCAGCCTGTCGACGGCGGCTGCGGCTTCCGGTCAGGCGGCGCAGCTGTCCCAGGCGCTCTACCAGTCGGGCGGCGCCAGCTTCCTCGACGTGCTCGATGCGCAGCGCTCGCAGTATAGCTCCGAGGATTCGCGGATTCAGAGCCAGATCGCGCTGGCGACCCGGTTCATCGCCCTCAACAAGGCGCTTGGCGGTGGCTGGCTCCGGCCAGTCGACGTGTCCCGCCCGCGCGTCGAGGATCCGCCGCAGGGGCCCCGCCTGCGTGCTGTCTCCCTGGAGGTCCCAAGCCCATGACGTCGCGCCGTGCCTTGATGCTGCTGCTTGTCCTGGGCATGCTGGGGGCGGGTGGCTATGCCCTGCGCTCGCAGCAGGCGCCGCAGCCGGCCGCGATTCAACTGCCGACGGTCGCCGCCACGATGGGCGATGTCGAAGAGGTCGTGCTGGCCAGCGGCGCGCTGGAGCCGATCCGGCAGGTGAGCGTCGGCGCGCAGGTCTCCGGCCGGCTGATCTCGCTCAAGGTGGCCCTGGGCCAGAACGTGAGCGAGGGCGACCTGATCGCCGAGATCGATGGCGTCACCCAGCAGAATGAACTGCGCTCGGCCGAGGCCGAGCTCGCCGTGCTGCAGGCGCAGCGCGAGGAGCGCCTCGCCAGCCTCGCCTATGCCGAATCCGTGCTTGCCCGTCAGAAGCAGATGCTCGGCCAGAACGCGGTCTCCCGCGACAATTACGAATCGGCCGAGATGACGGTGCGCACGACCCGCGCCCAGATTGCGGCGCTCGACGCCCAGATCATTTCCGGCGGCGTCAAGGTCGAGACCGCCCGCGCCAAGCTCGGCTATACCCGCATCACAGCTCCGGCGGCGGGCACCGCACTGGCCATCGTGACGCAGGAAGGCCAGACGGTGAACGCGGCGCAATCCGCGCCGACCATCATCGTGCTTGGCGACGTGTCGACCATGACGGTCAAGGCCAAGATCTCGGAAGCAGACGTGCTCAGGGTCAAGGCCGGCCAAGAGGCCCTGTTCAGCGTTCTCGGCGCGCCCGATCGGCGCTTCCCTGGCAGGATCGCCTTTGTCGAACCGGCGCCTGATACGCTGAAGACGCAGAATACGAGCAGCGCCTCGGCCTCTTCGGGCACGAACGCCTCCTCGACCTCCTCGGCGATCTACTACAACGCGCTGTTCGAGGTGCCCAACTCCGACGGAAGGCTGCTGACCTCGATGACGGTCCAGGTAACGGTGGTCGTCGGGCGGGTGCAGGGCGTCGTCACCGTGCCGTCCACGGCGATCAGGCGCCGGGGCGGAGAGCCCTGGCTCGATGTCGTCGGTGACGATGGCAAGCCCGCGCCGCGCAAAGTCACGGTTGGGCTCGACAACAAGATCGTCGCGGAAATCTCTTCCGGGCTGAAAGCGGGCGAGCGTGTCGTCATCGCACACACGGGCTCCCCCGCAGCGGCCCGCCGCATGCGTGGCCCGCTCGGGTTCTGACCGCATGGGCGTGCCGCTGATCAGGCTGAGCGGGGTCCGGCGCGATTTCGGCGCAGGCGAAGCGGCGATTGCGGCGCTCGACGGGGCCGAGTTGACCATCGAGGCCGGCGAGATGGTTGCGATCGTCGGACCGTCGGGCTCGGGCAAATCCACCCTGATGAACATCATCGGCTGCCTCGACCGGCCGACCGGCGGTGTCTACGAGATCGACGGCCGCCCGACGCGCGATCTCGGGCCGGACGAATTGGCACGGCTGCGGCGCGAGTATTTCGGCTTCGTCTTCCAGCGCTATCATCTGCTGTCGGAACTGACCGCACTCGCCAATGTCGAGGTGCCGGCGATCTACGCAGGGGTTGCCGCCGAGCCGCGGCGCAATCGGGCAGCCGCCTTGCTCGACCGGCTCGGCCTCGGTACCCGCAAGACCCATCGCCCGGCCGAGATGTCGGGCGGCCAGCAGCAGCGGGTTTCGATCGCGCGGGCCCTGATGAACGGGGCCCGCGTCATCCTTGCCGACGAGCCGACCGGCGCACTCGACCGCAAGAGCGGCGAGGAGATGCTGACCCTGCTCGAGGAACTCGGCCGCGAGGGCCACACGATCATTCTTGTCACTCATGACATGAACGTCGCGGCCCGAGCCGACCGCATCATCGAGCTTAGCGACGGCCGGATCATCTCCGATCGGAGGACCCGCCCGGCGCTCGTTTCCACGGCGAACCCGGTGCTGGACGTGCCGCGGGGGGGCTCGTGGCGGGCCGCGTTCGGCCGGCTGCGCGAGGCCTTCGGCATGGCCATCCTGTCGATGCGCGCCCATAAGCTGCGCTCCGCGCTGACCATGCTCGGCATCGTCATCGGCATCGCCTCTGTCGTCAGCGTGGTGGCGCTGGGGGAGGGCTCGCGCCAGCAGGTTCTCGCCAATATCGCCGGGCTCGGCACCAACACGCTCGAGATCTATCCCGGAGCCACCATCGGCGACCGCCGCTCGGGCCAGATCAAGACCCTGACGGTCGCCGATGCCCATATCCTCGCGAGCCAGCCCTATGCCGAAGGCGTCACACCGACCGTGTCGACGAATGCCACGCTGCGTTTCGGCTCCGCCGAGGCATCGGGATTGGTCATGGGCGTCGGCGAGCAGTATTTCGCGGTCACGGGCGGCGTCTTGGCCCAGGGCCGGCTCTTCGACGCGGTCGACGTCCGACGCCTCTCGCAGGATGTGGTTATCGACGAGAACACGGTCAGTGCCCTGTTCGCGCGGACCGGCCAGGACCCGATCGGCAGCGTCATCCTGATCGGCTCCGTCCCTGCCCGCGTGATCGGAGTGATGCGGCCCCAGCAGAGCGGCTTCGGCGCCAGCCTGAACCCTCAGGTCTACCTGCCCTACACCACCGTCCAGGGCCGTTTCCTCGGGGATCTCTCGCTGCGCAGCATCATCCTGCGCGTCAATGACGACACACCGATGGAGTCGGCGCAGAGCGCCGTCACCGAGCTGTTGACGCATCGCCACCGCGCCGAGGATTTCTTTATCCGGAACAATGACGCAATCCGTCAGGCGATCACCAGCAACAACGCGACCTTCGCGCTGCTGATCGCCTCGATCGCCGTGATCTCCCTGCTCGTCGGCGGCATCGGCGTGATGAATATCATGCTGGTCTCGGTGATCGAGCGCACCGGCGAGATCGGCCTGCGCATGGCCGTGGGCGCGCGCCGCGGCGACATCCTCCAGCAGTTCCTGATCGAGGCCTCTCTGGTCTGCTTCATCGGGGGCGTGCTCGGTATCGCTCTGGCGCTCTCCATCGGCTGGGGATTCGCGCTCTCCGGCTCGCCGGTTCGCTTCATCTACTCGGCCGAGGCCTTCGCCGCAGCGATTGCCTGCTCGACGCTGATCGGTGTCGGCTTCGGCTTCCTGCCGGCGCGCAATGCCGCGGGCCTGGACCCGGTCGAGGCCCTGGCCCGAGGCGCCTGAGGCTCTTACTGGAAGCCTGCGGCCTGCAACGCGAACAGCTCGGCGTAGCGCCCGTGCAGCGCGATGAGCTCCTCATGGCTGCCGCTTTCGAGGATGGCGCCGTTCTCCAGCACGAGGATGCGGTCGGCCATCCGGACGGTGGCGAAGCGATGCGAGATCAGCAATGCGGTCTTCGCCTCGCTCAGATTGCGGAAGCGTTCGAAGATCTCCGCTTCGGCGCGGGCATCCAGCGCAGCGGTCGGCTCATCGAGAACCAGGATGGTTGCGTCGCGAAAATAGGCTCTGGCAATCGCGATCTTCTGCCATTCGCCCCCGGAGAGATCGAGCCCCCGCGCAAAGACGCGGCCCAGCATCTGCTCGTAGCCCTCCGGCAGCGTCTCGATCAGCGGATGGGCGAGGCTCTTCTGCGCGGCGTCGATGACCCGCGGCCGATCGCTGAGGCAGCCGACGCGCCCAATGCCGATATTCTCTGCGGCGGTCATGTGATAGCGCACGAAATCCTGGAAAATGGCGCCGATCTGGTGCTGCAGGTCGGCGATGTCGATATCGCGGATGTCGATGCCGTCAACGAGGATGCGGCCCTCGTCCGGCTCGTAGAGTCTGGTCAGCAGTTTGACGATCGTGGTCTTGCCGGCGCCGTTTTCACCGACGAGGGCGAGTGTCTCGCCGACGGGAATGGAGAAACTGAGATCGCGCAGCGCCCAGGCATCCTTGCCGGGATAACGGAATCCGACCTTGTCGAAGACGATACCCTGCCGCATCGGCACCGGAAATGGTCGTGGGCTCGACGGGGCGACCATCGTCGAGCGGAGGTCCATGAACGAGAAGAAATCGTCGAGATACTGGGTCTGCGACGTGATCTGGGTCAGGCCGAGGATCAGCCGCTCGAACAGGCCGTTCAGCCGCAGCAACGAGCCGGCGAGAAAGGTGAGATCGCCGATGCCGAGTTCACCCTTCAGGGCGCGCCAGGCGATGACGGCATAGGCAGCGTAATAAGCCAACGAGGCGATTGCCCCAAACAGACTGCCCCAGAGCGTGCGCCGAGCCGCGAGATCGCGATTGCCACGATGGACCTTGTCGGCGAGTTCGGCAAAGCGGCCCGCCAGGTAGGCGCCGAGCCCGAACAGCTTCATCTCCTTGGCGGATTCGGCCGCTGAACCGACGATCTGGATGTAATCCATTTGCCGGCGCTCGGACGTGACCGAGACGTTCAGCCCATAACCCTTTGCATTGAAATGCGCTTCACCGGCGAGCGTCGGCAGGAGTGCGAGCAACAGCAGAATGATCAGCAGGGGCGCATAGGAGAACAGGCCGATGACAAACAGGATGAGCGTGACGAAATCCTGAGCCTGGCTCAGCAGGGAGGTCAGCAGCTGGTTACTCGTGAAGCGCTGGGTGCGGGCCCGTTGCAGCCTGTCCTGCGCAGAGCTGGTCTCGATGTCGCGCAGATCCAGGCTCGCAACCTGCTTGATGAGCGCCACGCCGAGCGCATTATCATGCCGCTCGGTCAGGACCCTCTCCACGAAGGCTCCGATGCGCGCGAGCGCGTTTGCGGTGGCGACGAGCAGGAATTCGAGCACAAGCCAGCCGGCGACCGCGCTCAGGCGCCCGCTGTCCACCCAGTCCGCCAGCGTCGGTCCAGGAGCTGGCGAGGCGGTCTGGAGCATGATCTCGTCGACGATCAGCTTGCCAATGAAGAGCACGAGCGGCGGCTGAGCCGCGCGCAGCAGGCGCAAGACGATGATCGTGGCCGACAGCGCGGGACTCGTCTGCCAGAACGAGCGCAGCAGCCGCGGCAGCAGGGCCAAGGTCCGGAAACGCTGGCGCAGCGCTGGCCCAGCCGAGAACGAGGCGGCGGTCATCTGACGATCTCTGATGGAGCCGCAACGATCGGACCGCAGCAGCAAGGATGGCAGCTTGGGGACATACTAAGCCTCTGCAAGCTCGCCGCGGCGCTCGTCAGAGGCTCCGGCACAAGAGCCGTCGCGTCTCGACAGGTGGATTGCGCGATAGTCGTCCAGGCCCAAGGGCGGCCGGTGCGCGATCAGGATGAAAGTCGCCAGCGGCAAGTCCTGGCGCAAGGTCGCGAGCAGATCGCGTTCGGCTGCCGGGTCGAGCGCACTGGTCGCCTCGTCGAGCACGATCCAGTCCGGCTTCTGGAGATGGATGCGGGCAAGAGCCAGGCGCTGGCGCTCGCCGCCGGACAGGCCGCGGCGCGCGTCGTTCCAGGTCGGCTCGTCGATTTCCCACAACTGGGCCATGCCGACGGCCCCCAGGGCTCGCTCATAGTCCTCGGCCCGATGGGTCTCAGGGGAGGCGGGATAGGCCAATGCTCCCCGCAGCCCGCCGAGGGGCAGGTAGGGCTGCTGCGGCAGGAAGACCATTTTGGCATCCGGCCGTTCGATTTGCCCCGCGCCATGCCGCCACAACCCGGCAAGGGCCTTCACCAGGGCACTCTTGCCATGCCCGGAGGGCGCTGAAATCCAATACGTCCCGCCTGCTTCAAGCCTGATCTCGGGGAGGGGCTCGAGGGCGCGGCCGTCGGGGACGCGAAGGGCGACATCCTGCAGCAGGATCCGGTTCTTCTGTCCCGTGACGAGCGCTGGCCGCGGCGCGTCCACATTGTCCTCGGCAGCCCCAAGGAAATGACTCAGGCGGCTGGCCGATGCCGCGAGTTCGGCAAGATCGCGATAGGAAAAGATGAACCAGGAAAGCGTGGTCACGACGTTCTGGAAGGCCGAGCCGATCTGCATCAAACCGCCGAAGGTGACGCGCCCGGCCAGGAAGGCCGGCAACGCCAGGAAGAGCGGGATGCGCAGGACCGTCTGCATATAGGGCCTGGTGAAGCAGCCGAGGATCAACTCGCGATTGGCGAGGCCGCGCCAATTCTGGATGATCGCGCCGAAGCGGTCCGCGAGCAGGCGCCGTTCGGCCGCCTCGCCATTCGCCAGAGCGACGGCCTCGACATGCTCGCGCAGCCGCGTCAGTGCGAAGCGGAAATCGGCCTCGCGGCGCTGCTGCTCGAAGGCGAGGGATTTCAATGGCTTGCCGAGCCAATGCGTCAGGCCGCTCGAGATCGCGACGTAGAGCGGCGCAGCCCAGACCATGTAGCGCGGGATCTCGACCGCGACGCCTCCAACCGTGAAGGCGAGGGCAAAGGTCGAGAGCGACCACAGGATCGCGAAGAAGGAGACCAGCGCGACGATGTTGGTGATGAGCTCGATCGCCTCGCCGGTGAGCTTGTCGACAAAGATGCGGCAGTCTTCGGCGATGCGCTGGTCCGGGTTGTCGAGGCCGTTATCCGTGCGGTCGCGCAGATGCCAATAGGCCTTGTTGGAGAGCCAGCGGTCGAGCGCGGCTTCGGTCAGCGAGCGACGCCAGCGGATCTGAAGCATCTTGCGCAGGTAGCTGCCACTCAGGAACAGGCTCACGCTGATGGCGATCAGCCCGAAGAACACCGCGATCTGGCGCAGTGTCGCATCGACATCGAGCTTCTGCAGCGCGTTGTAGAAATCCGCCGTCCAGGCGATCAGGCGGACAGAAACCTGGACCCCGGCCAAGCCGAGCCCGAGCACGAGCGCGAAATAGACCAATCCGGCCCGCCCGCCCGGCCCGCTGATGCAGAGCCGGGTCAACAGCGCGATCTGCGAGATGATCCTGGTCACGAAGAGGCCCTGGGCGAACTGCGTCGCGGCGAGGGCGGCTCCGGCGTGTCGAGCCTGAAGATCGCGTCGCCAATGCCCTTCAGGCTTTCCTGGTCATGGCAGGCACGGTCGGTCGGCAGCAGCACAGCCAGATCATCGATGCCGAGATCGCGGAGCTGATAGGGCGTGCCATGGCCGTATTCGAGATGGCCGCGCCCGATGATACCGATGACGAGCGGGTTGTCTTGTGCCTTTGCCAGATGATCGGCGATGCCGCAGGCGAAGGCGCGATCCCAGGTCTGCTGGGCTCGAATGAAGCGATCGAAGCGGTCCGGCTCCATGGCGCGTGGGCGATCTGGCCCGGCGAAACCGCTCATGATTCCGGCGAGATAGCGCCGGTACCCCTCCGTCGCGGGGGCAGCCGGCGTCACGCCATCGCGCTCTTCGATGGGAATCGCATCCCAACCGACCTGGCCGACACGCGTGACCAGCGGCCGATGGCAGTTGAGCGCGAGCATCGGCACGCGCTGCTGTCGGCAGAAATGGAAGAGCGGCAGGTAGAGCTCGGGATCGAAACCCCAGACCTGTGCCCATTCCGACCGCTCCAGGAAGGTCGCGGTGTCCATCTCGCCCTCGACCCAGGCGTCGAGCACCGGCTGGAGCCGACGTGGGAACATCTCGAAACCGACCGCCATCTGCGGCCGCAGCGTATGCAGGAACGCCGTGACATGGAGCTGCCAGCGATGGATCTCAGCGATGTCATGACTCTCGCCGAGCAGCACGACGCGCTTCTGCGCCATCGTCCGCATCAGATCGTACTGGGCAATGGCCTCGCCGGTCTCGGGCAAGAGCCAGGTCGCGCGCCGATGAGCCAGGGACACGGATCCGGCGGTGAGGGAGGGCTCAGCCATGGGGATTGCCGAGCGGAACGCCGTCGAAGGCCGCGGCCGGGCCGCGCAGCACGAGGCCGAACGGCTGGCCGTCGGAATCATGCGCTGCAAGCTCGACCTCCGAGCCGGCGACCTGCCGCAGCCAGCTTGCGACCGCACCAGCGCGCAAGTGAAGGTGGAAGTCGCCCTGCATGATGTTGACGAAGCCCATGGCCGGCTTCGGCTCTGGCAGCGCACCTCCCCAATGCTGGGCCAGGCCCGGTTTCGTGAAATCGATCGAGATCGGCACGCCATTGCGCAGGATCGCGGCGAAGGTCGCGGCACCGAGATCATCCTCGGGCACATCAGGCGATCCGCCGCCGGCAGCGCTCTCGCGCTCGACCGGCTCCAGGGCCTCACCGGCGCCGAATGGGGCAAGCGCCTTGTCGAAGAGCTCCAACCCGTCGAGCCCGATCAGGCTGAACAACACCTCGCCGGCGGCGTCCTGGCACTCGAGCCTGGGCAGCACCCGGTCGCGCATCTTGCTGGTGCGGTCCGCGACCAGCCGGGTCACGACCGCAAGATCGAGCGTGCTGTCGTGGAACTCGCCTGCGAGGCGCGCCCTGGTCCCGTCGATCGAGACGGTGCCGACCACGCCCATGCGCTCATGCGTCGCGCCGCCGGAGCGTGCGCTCAGCATGATGCGGCCCATGGCGGGCAGGCTTGCCAGGATTTCGGCCGAGGGTTGCTTCAGCAGTTCGCGGGGATGTGTGGTGCTTGTCATAAGGGGCTCCAAGGAAAGGATGCGACGCTCCGGGGTCTCGCTCGGAGCGTCGCGTGACCAACCGCGCTTGTCACAGCCGCGGCCCGTCAATCGGGTGGCGCTAGGTCCGCTGCGTCTCAGAACTCGACCGAGGCTGCGAGCTTGAAGGTGCGGCCAGCCGCGGTCTGCAGTTCGAGCGGGTTGGTCGCGGCGACTGCGGCCGAAGCCGGAACCTTGTCGAAATTATAGACGTTCGAGAAATAGCGGCGGTCGAAGATGTTCTGCACGCCGCCGCGGACGGTGATGTACGAGGTCGGCTTCCAGTTCAGGAAGGCATCGAACACGGTGTAGCCCGCCGGCTTGAAGATGGTCGGCGCGCTGGCGCGGGTGACGCCCGCCCCGAAGGTTCCGATGACCTCGGCCTCCAGCCCATATTCGGGCATCAGGTATTTCAGTCCGGCGACAGCAGTAAACGGGGTGATCGAGTTATACGGCGTGGTCAATGCGCCAGCATCGGCTTTTTGCGTGCCGTATTGGTAGCTCAACGCGACATTGGCGAGCCAGCGCTCGTGGAATTTCCACTCGGCCGATGCCTCGATACCGGAAATCTTGACGCTCGAGAGGTTGCGATAGGTCAGATCGGTCGAACCGAGGATCGGCGCGAAGTTCTGAATGAAGTCCTTGTAATCGGCGTGGAAGACGCCGACCGAGAACCAGCCATTGTCGAAGCGGCCGCGGATGCCGGCTTCGTAGGACGTGACGCTCTCGGGCTTGAGATCCGGGTTCGGGATCAGGTTCTGGGTGCCCATCGGCAGCGACGTATAGAGCTGCTGCGCGGTCGGCATCTTGAAGCCCTGGGCGTAGCGGGCATAGAGCGAATAGGTCTCGTCGAGCTTGAAGATCGTGCCGACCTGCGGGATCAGCTTATGCGAGTCGATCTCGCGCGGAGCCTTGCCCGGCACGATGACGTAGCCTGGCCCAATGCTCGGGTCGATCTTGTAATTGGCGTAACGGACGCCCGGCGTGATCGTCCAGCGACCGTTCAGCA
Source organism: Allobosea sp. 2RAB26 (assembly GCF_052115465.1). Classification (NCBI taxonomy): domain Bacteria; kingdom Pseudomonadati; phylum Pseudomonadota; class Alphaproteobacteria; order Hyphomicrobiales; family Alloboseaceae; genus Allobosea; species Allobosea sp. 2RAB26. The sequence continues at coordinate 57,054 of NZ_JBFRGS010000011.1, read as the reverse complement.
ATTCGATTTCGTCCTGCAGATAGAAATCGTAGCGCGTCGTCGTCGCGTTGGCGAAGTTGAAGCCGCCTGCAATCGTCGTGGTGGTGACGCCGGTCGACATGTTCCGGACGTCGTCGCGACGCTCATAATCGGTCTTGGTGACGTCGCCCTGGAACCCGTAGGTCAGCCTGTGGAAGCTCGAGCCGAGCGCGAAGCTCGACTTGGCCTGGATGTCGAGCTGGGAGAATTGTTCGGAATAGTCGAGGAAGCCGCGGGTGAAACGCTGCTGGTTGTTGGTCTGCGTCTGGTAGCGATTATTGGTGACCTCACGCTTCTGTGGCGAGAACGATGCCTGCCAGCGGATCGAGTCGAGGAAGCTCGTGCCGACATCCCATTGATGCTCGAAGGCGATGCGCTGGCGTGACTTCACTTCATCTCGGATATAGGGTCCGTTGCGGAGACCAGACGCCAAGACATTGTAGTCCCAGAGCTGATTTACCTTTGAGCTGTTGTTGAAATACTCTCCGGTCAGCTTGAACGTATGGTCTGTCGTCGGCGAGAAGACGATCTTGCCGAAGGCGTTCCAAACCGTGCTGTCGAGCGGGTTCAGCGTGTCGCAGCCGAGATAGCGCAGGCTCGGCACGGGGCAGCCCCAGCGGCCGCCATCGGCCCGGGCACGGCTGAGTTTGGCCTCCTCCGCCGTCTTCTGGCTCAGGCCGACAATGGCCTCGAGGGCAGGGGTGAGCCTGAAGGCCGCAATGCCGGTCTTGGTGAAGGAGCGGTCGAAACTGTCATACCCGGCATCGAGACGTACGGCATACGGCTTGTCCTTGCCTTTCAGCAGGTCCTGGGGATCGAGCGTACGATAGGCGACGATGCCGCCCAGAGCATCGGCGCCCCAGAGCACGGAGCCCGGGCCACGCACGATCTCGACGCTCTTCAGGAAGGGCATCTCGACAAAGTTGCGATTGCCATCAGTGATGCGCTCGATCACACGCGATCCATCGACCTGCATCTGGACGCGGTTGCCGCCGACCCCCCGGATCGTGAAGCCATCGAGGTTGCCGAACGGGTCGGTGCCGCTGGTGAGGCGGTTGACGCTGACGCCCGGCTGGTAGCGGACGAGGTCCTGCATGTCGCGCGTCATGCGCTCGTCGAGTTCCTGCCGTGAGATAACGTTCACGACGCCGGGAACATCGAGAACCTGCTTTTCACCGCGTGTCGCCGTGACCGTAATCTGGTCGAGCGTGAACGCCGGTGACGCACTGCCGCCATCTGCGATCGCTTGAGAGTAACAAATCGTGCTTTGAAGGATTGTAAAAAGGAAAGCGGCTGAAAAATATAGTTTTGATTTTTTCTTCATTGGAAGGCCCCAGTCCATTTGCGGGTGGATGTAGTCCGCTGGTACTAGGATTCGCAATTGTAAATTTGACACAGTGTTTTCTGATGTAATTTTGTAGCGTGAAGTACATTTGAAATCTATAATAGATATAGATTCTAATTATTCTACTTTAGCAATTGCGCGGGAACTGCTTGCCCCGCATCGCCTGCGCGCGACCACGGAACATCCCGCCGTCGGGAGCAGCGTCAGTCGGCGCAGATAGCGACATGGAGACATAAAGATGTCTTTATATTCCCATTGACTGCGGCGAGCATTTGGACCTAGGTTGGGGTGTCGTGGTTCTCCGGGTCTGTTTGCCCGGAGCTAAGAGGGAAGCCGGTGCGTCGAGGTCGCTATTGACCTGGGCAAGGCCGGCGCTGCCCCCGCAACTGTAAGCGGTGAGCCGCTGTCCAAGATGTGTCACTGAGGCCGGCAAGGTCTCGGGAAGGCCGGACAGCAGCGATGACCCGTGAGCCAGGAGACCTGCCTCGACGAACTGAACGTCCTCGGGCGGGGTGTCCCGGTGGAGCGCTTTGCGATTGCGCAGGCTCTTCGCCGGCGGAATCCTGGACGCGTCCGCTTTGGCCTTTGCTCCCAACTTCTGGGGTAAGCCTATGTCATCTTCACTTCCTGTCGCGACCCTTGGGACGCCGCGCATTGGTCCGCGCCGCGAACTCAAACTCGCTCTCGAAAGCTATTGGTCGGGCAAGTCGACCGAAAGGGACCTGCTCGACACCGCCGCCGCATTGCGCGCCGCCAACTGGGCCCGCCAGAAGGCACGCGGTGTCACCGTCATCCCGTCGAACGACTTTTCGTTCTACGATCAGGTGCTGGACACCAGCGTGATGGTCGGCGCGATTCCCGAGATCTATGGCTGGAAGGGTGGTCCGGTCGGGCTGGCGACCTATTTCGCCATGGCGCGAGGTGCGCAAAGCGAGACCGAGCCGCACACCTCCTGCGGCCATGCCCACCACGACCACGAGCATTCCCACGGCGCCCCGGCGCAGGAAATGACCAAGTGGTTCGACACCAACTACCACTACATGGTGCCGGAATTCGCGACCGGACAGCGCTTCGCACTGTCCTCGCTCAAGGCGGTCGACGAGTATCGTGAGGCCAAGTCACTCGGCTACGACACCCGCCCCGTTCTGCTTGGGCCGGTCACCTATCTGAAGCTCGGCAAGAGCAAGGACGCCAGCCTCGATCCGCTCTCGCTGCTCGGCGAGTTGCTGCCGGTCTATATCGATGTGCTGCGCCGCCTTTCCGCCAATGGTGCCGAATGGGTCCAGATCGACGAGCCTTGTCTGGTGCTCGATCTCGACGAGGCCGCCCGCGACGCCCTGCGCCGGACCTATGCCACCATCGCCCATGCCCTGCCGCAGCTGAAGATCATGCTGACGACCTATTTCGGTGGTCTCGGCGACAATCTCGACACGGCGGTCACGCTGCCTGTCGCAGGCCTTCATCTCGACCTCGTGCGCGCTCCCGCGCAGCTCGAGGAGGTGCTGACCAAGGCGCCGCGCGGGCTCGTGCTGTCGCTCGGCATGATCGATGGCCGCAACATCTGGCGGGCCAACCTGCCGGCGCTGCTCGACCGGCTCGAGCCGGTTGTCGCCAGGCGCGGCACCGACCATGTCCAGATCGCGCCCTCCTGCTCGCTGCTGCACACGCCGATCGATCTCGATCTCGAAACCGATCTCGATTCCGACCTGAAGAGCTGGCTCGCCTTCTCCGTGCAGAAGATGGGCGAACTCTCGGTGCTGGGCAAAGCCCTGGCGGGTGGCCGCGACAGCGTCGGGGATGCCCTGGACGCTTCGGCGGCCGCAGCGGCGGCCCGAAAGGCCTCGCCGAAAGTCCACGATGCCGCAGTGGCTGCGCGTGTCGCGGCGGTGACGCCCAGCATGACGGACCGCAAGAGCCCCTTCGCAGCCCGAGCGAAATTGCAGCGCGAACGCTTCAACCTGCCAGCCTTCCCGACGACAACGATCGGCTCCTTTCCGCAGACCGCCGAGGTCCGCAAGGCCCGCTCGGCTCATGCCAAGGGCCTGATCAGCGATGCCGACTATGAGCAATTCCTGCGTGAGGAGACGGAGCGCACGGTGCGCTGGCAGGAGGAGATTGGCCTCGACGTGCTCGTCCATGGCGAGTTCGAGCGCAACGACATGGTGCAGTATTTTGGCGAGCAGCTCGCCGGCTTCGCCTTCACCAAACATGGCTGGGTCCAGAGCTACGGCTCGCGCTGTGTGCGGCCGCCGATCCTGTTCGGCGACGTCTCGCGGCCGCAGCCGATGACGGTCGGCTGGTGGACCTATTCGCAGTCGCTGACGATGAGGCCGATGAAGGGCATGCTGACCGGGCCCGTTACGATCCTGAACTGGTCTTTCATCCGCGACGACATCCCGCGCAGTGCCTCCTGCCGCCAGATCGCGCTGGCGATCCGCGACGAGGTCATCGATTTGGAGAAGGCAGGTGCCGCGATGATCCAGATCGACGAGGCGGCGCTGCGCGAGGGGCTGCCGCTGCGCAAGAGCGAGTGGAAGGGCTATCTGGACTGGGCGGTGGGCAGCTTCAGGCTCTGTGCCTCGGGCGTCACCGACGCAACCCAGGTGCACACCCATATGTGCTACTCGGAGTTCAACGACATCATCGACGCGATCGCCGCGATGGACGCCGATGTGATCTCGATCGAGACCTCGCGGTCGAAGATGGAATTGCTCGACGCCTTCAAGACCTATCGCTACCCCAACGAGATCGGTCCCGGCGTCTATGACATCCACTCGCCGCGGGTGCCCGAGGTGGGCGAGATGACGAGCCTGATGAAGCTCGCTCGCCTCCAGCTCGCAGACGAACAGCTCTGGATCAACCCCGATTGCGGCCTGAAGACCCGCAAATGGGAGGAGGTCAGGCCTGCTCTCGTCAATATGGTTGAAGCCGCGCGGCACGTCCGGGCAGCCGCTCGCTGAGCGCCTGAGGCTCGTCGCGGCGGCGCAGGATGCCGCCGCGACGTCGCCGTCAAGCCGGCATCGCCTCTCGAAGCTTCTTGGCGGGGCGGGGATCTCTGCACGGGGGGACCGAGGGGACTGCGCATGCAGCTCCATGCCGTACTGTCTTGCGTGAGGTGCCCGACGCTCGTTTGCGCCTTGGCAATTGACGCGGCCAACAGCAGTGCTATCCAAACGTCAGGAGGGCAGCCCTTGTCCGCGTGGCGCCAGAGAGCAGAATCGAGCCGTTGGGTCGCGGTCGCCGTGGCCTATCTGCTCGTGCTCCAGATGGTCCTGACAGGGCTCGCGTCGGGTGCCAATGCTGCGAGCATCGCTCTCGATCGCACTCTGGCCATAACGTTTTGCTCGCCGGGGGCTTCTTCGCCGGGTGACACGACCGACCGCGGCACGGCGCAGCATGATCTGATGAGCGGCTGCGCGCTCGGTTGCTCTCATCCCGCCCACGCGGATGTGCCGTCAGCAATCGACTATCTGCCAGTTGTCTACCGGATCGTCGACCTGAACGCCTTCATCCGGCATCTCGACGCGCCTCACGGCTTTGTCGCCGGCCGATCGCCCGCCAATCCCCGCGCACCGCCGGTCTGAGACCTGAGCAAGCCGCCATGCGTTCGCGCATGTAGGGCCGCTCTGTTGCGCGACCTCGGCTTCAAGGCCGATTTGCCCGCCATCCCCAGCAGATGCGCACCAGATTCTGATCCGAGCATTCGGCGCGATGTCTGCCCGGCACGCAAATGAAGCGCGGGGGCTCGCGCCTGCGATGCCTCGGCTCACCATGCCAACGGTTCCTTTGCCGATCGCAATCTGACCGGGGCCGCATGTCGGGATCGCCATCACCGGCCGGCACTCACCGTCCGATGACCACACTCAACGGCATCGAGCGTCATGGGCTCTCACGAGCCCGTCGCAGAACCGCCCTCACAGACCAAGGATTACGCCATGAAGACCCATCTCCTTGCAGCGATGTTCGTCACTCTGGGAACAACCGGTGCGCTCGCTCATATTACCCTCGAAACGCAGCAGGCTCCGGTCGGCTCGACCTACAAGGCCGTGTTGCGCGTGCCCCATGGTTGCAAGGGCGCGGCAACAACGAAGGTCCGCGTCCGGATTCCCGAGGGCGTGATCGCGGTCAAGCCGATGCCCAAGCCCGGCTGGACACTGGAAACGGTGAAGGGCCCCTATGGCAAGGCTTTCGACTACTACGGCACACCGACTTCGGAAGGCGTGAAGGAAGTGGTCTGGAGCGGCGGCAGGCTGCTTGACGAGCACTATGACGAGTTCGTGCTGCGCGGTTATCTGACCTCCGACCTCAAGGCCGACACCGTCCTCTACGTACCGGTCGTCCAGGAGTGCGAGGGCGGCACAGTCGAACGCTGGATCGAGATCCCGACTGAGGGCAAGAGCGCGGACGACTACAAGTATCCGGCTCCCGGTCTGAAGCTCACCCCGAAAAAGTAAACCGCGCAAGTGGCCGGGCTTCGCGCCCGGCTGCTGGGAGTTGCCATGCGCTGGCCCCTTCGCCTCGCCTTCGTCCTGACCTGCGCCTTGGCTGTCGCCACGGCAATAACCGGACGCGCCTTCGCTCATGCCGCGCTGATCGCCGCCTCGCCGGCGGACGGCGCGGTCGTGACCAACGCCCCTGCGGTGTTGACACTGAGCTTCAGTGAACCGGTGTCGCCGCTCATCCTGAAGCTGATCGGACCAGACAGCGCGTCCCGCACACTCGATCGGTTCGTGCTGAAGGACAGGACGCTGATGATCGAAGCGCCCGCCGAACTGTCAGCCGGAACGCATGTTCTGAGCTGGCGCGTCATTTCCGAGGATGGGCACCCGGTTGGTGGGGCGGTGGTCTTCTCAGTCGGTGCGCCCAGCGGCCAGTCGCCAACTCCTGAGACACGGACTGATCCTGCTGTGCGGGCTACCCTATGGCTGGGAAAGGTAGGGCTCTATCTGGGCTTGCTCATGGGGCTCGGCGGGGCAGCCTTTGCGACCTGGGTTGGTCCCTTGCCTCGCGATGCCCGGCGACCGCTCGGATTGTTCATCCTGCTCGGATCTGCCGCCTTGCCGCTGGCACTCGCCGCGCAAGGGCTCGATATCCTGGATCGCTCGCTCGGCAGCCTGGGCGAAGCGGACGTCTGGAGCGCCGCGGCCGCCAGCAGCTTTGGCCGCACGGCGCTGGCTGCAGCCGTCGCATTTCTGCTCGGAATGGCCTCCCTGGCGGTACGCGGCCGCATGGGGCCGGTCTTCGCTGGAGCAGCCCTCCTGACTGTAGGGGTGGCGCTCGCCGCGAGTGGCCATGCCAGCGCGGCCAGCCCGCAGTGGTTGATGCGGAGTGCAGTCTTTGTTCACGCCGTCAGCGTCTCCGCCTGGGCAGGAGCCTTGGTGCCTCTGTTCTTCGCTCTGCGGGAGCCCGACGCAATTGCCGTGCTGCGCCAGTTCTCGCGTTGGATACCTGTCGTTGTTGGCTTGACCCTGCTCAGCGGTGGCATCCTGGCGGTGGTTCAGCTCGAACAGCCAGGCACACTGATCTCGACCGGCTATGGCTGGGTTCTGCTGATCAAGCTCGCCTGGGTTGCAATCCTGCTGGGCCTGGCCGCCATCAACCGCTACCGCCTCACGCCCCATGTCCGGTCTCGAACGGGCATCGCCGCCAAGACGATGCGGCGCATGATCGCGGCCGAAACCTTGCTGGTGTTCCTTGTCCTTGGCACCGTTGCGACCTGGCGCTTCACGCCGCCGCCGCGGGCACTTCTCGATGCGGGAGCGCCGCCTGCATCGATCCACATTCACACGGCCAAGGCGATGGCGGACATCCGCATCTCGCCTGGACGTGCGGGGCCGGCCTCCATTTCGATTTCACTGCTCGACGGAGAGTTTGGACCGCTCACGGTCAAGGAGGTTCGCTGCGTGATGTCGAACCCGTCGGCCGGGGTCGAACCGATCGAGCGTCAGGCCGTCCGGTCGAGCGACGGCGCCTGGCATGTCGACAGCCTCGTCATTCCCATCGGTGGTCGGTGGACCATCGAACTCGAAATCCTGGTCTCCGATTTCGAGATGATCCGCCTCGGTGAGACCGTGGAGATCAAGCCATGACGAATGACATGACGCGCCGGGACCTGACAGCACTGGCCGCGACAGGGGCGCTCTCGGGCTTGTTCGGACATGTGCGCGCGGCCGAGGCACAACCTGCGGCAACGGGTGCCGCGCCGATGCGCGTCGCGATGCTTGTCCACCCGGATATGGTTCTGCTCGATCTCGTCGGTCCGCTGACGGTGTTCTCGCTTCTGCAGGCTGAAACTCATCTGGTCTGGAAGGGCAGGGCAGCCGTCACCAGCGATGTGAAACTGCCGGTTGCGCCAACGGCGACATTCTCCGAATGCCCCCGCGATCTCGACGTCCTGTTCGTCCCCGGCGGGTTGAAGGGCAGTGTCGCCTTGATGGGGGATAGCGAGGTGCTGGGCTTCCTCGCCGAACGCGGCGCGCAAGCTCGTTATGTCACAAGCGTCTGCACCGGCTCTCTGCTGCTCGGAGCCGCGGGACTGTTGAAGGGCTATCGGGCGACCTCGCACTGGTATGTCCGGGATCTGCTGCCTGTGATGGGCGCAAAGCTCCAGACTGATCGCGTCGTGATTGATCGCAACCGGATGACTGGCGGAGGTGTGACGGCCGGACTGGATTTCGGATTGACGCTCGCTGCTGCGCTCGTGGGTGAGGAAACCGCACGCCGCATCCAGCTCGTCCTTGAATACGACCCGCAACCGCCCTTCGATTCAGGCGCGCCTGAGCGTGCGGACAAGACGAATATCCAAGATGTCCTCGCGCGCCGGTCACCGCTGATTGCAATGGCGAAGGCACAGGCCGAACAGGCGAGGTCACGCCTCGCGCTCTGAAGCACCGGCGCGAATTCCATGATCGAGGACGAACCGCTTGCGTCACGTCCCCGGCAACAAGCGCACCACATCATCGGACCGGACATCGTGTCTGGTCCGATGATCTAACCTTGTGTTTGCATCGCCTTTCCCGAAAGCCGCAATCTACATTTCGGGCCAATGCTTTAGGTCCGCGATATGCGAGCGGGATGGGTGAATATCTCGAAGCCGTCGCCGCGTGCGATCCCGATCAGCGTCATTCCGGCATCGGCTGCCGTCCGTATGGCCAGCGCCGAGGGAGCGGAGACGGCAGCGAGAATTGGTAGTCGAGCGATGGCAGCTTTCTGAACCATCTCGACCGAGATGCGGCTGGTGAGGACACCGATGCCGGTCTCGGCCTCGCGCTTCTGGCGGGCGAGTGCCCCGACCAGCTTGTCGAGGGCATTGTGCCTGCCCACGTCTTCGCGCAGGACAGCAAGGCCTTGGTGGCGCTCCCAGAGAGCGGCAGCATGCACTGCGTGCGTCTGACGATTCAGCGTTTGCTGGCCCGAGATCGATTGAACCGCCATCATGATCTCCTCAGGAGAGAAATTCAGGCCGAGCGGAACCGAATCCAGAGGCCGTATCGCCTCGGAGAGCTGCTCGATGCCGCACAAGCCGCAGCCGGTCGGTCCTGCCAGATAGCGACGGCGATGCTGGAGCTTCTCCGCAGGCGCATCAGCGAGCCAGATTTGCAACTCGATGCCGATCTCCTGCTCGATGATCGCAAGCGAGTGGATTTCATCCAGCGAGGTGATGATACCTTCGGTCAGGCTGAACCCGATCGCGAAATCCTCGAGATCATCGGGTGTCGCCATCATCACGGCGTAAGATGATCCGTTATAGGTGATCGCGATCGCAGATTCTTCCGGCACGGCGCGGCTGCTCGGAGCAAGGCCGCCATTTCGCCAGACCGTCGATTCTACCCGGAGGTGGCTCTCCATATCGATCGTCCTGCTGCGCCGACCGGAGATCGGACCGTCGCCTGCGAAAAATGGCACAGACCCACTGCCGTTGCGAGCGCCGCTGAGGAGGCATGGCGCGCTTCGTCCGAACAAGACGGAGAAGCGCGGGTGGGCTCGGCGCCCCAATGAAGCGCAGCGAGCGCTGGTCTGTATGTGACAGCGAAGCCGGAGCTCTCGTGGCACGGGCGCCTTCCAATCCGGACAGACCCTGGGTGCGCACTCATCATGTGCCGCGGCGAAAGTCGAAATTGACCTTGCTGGAGCATCTGGGACAAGATGAGGCGTGGTTACGGTCACGGCTCCCGAGTTTCGGGGCGCTCATCGACTGAATGCCGGACAAGGGCGCTCCTGGCGGGTGCTGTTGATCGCCTCGTCGCTGGTGCTCGCCAGCACGTCGAGCTTGGCCGAAGAGCTCAAGCCTTGGTTTGCCGAAACCACCCCAACACTCGTTCTCGACCGCCTCGACGGCGCTCGTATCGATCTGGCGGAGCTGCCCGGCGGTCCCGTGATCGTCCATTTCTTCGCGACATGGTGCGCCCCCTGCATCGAGGAGATGGCCTCGCTGAACGCACTCGCGGCTCAGCAGCCGGTCCAGCTCACGATCCTCGCCGTCGATGTCGGCGAGGTCGACGCCCGGGTCAGGACCTTCTTCCGCGAGCGCCCGGTTTCATTCCCCATCCTGCTGGACCGCGACCGCAGCGCGATGAAGGCCTGGCATGTTGAGGGATTGCCGACGAGCTTCGTGCTCGATCGCGACCTGAGCCCGGCCTTCAAGGCCGAAGGGCCGCTCGATTGGACGGGCCCGGCCGTCATCCCCGTGCTGACGCGACTGTCGCAGCGCAAGAACGGGACGCCGGCGGAACAGACGATCGATGGAAGCCAGAGCAGGGAGGAGATCCGATGATTACGCGTCGTGACATGCTGAAAACCGGTGCCGTGGTCGCAGCTGCGGGGTTTGTGGCTCCGCACCACGTCCTCGCCCAGGACGCTGTCTTTGCGCCTACGCCCGGTGCCTGGCGCAATTTCGAGGTGCTGACCCGGCTCGAATTGCCGGCGAAGGGCAGGGCACAGGTCTGGATTCCGCTGCCGTCAGTGCAGGAGGGCGAATGGATCAGGTTGGGTAAAAACGCCTGGCAGAGTAACGCTGCCTCGGCGGAGGTCGTCAGTGATCCCAAATATGGCGCGCAGTTGCTGCATGTTGTCTTCAAGGATGGGGAGGCAGCGCCCATTATCGAGATTCGCAGCAGCTTTTCGCTGCGCGACCGGGCCGCAGATCTCGGCGCAAGATCCCAGGCGCCAATGCTGAGCGCGGCCGAGCGCAGGCTTTATCTCGAGGCGACCGAGTTGATGCCCACCGACGGCATCGTCAAGGAGACTGCCGAGAAGGCGATTGCCGGCAAGGCGAGCGACCTCGACAAGGCCCGGGCGATCTACGAATGGGTTGTCGTGAACACGTTCCGTGACGCGAAGACACGCGGTTGCGGTACCGGCGACGTCGCCTCGATGCTGCGCACCGGCAATCTTGGCGGCAAATGCGCCGATCTGAACGCACTCTATGTCGCGCTGGTACGTGCCGCGGGCATCCCGGCCCGCGACATCTACGGTATTCGCGTCGCGCCTTCGAAGTTCGGCTATGCTAGCCTCGGTGCCGGTTCCGCGACCATCACCAAGGCGCAGCATTGCCGAGCCGAGGTCTGGCTCGATGGCTATGGTTGGGTCGCAACCGATCCCGCCGATGTGCGCAAGGTCGTCCTGGAGGAGCCGCCAGGGAACAATGCAATCGACACGCCCAAGGTGGTGGCCGCGCGAAAGACGCTGTTCGGCGCCTGGGAGGGCAACTGGCTCGGCTACAACATGGCTCATGACCTGGAATTGCCGGGCTCGCGCCACAAGGTGGCATTCCTGATGTATCCGCAGGCCGAAATCGCTGGCGCGTTGCTCGACTGTCTCGATGCCGACACGTTCAAGTACACGATCAAGTCGGCCGAGATCACGGCTTAGTCGGCGAGGCGAATGGGGCGCTGCTCTTCTGGAGACTGGACCATGAGCGACACGATCGACCTTGACACTCCCGCTCCCCCCCGCCTGACCAGCCTGGCACATGGCGGCGGCTGTGGCTGCAAGCTGGCGCCCTCGGTCCTGCAGCAACTGCTTGCGGACCACCCTGCGGCAGGGCCTTACCGTCAGCTTCTCGTCGGCACGGAGACCGGCGACGATGCGGCGGTCTGGCAGATCGACGATGAGACCTGCGTCGTCGCGACGACGGATTTCTTCATGCCGATGGTCGACGATCCGCATGATTTCGGCCGGATCGCGGCGACCAATGCGATCTCGGATGTCTATGCCATGGGCGGCAAGCCGATCATGGCCTTGGCAATCCTCGGCATGCCCCTCGACAAGCTGCCGATCGAGACGACGCGCGAGATCCTGAAGGGCGGCGCCTCGATCTGCGCCCAGGCCGGCATTCCGGTCGCGGGCGGGCACTCCATCGATGCACCCGAGCCGATCTACGGACTTGCAGTGATCGGCCTGTTGAAGCTGCCGAACCTGCGCAGGAACAGCGGTGCGCGGCCGGGCGATGCGCTGATCCTGACCAAGGCATTGGGCGTAGGGATCTATTCGGCGGCCTTCAAGAAGGAGTTGCTGCCAAAGGCCGCCTATGACGAGATGATCGCCTCGACCACCCTGCTCAACCGCGTCGGCGCCGAACTGGCAGGGGATGGCGACGTCCATGCGATCACCGACGTCACCGGCTTCGGCATTCTCGGGCACGGGCTGGAGATGGCGCGCGGCTCGGGCGCGACCTTGCGGCTCCGCTTGGCTGAATTGCCCTTCCTCTCGCAGGCCGAGCAACTGGCACGCGACGGGCGCGTGACCGGTGCTTCGCACCGCAACTGGGCGAGCTATGGCGAGGGCGTCGCGCTACCGGCCGGACTGCCGGACTGGCAGCGCCATTTGCTCACCGATCCGCAGACCTCGGGCGGCCTCCTGGTCTCCTGTGCAGCAGGGAGGGCAGACGAGATTCTGTCCATGGTGAAGGCGGCAGGATATCCCTCCGCCCGCATCGTCGGAACAGTCGAGGCCGGCCCTGCGCGGGTGATCGTCAGCTAGATCATCGGACCGGATCTCGCATCCGCTCCGATGATCTGACCTTCCGCGTTTGCATCGGCCTTCCCGCAAACCGCAATTCGGGCCGTTTCCCTAGGTTTCGTCGACCCGCATCCGGCGCCCCCAGACGTCGAAAAGCTCGCCGTGGTTCAGGACCAGCCGGTCGCGCTCCAATCCGTCTTCCAGCGAGCGCAAACGCGTGCGGGCGAGCGCGTCGTCGAGTGGGCCGCCCTTCTCTGCGCGGGTCGGAAAAAACGCGACGGCATCCCAGCTCACGCCGGCGCTGCGAAACATCAGGATGATGTCGCCCCAGTCGATCTCGTCGCCGATGACATGGACATAGGTGGAGCGCAGAGGCTCGACCTTCGGCTCGGCAATGCGGACCAGCACGATCAACGCCGTGAACGGACCCTTTCGGAACGCTTTGGCGAGCCAGGCGTCGAAATCGGTACCCAGCCCTTTAGAAGTCGACACGCGGGGTCTCCGGCATATAGCGCTCGAACAGAGCATAGAACTCCGTGCCGGTCTCCTCCCGGTACCAGTCCTCGAAGGCGAGCAGGGCGGCCTGCGAACCCCGACCGGGCGGCCCCTCGCTTGCGCTCATCTCGTCCTGTATCGCCTCGAAGACCGGCATCAGCCTGTCGAGGACGAGCGCCTGCCGCGGACCGATCTCGTCCCAGCCGAGCCCACTGGCGACGATGAACCTGGCGCGCGCAGTCGCCTTGTCGGGATCCTCTGCCTCGGCGATGGCTTTGGTCGAGCTGCGCATCAGGTTGAGCCTGCGGAAGGCGTTGGCGCGTTCCCGGGCGAGCACCTCGATCCGCGTGGCCGCCTCGCGACGATACGCGTCCTCGGCCCGCCGGGCAGCTTCAGCCGCTTCCTCGAAGACCGCGATCAGGTTGAGGTCCGGCGCGTCTGTGTCTTCGGTCATGGCGCCTCAGTGAGCTGGCGGAAGAGAATGGGAGTCGAACCCACCAGAGACCGTCTGACGGCCCCTCCCGAATTTGAAGTCCGGACGCCCCACCGGGGACGCTTCTCCTCCATTCGACGCATCAACCGTCAGCGGACCGAACAGGTCGAGCCGCTGACGGTTGATGCGCCTGAGATCGCCGCGGCGGATGGTGACGCCATGGCGATCGAAGAATTCAAGGATCTGGATCGCGACCTTGCGGCCGTTATCGAGCCTGTCGCGAAACTGCGCGGCGTTGAACCCGGCCGGGTCGCGTGCCGCGAGGTCTGCCGCGACGCCGACCATTTCGGAGACCGTATCGCGCAGGAAGAAGTGGTCAAGTGCGAGCTCGTGGACGTCGCCGCGACGCCCGGCAAGGCGGAACAGGCGGCGGATATCCTCCTCGCGGCAACCGAGGATCTGGGCGACGTCGCGTACGCGGGGCGGGCGGAAGCGCTCGCCGCTGCCGATCAACGGCGCGACGCGTGCCCAGAGCGCCTCATCCTGCGGTGTCAGCCTGACTTCGTGCTCGGGCCGCCTGATCCAGGAACCGATGACGACGAGTTCACCAGCATGCGCCAGCCGGGTCAGCGCCGTGCGGAAGACGGCGGCAGGCAAGCGCGGCGTCACGGCCAATCGCAGCCTTTCCAGCCCCATTCCCGGCTGGTCGGGGTGGTCGGCGTGATAGGCTTTCAATATCTCGATCACCGAGCCGGAGAGGTTCTTCCAGCTCTGCGGGAGCATGACCGAAGCACCGATTGGCACAAGGCCGAGCCTGACCGCCAGTGCCTCGGACTGCCCGGGCCCGAGCGCGCGGTCACGCGCGAAGGCCTCCAGCTCGGCATGATAGGGTGGCTCGTCGAGCAGCCTTGCCAGCGCCTCCGCATCGTCGGTCTCGGCTAGGGCGAACAGCTGGGCCTGCCTCTCCGGGCTTCGGCGCCGACGCTCCGGCGCGCGCAAGTCGAGGAAGCGGCCACCGCCGATCGTCCGTGAGGCGCTGGTGTCGCGCAGCACGAAGCGATCAAGCGTGGCGGCCGCGATCGGGCTGTCGAGCACGAGCTGTACCAGCGCCGTCGCGCCGGGCGCGATCTCGCCGCCAAGCAGGACGATGCGGGCGCCCACCTCGGTCGCCGCATGGTGCAGCCGCACCGGTTGCCACATCGCCAGCGGCTTCTTCTCGGATGCGACGATTGTGAGTTCGGCGTCGATCCGCGTGGCCGGAGCATGCAGATGCGAAGCGACAATCATATCGCCACGATGGATCGCGTCTTTTGAGATCTCCGACCCGGCGAGATTGAGAGCACAGCGATCGCCGGCCGTACCTCGCTCAGTGGGGAGGTTCTGGGCGTGGATCGAGCGCACGCGTGCCGGGATGCCTGAAGGGGAGACAATGATGCTGTCGCCGACCGCGACTGCTCCGGAGAGGACCGTACCGGAAACGACCGTGCCGGCGCCGGAGAGTGTGAAGCAGCGATCCACGGCCAGGCGGAAGGCGCCATCGCCACGGCGCATATGCGAGGATTGGGCTCGTTCGCTCAGCAGCGCGGCAAGCTCGGCGATACCCGACCCGGTCACGGTCGAGACCGGCAGGATCGGTGCGTCAGGGAATGGCGTATCAGCAAGCAGCATACCGATCTCGCTGTGCAACGCGGCGAGGCGCGCCGCTTCGACGAGGTCGGATTTGGTGATCGCGACGACGGCTTGGCCAATGCCGAGCAAGCGGGCAATGTCGACATGCTCGCGCGTCTGCGGCATCACCCCGTCATCGGCCGCCACGACGAGCAGCAGCAGATCGATGCCGGAGGCGCCGGCCAGCATCGTGTGCACGAATTTCTCGTGACCAGGCACATCGATGAACCCGACGATCCGGCCATCCCGCTGCGGCCAAAAGGCAAAGCCGAGCGTGATGGTGATGCCACGCTCCTTCTCCTCCTTGAGACGATCGGTATCGACGCCGGTGAGGTGTTTCACCAGCGAGGTCTTGCCATGATCGATATGGCCCGCCGTGCCGATGATCATGGCGCGGCCTCATCGGGCGCGACGGCCGCGCGCGCTGCCTTGATGAAGGGGGCGGCGAGCAGGCTGCCGCAGCGCTCGGCGTCCAGCAGAAGGCCGAGAGCGCGGGCAGCATCTTTCGTGACGCCTTGGCCGAGCAGTGTCGCGGCGCCGAGCATGGCCTTCGCGTCGGCGTCGCCGGCTTCGGCGCCGCGCTGCCACCACTGCGCCGCCAGCACCGGATTCCGCTCTACGCCGAGCGCCTCGTGATGCATCATCCCGAGCCGGGTCATGCTGGCAGCGATCCCGGCCCCGGCCGCGGCTTCCGCCCAGCGCAGGGCGTCGGGCAGGTCGGCCGCACTGCCGCTCTCCAGGAGCATCCAGGCGAGCATGTCCTGCGCCGGCGCATCACCCTGTTCGGCCGCGAGCCGGTAGAGCCGGGACGCCTCGGCGTCGCTTTGTGCGACGCCGTCGCCCTTGAAATGCAGGGCAGCGAGATTGCGCTCGCCGACCGGATCGCCGCTTTCGGCCGAGAGCGAGAGCCAGCGCAGCGCGAGCGCCGGATCGGGCTCGACGCCCAGTCCCTCGGCGAAGCAGGCGCCGATATTGTTCTGGGCGCGCGCCAGGCCGGCATGAGCGAGCGGACCCCAGATGGCCAGAGCCGCACCGTAATCTCCACGCTCGACCGCCGCCGCGGCGGCAGCCATCGCCGTAGTGGTGTCGGCCGGCGGCGACCGGTCGCGACGGAGGAGGCGGTCAAGCAAGGGCATCGCCGGCCTCGGGATTCAACAAGGGCAATTGGCCGATGAAGGCGTCCTCGTCCTCCAGGCAGCGCAGGTCGAAGACCAGCGCGCCTTGAGCGATGCGCCCGATCACGGGCAGGGGCAGGGCGCGAAAGGCGGCGGCGAGTTTGTCCAGTGCCGCGCCGGAGGCCTTGCCGGATGGCTTCATCGTGATGCCGGCACTCGGCAGCGTTTCGAGCGGCAGCGCGCCTGAGCCGATCTGGCTGGAGCAATCGGCGATTTCGACGATCCAGCCGGAGCCAAGAACGTCGGCGACTTGCGGCTGCACGCGCTCGGCCAGGATGCGCAGTGCGGCTACAGGGCGCGTGAACAAGCGCAGCGTCGGCAGCCTGTCGGCCAGCCGGTCGGGGTTGCGGTAGAGCTTCAACGTGGCTTCAAGCGCAGCAAGGCGCAGTTTGTCGAGGCGCAGGGCGCGCTTGAGCGGGTTCTTCGCGAGCTGGGCCACCAGTTCCTTGCGGCCAGCGATGAAGCCGGCCTGCGGCCCGCCGAGCAGCTTGTCGCCCGAGAAGGTGACGAGGTCCGCGCCGCCCTTCAGTGCATCCTGCACCGTCTTCTCATGGCGCAGCCCCCAGCGCGCGAGGTCGATCAGCGTGCCGGAGCCGAGATCATCGACGAAGGGGAGGTCATGCTGATGCGCCAGCGCCGCGAGCTCTGCGGGCTCAACGGCAGCGGTGAAACCCTGCACCATGTAATTCGATGTATGGACCTTCATGATCAGCCCCGTCGCGGAGCCGATTGCCTCGGCATAATCGCGCAGATGCGTCCGGTTGGTCGTGCCGACCTCGCGCAGGATCGCGCCGGCACGCGCCATGATGTCGGGCATGCGGAAGGCGCCGCCGATCTCGATCAGCTCGCCGCGCGAGACGATGGCCTCGCGGTCCCGGGCGAAGGTGTTGAGCACGAGCAGCACGGCCGAGGCGTTGTTGTTGACGAGCAGCGCGTCCTCGGCCCCCGTCAGTTCGCGGACGAGGTCGCGGACATGCGCGTCGCGCTCGCCGCGCTTGCCGGCCTCGATGTCGTATTCGAGGTTGGTCGGGGAGCGCATCGCCGTGATGACGGCGTCGATCGCCTCCTCCGCCAGCAGGGCGCGGCCGAGATTGGTGTGCAGCACCGTGCCGGTGAGGTTGATGACCGGTCGTTGCGACGGCCGCTCCTGTTCCTCCAGGCAAGCCAACGCGCGCTCGGCGATCGCCTTGACGGGGGCAGGGTGGGGCGGTTCAGTTTGCCGCATCCGCTCCAGAACCTGACGGACAGCCTGTGTGGTCGCCGGTCGGCCGTGGCGTGCAAGGGCGAGCTCGCAATGCGGACTGCGCAGCACCTCATCCACCGATGGCGGGCGGAAGCGTTCGGGTCGGTTCATCAGGCTCCCTCCGGGAGACGCATGATCAGTAGCCGAGCAGGAAAGGGTTTACGCCAGCACGGCGCCATCCTGCTTCCGAGACCAGAAGGTCGAGGCCGAGGCTCGCGACATCGTCGGCCACTGGCTCCAACTCCGCATCCTTCCGTTGGTTCAGGATCTTCAGGTAGGTCCGGCACTCGTCGCAGGTCTCTGCCTTGATCGTGTCAGCGATCCCTTCGATGGCCTGATAGGCGATGCCCTTGGTCGAGCCGCAGGAGACGCATTTCACCCGGACGTGGTTCCACTGCGTTGCGCAAAGCGAGCACTGGACATAGCGAACACCTTCGATGTTCGCCGTGGCCATGACCGCGCTGGCGACAGGCGGGCCGCCGCAGCACGGGCAGACGCCGTCGGCGACGGGCTGGGGCAGGGTGGCGTCGAGCAGCGCAGCGCGCAGAGCTCCAACGACTTGCAGGGCCGCAGCCGCGAAGATGTGTTCGGCGGCAGTCTCTGCAGGCACGGCGTCGTCGAGCACGGCTGCGAACATGGTGCCGCGGGCGGCGCTGTCCGCTTCCTTCGCCCGGTTCAACGCGGCGCGAGCAAGCTCCGGCATGATGACGTCTTCGAGCAGAACGAGAAGCCCTGCGAAACAAGTGGACGTCGCCTCGTCCAAGGCCAACTCCGTACGCGGCAGCAGAGGCATCGCGTTGGCCGCTCGGCTCCGTTGTTCGGCGAGGGAGGGCATCGAGGGCGGAGCGATCACGCCCGCCAACTGCTCCTGGGCGGTTGAGAGCGCCGCAAGGAAGGTCAGATAGGGCTGGAGCTGGTGCCCCGGTGCCAGGGCTGCGAAGCGCATGGCGCGCAGCCCGAACATCAAGCGTGGGTCTGGAAGCCGGACGAAGGGGGGCTTGTCGCGTTCGGCGATGCCGACATCTTCAAAGGTCGCAAAATCCTGGCTGTCACTCATCAAGTATCAACCTCACGAACCGCACGGGCCACGTCGAGGCGGAGCAGCCGAAGCTGCCCCGCGAAATTCTATTCCGCCGGACCTATGCCATGACGGCGCGGGGGCACCTGCCGCTCGTCGATGACGCCCTTGCGGGCCTCGCGCCGGAGCCAGAGCCGATGATGCCGGAAGGCCCAGCCCCCCGTCACCTTGCCCTCCGTCATCGCGTTGATCGTGCCGCGCACATAGAAGCCGGCATAGATATGGACGATGACGACCAGCAGCATCGCGATTGCCGCGAGTGCATGCACGATATGGGCGAAGCGCTGCTGTTCGATGGTGAAGCTGGTTCCGAAATACTCGTACCAGATCATCAGACCTGTCCCGAACAGGACGAGGATCATCAGCGTCATCAGCCAGAAGACGAGCTTTTGCGCTCCGTTATACTTGCCGATTTCGGGGAGATTCTCCTCGCGCCCGGCCATCACATCGCCGATATGGCGCATCCATTCTGTATCGACACGGGTCCAGAAATTGTAGCGGACCATCTGGACGAACAGGATGGCAAAGCTCAGCAGCAGCACCACGCCGATCCAGGGATGCAGCATCCGTGTATTCGAGCCTCCACCGAAGAAGCTCGACAGGAAGAACAGCGACGGGTGAAACAGGGCGGCCCCGCTGAGCGCAAGCAGGATCAGGGAGATCGCCGTCACCCAGTGATTGACGCGCACGCGGCCGGGGTAGCGGTCGACGGTCGTGCGCTCCTCCTCACGCCTCACGGCCACGGGCTGCCTCCTCGTCGATCAGATGCTCGGCCTCGCGATCTTCCGCACGGCTGACATCGTTGCGTCTTGCGACGGTCGCATGGACGAAGGCGAACATGGCGGCGAAACCCACGACAGCCATGCCGGTATATTTGGTCAGTCCCTTCCAGAGCTCAACGACCTGGCTGATCCTGGGGTTCTGCGGAAGGTTGGCGTAGAGCTGCGGCCTGTCGGCATGGTGCAGCACGTACATCACATGCGTGCCGCCGACGCCCGGCGGATCGTAGATGCCGGCATTCTTGAAGCCGCGCGACTTCAGGTCGGTGATCCGGCCCTCGGCATAGTTCAGCATCGCGGCCTTGGTGCCGAAGACGATCGCGCCGGTGGGGCAGGCCTTGGCGCAGGCCGGCGCCTGGCCAACCGAGACCCGGTCGGAACAGAGCGTGCACTTATAGGCCTTGTGATCGGTCTGGCTGATGCGCGGGATGTTGAAGGGGCAACCCTTCACGCAATAGCCGCAGCCAATGCAGTTCTCGGAGACGAAGTCGACGATACCGTTATTGTACTGGACGATGGCGCCGGGGGCGGGGCAGGCCTTGAGGCAGCCCGGATCGGCGCAATGCATGCAACCATCCTTGCGGATCAGCCATTCCAGATTGCCGCTTTCCGCATTCTCCCATTCGGTGAAACGCATCAGCGTCCAGGTATTCGGCGTCAGATCGTGCGGGTTGTCATAGACGCCGATGTTGAAGCCGACCTCCTCGCGCAGGTTGTTCCATTCAAGACATGCCGCCTGGCATGCCTTGCAGCCGATGCATTTCGAGACGTCGATAAGCTTCGCGACCTCGAAATCATGCCGAACATCCGGCGGCCTGAAGGTCGTGGCCGAGATGCGGGCGAAGTCCTGACTCTGCAATCCTGCCATCGCCGCCTCCTCAGCTCGTGACCGGCCCGTTGCTCGGCTCGACATTCACCAGGAACGCCTTGAACTCGGGCGTCTCGATGTTGGCGTCGCCGACGAACGGAGTGAGGCTGTTGGGGCCGAAACCCTTCCTTGCCGCACCGGTGAAGCCCCAATGGAGCGGGATGCCGACGATATGGACCGTCTTGCCGTCGCAAATCATCGGCTTGATGCGCTTGGTCACCACGGCTTTCGCATGCACGGAACCACGGTTGGACGAGACCTTCACCCAGCTGCCGGGCTGGATGTTCTTCTCCGCGGCCAGTTGTTCGCTGATCTCGACGAAGAACTCCGGCTGCAGCACCGCATTGACCCAGACATGCTTGGTCCAGAAGTGGAAGTGCTCGGTCAGGCGGTAGGATGTTGCCGCATAAGGGAACTTGTCCGAAGTGCCGAGCGCCGCCAGATCGTCCTTGAAGATGCGAGCGGCGGGGTTGCCGCGGATCTTGGGCGCCATGACATTGGTGACCGGGCTTTCGAACGGCTCGTAATGGGCCGGGAAGGGGCCGTCTTTCATCATGCCCCGCGAGAACAGCCGCGCGGTGCCCTCAGGGTTCATGATGAAGGGGCCGACATCCCGCGGCTTGGCGGCCGGCGCGATGTCCGGCACGTCGAACCCGGTCCAAGTGCTGCCATTCCACTCGATCAGCCTGCGCTTGGGATCCCACGGCTTTCCGTCGATATCGGCGGAGGCGCGGTTGTAGAGGATGCGCCTGTTGGCCGGCCAGGCGAACGCCCAGTTGGCATAGGCGCCGGTATTGCCGGGGTCACTCGTATCCCGGCGGGCCATCATGTTGCCCCGCTCGGTCCAGGAGCCAGAGTAGATCCAGCAGCCGCACGCCGTCGATCCGTCATCGCGCAGCTGCCCGAACGTATCGACCAACTTGCCCTTCTCCAGCACGATCTTGCTCGGATCGACCGGGTCGGTGACGGTCGAGACGACGTAGCCGTTCATCTCCTTCGCCAGCTCGTCCGGCATCGGATCGTCCGGTATCCGATAGGGCCAGTGCAGGTTGAGGATCGGATCAGGAAAGGCGCCGCCTTCCTTCTGGTAGAGCGCCCGCAAGCGGAGATGGAGCTGCCCCATGATCCAGGTGTCGCTCTTGGCCTCGCCGGGAGGTTCGGCTCCCGGCCAGTGCCATTGCAGCCAGCGGCCGGAGTTGACGAGCGAGCCCTCATCTTCTGCGAAGCAGGTCGTCGGCAGCTCGAACACCTCGGTCTGGATGGCCTCGGGCTTGACGTCGTTGAAGACGCCCTCGTCCTTCCAGAAACGCGATGTCTCCGTCTGCAACGGGTCCATCACGACGAGGAATTTCAGCTTGGAGAGCGAAGCCGTGACCTTGCCCCGATTGGGGAAGGACAGCAGCGGATTGAAGCCCTGGCAGAAATAACCGTTCACCTTCCCCTGGTTCATCAGTTCGAAGGTGCGCAGCACGTCGTAGCCCGGCACGTCGAGCTTCGGCAGCCATTGATAGGCGAAATCGTTCTCCGGGGTCGCCGCATTGCCCCACATCGACTTCAGGAAGCTCACCATGAACTTCTTGTAGTTCTGCCAGTAACTCATCTGGTTGGGGCGCAGCGGCTTGAAGCCGCGCGTGCTCATATAGGTCGTGAAATCGACCTCCTTGTCCGTCGGCAGGGTCAGATAGCCGGGGATCAGGTTCGACATCAGGCCGATATCGGTCAGGCCCTGGATGTTGGAGTGGCCGCGCAGCGCATTCATGCCGCCGCCACGCATGCCGATATTGCCGAGCAGCAGCTGCAGCATCGCCATCGAGCGGATGTTCTGCGAGCCCTTGGAGTGCTGGGTCCAGCCGAGCGCATACATCGACGTCATGACCTTGTCGCGCGCCGACGTCTCCGAGATCATCTTGCAGATCGTCAGGAACTTGTCCTTCGGCGTTCCGCAGATGCGTTCAACCATCTCCGGCGTGTAGGCCGCGATGTGGGTCTTCAGGAGCTGGTAGACGCTTCGCGGATGCTGCAGCGTCTCGTCGATCTGCACGTAACCGTCCGGACCGAGCTCGTATTCCCAGCTTGAGCGGTCGTAATCGCGCTTGGCTTCGTCGTAACCGGTGAACAGACCCTCCTGATAACCAAAGCCTTCCTTCACGAGGTACGGCGCGTTGGTGAAGGCGCGCACATAGTCGTGCTGGATCGTGTCGTTATCGATGCAGTACTTCATCACCCCCAGGAGGAAGGCGATATCCGTGCCCTGCCGGATCGGCGCATAGAAATCAGCGACGGACGCCGAGCGCGTGAAACGTGGATCGACGACGATCAGCTTCGCGCCCCGCTGGGCTTTCGCTTCAGTGACCCATTTGAAGCCGCAAGGATGCGCCTCGGCGGCATTGCCGCCCATGATGACGACGAGATCGGTGTTCTTGATGTCCGTCCAGGAGTTCGTCATCGCACCGCGACCGAATGTTGGGGCCAGACTGGCCACCGTCGGTCCGTGTCAAACGCGCGCCTGGTTGTCGAACGCCAGCATCCCGGTGCTTCGCACCACCTTGTAGGTCATGAAGGCGGTTTCGTTGGTCGTCGCCGAGGCCGCCAGGAACCCGGTGGACAGCCAGCGATTGACCGTCACACCATCCTGATTGGTGGCGATGAAATTCTTGTCGCGGTCGTCCTTCATCAGCCGCGCTATGCGGTCGAGCGCCTCCGCCCAGCTGATGCGCTTGAAGTCACGTTGGCCGGGGCCGCGATATTGCGGGAATTTCGTGCGCGTCTCGGCATGGACGAAATCGAGCAGGGCCGAGCCCTTGGGGCAGAGGGTACCGCGGTTCGTCGGATGATCCGGATCACCCTCGATATGGATGATCGCCGAATGGGCGTTTTTCGATCTATCGCCCAGGCCGTACATGATGACGCCGCAGGCGACAGAGCAATAGGGACAGGTATTTCGCGTCTCGGTGGTTTGCGCCAGCTTGAAGGGGCGCACGGCCTGAGCCAGCGCCTGCTCCGACTCCCCGAACCCCAGCGCAGCTATGGCTGTTCCAGCCAGTCCCGTTCCTGCGCCTCTCAAAAACTGGCGGCGCGATAGCTCTTGAAGCATCCGGACCTCCCAGAAGGCGACATATTCGCCCTTGTTCTCTTTGGAATAGTGAAACTCTGGACCGGCGGCGTCAAGATGACTTTCCGGAAACTGGCGGCCGCGTGCGTATGCCGCTGCGGCACTATTTCGTCGTCTTGTAGATTATATCCATCGCATATTTGGAGTATCGACCGATATTTTGCGCCGATCCTGATCGAATGATATCAACAATATGCAGATATATTAACAAATCGATTGATGACGCTACGTATGACAGCGAGTAACGACTGATAATGTCTACAGCCTGGAGCGCCAAGAACGAAGCCCTGCCTAAATATTGGTCGCATTGCTCGATTATCGTCCGATTTCTACAAATGTTCGGATAGCCTCGCGATCGCGTTGTCGGGCGACTGCGTCAATCTGCCGGCCCGGGAACCGCGCCTGCATTTGCGACACGGATCGTCGGCTGTCCTACGTAAGGGACCGGGTTTGCCGCAAAACGAATCATGTCGAGGAGAAATCTGCCGTGTGGAAGCATGGCGTTGGGGCCTGGATATCGCAGCGGTGCTCCAACCAGCTTGCAAGAGCGTTGCCATCGCCCTGAGATGTCGCGCCGTGCCTGCGGGTTCGGGCTACCCGCAAGGCGCTTTGCCGTCGGATTGGAGATAGGATTTCAATTCAGCCGGGGTGGAGCTGAACAGGCCAGTGAAATCCTTCTGAGTGACGAATCCGGCTCGCGACAAGAGGCGGATCTGTTCGGCGAGCGGCTCCGGCACGAAGGCAGACGGTTGATAGCCCGAGGTAACGTCATTGCCGCGGCCTCTGTCGGCACTATCGACAGCGACGATCATTCGACCCATCTCGCTTTCGCGGACATTCTTTACCATGGAAATGTGTTCCCGCCGCGCGCGAACGAATTCGCTTAGCCGTGCGACCAAGCGGTTGCGGTATTGGTCGTCGCAAAATCGGTTCTTGTAGATGCGCATCGTGCACGCCAGGAATTCCGCGCCTTTCTCTGGTCCCAGGAATGTCTGCCCGCGTTTTTCCGCGTAGGCTGCGGCATCTCTGCTCGTGGGCTTCATGCAGCGTTCGTGCAGTTCGCTGTCGATCGCACTGAAGCCATCGGCAGTTTGCTGCATCTCAAACGTCATCATCCAGGACTGGCCGACGATGAACGGCACCGATCCTTGCTTGTTGTAGGACCGCGCAACCGCAACGGGATCGGAACCGAAGCCCGCAACAACGGCCGGAGCAGTCGGGGGTGGGGGGCTGGAGCTGCGCCCCAGCAAGAAATAGGCGCCAGAAAAGCTCACGAGAATGGCGACCACGCCGATTGCAATGTCGGCCAGGCCTATGCCAGGACCGCCGCTCCCGCCCTGGGGACCGCGAGAGCTTGCCTCAGCGCCACCGCCTTTTGCATCGGTGGTCGGAGGCTTCCTCTTACCGAACGACATGGTCTCGATCCCGCTACACTCGTGTTGTCTTATCGGGCAGATGCCGGCGTCCTATCGTGGGCAGACGCTGGTTGCGCCGTACCCGTCCGGATCAATGCGAGTATCCGCCTTCACGCTTCGTTGGCCGATCTCGATCCGGCGTGCGTTCGTGGTCGACCAGACGCGCAAATTCTCTCTGGAGATGCCGAAATAGCGCTGCCATCTGTCCAGCGCCGCGCAGACCAGTCGCTGCCGGGGTCTATCCGTTTGGAAACGGGAATAGTCTCCCGGGCTTGCCACGTCCCCGGCCCCAAAGGCACCGACGCGAAACCCTGCGAGCAGTCCATCCCTGGCTCCGGCGAGATCAAACGCAAACGGTCCTTCGACGCCAATCTTCGCCCGCTGGCTCGGGAGTGCCCCGCTGATCTGCAATAGAGCCGGCCTGTCGGCGATGAGGACGACGGCAGACGCGCCAATGTTGGACAGGTCCAGGGCAATGGCCTGCGGGTCCGATTTGCCGGGGAGCTTGGCCTGCGCCTCAGAGGTCACTGCGGTCGTTTCGGCCGCACTGACGGCGTGGAAGACGACATGCACCATGTCCGTATTCCTGGCCTCGGCAGATTGTGCAGTCATGCCCTCGAGGCGCTGGAAGAGCCGTTTCAGTGCCTCGGCATCGTCACCGGAGACGACGCCGCTCGCGCGTTGCGCGGATTCGATTTTTGTCAGCAGGGGATCGAATGACGGGGTCGCGCGCCAGAGATGAAAATTCACGGATACGAAGATGCTCGCTGCGGTCACGATCGGCAGCACCAGGACAAGAATGAGCAAGGCGTTGGCGACGCGCTCAGCCCGCGTCGCAACCGCGCCGCCGGCCTCCTGCAGAGCGGGGTCTTGTTGCTGCTTCCTTCCGAATGACATCGTCCGTTGCCTCAGCCGTCCAAACGGGCAGGAGGATACTGCCTGCCGCGTTCCTTACGCTGGGTTAAGCGACCCAGGGTAGAACAGGAAATGGCGCCACGAAATTGAGGGGAGGGCCACGGCGTGGCCTGATGACGTCCTCACTCAGCCGCAACAGCCTGATCTGCCGGCTTGTCCTCGAGCGCGGCCGTCATCGCGTCATCGACCTTTTCCAGCCAGATGAATTCGAGCCTCTTGCGGGCATCCTCCGGGATGTCCTCGAAATCGCGGCGGTTGCGGGCTGGCAGCATGACGCGGGTGAGCCCGGCTGCTGCAGCCGCGACGACCTTCTCCTTGATGCCTCCAACCGGCAGAACCAGCCCGCGCAAGCTGATCTCTCCCGTCATGGCGGTGTCGCTTCGCACAGTACGGCGGGTCAGGAGCGAAACCAGCGCGGTGAACATGGCAACCCCGGCGCTTGGCCCATCCTTGGGCGTAGCGCCGGCGGGGACGTGAATATGGATATCGCTCTCGGCGAACATGGCGGGGTCGATGCCCAGTGATGAAGCACGGTTCTTGACCACACTGAGGGCGGCCTGGGCGCTTTCGCGCATCACGTCGCCAAGCTGGCCGGTCAGGATCAGGTTGCCCCTTCCGGGAATGCGGGTCGCCTCGATGAAGAGGATGTCGCCACCAACCGGCGTCCAGGCCAGCCCGGTGGCAACGCCGGGTACGCTTGTGCGCATGGCGACCTCGTTCTCGAAACGGGGCGGACCGAGGATCGTCGCCAGATCATCGGCCCCGATGCGAACCTGCGTGGCGCTGCCTTCGGCAATCTGCACCGCCGCGTGGCGCAGCGCGCGGCCGATCTCCCGTTCGAGACCGCGTACTCCGGCTTCGCGGGTGTAGTCATGGATGATCCGCCGCAGCGACACGTCGTCGATCTCGACCTGCTCAGGCGCGAGACCGTTGGCCTCGAACTGCCGCCGCAGAAGATAACGCCGTGCGATCTGGAGCTTCTCGCTTTCGGTGTATCCGGAGAGGCTGATGATCTCCATGCGATCGAGCAGCGGCCCGGGGATCGTGTCGAGCATGTTGGCGGTGGTGAGGAACACGACGCGGGAGAGATCGAACGGGACGCCGAGATAGTTATCACGGAAGGTCGCGTTCTGCTCCGGGTCCAGCACTTCCAGCATGGCGGCGGAGGGATCGCCCTGGATGCCTCGGCCCATCTTGTCGATCTCGTCGAGCATCATCACGCAATTGCGCGCCTTGGCCTTGCGGATCGCCTGGATGATGTTGCCGGGCAGGGCGCCGATATAGGTTCGGCGATGGCCCCGGATTTCGGCCTCGTCATGGACGCCGCCCAGGCTCACACGCGAAAACGGGCGCCCCATGGCTCGCGCGATCGACTGACCGAGCGAGGTCTTGCCGACACCGGGCGGGCCGACGAAACACAGGATCGGCGCCTTGCCTCCCGGAGCGAGCTTCCGCACTGCGAGGTATTCGATGATGCGGCGCTTGATCTTGTCGAGCCCGAAATGATCCTCGTCGAGAATCTGGCGGGCGGCAGCCAGATCGATCGGTTTCTCCTCGGGGAGGGCCCAGGGCAGCTCGATCAGCCAGTCGAGATAGGTGCGAACCATGCCCGCCTCGGCCGCAGCCTCCGGCATGCGCTCGTAGCGGCGCAATTCCTTGCGCGCGACCTCTTCCGCTTCCGGCGTCATCCCGGCCCTCGCGATCGCTTCGGTGAGCTCGGCGACCTCCGGCCCTCTGCCGTCCGTCTCACCCAGCTGGCGCTGGATCGCTGCCATCTGCTCGCGCAGGATCGCTTCGCGTTGGCGCGCATCGAGCGATTCCTTGGTCTGGCGGCCGATTTCCTGGGTCAGCCGCAAAACTTCGATCCGCCGGGCCAGGAAATGCGAGATCCTGTCCATGCGCTTGGTGATGTCGATGGTCTCGAGGAGCTCCTGCTTCTCGTCGACCGTGATATCCAGATAGGCGGCGACGAGATCGGCCAGGGCCGTGGGCGAAACGGCCGATTGAACGGCCGCAAGCAGTTCCTGCGGCACCTGCGGGAGGAGTTGCAGCGCCTCGAGCGCCTGTTGACGCAGATGGAGTGTATGAGCCTCGATCTCCGGTGTGAGGAGATCGGGCTGCTCGATCCGCAACACACGCGCCGCGAAGAAGGGGTTCTCGACCACAAACTCGACCAGGCTGAAGCGTTGCTCCCCTTGCAGGACAAGGTGATGGCTGCCGTCCGGCGTGTTGATATAGCGGAGGATATTGGCGACCGTTCCCACCCGGTGCAGGTCCGCAGGCGCCGGATTCTCGATCTCGGAGTCGCGCTGCATCAGAATGCCGACCGGTCGCTCTTCGCGAAGCGCCTGCTGGGCCGCAAGGACCGAACGATCTCGTCCGATCGTGATCGGGAATACCGTTCCGGGGAAGAGAACCATGTCGCGGACCGGAACGATGATCAGGGCATCGGAAGGCACGGTCGAAGGCGCCGTGGGATGAGCGACCGATGCCGCCGGCTGTTCGGTTTCCTGCTCTCGATCCTCGCTCGGCATGAATCCCTCCCAGGCACCTGTTCGCGAACGGCTCTCGACTTCAAATCGATTTCTGCAGGCTGAGCACCAGGCAGCCATTCGCGTCGCTGCGCGTCACGGCCGCGTAGCGTCCTGGGGGCAGATGGACGCGGCGCTCGAAATGGCCCTGGGGAATCTCAAGCCGATGGATAGCCGCGGTGCGGAGCTCCGAGGGCAGGGTGCGGCGCCCCACCACGACGAGTTCGCCGTCTTCGATGGCGATTTCGACCTGGTCGGTGCACACTCCCGGCAAGGCGACCAGGATCAGGACCTCAGTCTCGAGCTCGAGTACGTCGACCGGTGGGACCCAGGACACCTGTTGGGCCGCCTGGCGTGGCTGGAAGAACTGTCGGTGCAGATGCTCGGCCCGCGTCAGCATCGCGATCGCTTCCGACCACATCCAGCTCTGATGATCGTCACGCCTCATGTCCGCAGCTCCACTTAAGGTGCTTTCAGCATTCTAGAGCCTAGCCACGCATCATGGCCAGATTGGGCATAAGCTTGCGTCCTGAGCAACAGATACGGCGTGGCAGAACAGGGCGCCACAGCGTGACGGAACATAGCGCGCAGGCTGAACCTTGCGACCTCAGGAGCGATCCTCGCTGCAGGAATCCTTCGGCCACTCGTATGAAGTCGAAAGAGGCTCGCCCAAGCTCACCCGGCACAGCCGAGCGCGCTTCGCTAAGATAAAAAACAAACAAAACCAGGTATTTACGGGAATATTCTCACCACTGACTTTCAAGTTGTGAGCGGCTGCATCTCGCGCAGTCACGGCATCGCGGTCCTGCCTTCGAGCCACTACAACGCGCAGCCCGCGCGCAATGAGTTCGCCCGCCTGTCGAAGTTCCAGGCGTTTCTCGAGGCGCTGCAAACCTGGAAATACCATCCGAGGCGCAGCCTTCGCTGAAGCAGCCCACAATGATGGTTCAGGGAGACCGATCGGGTTTTCGGATTCCCGAGCATCCATGCGCATGAGGCGGATGGTTTCCGGATCCACCACTCGTTCCTGCACCACACTGGTGCTGTCAGGACCGGCCGGGCCACGAGAACATCTCTCGGCAGCGCATCGGGGTTGCAGCGGCCAATCGTCCGTCCATGCCAGCAGCAGGGCAGCTTACGCCGCAATGCGACGGCTCAAGCGCTTGTCGCCGTCGGTATGAACTCCGTCAGTCTCGGATCCGAAGGAGGGCTCGATCGGTGCTCCGAAGGGCGCGCCTTTGTCAGAACCCGATAGACAAGTCTCTGTCTGTGCTCGTTAGACATGTCACTCGCGCCGGCTTTCCAGCGGAGCTCAAGCAGCGCGGCGGAGCTGGTCAGGGTTGCACAGCCGCGCTGCGGCGCTGCTACAAGCAGCCGATCGGGCAGGGCGCGACGCCCAAACCGAAGGGCAGGGAAGCCCGTTGCGGAATCCGGTCGCCCTTTCCGATCGCTAACGCACCTTGGCGTATACGAAGCAGTCTCGCGGTTCGTTCAAAATATTGGGCGAGAGCAGCCGTCGTTGGAGAAGCCCCTCGCGTATCATTCCAACTTTCTCCATTACGCGGGCGGAGCCGACGTTTTCGACGTCGCAGAACGCTTCCACCCGAAAAATGCCTGGATAACAAAGCGCATGCTGAACCTCCCATGACAGCACCTCGGTCATGCAGCCACGCCCCCAAGCACTGCGCTGCAAGACGTAACCGTACGAGAGCCTGCAGAAACCCTCGCATCGATCATGCCCATGATTTCGGAAGAACTATTCTTTGGGGTGATGACCGAGGCAAAACGCTTTCCTGCATCCCAGTCGGCTCGGCTGACCTCAATATTTGCGCGAGTTTGATCTGGGGATGTAGCGGGTCGCCACGTCAGAAATCGTGTAACGTCTGAGTCAGAAGCGTAAGAATGGAATATACCATCAGCATCGGAAGATCGAACACGCCTCACTTCGTATCGCTCAGTATGGAATATCTCCGGGACTTCGTAGTGCTCGGTCATAATAGCCTATCTTTCGCGGTCGAAATCACACGCTACCTCCGACCTTTGAGAAGCGCAAAATTTCACGAGGCGTTATGCAAGCTTCACCTTCGACCCATCTAGGACATTGCCGATCCTTCCGGCTGCTTCGCTCCGCTAGCCCGCCTTGAAGATGCTCTTGCCCTGACCCTGGCGTCGCGGCGCTCGGCCGCTGGGTGACATGTTGAGCTTCTTCTGGCGCTCGGCAATGTAGGCCAACGTCGCACCTAACCGCTTGTTCTCGACGATCGCGGCCTGATCGACCTGCTGAACCTTGTCGAATGTCCGATAGGGCAGGTCGAGGCCCTGGTGCCGGATCGCAAACCGACCGTCCGGATAGTCGTAAATCGTGACACGCTGACGGGCGAGGGGGCGTGTCACCGGCGTTGGCTCGAGGATGAATAGCATCTTGTCATATTGCAGCGTCAGGCTCTGCGAAACCGTTCGCTCCTCCTTCCAGGCGAAGGCCTCGTCAATATCGTCGTTCTCAACGAGCGGGCGGTGCAGATCCTTGTCGTTGAAGGGAGCCTTGGCGAAGCGGCGATTGAAGTCCTCCATGAAGCCCGGCAGGAAAGCGTTGCCGGCCTCGATCGAGGAGATTCCTTCGAGCCGCAGTTCCTTCACCAGCCGGTCCTGCAGCGTGCCATTGGCGCGCTCGACCCGGCCTTTGGCCTGCGGGACATTGGCGCAGATGATGTCGATGTTGAGCTGATCCAGCGCCCGGCCGAACTGGGTCATGCCGTTGCCGCCGGTCGCGCCGACCTTGTTGACCCGAAACGTCGCGTGCTTGTCAGAATAGAAGGCAACCGGCTTGCCGTAGCGCTGGAGATAGGATCGGTTGCTCGGCTTGCCTCGCTTCTTGGAGGCCAGCGCCGCCGGGCCACCATCGTGATAGGCCCGCAAGAGCCGAAAGACCTGGCGTGAGGTCACGCCCAGGAGCTGCGCCGCTTCGCCCGTTCGAATCCGCTCCGCCAGCAGATCCTTCAGCACATGAACCCGATCGATCTCCGTTCGGCTCATCAACAGCACCGTCATCGCCCGCAACTCCCCAGCCGCAACGCCGAGGAAAAACTGACACGTCTAATGAGGAGGAGCGCGACCTTTCTAACGGGGTTTGCGGATTCCAGCCGAAGTGCGACAGGCTGGGTTCGAGGCTAGGCGATCATCCGGTCTCCCGTAAACCCACGGCGAAGATCTCGGCCGGCGTGCGGTAGCCCAGACACTTGCGCGGCGTGGTGTTGAGTTGGTGACAGATCTCGCGCAGGCGACGGTCGCGCACTCCTACCAAGTCGGTGCTGCGCGGCAGATGGCGCCGCAGTCGCCGGTTGGTATTCTCGACTGAGCCCTTCTGCCAAGGAGCGCTCGGATCGCAGAACCAGGTCTCGGCGCCAAGCCCGTCCTTCAGCCGGCGCCAGGCTGTGAACTCAGTGCCACGATCGAAGGTGAAGCTCTGGCGTGCCCCGGCTGGAAGCGGCGCCAGCGCCTCGATGATCTGCTCCATCAACGGAGTCGACTGGCGGTCCGGATTCCTCATCAGCAGCGTGTAGCGGCTGGTTCGCTCGACCAGCGAGGTGACGTTCATCTTGCCAAATTCCCGCCGAAAGATCAGCAAATCGCCCTCCCAATGCCCGAATTCCTGCCGTGCACCGATCCGGGCAGGGCGATTGGCAATGCTGTTTTGCAGCGGAATCGACACGCCGCGCGGCTTGCGAGCCCCGCGCCGCCGGCGAGCCCGGCGCTGTTCAGGCAGGTACTGAGGTAGTCCCAGGTTCCTGCCTTCGGCGCTGTAGGCGAACTGGTAGATCGTCTCGCAACAGACCCGGACCGAACTCAGTCCATCGCGCTTCAGGCGGCCCGCGATCTGCTCTGGTGACCAGCCATGTTTCATCCGATCGACGATGCTGTGTCGCAAGGCAGAATGGCGCAGCAGCTTGCGCTGCCGCTGCCGCCGATCCCTGGCCAGGTCCTGTGCCGTGACCGGGAAATACCCGTCATAGGTCTTGTGCTCCGGGTCGACCCAGGCGTTGCGCCTCAGCTCCCGAAAGATCGTCGAGCGGTGCCGGCCGAGCTCGCGTGCGATCGCGTCGACCGACAGCTTCTTGGCATGCAGCCGGTAAATCCGGCGGCGCTCATCCAGATCCAGATGCAGGTAGGCGCAGGCCATTCGTAACACTCCAGGCGTAACTCACTGATTTCTCTCATGAGTCGCACTTGGAAATGGAATCCACCGTTCTACAGCCTTGATTCGCATAAGACATATTATGGAACTCCCATGCGGTTTCATGCCTGTTGCGTTTTCACCCAAACCGCCTGCTACCGCGACGTGGAGAGCTCGGTAAATTGCGGTTGCGGGTGTTGCATTCTGGGATATCGATTACGGCTCAGACGTCGGCGACTTCTCTATGCCTATCAGTTTGCTTTCACAGTCACTTCCACCGGCGCTGGCCGGACTGGCGAGCGTCGGAGCGTTCGGACTTCCGCGCTATTGGTCGACTATCTGGAGTGACGAGCTGAAGGCATCCTGGGAGCCTTCGACGCGTCGCAAGCATCTCGCCGCTACATGCGCCATCTCTTCCAGCGTCGAGAGAATGTCCTCCCGCTCCTCGGTTTCGATCACGCTGCCCGCACGTTCATCTGCTTCGTTGAACCACTCGACGCACGCCTTCAGCACGGCTCGGACGTCCCCCCTTCTCGGCTTGGACCCGAGTTCCCTCAGCGCGCTGCAAGCCTCGTGAATGGCGGCGCGAGCCCGGATGGTGAAGTCGGCCGACGGGAATGGCGGCGAGGGAGACCATCGCTCAAATGGCGTCTCCGCAAGCCCGCGGCGACGAAGGCCAGCGCCCCTTGCAGGAAAGTGAGACAGGCCCAGGCGATGGCGCGGCTGAAGATCATGCCGCCAGCCTAGACCCAAAGCATGGTCCAGCGGAAATCTGTCCGCGCCATGCCGGACAAACCGCAAGGTGATGCAGAGCCGGAAACGATCCGGAAACTCCGAAGATCCAGGTGACGAATCCCGGGCTCCTGCCTGGTGGCTCCCGGGATTGGCGCCGCGCTCAGGCGCTTACGCCCACCACTTCTCGCCAACCGTGAAGCGGCCAGCCGCGTCCTCGATGACCTGGCCGAGCGAGAACAGCGTCTCCTCGTCGAAGGGGCGGCCGATCAGCTGCAGGCCAAGCGGCAGGCCCTGCGCATCCTGTCCGGCGGGCACCGCGATGCCCGGCAGGCCGGCCATGTTCACCGTGACCGTGAAGACGTCGTTGAGATACATCTCGACTGGATCAGACGAGCCCTTCTCGCCGATGCCGAAGGCCGCCGAGGGCGTCGCCGGCGTCAGCACGGCGTCGATTCCGTCGGCATAGGCCAACTCGAAATCGCGCTTGATCAGCGTGCGGACCTTCTGGGCCTTGAGATAATAGGCGTCGTAATAGCCGGCCGAGAGCACATAGGTGCCGATCATGATGCGGCGCTTGACCTCGGCGCCAAAGCCTTCGGCGCGGGTCTTCTCATACATCTCGACGATGTCGCGGCCCGGCACGCGCAGGCCGTAGCGCACGCCGTCATAGCGGGCGAGGTTGGAGGAGGCTTCCGCCGGCGCGACGATGTAATAGGCGGGCAGAGCGTATTTCGTGTGGGGCAGCGAGATGTTGACGATCTCGGCACCGGCTGCCTTCAGCCAGGCGATGCCCTGCTGCCAGAGAGCCTCGATCTCGGGCGACATGCCGTCGAGCCGGTATTCCTTGGGAATGCCGATCTTCATGCCCTTCACCGAGCGGCCGACCGCGGCCTCGTAGTCCGGCACGGCGAGGTTCGCGGAGGTCGTGTCCTTGGCATCGTACCCGGCCATCGAGCGCAGCATCACGGCGCTGTCGCGCACCGTCTTGCCGATCGGACCGGCCTGGTCGAGCGAGGAAGCGAAAGCGACCGTGCCCCAGCGTGAGCAGCGGCCATAGGTCGGCTTGATGCCGACTGTCCCGGTGAAGGCCGCCGGCTGGCGGATCGAGCCGCCGGTATCCGTCGCGGTGGCGGCCAGGCAGAGACCGGCGGCGACGGCGGCGGCCGAGCCGCCCGACGAGCCGCCCGGAACCAGATGGTTGCCCTCGATTGCGCCGGAGCCACCTGCTCCGACATTCGAGCCGCTGCGGCGCCAGGGATTGACTACATTGCCGAAGGCGCTGGTCTCGTTCGACGAGCCCATGGCGAACTCGTCATTGTTGAGCTTGCCGAGCATCACCGCGCCGTCGCGCCAGAGCTGGCTCGTCACGGTCGATTCATAGGCCGGCACGAACTCGCCAAGGATCTTCGAGCAGGCGGTGGTGCGCACGCCCTCGGTGGCGAAGAGGTCCTTGATGCCGAGCGGCAGGCCTTCGAGCGGGCCGCCCTCGCCCTTCGCCAGCCTGGCATCGGAGGCCGCGGCCTGCTTCAGCGCATGTTCCGGCGTCTCCAGCACGAAGGCGTTGAGCGCGCGGGCCTTCTCGATGGCGGCGATATGCGCCTTGGCGAGGTCAGTCGCGGAGAAGGTCTTTGCCTTGAGGCCGTCGCGGGCCTCGGTCAGCGTCAGGCGGGTCAGGTCGGTCACGTCAGTGGTTTCCGGCAAATTGAACTGGGAGGAGCCCGCGGAGCGCGCCTGGCACTTCCGGGGAGATAGAACGGGCGGATCAGCGCCTATTCGACCACCTTCGGCACCATGAAGAAATTGTCCTCGGAGACCGGCGCATTGGCGACGATCCGATCGGCGATCTCGCCATCCGTGACGACATCCTGGCGCTGCGTCATCGCCATCGGCGTGACCGATGTCATCGGCTCGACGCCGCTGACGTCGACCTCGTCCAACTGCTCGACGAAGCCGAGAATGGCGTTGAGCTCGCCTTGCAGCTTGGGCAGATCGGCCTCGGGCACGGCAATGCGCGCCAGATGCGCGACGCGCTTCACGGTGGCGAGATCGACCGACATGGCAGGCTCCTGAAACTGTGGCTGAACAAGCCGAAACTGATTTGCCCGCGCTATAGCGCGTCGGCGGCAAAAGGATAAGTCAATACTGACGGGTCGTCGGAATCCCGGCCAGAACGCCGGGATCCATCGTCATGGACCGAAGCTGGATGGAGACGGGAATAGCGCGCTTCGTTGCTTATCCCGGATGACGCGGCCTTGCGTCAGATCTCGACCGCCTCGCCCTTCCCGGGCACGAGGGCCCGAACATCGCTGCCCTTCAACGCCGCGACGAACTCGTCGGCATTCTGGGCGATGATCGGGAAGGAGCCGTAATGGCAGGGGATCGCGACCTTCGGCTTGACGAAGCGGGTCATGGCCAGCGCCGCGGTCTTCGCGCCCATGGTGAAGCGGTCGCCGATCGGGCAGATGCAGATGTCGACGGCATTCAGTTCGCTGATCAGCGCCATGCCCGGGAAGATGTCGGTGTCGCCCATATGCCAGAGCGTCTTCTCGCCCGGGGCCTTGATGACCACGCCATTGGCGCTGCCAAGCGGGAAAGCGACACCGGCCTCGACCAGGCCGGCCGAGTGATCTGCCCTGACCAGGGTGGTCTGGAAGGAGCCGAGATCGACCGTGCCGCCGGTATTCATCGGCTCGAACTTCTTCAGCCCCTTCGAGGCGAGGTACATGCACAGGTCGAAATTGGTGACGACGGTCGCGTGATTGGCCTCGGCGATGGCAAGCGCGTCGCCGATATGGTCGCCATGGCCATGGGTGATCACGATATGGCTGACGCCCTTCGATGCCTCGGCGGCATTACCCTCGAAGGCCGGATTGCCGGTGAAGAACGGATCGATCAACAGCGAAGCGCCGGGGAGATCGAGGCGGAAGGCCGAATGGCCGAACCAGGTGAGCTTCATGGCGGAACCCCTTAGGCTGACGGGCAAGACAGCCTATCTAGGCCGGCAACGCGCGCCGTCCAAGTCGACTTTGCATCGGGCGACGTGCACGCTGCCACGCCTGGACCAAATGGAACCCTCGACATGACCGACGCCGCAACCCTTTCCCGCCGCATTGCCCAGGGCCGTGGCGACGAGCCGGCCGATCTCGTCATTCGCGGCGCCAGGCTGTTCGATCTCGTCACCGGCGCCCTGGTCGAGACCGATATCGCGCTCTGCGGCGGAACGATCGTCGGCACCTATGGCCGCTATGAGGGGATCGAGAGCTTCGATGCCCGGGGGCTGATCGCGGTGCCGGGCTTCATCGACACGCATCTTCATGTCGAATCGTCGCTGGTGACGCCATTCGAGTTCGAGCGCTGCGTGCTGCCGCACGGGGTCACGACCGCGATCTGCGACCCGCACGAGATCGCCAATGTCCTTGGCGTCGAGGGGATCAGCTATTTCCTGCGCTGCGCCGAGGCGATGCGCATGGATTTGCGCGTGCAGCTCTCGAGCTGTGTGCCGGCGACGCATCTGGAAACGGCAGGGGCCCGACTGGAGGCGGGCGACCTGACGCCGCTGATGGACCATCCCAAGGTGATCGGGCTCGCCGAGTTCATGAACTTCCCAGGCGTGCTTCACCGCGATCCCGGCTGCCTCGCCAAGCTCGAAGCCTTCTCGCACCGGCATATCGACGGCCACGCCCCGCTGGTCCGTGGAATGGACCTGAACGGCTACCTCTCGGCCGGCATCCGCACCGATCATGAAACGACCACGGCCGAGGAGGCGCGCGAAAAACTCGCCAAGGGCATGGCGATCCTGATCCGCGAGGGCTCGGTGTCAAAGGACCTGCATGCCCTGATCCCGCTGATCACCCGCGACGCCTCCCCCTTCCTCGCGTTCTGCACAGATGATCGCAACCCGCTCGACATCGCCGAGGAAGGCCATCTCGACCACATGATCCGCACTGCGATCGCCGCCGGGGCGGATGTGCTTGCGACCTATCGCGTCGCGACGCTCTCGGCTGCACGGAATTTCGGCCTGTTCGATCGCGGCTTCATCGGCCCCGGCAAGCGCGCCGACATCGTGCTCGTGGATGATCTCGCGACCTGCCAGGTGAAGTCTGTCTTTGCGGGAGGCCGGCTCGTCGAGGGTGCCCTCTTCGCGGATCGCAAGCCCATTCCGCCGGTCGGCCTCGGCAGTGTCCGGTGCCGCAGACTGGAGCCGGGAGATTTCAAGGTCGCGGCCCGGTCCGGCGACACCCCCGTCATCGGCGTCGTGCCGGGCCGCATCATCACCGAGCGGCTGGCGATGTCCCTGCCCGCCCGGGATGGAGAGGCCCTGCCCGACCTCACGCAGGACGCGGTCAAGGTCACGGTGATTGAACGGCATGGCAAGACGAACGGCATCGCGACCGGCTTCGTCCACGGCTTTGGCATGAAACACGGCGCCATCGCCTCTTCCGTCGGCCATGACAGCCATAATCTCTGCGTCGTCGGCGTCGACGAAGCCTCGATGGCGGCTGCCGCCAACCGGCTGATCGAGATCGGCGGCGGGTTCGCCGTCGCGGATGGTGGCGTGGTCAAGGCGGAGCTGGCGCTGCCGGTCGCCGGCCTGATGAGCGACCAGCCTTTCGAGGTCGTGCGGCACGGCCTGGAGGGCTTGCGAACGGAAGCGAGGGCGCTCGGCGTCGTGCTGGCCGAGCCGTTCCTGCAGGTCGCCTTCCTGACCTTGCCGGTGATCCCGCAT
Source organism: Allobosea sp. 2RAB26 (assembly GCF_052115465.1). Taxonomy (NCBI): domain Bacteria; kingdom Pseudomonadati; phylum Pseudomonadota; class Alphaproteobacteria; order Hyphomicrobiales; family Alloboseaceae; genus Allobosea; species Allobosea sp. 2RAB26. The sequence goes on along the minus strand of NZ_JBFRGS010000011.1, from coordinate 19,388 downwards.
CTGAAGATCACCGACAAGGGGCTGGTCGATGTCGACCGGTTCGACTTCGTCTGAGATCTAGCTTCACGGCATCGGCCCGCAGAGTGGATTGCGGACTTCAGGCCGATGCCGACACAGAAAGTCGGATCATCGGACCGGATGCGAGCCGGTTCGTTGATATAGACTTTTGTCTTTGCATCGGCTTTCCCGAAAACCGCAATCCACTCTGCGGGCCGATGCTTTAGGCGGAGAGGATTTCCTCAGGGATCAGAATCCCTTCAGCGCGGGCCTTCGCACGCAGATTCAAGCGCCTCGTCCCCGGCAGGCGCGTGCCTGGCTGGTCCTCTATCGCGTGGGCCAGCAGCTTCATGCGTTCGGCGAACCAATTGCCGCCCATGCTGGCGGGATCGATCGCGAGGATGAGCTGGCCGGTATCGGGTGGACCGCCCTTGTCGTCGATGAAGGAGGACGCCTGGAAGGCGAAATGCGTGCCGACCAGTGCCGCGGCGAGGATCTCCACCATCATCGCCAAGGTCGCGCCCTTGGCGTCGCCGAGCGGCACCATGGTGCCGGCAATCGCGGCGGCCGGGTCGGTTGTCGGCTTGCCATCCGCATCGAGCGCCCAGCCTTCGGGGATGGGCTCGCCCTTCTGTCTGGCGGCGACGATCGGCCCGCGCGCGACCTTGCTCAGCGCCATGTCGATGACGACCGGCTCGCGCCCGGCGAGCGGTGCGGCAAAGGCAATGGGATTGGTGCCGAAGACCGGCTTCGAGCCGCCCCAGGGCGCCATCGCGCCCGGCGTATTGGCGAAGAGCAAGGCGACGAGCCCCTGCTCGGCCAGGCGCTCGACATGCAGTCCCGCAGCGCCGCAATGGTTCGAGCGCCTGATCGGTGCCGCGACGACGCCCTGGGCGCGTGCGAGTTCGGGCAGCTCGCTGACCGCAAGATCGATCGCGGGATAGGCAAAGCCATGGGCGGCGTCGATGGCGAGCACGCCGGGCTTCGGTCGCCGGGCGATCGGCACGGCCTGGCCATCGATCTTTCCCGATTTCAGCATGGCCAGATAGGTCGGCACACGCGAAAGGCCGTGGCCCTTCAAGCCGTCGGCCTCGGCCATCACCAAGGCCCAGGCAACGGAGGCGGCATTGGCCGCTGAAGTCCCCGCAGCGGCGAACAGCGCCGCAATTCTGACTTCGGCCTCCTCCAGAGAAAGGCGGGTCATGTCCGCCCCTCCAGCGCGGCGATGACGCGCTCCGCGACGAGGCCGGAAACGCGCCCGTTCGATTCGACGGTATTGCCGGCGATATGCGGCGTCAGGATCAGGTTCGGCGTGCCGGCGAAGAGCTTGGCGCCGCCGCGCAGCGGCTCCTCCTCGAAGACGTCGAGCGCCGCACCGGCGAGCCTGCCGCTCTTCAGGGCCTCGACCAGCGCGGCCTCGTCCATGACTCCGCCACGCGAGGCGTTGATCAGGATCGCGTCCGGCTTCATGCGCGCGAAGGACGCGCTTCCGATTAGCCCCTTGGTCTCCGAGGTCAGCGGCAGATGCAGGCTGATTACATCCGAGGTCGCAAGCAGGGCATCGAGCTCCAGCCGCTCGACATTGCTCCAGACCGGATCACCGGCTGGAACATAGGGGTCGTAGGCGGCGATGCTCATCCCGAGCAAGCGGGCATGCGCCGCAGCGTCACGCGCGATGGCGCCAAAGCCGACGAGCCCCATGCGCTTGCCGGCGATCTCGCGGCCGATCAGCTTTGTCTTTGGAAATTCGCCAGCCAGCATGGCTGCATTGGCGAAATAGGCGCCGCGCAACAGGGTCATCGCCGTGCCGATGACATATTCGACGACCGAGAGGCTGTTCGCCCCGGTCGCCGGGAAAACCTTGATGCCGCGGCCGGCGCAGGCTTCCATGTCGATATTGTCGAGGCCGACGCCAAGCCGGCCGATGACCGTCAAATTCTTCGCGCCTGCCAGCAACGCCCCTCTCACCTGCGTCTGGTTGCGGACGATGAGGGCCGGGATGTCGGCGACCAGCCGGGCGAGTTCGTCCGGCTTGCCGAAGAGTTCAGGGTCGTGATGAACCGCGTAGCGGGCGCTGAGGCTTGCGACCGCCGCCTCATCCATGAATTCGGTGATGACGATATCGGTCATGGCTCTCCCGCCTTGCGTGGCTGCTCAACCCAATGCTGTCAGGCCGCCGAGGACGAGCCCGAGAATGACGAGGCTGGTCCCGGTGACGACGACAAGATGCCGCCAGCCCAGCCGCACCATCGAGCCGATCGAGGTGCCGAGCCCGAGCGCGGCGATCGCGATCAGAAGCCCCCAGCGCGAGGCCTCCAGCAAGGCCGCGCGCACCGGCTCATAGAATCCGGCCAGCGTGGGCTGCGTCGCAAACGCGCTGTTGACCAGGCAAAGCGCCAGGAAGACGAAGGCGAAAACCGGGACCGGCACCTTGGCATCACTGGGATGGCCGCCTTCGCGCGCCATCCACCAGCCGACGAGCAGCACCGCGGGCAGCAGCAGGAAGACGCGGAACAGCTTGACGATGACGGCAGCATTGGCAGCATCGTCGGAAACAGACTGGCCGGCGCCGACGACCTGCGCGACGTCGTGAATCGAGGCCCCCAGCATGACGCCGGTTTGGGTCGGGCTCAGGCCGAGCCAGACGCAGATCAGCGGGTAGGCCAGCATCGCGATCGTCGCGAGCGCATTCATGGCGATGACCGTGAAGGCGACATCGGCGGCCTTGCCGCGATAATCCGGAAGCACGCTCGCCGTCGCCAGCGCCGCAGAGGCGCCGCAAACCGCGGTCGCAACCCCGGCAAGCGCGCCAAAACCGTGTTCGCGCCCGAGCAGGCGGGCCAGCCAGAAGCCGGAGATGACTGTCACGATCATCGAGAACACGACCAGCAAAGCGGTCGACAGGCCGAGCGCGATGATGTCGCCGAGCGCGATGCGCAGGCCGAGCAGCGCTATAGCCCAGCGCAGCATCTTCTTGACGCAGAAGACCATGCCAGCCTGGAACCGAACGGTATTCGCCAGCGGATGCAAGGCCATGCCGATCAGCAGGGCGATGACAACTGCAGGGATGCCGATCTTGCCGCCGAGCCAGGTCTTCAGGACCGGCTCAGCCAGGACCGACGCAATGGCAACAGCGGTCGAGAGCACGATCCCGTCGAGAAGGGGGCGCCAGGCGCTCAGCGGAGAGGATGAGGCGACGGACAAGAACTCTGCTCCGGCTTGCTCTGCCGGTCTTCGGCAGGTGGAGGGCGGGCGGCATAGCGCCCGCCCGCCGGTTTAGTGTCCGGTCAGGCCGAGCGATAGAGCTTGGTCATCGAAAACTCGCGATGCCCCAGTGCTTCGGCCGCGGTCATACGCCCATTGGCGGTGCGCACGATATTCTGGATGAGCGCATCGCCGGCCTGCGAAATCGTCAGGTCGCGGCGCAGGATGCCGGAGACGTCGACATCGATATGCTCCGGCATGGTGCGCATCGTCTTGGGATTGCCGGTGATCTTGATGACCGGGACGATCGGATTGCCGATGACGTTGCCCTGCCCCGTCGGGAATGTGTGCACGACATAGCCGCCGGCCGCCATCAGGGTCACGCATTCCGCCGCGGCCGAGGAGGTGTCCATGTAGTAGAGGCCGGGGCCCTTGGCCGGCGCTTCCGCCGGCTCGAGGATGTCGATGAACTTGCACTCCCGGCCGATCTTCTCGAGATTGCCGAGCGCCTTTTCCTCGATCGTGGTCAGGCCGCCGGCGATGTTGCCCTTGGTCGGCTGGCTGTCGGAGAGGTCGTCGGTCTTGTGGGCCTCGATCACGTCGTCCTGGTAGGCCTTCCACATCTTGTACCAGCGCTCGCCGACCTCCGGTGTCGCGGCGCGGGCCTTGCAGAGATGCTCCGCACCGGTGATCTCGGAGGTCTCGCCGAAGACGCCATAGACGCCGCGCGGAATCCATTTGTCGTACATGTTGCCGACGGTCGGGCAGGAGGAGAGCCCGGTCGTGGTGTCGGATTCACCGCATTTGGTCGAGACCCAGAGCTCCTCGATGCCGCATTTCTCGCGCTGCAGCTCGGTCGCCCACTGCACGAACTCCTTGGCGACATAGGACGCCTTGGCGATCGTGGCGATGTCGCCATGGCCCTCGATGCCGAAGCCGACGACCGGCTTGCCGGTCTTGGCGATGCCGTCAACGACCCGCTTGGTCCAGCCGTCCTCGATGCCGATGACGATGACGGCGGCTACATTGGGGTTGGATCCCGTGCCGATCAGGGTGCGGAAATGGACCTCGAGATCCTCGCCGAACTGCAGGCGGCCATAGGCATGCGGAATCGCGAGCGTGCCCTTGATATTATTGGCGACCGCCTCGCAGGCGGCATTGGAGAGGTCGTCGAGCGGCAGCAGCAGGACGTGGTTGCGCACGCCGACGCGGCCATTCTCCCGGCGCCAGCCATGGAACGAATCGAGACTGCGGCCGGTCGGGCGCTCCACCATCGGCGCCTTGAACTCGGGCGCTTCGATCTTGCGGCCCTTGATGCGTCCGAGCTTGCCCTTCACGAGATCGAAATTGGCGACGATCGACATGGCGTTTCCTTCGTTTTCTTGACGGGCTCGACCCTGGCGGGAGCCCCGGAACAGGTCAGGCGGCGAACGTGCCGATCACCAGCGCTTGGTCTTGGCGTTGTGCACGTGGAGATGCTCGCCCTTGCCGATATCGGCGACGGCCTTGCCGATGTCCTGGCCGTATTTCCAGATCGTGTCGCCCTTCTTGATGTCCTTGAGCGCGACCTTGTGGCCGATCGGGATGTCCATCTTCGCGGCCAGGCGAAAATCCGAATTGTCGTGGGTGACGACGCAGAGCATGTCCGTCCCGGCCTTCAGGCCCTCGACGACGACGACACCGACGGTGTCCTTCTGCTCATGCACCAGGAGATGGGGCTTGCTCATGTAACGCCTCCTTCAAGCTTGCGAAGGTTCGCTCTGGCCCGTGCGAAAATCGGGCTCGACCTGCGCTCGGTAAAGTCTTATATAAGACATATGAGTGTGCACAAGCTCGAAAATGCAGAGCGGCGCGGCGCGGTCGACACGGCTGAGCCGCTGGGCTTTCGGCCGCTCTATCGCCAGGTGAAGGCGATCCTCGTTCGCCGGCTCGTCGATGGCGTCTGGGCGCCGGGCGAAGGTCTGCCGAGCGAAGGGCAACTCGCTGCCGAGATCGGCGTCAGCCAGGGCACGGTGCGCAAGGCGCTGGACGAACTGGCTTCCGAAAATCTCGTCGTTCGCCGACAGGGGCGCGGCACCTTCGTGGCCGAGCACGACGAGCGCCGCATCCTGTTCCAGTTCTTCAAGCTGGTGCCCGACCATGGCGAGCGGCGCTTTCCCGACAGCGCCGTGCTGAGCATCGCGACCGGACTGGCTGACGCAGCCGAGCAAGCTGCGCTGGATCTCGACGACAAGGCGCCGGTCATTCGCATCCGCCGGATGCGCTCGCTCGATGCGGCGCCGCTGATCGTCGAGACGCTGACCCTGCCGCAACATCTGTTCCCGGGGCTGGAGCATGGACCGGTGCCCAACAATCTCTACAGCCTGTTCGCGGCCCGCTACGGCGTGACGATCGCGAATGCGCGCGAGAAGCTGAAGGCCGTCGCCCTGTCCCCGGTGGATGCAGCTGCGCTCGGTGTCGAAGCCGGCCGGCCCGCCTTGCAGATCGACCGCGTGGCTCTGGCGCTTGACGGCATGCCCGTCGAACGACGCCTCAGCCTCTGTCTGACCGAGGAGGCTCATTACCTTTCCGACCTGCGCTGAGGCGCGGGCGGCATACCCGTTCCATACCAAGCCGCCGGAGAGCGGTTCGTCACGACCGGAGGAAATGAATGATTGCCAAGACGACGAGACGCCTCGCACTCGCGGGGTTGCTGGCGCTAGGACTTGCCTCGCCCGCGGCGGCGCAGGGATTTCCAACCAAGCCACTGACATTGATCGTGCCCTTTGCGGCGGGCGGACCGAGCGACGTGATCGCGCGGTTGCTTGCCGACCATATGGGTCGCACGCTCGGCCAGCAGGTGGTGGTCGAGAACATCGCCGGTGCCGGCGGCACGGCCGGCGCCAAGCGCCTCGCCGCATCCGACGCCGACGGCCACACTCTGCTGATCCACCATCTCGCGCTCGCGGCCGCGCCTTCGCTCTACAACAATCTCGGATACGACACGCAGACCGCTTTCGCGCCCGTCGGGCTGGTGAATACCGGGCCCATGGTCGTGGCCGGCAAGCTCGCATTGCCGCCGGTGGACGCCAAGGCGTTCTTCCCCTTCGCCAAGCTGCAGGCCGACAAGCTGACCATCGCCCATGCCGGGATCGGCTCGAACGCCCATCTCTGCGCGGTCCTGCTCTCGCAGGCGCTCGGCGCGAAGTTCACACAGGTTGCCTATCGCGGCACAGGTCCTGCGATGAACGATCTCGTCGCCGGGCAGGTCGACGTGCTCTGCGACCAGTCGACCACCGCGGTGCCGCAGGTCCAGGGCGACAAGGTCCGTGCCTATGCGGTGACCTCGACCGAGCGCCTCGGCGTGCTGCCGAACACGCCGACCGCGCGCGAGGCCGGCACCGATCTGGAGATGACGATCTGGCACGGGCTCTACGCGCCGAAGGCAACTCCGGCAGCGGCGCTCGACAAGCTGAACGGCGCGCTGAAGGCCGCTCTCAAGGACCCCGTCGTCCTGGAGCGCTTCAAATCGGTCGGCACCAGCGCCTTTCCTGAAGCTGAATGGAGCCGCGACGCCCATGCCAAGCGCTTTGGCAGCGAGATCAGCAAATGGGCGACCTCACTCAAGGCCGCCGGCGTGACCCCGCAGAACGTGAACTAGACGCCATCCCCCACGCGCCGCTCGCCAGTACGGGCGGCGCGTGCTACCCGGCCCTGATGTCAGCCAATCTGGTTCCTCTCGAAACCTTCCTGAATCTGCCCGATCACGCGCGGCTGCTCGGCCTCGACCTCGGCACCAAGACGATCGGCCTCGCGCTGTCCGATGTGGAGCGCCAGATCGCAACGCCGCTGGAGACGATCAAGCGGGTCAAATTCGGGCTCGACGCAGCAGCCCTGCTGAAGATCGCCGCGAAATTCGACGTCGCAGGGCTGGTCATCGGCCTGCCGCTCAACATGGATGGCACGGAAGGGCCGCGCGTCCAGTCGACACGGGCCTTCGTCCGCAACCTCGCCCCCCTCACCGCCTTGCCGATCGCATTCTGGGATGAGCGCATGTCGACGCTGGCCGTGACGCGCACCTTGCTCTCGGCGGACGCCTCGAGAGCCAAGCGCGCCGAGGTGGTCGACAAGATGGCTGCGGCCTACATCCTGCAAGGTGCGCTCGATCGCCTGATGCGCATGGAGCCCCCGGACACCGACGAGGCCTGACATGCGAACGCCGCCACGGTTTCCCGCGACGGCGCCTCTATCCTGACATTGCCGGGCGGCGGGTTACGGAATGACGTAGCCGCGCTTGATCGCCTTCTTCTGCGCCTCTCGGTGGTTCTTGATCGCGCGCTTCTGATCCTCGAGGCTCATACCTGCCATCGGATTGTTGTTGCGCGGCCCGCGATCATAGCCGCCGCCATCATAGGAGCCGCGCCGGTCGTCGTAGCGTGGGCCGCGCCGGTCGTCATAGCGTGGGCCGCGATCGTAGCCGCGGTCATACCCGCGATCAGGGCCACGCCCGTAACGCGGGCCGGGCTCGTAATAAGGATCGCGGTTACTGCCGCCATAGTACTGCGCCGAGGCGGGAGCCGCCCACAGCACTGCCGACGCCGCAAGTCCAAGGCCGACCAGCAGGGCCTTGCTGTAAACGCTCATTCTCGTCCTCCATGACCGCGCACAAAGCCGGTCCGCCTCAAAACTCAAATCCCGGGCCGACGATCAGTTGCCGCCGCGCGCCGGATCGGTGGTTCCGTTACGGGAACCACCATAGGGGCCACGCTCTGAATAATAGTTACCGGGGCCGTAGTACCCGCCATGGTAGCGCGGGCGCTGATAGACAACCACGGGCTCCTCATAGACATAGGCGGGCTGGTAGCCGTAACTCGGCTGATAGTAGCTCGGCTGGTAGCCGTATCCCCCGTAGGCGTAGCCATCATCGTAGTAGTAGGTCCCGGAATAGGCCGGCCGGTTGGCTGCGATGGCAGCCGCGCCGAGAAGACCAACACCAACGGCGCCTGCGATGGCAACGTTACGGTTGCAACAGCCCCAGCCCCGTCCACGATAGTAGCTGTATCCGGCGCCGGCCTTGTCGAGGCGGCTGGCGTCGACGCCGGCGCGGGGCTCGCTGGCCGCCGCCGGCAGGACGAATCCAGCGGCCGAGACCGAGCCGGCGGTCAAAGCCACGATGGCGGATTTCCTGAGAGAAGACACTGTCACATCTCCTGCGATTCACGCGCCTGAACCTGGATCTCATGATCAGGCATCATGCTTGAATGCGGCCTGAACCAATCACGGCGGGATTGCGGCGGATGCAACTCGGACTGCGCGGGACGCGCGCTTGTTCGGGGCCGGCTGCCGTGAGAGGGGTTACGAAACGCCTCCGATGACAGTTTTCCCTCCATCAACGTCAGCTTTGGCAGATTGTTCCGGCGCTCGGATTCGCGCTGCCGGCGCCAAATGCCGTCGCAGCCAGGTCCCGATATGAACCCGATCATCAACAGCCTGGTGGCGATCTTCCTGGTGCTCGCGACCGGCTGGGCCCTGAAGGCTCGCGGTTTCGTCTCCCCCAGCCACTGGGTCGGGGTCGAACGGCTGACCTATCAGGTGCTGTTCCCGGCCGTCGTCATTCACACCCTGGCCGTTGCGGATCTGAGCCAGTTGCCGGTGCTGGCGATGGGGCTGACCCTGGTCACCGCGATTCTCGGCGTATCGACCGTCCTCCTGATCGTTCGCCCCCTGCTTTCGCGTGTCGGGATCAACGGCCCGGCCTTCACCTCGGTCCTGCAGGGCTCGGTGCGCTGGAACACCTTCGTCGCGCTGGCCCTGGCGGCCGGGCTGCACGGCCGCGAGGGGGCAACCTTGATGGCGATCGCGGTGGCCTCGATGATCCCGCTGCTGAACGTGCTCTGCGTCCTCGTCCTGGCGCGCTTTGCCGTCGGGCGCCCGATGAGCGCGGCGGAGACGGCGCGCTCGATCGCGGTGAATCCCTTCATCTGGTCGTCCGCTGTCGGACTTCTGCTCAACCAGATGCAATGGATGTTGCCCGCGGCCCTCACGACCTATGTCGATATCCTCGGCCGGGCGGCGCTGGGTGTCGGGCTGCTCGTGGTCGGCGCCGGGCTCGAGATCCATCGCTTGAAACAACCGCGACTCGCCCATGGCCTTGCCATCGGGCTCAAGCTCGTCGTGATGCCGCTCGTCGCCTGGATGTTGGCGCGGCAGTTCGGCGTCACCGGCACCGCACTGACGATCACGGTGGTCGCGGCTGCGGTACCGACGGCTACCGCGGCCTATTTTCTCGCACGCGACATGGGGGGCGACGCCCCGTTGATGGCCGAGATCACCACGATGCAGACCCTTCTGGCGCTCGTGACATTGCCCGTGGCGGTCCTGCTTCTGGGATGATTCCAGGCGCGCGTCAGACCCGCGCGCCAATGCACGCAGAAATTGAATTCGTTATTCCGTTAGGTCATTCTACGCATTGAGATCGCGTCGCTGCACGACCGCAGCGCCGCATCGTTCAAGGGCAAGCTGCCATGACTGCGCGAGGGCCGAGGCCAGGCCGCAAGACCAGAAATCCTCCCCATACGCCATTCGAGTCCGCTTCGTTCTCGACCACTCCCGTGAGCCTGGAGAGCTCCGCCGCGCAGCAACTCGGGGTTGCCGAGTACATCGAGAGCATCTGTGTGGAATTGCGCATGATGGCCCGGGCGGCCAAGCTCGAAACGCTGGTCTACTTCCTCGACATGGCCCGGATCGAGGCCACGATCCAGATCGAGAGCCACGGAACGCTCGGCAAGCCATCCGACTGAGGACGTTCTACGACCGAGGAAGCCCTCCGACTGACGGCCGATTCCGCGAGGTTTGATGACCGGGCGGGCCGTCCCGAGGCGCTCAGGGCATGACGCGCGAAAGCGCGCCGCCGGGATGGCGCAGAATCGCGCCGTCGAGTTCCAGCTCAATCAGCAGCCGGCCGACATCGCGGGCGGACCGGCCGCTGGCCCGGATCAGATCGTCCAGGGAAACGGGAGCTGCTCCAAGCAGGGCCAGGACGCGCGCGCGGATCTCATCGCCTCCCCCTTCTCCTTCCGCTTCGCCTGCCGCTTCCGACGGTGGTGCGAGATCGGAGCCGGCGATGGCAGGGGGCAGAACGGTCCTCGGCGCCGGGGAGATTTCCGGCAGATCGAGTTCGTCCCAGAGGTATTCTGATCCCTGATCAGCCCTTCTGGCCGATCTTGCCCTCGCTGCGGTCCAGCAGCCTTGCAATGTTCTCGCGATGCATGAACCAGAGCAGCACGGTCAGAACGGCCATCAGCGCGGCCATGCGCGGCTCGTTCGCCCAGAACCAGAGCAGCAGCGGCGTCAGCAGGCTGGCGAGCAGCGCAGCAAGCGATGAATAGCGGCTGAGATAGGCGACGCTGAGCCAGATTGCCGCGAAGGTCACTGCGATCGGCCATTTCAACCCGATCAGAATGCCGAGATAGGTGGCGACGCCCTTGCCGCCCTTGAAGCGCAGCCAGACCGGGAAGAGATGCCCGAGAAAGGCGCCGAGCCCGGCGAGGAGCGCGGCGTCCTTGCCGCCGATCAGATAAAGCCCGACGAGCACGGCCGCCGTGCCCTTGAGCATGTCGCCCACCAGGGTCAGCGCCGCCAGCTTCTTGTTGCCGGTGCGCAGGACATTGGTGGCGCCGATATTGCCCGAGCCGATGCTGCGAAGATCAGGTCCGCCGCTGAGGCGCGTCAAAACGACACCGAAAGGGATCGAGCCCAGCAGATAACCGATGGCCACGGCAGCCAGTGCCGAAGACCCGGGCAGGCCCAAACTCATCATCTCAGGCATTCCGCCCCCGCTTCCCCAGGCCATCGCGGCAAGAGCTTAGACTGCGTCCGCCTCGTAGACCACTCGTCCGGCAACGAAGGTTGTGCGTACCAACCCATCGAGCCGCGCCTCGTCGAAGGGTGAATTCTTGGCCCGCGATTTCAGCTTGCGCTTGTCGACGACATAGGGCGCGTCGGGATCGAGCAGGATCAGATCGGCTGGAGCCCCGACGGAGAGACGCCCGCACGACAATCCAAGCAGAGCGGCCGGGCGCGTCGAAAGCGCCGCCAGCAGCGTCGGCAGATCGGTCTGCCCTGCATGGACCATGCGCAGCGCCGCCGACAGCATCGTCTCGATGCCGAGCGCGCCATTGGCGGCCTCGGCGAAGGGCTGGCGCTTGGTCTCGACATCCTGCGGGTCATGGTCGGAGACGACGACATCGATCACGCCCTCGGCCAGCGCGGCCACCATGGCGAGCCGCTCGTCCTCATGGCGCAGTGGCGGCGAGACCTTGCAGAAGGTGCGGTAGTCGCCGACGTCGTTCTCGTTCAGCGTCAGATTGTTGATCGAGATGCCGCAGGTGATCCGCACGCCATCGGCCTTGGCCCGGCGCACGAGTTCGACGGACTCGGCGCAGGAGATCATCGCGGCGTGGTAGCGCGCGCCGGTGGCCCGCGCGAGGCGGATGTCCCGCTCGAGCATGACGGTCTCGGCTTCGAGCGGAATGCCCGGCAGGCCCTTGCGGCTGGCGAACTCACCCTCGTTCATCACGCCGGCGCCGCGCAGGTCCGGATCCTCGAGATGGTTCATCAGCAGCGCATCGAAATCGCGGCCGTAGATCATGGCGCGGCGCATGACCTGCGGATTGCGCACGGCCCGGGAGCCATCGGTGAAGGCGACTGCGCCTGCTTCGAGCAGCAGGCCGAACTCGGTGATCTCCCGGCCCTCGATCCCCTTGGTCAGGGCAGCAGCCGGCAGCACGTTGACGACCGCCTTGTCGCGGGCACGGCGCTTGATGAAATCGATAATGGCGGGATCGTCGATCGGCGGATCGGTATCCGGCCTGCAGACGACCGTGGTGACCCCGCCGGCCGCGGCGGCCTGCGAGCCCGTGCCGAGCGTTTCGCGGAACTCCGCTCCCGGCTCACCGAGAAAGGCGCGCAGATCGACCAGCCCCGGCGCGACGATCAGGCCGCCGGCGTCGACCCGCTGCACGCCCTCGCCCGTCGCCGGAGCGGCGCCCCAGGCGATCTCCGCAATCGCACCATCGCGCAGCAGAAGCGCACCCGGCCCCTGCCGGCCCGATGCAGGATCGACCAGTTGGGCGTTGACGATCGCAAGCTCGCGCATTTCGGACATGATCTCGCTCGGTCTCGCCTTCAGTGTTGTGTTCCAACCGGCCGGGGAATGGCTCGGCCGCGCTCAGCCATTGGGCAGATGCTGGGCCAGCGCATCCAGAACCGCCATGCGGACGGCGACCCCCATCTCGACCTGCTCGCGAATCAAGGACTGAGCGCCGTCGGCGACTTCCGAGGAAATCTCGACGCCGCGATTCATCGGGCCGGGATGCATTACGAGCGCGTCCGGGCTGGCCAGCGCGAGCTTGTCGCGGTCAAGGCCGAAATAGCGGAAATACTCCTTCGGCGACGGCACGAAGGCGCCGTGCATGCGCTCGAGCTGGAGACGCAGCATCATCACGATATCAGCCCCTTCCAGTCCCTTCTTCATGTCGGTGAAGACGGAGACGCCCATACGCTCGATGCCAACCGGAAGCAGGGTCGAGGGGGCGATCAGGCGGACCTTTGCGCCAAGCGCATTGAGCAGGATGATGTTGGAGCGGGCGACCCGCGAATGCACGATGTCGCCGCAGATCGCGACGGTCAGCCCGGCGATCCGGCCCTTGTTGCGGCGGATCGTCAGCGCATCGAGCAGGGCCTGGGTCGGGTGTTCATGCGCACCGTCGCCGGCATTGACGACAGAGCAGTCGACCTTGCGGGCGAGCAGGTTGACCGCACCGGCGGCGTGATGGCGCACCACCAGAATATCGGGGCGCATCGCGTTCAGGGTCGCGGCGGTGTCGATCAGCGTCTCGCCCTTCTTCACCGAAGAGGATGCTACCGACATGTTCATCACGTCGGCGCCGAGGCGCTTGCCGGCAAGCTCGAAGGAGGCCTGCGTGCGCGTCGAGGGCTCGAAGAAGAGATTGATCTGGGTGCGGCCGCGCAGGGTCGCCGTCTTCTTCTCGACCTGTCGCGAAAGCGCGACATAGTCCTCGGCGCGATCGAGGAGAGCCTCGATATCCAGATGCGACAGGCCCTCGATGCCGAGGAGGTGGCGGTGCGGATAGGTCGGGGCTGGCGATGTCATTTGAAGGTGGTTGTTTAGGCACAGACTCAAGACGGCGCAAGCGGCGAGATGGCCATTGTCCAGCGCTTCGTCCAAGGGCGGGCCGGAGCGACCGCGCGGGGAACGGCCGGAAAGCGACAGTTGATCGCCGCGCCACTGTTGCATTCGCGCAGCAATCCCTATTTGACAGCGCTGTCGTGCTGAACCACTTTCGCGCGCAATTCCGAACCTGACCCCGGGCGCCCAGCGCCAAGCCAGGCCGGACCGGCACGATGCGTGCTGGCCCTGCCCCTTTGTCATGAGACTTTAGCTGCCATGAAGCTCCTCGTCGTCGAGTCGCCGGCCAAGGCCAAGACGATCAACAAGTACCTGGGTTCCGATTACGAGGTCATCGCCTCGTTCGGGCATATTCGCGACTTGCCCGCGAAGGACGGCTCGGTTGATCCCGAAGACGACTTCAAGATGCTCTGGGAAATCGAGGGGCGCGGCGCCAAGCAGGTCGCGGAGATCGCCAAGGCGGCCAAGGGTGCCGAGAAGATCATTCTCGCAACCGACCCGGATCGCGAGGGCGAGGCGATTTCCTGGCACGTGCTGGAAGCGCTGAACCAGAAGCGCGCCATCAAGGGCATTCCGGTCGAGCGCGTCACCTTCAACGCCGTGACCAAGGATGCGGTGCAGAAGGCCCTCGCCAACCCGCGCCAGATCGATCAGGCCTTGGTCGACGCCTATCTGGCGCGCCGCGCGCTGGACTATCTCGTCGGCTTCACCCTGTCTCCGGTGCTTTGGCGCAAGCTGCCCGGTGCCCGCTCGGCCGGGCGCGTCCAGTCGGTGGCCCTGCGCCTCGTCTGCGAGCGCGAACGCGAAATCGAAGCCTTCAGGGCCCGGGAATACTGGTCGCTGGTTGCGACGCTCGCGACCGATACCGGCGCGACCTTCGAGGCTCGCCTGGTCGGAGCCGACGGCAAGAAGATCACCCGGCTCGACATCGGCACCGGAGCGGAGGCCGAAGCCTTCAAGGCGGCGCTGGAGACAGCTCTCTTCAACGTGGCGCAGGTCGAGGCCAAGCCGGTCAAGCGCCACCCCTACCCGCCCTTCCAGACTTCGACGCTGCAGCAGGAAGCCTCGCGCAAGCTTGGCATGGCACCCGCCCGCACCATGCAGGTTGCGCAGCGGCTCTATGAAGGCGTCGACATCGGCGGCGAGACCGTCGGTCTCATCACCTATATGCGAACCGATGGCGTCGACATGGACGGCAGTGCCATCACGGCTGCCCGCAGCGTCATCGGCAAGGAGTTTGGTACGGCCTATGTGCCGAGCGCGCCCCGCAAATACACGGTCAAGGCCAAGAACGCGCAGGAAGCCCACGAGGCCATCCGCCCGACCGATCTCGGCCGGCTGCCAGCGATGGTCGTGCGCCATCTCGAGCCCGAACAGGCCAAACTCTACGAGTTGATCTGGAAGCGCACCATCGCGAGCCAGATGGAATCGGCTTCGCTGGAGCGCACGACGGTGGACGTCGCCGCCAAGGTCGGTTCGCGTCATCTGGAGCTGCGTGCCACCGGTCAGGTCGTGCTCTTCGACGGCTTCCTGACGCTCTATCAGGAGAGCCGCGACGACGAAGAGGATGAGGACAGCAAGAAGCTGCCGCCGATGAAGGCGGGTGACGGGCTGGAAAAGCGCGCCATCGCCGCCGATCAGCACTTCACCGAGCCGCCGCCGCGCTTCTCCGAGGCGAGCCTGGTCAAGCGCATGGAAGAGCTCGGCATCGGCCGGCCCTCGACCTATGCGGCGACGCTGGCCACGCTGCGCGACCGCGAATATGTCCGCATCGAGAAGAAGCGGCTGGTGCCCGAGGACAAGGGCATGCTGGTCACCGCTTTCCTCGAGAGCTTCTTCGGACGCTATGTCGAGTTCGACTTCACGGCGAGCCTGGAAGAGAAGCTCGACCGTGTCTCAAATGCCGAGATCGACTGGAAGGCGCTGCTGCGCGAGTTCTGGGAAGAGTTTACCCAGGCCATCGCCGGCACCAAGGACCTGCGCGTCACCGAGGTGCTGGAAGCGCTGAACGGTGTGCTGGGAGAACATATCTTCCCAGCGCGCGGCGATGGCGGCGATCCACGCACCTGCCCGACCTGCGGCACCGGTCAGCTCTCGCTGAAGCTTGGCAAGTTCGGCGCTTTCGTCGGCTGCTCGAACTACCCGGAATGCCGCTACACCCGGCCGCTGACCGTTCCGGCCAATGACGGCGAGGCCACGGCCGAGGGTGGCCAGGGCGCGCCCGGCGTGCGGGTCCTTGGCAAGGATCCGGTCACGGATCAGGATGTGACGCTGCGTGACGGTCGTTTCGGCCCCTATGTCCAGCTCGGCGAGGGCGAGAAACCGAAGCGCCAGAGCTTGCCCAAGGGCATGAGCGCGGCTGCCGTCGATCTCGACAAGGCGCTGGCATTGCTTGCGTTGCCCAAGGAGGTCGCGAAGCATCCGGAGAGCGGCGAGCCGATCCTGGTCGGCATCGGTCGCTACGGCCCCTACGTCCAGCACGGCAAGATCTACGCCAATATCGACAAGGACGACGATGTCCTCGCGCTCGGCGGCAACCGCGCCATCGACCTTATCGTCGCCAAGGAGAGCGGCGCGGGCGGAGGACGGTTCGGTCGTGGAGCGGCGGTGCCAGGACGGGAGGTCGGCGAGCATCCTGCTGGCGGCAAGCTCGTCGTGCGCGCCGGCAAATACGGCCCCTATGTCAACTGGGGCAAGGTCAACGCGACCCTGCCCAAGGCGATGACGCAGGAGAGCCTGACGCTCGAACAGGCGGTCGAACTCGTCAACGCCAAGGCCGAAGCCGGAGGCGCGAAGGGCGGAGCGAAGGCAGCCGCCAAGACGAAGCGTCCAAGCGCGGCGAAGGCGCCAGCCAAAGCGCCGGCGAAGAAGGCTGCCGGCAAGACGGCGGCCAGCAAGACAGCAGCCAAGGCTGCGCCGAAGTCGAAGGCCAAGACCAAGGCCGACGCCGAGGGCTGACCCTCGGCGTGCTCTCGCTTCAGGGAAGAGGCTGGACAAGCTTATCGCGGCGAGGCTTCAGCCCGGCTCAATCTTCGCGCCCTATGGACATGCTCCCATAGGGCCAGCGCTGTTCTTATGCCGATAGGCTTCCCCTGCTCCAGGAAAAGCGGCCAGCCTGGGTCGGCGCAATGCAGCGACCGATTGGATTCGTTGCGCAGTGGAGGAAAAGCGGCCTCGGACGCGGGCCGCGAAGTCCGGCCTACATGCTGGCTACGACGACCAGGCGTTTGACCTCACCCCTGAGATAGGCCTGCAGGAACTTGTCGTAGTCCCTGAACGAAACGCATCCGTTCGAATCCCCTCGCGGTCCGAGGAGGTAGGTATGCGCCAACAGGCCGGCGCGTCCGTGGATGGCGCCGCTGCCGCCGACCGGGTGGAGCCGGATGGCCCGCACACCGTGGAACAGAGCCTCGCGCTCCTTCAGATCGTAGACATGCGGCGGCGTGACACCCTGCATCCTCACATGCGCGAAGCGTGGGTCGTCCATCTTGTCGCCGAGCCCAGAATGCGCCTCGAGCCGGTCGCCATTTGGCATGTACACCATGCGCGCCGAGATATCGTAGATGGCCGTCGCCTGGGCCGAGACGCCCGCCGAAGCCGGCAAGGTCGGGCTGAGCTTTCTGCCACGGCTCCTGTCGACGACGTCGTCCTCCGGCGCCGCATAGGCGAGAGCCGGCCCCGACGAGCGCTGCACCCCAAAGATCTTCTCGAAGAACGAGCGGTTATCTGCTGCCGTCGGCGCGGGCGGGACGGCGGCTGTCCGTGTTCGCCGGGTGGCCTGGCGCTCGACTACGCGCGGAGCCTCCGGATCGGCGGGAAGGCGAAGCTCGGACGGGCGCGGCACCGGAAGCGGCGTAATCTGAGCGAGCTTGGGCGCGTCCTGGGGCTGCTGCACCGGCGCAACGATCTCCGGTTCGACAGCCGGAGCCGGCAGCTCGACGGGGTCGGCAGGGAGCGCCGCGGCGGATTGGAAGCCGGCGGCCAGGGGAGAGCTCTCGCCAAGGGTGAGAGGAGCCGGCCCCAGCGAATAACCGGGATCAAGGAGCGGATCGTAGCGTCGGCTGGAAGCGACCAAGACCGGTTCCAGCATGGGGGCAAGCTCACGCACGGCAGAGACGATCGGCTGACCGTCCTTCTGTGCCCAGAAGCCGGCTGCCGCGCTCAGACCCAGGGTCGCGACGACGAAGGCAATTCGGGAGAAACGGATCCTGTGTCGGCGATTGCGCGCACGAGGGGCGAGGCCAGCAGTCGGACCGGACGAAAAACTCATGCGTCGTACTCTCGGGATACTCTGGTACTCTTCCCGCCTCCGACGCGCGCCAACACCCACCCCGCTCACGCAGACTCATCACGATGAGCCGCAAGCGGGTCAGCTTGCTGTCCCGATCTTCAGTGCTGGGAAACCCTAACTGTGTTCGATCTTGATTAAGCGCGCGCTTGGTTAATCATGAATGAAGCTGAATCATGTTTTCCAAAGTGCGACCCTTTGGCGCGTCCGACGCTCAGCCCCCTCGGCAAGCACTGCGGCAGGCCCCGTATCTAACGACGGTGAGGGAAGCTGTGGCGTTGCGCGGCTCGCTCCGTCCGGGTTGTGTTTCACGAGGCGTTAACCCTGCCCCGATACGCATTCAGCAGCACCGTCCCTTCCAAAATAGTAGCCGTAACTGTCGATGCGTAAGTTGAAACTCTATCCGCAACGTATCGACGGAAACGACGATCATTGCCCGACATCCATCCCCGGCAGCTCTGATGAGGGGGCCGCTAGGCACGTCCCTCACGGTCTGCGCGCTCAGCTGCCCGTTTCCCCGGTCATCACTCCCGTGCACCGAGCGCCAGACCCTGACGCAGCGCCCAGTCGTGTGCGCTACACAAGGACGCCGGACCATCTCCTGCGGAAGGTGTGGGGTGGGCTGGAGGCTACGACGACACCCATGGTGGACGTCGACGCGGTCGTTGAGGCCAAGGTCGAGATCGATCCATGCGATGCGATCCCGACTGCCGACGAAGACCATGTGAGTTTCGAAGAAGCCGCGCCGGAAGATGCCGCGGCGGAAGTAGCCACACCGGACGTCATGGAGATCGTTCCCGCTGAGAGCGAGGCGGATGGCGCACTCCAGCTCTACGCGAATATCTCGGACCATGCGTTCTGGGATCTTGGGTCGATCTCTGCCGAAGGCATGTCCAGCCCCGCACCTGAGGCGCCGTGGGAGGAGCCAGCGACGCCTCTGCACCGGGACTATGCCGAAGACGCTCCATCCTCAGTCGAGAGCGGGGACACTGATGTGGTCCTTGCTCTTCCGGGTAGCGACCTAGCACTGAACGTCATTCCCAGTTCCGCTCCGGCCCTGAGCTGGTCGCAAACCTATACGGTCAACCTCCAACTCGGAGGCGCTGCATGGTCCAAGAGCGACATCGCGCCCGGTGTGCAGGCGTCCGGCGAAAGCCGCTCGCATGCCGAGCCCCACGTGGCGCAAGCCGTTCTGCCTGCAGCGAAGCTGGAAAGTGAGCCTGAGCCAACCCGGAATGGCGAGGCCGACGAACCTGCCGGTGTCGATCGTCAGGCAAGACGACGCAAGGCGCTGCCTGCGCCTGCACCGATCGTGCAGACAAGCGTCTTCGAGCTGCCGCCGCTGAGCTATCTTGCCGAGCCGAAGACGCAGCCCGAGGCGGCGGTCTCGACCGAGACCCTGCAGCAGAATGCGGGATTGCTCGAAGGGGTGCTCGAGGATTTCAACATACGCGGCGAGATCGTCCAGGCCTGTCCCGGCCCGGTCGTGACGCTCTACGAGCTCGAGCCGGCGCCGGGCATCAAGTCGTCGCGGGTGATCTCGCTGGCCGACGACATCGCCCGCTCGATGAGCGCGATCTCGGCGCGTGTCGCCGTCGTCCAGGGCAAGAACGCGATCGGCATCGAACTGCCCAATGCCAAGCGCGAGACCGTCTTCCTGCGCGAGCTGCTCGCCAGCCAGGATTTCGAATCGACCAAGCACAAGCTGGC
>NZ_JBFRGS010000010.1:0-231097 GCF_052115465.1 Allobosea sp. 2RAB26 | reverse complement strand
GGCAAATCACGCACCCCTAGATTGACCTGTCGGCTCTGGATCTGATGGCATGGTGTGGCGGTCTTCGTACTGACCACGGACAGAAGCATGATCCTGGCGACGAGATATCGTTCAGAGGGACTTGACGATCAAAGGCCCATTACAGAAGCCTTACGGATAACCGAACCGTGACTTGGTGGCGCGCACCTGGGAGATCGCCCTGGCGTCATTGCCCGCGGCGCAACTCGTGCGGGCATTGGCAATCTCGGCACTGACGCGGCTGTGCACGCCCTTGGTGGTGTGGCCGGTCGCGAGGTCGTTATCCATCACCGCCTGGAAACGTTCGACCTCGCCCGAGCAGCCCGATCCGCTCGGCATGCGGAAGGTGCTGGGCGTCACGCCCGGTGCTGCCTGCTCGGGTGCCGGGGCGGGCGGTGGTCCGGCTGTCTGGCAGGCGGCGAGCAGGAAGCCGGCGAGGGCGGGGATCAAGAACGAAGTGGCGCGCATCGCATGCAGGCTCCGGCTGGCGAATGGCCGGGACAATGACCGATTCCCCGCGCCGTTCCAATCGCCTCCGCTCGCAGGTCAGTCCGTCAGCAGGAGGCGGGAGGCAGCCAGTGTCAGGAACCCCGAGAAAGCGGCCGCCAGCCAGATTGCGTCGAGTCCGATCATGTGATGCGCAAGAGCGCCGGCAACCGCTCCGCTCAGCAGCCCAAGCCAGAGCGTGAAATGGCGCAGCCAGGCGAGGCGGGAGCCGCCAAGCAGGGCCCCGGCGATGCGTTGCCCCATCTTTACCAGCGTGCCGGTCATGTAGGTCAGGCCGATCGTGACTTCGCCGTCGCGCTGGAAGACGGAGTTTTCCATGCCCATGGCGACGGCGAGCATGGCGATGCTGATGCCGGCCTCTCCCAGCCTGTCGGACAGCGCAGCGATGAAGAGACAGATCGTCAGAGCTGCCAGCACGGCGGTATGCCGCCTCGTCCGGGCAAAATGGCCGACGAGCGAGCCGAGCACCACGCCGCCGACGAAGAGCATGATGATACCGCCTGCCAGCGCGATACCGCCGAGATGGCCGTTGGCGAGTTCGATCCCGAGCCGCGTCGTATTCCCGGTCATGAAGGACACGAAGAAACCGCCAAGGCTGATGAAGCCGAGCGCATCGACATAGCCTGCAAGACAGGTCAGCCCGACCGCAAGACCGATCGTGCGGCGGTCGTAGCGCATCATCGGATATCTCTCCCCAGCCTGCCCGGCGATCGAATGCGATTCGCAGGGAGCGGACAATGCATGCCGCGCCAGCAGTTGCGGCCCGGTCAGGATAGCGAGACTCCGGCCGGGACGACGTTGCAAACTTCGCATGCGTCACATGCTTGCGCACCGCGGGTGCTTTCGGTTACATCGTGTCCAGTCGAACGAGGAACGCCCGTGGCCGCATCTGCCACCCATGCCTGGATCCTGAGCCGCGCCGCTGCGCGGACGGTCGGCATGCGCGCTCCGCTTGGCCTTGGTCAGCTTCTTCTCCTTAGCCGCCCCTGAGGGCCGGCCGGGCATGCATGCCTGGGCGCTCAGGGGAGTGACGAGAACCGCCTTCCAGACCTAACGCGCCCATCCGAACGACCGCGGCGCGACCCATTCAGGATCACGACCATGACCAACGCTTCCCAGACTGCATCCTCCAAGGACCGGGTGCTGATCTTCGACACCACTCTGCGTGACGGTGAACAATGCCCCGGCGCGACCATGACCTTCGAGGAGAAGCTGGAGGTCGCGGATGTGCTGGACGCGATGGGCGTGGACATCATCGAGGCCGGTTTCCCGATCGCGTCCGATGGCGATTTCGAGGCCGTCTCGGAAATCGCCAAGCGGATCAAGCGTGCGACCGTTGCCGGGCTGGCGCGCGCCATCAGCGCCGATATCGCTCGGGCTGGGGAAGCCGTCCGCCACGCGGTGAAGCCGCGCATCCACACCTTCGTCTCGACCTCTCCGATCCATCTGCAGCATCAGATGCGCAAGACCGAGGATGAGGTTCTGGAGATCATCACCAGGACCGTCGCCCAGGCGCGCAACCTGGTCGAGGATGTCGAGTGGTCGGCGATGGATGCGACGCGCACGCCGATCGAGTATCTCTGCCGGGCGGTCGAGACAGCGATCAAGGCGGGGGCGACGACGATCAACCTGCCCGATACCGTCGGCTACGCGACGCCGGACGAGTATCGCACCATGTTCAGCTCGATCCGCGAGCGCGTGCCGAATGCCGACAAGGCGATCTTCTCGGTGCACTGTCATAACGATCTCGGCCTGGCTGTCGCCAACTCGCTGGCCGGCATCGAGGGCGGCGCGCGGCAGGTCGAATGCACGATCAACGGCATCGGCGAGCGCGCGGGCAACGCGGCGCTGGAAGAGGTGGTGATGGCCCTGCGGGTCCGTGGCGACGTGCTGCCCTACGATACCGGCATCGAGTCGGCCATGCTGATGCGTGCGTCGAAGGCGGTTTCCACCGCCTGTTCCTTCCCGGTGCAGTACAACAAGGCGATCGTCGGTCGGAACGCTTTCGCCCATGAAAGCGGCATTCACCAGGACGGCATGCTGAAGCACCAGCAGACCTATGAGATCATGACGCCCGCCTCGGTCGGCGTGACCAAGACCTCACTGGTGATGGGCAAGCATTCGGGGCGCGCCGCCTTCCGCTCCAAGCTGAAGGACATGGGCTACGATCTCGGCGACAACCAGCTGGAGGACGCCTTCACCCGGTTCAAGGCCTTGGCCGATCGCAAGAAGCACGTCTATGACGAGGATATCGAAGCGCTGGTCGACGAGAACATCGCAACCGCGCATGACCGCGTGAAGCTGGTCTCGCTGACGGTGATCGCCGGCACGCGTGGCCCGCAGCGGGCCATGATGAAGCTGGATGTCGAAGGGCGCGTCGTCGCCGAGGAAGCCGAAGGCAACGGGCCGATCGATGCGGTCTTCAAGGCGATCAAGGCGATCGTGCCGCACGAGGCCCATCTGGAGCTCTACGACGTCCATGCCGTGACGGAGGGCACCGATGCCCAGGCCGAGGTTTCTGTCAGGCTCTCCGAGGGCGGTGCGTCGGTCACTGGCCGCGGCGCCGACCCCGACACTCTGGTCGCTTCGGCCAAGGCCTATCTCTCGGCGCTCAACAAGCTGATCGCGCGTGGTGCGCGCGTGCATGCGCAGGCGGCTGCGGAGTAGCTGCCACCCTTCAACTGCGGGCCCCGGGGCGAGACGATGAGTTCGTCCCGGGGGCTTGCGGTAAAGTGATGTTCCGGCGGTTTGCGACGAGACCGGCGATGCCGCGTCAGCCGGGCTTGCTACCTCTGGCGACCAGGGCCGGCGACGGCACGGCATAGATGCCGTTGCGCTCGTATGCGGAGACCCGTTCGCGCAGATATTCCTTGATCCTGGCCAGGTTCTCCGGACGCTGCAGGCGCAGGACAGCTGCGGCGCGGACCGTGCCGGATGAAATGGCGTCGATGATCGCGTCGGGAGATGAAACGCGCCAGACCAGCGGGACTTCCACGGTCGATATATTCACGAAACCGGCTCGGGCGAGCAACTGGGCGGCGAAGCCCGGTTCGCCATAGCTGAAGAAGTTGGGGCCGGGAGGCAGCCCCACGTCCAGCGAGCCATGAGCGTGGATCGCGTCATAGACCATCGAGAAACCGATACACTTCGTCGCGTCGCTCCACGAGGCGTAGGCAAAGCGCCCGGCGGGTTTGAGAGTGCGGCAGGCCTCGGCCAGTGCCTTGTCCGGATCGGGCAGGTGGGGCAATCCGAAGGCGTTGAGGACGGCATCGAACTCACCATCGGCAAAGGGGAGGGCCTCGGCATTCCCCTCCACAAAGCGGATATCTGGATAGGTCTGCTGTGCCAGCCGAATCTGGACTGCGGAAAAGTCCAGGCCGATGGCATCTGCGCCATGGTCACGCGCGGCGGCCGCCACATAGCCGACACCGCAGGCGACATCGAGAACCCTATCCCCCGCATTCAGATCGGCGGCGCGGATCAGCTCGGGGATGCAACCCGATGTCACTTCGCCCAGATTGCGATGATAGGCGAGCGCGACCGTCGCCGAGCCCCAGCCCGTCTGCTCGAGATTCCCGAAGGCACTGGATGCGGCCATCAAACGGGCCTCCCCATTACACTCCGCTTGGCCGCGGTCGCGCGGCGCGCATCGTACTTGAGGATAGCACGATCGGAGCGAAACGTCCGCTCGCCCTCACACCGGCCAGCCCTCGTCCGCTTTGATCGTCGCCAGCACGAAGGAGGAGCGCATGTCCGCGACGCCGGGCAGCGTCAGCAGGCGCTGCATCGCGAATTCGCCATAGGCCTCGATATCGTCCGCGACGATATGAACGAGCAGGTCGCATTCGCCGGTCATGGCCTGACAGGAGATCACCTCCTCGAAGGATTTGAGCTTCTCGACCAGCCTTGTCCGCCAGTCCGGGTCGGATTGCGAGAGCTTGACGAAGGCATAGGCTTCGACGCCATGGCCGAGTGCGCGCCGGTTCAGTTCCGCGCGGTAGCCGGCAATGATGCCGTCCTCCTCCAGCGCCTTGAGCCTGCGCAGGCAGGGCGAGGCCGCCATGCCGATCTCTTCGGACAGAGCTGCGTTGGTGATCCGGCCGTTACGCTGCAGGGCACGCAGGATCCGCCGATCGGTCTCGTCGAGCCGAGGCGGGTTTGCAGGATGGTGGGGCATGATCGGACCTCAATCCATTTCCTCGGGTCATATCCTGCCAACGGACGTGTCGAAGAACAAGAAATGGTCAGGACATGACCGTCGGCTCCGCGCATCCTCAGTGCATGCAAGGGAGGTGCGCCATGTCGACCGATCCATTCTCCCGCTCCGGCTTGAAGCCGCATGAAATACCGGAGGATTTTGTCGTCGATCAACGTTTCGACGCCTATTCGCGGGCTGATCATGAAACCTGGTCGCGGCTGCATCGACGCCAGGCCGAGTTGCTCCGAGGTCGCGTCTGCGACGAATATTTCGAGGGGCTCACTGCGCTTGGCATCGCTGCCGATGGCATTCCCGATTTTCGCGATCTGAACCGCGTGCTCGAAGCTGCGACCGGCTGGACGGTGGTGGCTGTGCCGGGGCTGGTGCCGGACCGGGTCTTCTTTACGCATCTGGCGGCACGCCGCTTTCCAGCGGGCTTCTGGATCAGGCGGCCAGAGGAGTTCGACTACATCGAGGAGCCCGACATCTTCCATGACATCTTCGGCCATGTGCCGCTGCTGATGAACCGGGCCTATGCCGATTTCGTCGCGGCCTATGGCGAGGCGGGGTTGCGACTGCATGATGCCGCCGATCTTGCGCGGCTGGCGCGGCTCTACTGGTACAGCGTCGAGTTCGGGCTGATCGAGACCAAGGCGGGCCTGCGCATTTTCGGTGCCGGCATCGCCTCCTCGCCGGGGGAGACGATCTTCGCGCTCGAGAGCACATCACCCAACCGCATCGCCTTCGATGCGGTCCGCGTGATGCGTACGCTCTACCGCATCGACGATTACCAACAGAGCTATTTCGTGATGCCCGGCTTCGACGCCATGCCGGCACTTGATGAAACATCGCTGGCGATGACCTTGTCCCAGGCGCGGGCCGGGGCCGATATCGATCCGGAAATGGCGCTGCCGGCGGATCGTCTCTTCCAGCGTGGTGATCAGAGCCACCATCGGCAAACGCAGATCGCCTCCTGAGGCGCCGGGGAGAGCCGGTTTTCCCCTGAAATCACAGCGATTTCGCTGCCGCCGTCTTGGCGGCGGCAGCGCGCTTGCCTTCTATGTCCCTTCGTGACGCGAGCATGGTCGCGGCTTGGCTGGGGAGCGTGAGGCATGGCTGGCTATTTTCCAAAATGGACATTGAAAACAACCGGCGCGGTGATGCCGGATGAGCGGCTGCCGACCGGGCAGACGATCGTCGCCGGGTTGCAGCACGTCGTTGCCATGTTTGGCTCGACAGTGCTGGCACCGCTGCTGATGGGGTTTGACCCCAATGTCGCGATCTTCTTCTCGGGCATCGCGACGCTGCTCTTCTTCGTGATCACCAGGGGGCAGCTGCCGAGCTATCTCGGTTCCTCCTTTGCTTTCATCGGCGTGGTGATCGCTGCGACGGGCTATGCCGGGGCTGGCCCCAACGCGAATATCGGGGTGGCGCTTGGCGGCATCATCGCCTGCGGCGCGGTCTATTTCGCCATCGGCCTGATCGTGCAGGCCGTCGGCACCAACTGGATCGAGAAACTGCTGCCGCCCGTGGTCACCGGCGCGGTTGTCGCCGCGATCGGTCTCAACCTGACCGCGGTCGCGATGAACATGATCTCGGCGAGCCCCTATACGAAATGGATCGCGTTGTTCACCGTCGTCGCGGTCGCGCTGGTGGCGGTTTACGGGCGCGGGCTGGCGCAGCGGCTGCCGGTGTTGATCGGCGGCCTCACGGCCTATGTGGTCTATGCTGCGACGGCCTCATCTTTCGGCGCTCCGACAATCGATTTCGGGAAGATTGCCGCAGCATCCTGGTTCGGCTTGCCGAATTTCGTCGCACCGGTCTTCGATTTCAAGGCGATGGCGCTGATCGCTCCGGTCGCGATCATCCTGGTCGCGGAGAATCTCGGGCATATCAAGGGCATTGCCGTGATGACCGGCCGTAACCTCGATCCGCTGATCGGGCGCGGCTTCATGGCCGACGGGTTGGGGACCATCATCGCCGGGTCGGGCGGCGGCACGGGCGTCACGACCTATGCCGAAAACATGGGCGTGATGGCGGTGACGCGGGTCTATTCGACCCTGGTCTTCGTCGCTGCGGGCGTGATCGCGCTGGTGCTCGGCTTCTCGCCCAAATTCGGCGCGGTGATCGGCACGATCCCGGTCGCAGTTCTGGGCGGTCTCGCTGTCGTCGTCTTCGGCCTGATCGCTGCGACCGCGGGCCGGATCTGGGTCGAGAACAAGGTCGATTTTTCCGCGCCGAAGAATCTCATCACGGTTGCGACCGCGCTGATCCTCGGCGCCGGCGATCTCAAGCTGCCGATTTTCGGCTTCGAACTCGGCGGAATCGGCACCGCTACCTTCGGTGCGATCGCGCTTTACCACCTGCTCAATCGCCGCACGGCGTGAGGATTTCTCGCAGTTGCACACAGGCATTTAGCCGGAGTGCATTTTTCTGCTCAAACGGGGTGGACAGGGCAGGGGGCGTTTGTTACACGCCCCCTGCCTGACGCGGTTCCGGCCGGCAGAAAGGCAACGTCTTCGTGGCGTATGGGTGATTAGCTCAGTTGGTAGAGCAGCTGACTCTTAATCAGCGGGTCGTAGGTTCGAGCCCTACATCACCCACCACGAACCTTCCTTGAAGTTCAGTTATTTAGCCCCGCCTGGGGACCGGCCTTGCCCGGGACCGGCATGGTTGTTTTGCGGCTCGTCCTGCATGTTCCGGTATGCATTCGTGCCGAGCCAGCCAGATCTTCGACCCAGCGTAGCAGCGGCAACTTCGGCCAGATTCCAGGCTCCGCGCAGCTGGATGAGCGCCCCGTTTGAACGAAGGCGTGTGCGCGGACCGGGGCAGTCAGATCAGCCCTGTTCGAAAATCGCCGGCGTGCCGCCGGTGTGCAGGATGCAGGCCGCGTCATCGGGCGAAATGATGCGGTCTTCCGCCAGCTTCAGCAGCCCGGCGAAGGTTTTGGCTACGTAGGTCTGTTCAAGCATCAGCGCCTCATGCCGGGCAAAGAGAGCTGCCGCCTGAACCGATGCTGGCGTGGGGGTGCCATATCCCTCGCCGAGTTGTCCGAGGTCGATGCGGACGCGGTCGAGACACCCTGATGGCAGGGCTCGGCCAACAAGCCCAGCAAGGTCGCCCAGGATATCGTCGAGACGGCGCCGAAGGGTACAAGCGTCGTATTCGACGCTGACCAGATGGAAGGTCCACGGCAGTCCGAGGACGGCCGCTCCGAAGATCATTCCCGCTTCCGTCACGCCCATCGAGCCGGGAAGTACGATGTGCCGGAGATCGAGACTCAGCGCCTGGGCCTGTTCGGATAACTCCTGCGCCGCCCGGACATAGCCCAACGCTCCCAGAACCGGATCGCCAATCAGATAGGGCCGTCGTGCAGCGGCCTCGAGTTCGGCGATTGTCTGCCGTGCCAGCCGCCCACGCTCCTCCTCGCCAACGGGGCCGAGCAGCCGGATCTCCGCGCCCAGGCGCTCCGTCAGCAGGGCGTTGCCGCGCAGAGGAGCCGATAGGTCTCCGGCATAGAGGACGAGGATGTCGATGCCGATTTTTGCCGCCGCCGCCGCGGCCAGCCGGCATTGGTTGGAGGGCAGGCCGCCGGCCACCACCAACATGTCGCTCTTCCGTGCGAGCGCTTCTCCGATCCAGAATTCGAGGCTGCGCACCTTGTTGCCGCCGAAGGCCAGCGGCATGCAATCGTCGCGCTTGATCCAAAGCTGCGGATGCCCGGTCACACGGCCGATGCGGCGCATCGGCTCAAGCGCCGTTGGGCCGCCGACGAGATCGATCCGCGGAAACGCGCTCAGCATGACGTGGTCCAGATCCAGAATGCAGGGGCGCCGCCGCGACGCCGAGCATGGCGAGACAAGCGAAGCGCCCTATAGCAATAGACAAGCCCGGCGGCGGTGCAATCCAGCGCTCGATGCTGACGTTCAGGACGTCCGGGCTTGTCGGCGTGCCGCATTTGCCTCCGCATATTGCAGCAACCGGTCCAGATCATCGCGCGTGATGTCAAAGGTCTCGCCCATTTGCGCCAGAGCTTCGTCGATATCCGCCGCGATGAAGGGCGGAGCTGAGCCCGTCGGGAGTTTGTTCAGCTCGGTTCGTGCTGCACGATGGGGATAGGAGCGGCGCGAGAGGGCATGGAATGCCACCCCGAGCGCAACCAAGGCCAGCGAGTTCAACCCGACGGGGATCAGCGGGAACAGAGAGCCCCATTTGGCGACAGCCGAGCCACCAAGTGCGGCAGTCAGGGCAACCGCGCCGCCGGGAGGATGAAGCGACCGCGTGACCGACATGACGGCGATCGCAAGCGCCACCGCGAGCGCCGCGGCGAGGGTGACGTCAGGAACCGCCCAGGCAACGCAAAGGCCGACGCAGGCGGAGATGACGTTGCCACCAATGACGGGCCAGGGCTGGGCAAGAGGGCTTGTCGGAACGGCGAAGATCAGGACCGCGGAAGCCCCAATCGGCGCAACAACCAAGGGAGAAGGGGCCGGGAAGAGCAGGCCGGCTGCGGCGGTCAACGCAATGGCGACGAACGCGCCCGCACAGGCGATCAGACGTTCCGAGATCGTGGCGCCGGCGAGAATGGGACTGAAGAGTTTCACGCTGCCCGCACTGGTCCGATCGGTCGGGAGCGCTGCTTGTAATATGAGCATTGCGCACAGATCAACGGAAATTGCTATAATTCACGTTATTGTACGTTAATTTGGCGGCGGGGAGCTGGATGCAGCGGGGCGAGACCCAGGCGCCAGAAGTCTTGCCCGGTTCTTCCTGCACTGTTGATCAGTTCCGCTGCCGGGTAGAGAAATGAGGCTTCGCCGTGGCGTCGGGATTCGCTTCGCATGCTGACCGAACTCGACATTGTCCTGAAACTGCTCTGCGGTGCGCTTGCCGGCATCGCTGTGGGTTGGCAGCGGACGCTGAGGCACAAGAGCGCAGGAATTCGCACCTTCGGCCTTGTCGGTGTTGGCGCGGCGGCCGCAGCGGCCATCTTCAGCGGTGAGCTCTACGGGGCGCCCCACCCCGACGCCGCCAGCCGCGTCGTGCAAGGCGTTCTCACCGGCATCGGCTTCCTTGGGGCGGGCGTCATCATTCGGCGCGAGAATGACCGCATGCCGCATGGGCTGACGACAGCAGCGGCCGTCTGGGTGACAGCGGCGCTCGGTTCTGCGGCCGGGCTTGGTCACTGGCGTGTGGCGCTTACCGGCACGGCCATCGCGCTCGCCCTGCTCGCCATCGACCATTCGATCGAGCGTTGGGCGCAGGGACGACCGCCGAACGACGATCAATTCCCGGAGGGAGATGGCTCTCGATCCAAGGCAGGGACCGAGTCCGGAGATTCTTCGGGGCCCTGACCGGCGGGCCGTTCCTCCGCGCTCCTCCGTACGATGACACTGATGCCGCCGCCATCGAGCGGCGCTTTCGGAATGCCGGGGCGTTTGGTGGGCTGGCCGCGAACCTTCGCGGCTTCGACGCGTTGATGACCGAACAAGGAGTTCGTGATGTCCGCGACGACCACCGATCGGCTCAACTCACCGGGCGTGCCGCAGCCGCCATTTCCGCCGCCGGAGGCCCCGCCTCTGACGCCGGCAGAAGTCCCGCCGGCGCCGCCGGTCGAATCGCCGCCAGAGGAAGAGCCGGTCGGCGTCCCGCGCGATCCGCCGCCGGAGCTGCCACCGAATGTGCCGCCGGAGAGGCCTCCGGCGACACCGTTCGATCTGCCGCCCGACAGGGGGCCGCGTAAGCCTGTCGAATAGGCCTCAGAGTGCCGGCGTGTTGCCCTCGCCGAGATCCCAGTAGAGGCCCGCCATCATGCCGAGTCCCTCGCGCGCGATGGCGACGGGCAGGTGCTCGTCGGGAGCATGCTGGGAGCAGCCGGGATAGGAATGCGGCACCCAGATGGTGCGCAGGCCCAGGATCTCCGAGAAGATGTCGTTCGGCAGCGAGCCGCCGAGATTGGGCAGCAGCGCGGGCTTCTTCTCTGTGGTCCTGGCGATCGAAGCGAGCGCCCAATGCACCCATGCATCCTCGGGATCGAGGCGGGTCGCGTTGAAGATCTCGTCACGAGCGAGCGTGACCTCGACCATGCCGAAGCCGTGGCGCTTGAGGTGACGACGCAGCGCCGGCAGCACCTCGTGGGGATCGATGCCGACCACGAAGCGGAGCTGGCAGCGGGCCCAGGCGCTCGGGGGCACGGCGTTCACGGGGGTTTCCGGCACGCCGGACTTCATCGCCAGCACGTCGAAGGAGCACCAGCCGAACACCTGCTCGGCGGGCGAGAGGCCGGGCTCGCCCCATTCCGGATCGATCGTCGGGCCGTCCGGGCCGCCATCGACCTCGCAATCGGCGAGTGCCTTGCGCACCGGCTCGGGCAACTCTTTCGGCACCCACTCATGGATGCGGATCTGGCCGGTCGGGGAGGCGATCGAAGCGATGACATGGGCCAGCTGGATGGCGGGATCGGAGAGGATGCCACCCCAGTTGCCGGAATGGTGGCCGCCTTCGCGGGCATTGATGGTGAGATCGAAGGTGACCCCCCCGCGCGAGCCGAGGAAGACCGTCGGGCGCTCGGCATTGAGGCGCGGCCCGTCCGAGCCGATCAGCACATCGGATTTGAACAGCTCCTTCTGCTCGGTGCAGAGCTCGCGCAGGCCGGGCGAACCGCATTCCTCGCCCATCTCGATCAGATATTTGGCGTTGAAGCCGAGCTTGCCGCGCGTTTCGAGGACGGCACGCAGGGCGTTGATGTTGATGACGTGCTGACCCTTGTTGTCGACGACGCCACGGCCATACCAACGGTCGCCGCGCTCGGTCAGTGTCCAGGGAGAGAGGCCCTCGCTCCACTGCTTGTCGAGGCCGCGGATCACGTCGCCATGGCCATAGCCGAAGATCGTCGGCAGGCTCGGGTCCTCGATACGCTCGGCGAAAAGGAACGGGCCCTTGGCGCGCGGATGGTTCAGCGTCCTGCAGGTGAAGCCGAGCGATTCCAGCAGCGGCTGCATTTCCCTCTCGAGATACTCGCTCAGAACCGGAGCACGCTCGGGGTTCTGGCTCTCGGTCGGCATCGCTACGAGGCGCGTAAGGTCGCTCTTGAACTTGCCGCTGTCGAAATAGTCATATGCATGCGCAATCGCCTTGGCGCGGGTCATGGTCGTCTCCTTGGATGTCAGGATGCAGTCGCGCCTGAGGCGGCGGATTCGTAGAGATGGCAGGCGACCAGCCCGCTCTCGTCCTGGCGCAGCTTTGGCGTCACCGTCGCGCATTGCGCCATCTTCGCCGGGCAGCGCGGATGGAAGGGGCAGCCGGGCGGCGGGTTGAGCGGGTCGGGAAAGGCGAGGCCGAGGCCGGTTTCCGGGATGCCCTTGCCCGGCTCCGGCGTCAGCACCGAGGCGAGCAGCGCCTTGGTGTAGGGATGGCGCGGCGCCTTGAAGAGGGTCGCGGTATCGGTCAGCTCGACGACCCGGCCGAGATACATCACGGCGACACGGGTCGCGATATGCTCCACCACCACGAGATTATGGCTGATGAAGACATAGGTCAGGCCAAGCTCGCTACGCAGGTCGTTGAGCAGGTTGAGGATCTGCGACTGCACGGAGACGTCGAGCGCCGAAGTCGGCTCGTCGCAGACCACCATCTCGGGGTTTAGGATCAGCGCACGTGCGATGGCGACGCGCTGGCGCTGGCCGCCCGAGAGCTCGCGCGGATACCGGTCCGCGAAGCGCCTGGGAAGGCCGACCTTCTCGAGGATGTCGATGGCGCGCTTGCGCCGCTCGGCCGCTGTGCCAAGGCCCTGCACCGCGAGCGGCAGCGCGACGATCGAGGCAATCGTCCGGCGCGGGTTGAGCGAGGAATAGGGGTCCTGGAAAACCGGCTGCACCCGCCTGGCCATGCCGAGCCGCCCGAGCTTGCCGACATTCTCGCCGGAGAGCGCGATCTCGCCGCTCGACGGCGGCAGCAGGCCGAGCAGCATGCGCGCGAGCGTGGACTTGCCGCAGCCGGACTCGCCGACGATGCCGAGCACCTCACCCTTGGCGATCGTCAGCGATACGCCGTTGACCGCGTGCAGCGTGCGCTTGCCCTTGAACAGGCCCTGGCTGACCGAGAAGGACCGGGTCAGCTCGCGGGCCTCGAGCAGGATCTCGGGTTGCGCGAGGTTGGGAGGCGAGAGAGCGCCGCTCATGCCGCGTCCTCCAGGATGCAGCGCCAACTCTGGCCGTCAGGCCGGTGGCGCAAGGGTGGGGTTTCTGCACATGCCGCTTCAGCGTGCTTGCAGCGATCGCGGAAGCTGCAGCCCTTGATCTCGCCGATGAGCGAGGGAACGACACCGGGAATGACGCCGAGTTTGCCGCCCGGTTCGGTGCGTCCGGGGACGGGGATGCAGTCGATCAGCCCCTGTGTGTAAGGGTGGCGCGGCTGGCGGAAGATCGCTTCCGTCGGGCCTTCCTCGACGATCTGCCCGGCATACATCACGCCGACCCAGTCGGCGATGCGCGCGACGATGCCGAGGTCGTGCGTGATCAGCACCATGGCGATCCCGAGCTCCTGCTGGAGATCGGCAAGCAGTCTCAGGATCTGCGCCTGGATGGTGACGTCGAGCGCCGTGGTTGGCTCGTCGGCGATCAGCAGTTCCGGGCCGCACATCAGCGCCATGGCGATCATCACGCGCTGGCGCAGGCCGCCCGAGAGCTGGTGCGGATATTGGCCGAGACGCTGGGCGGCATTGGCGATGCCGACCTTGTCGAGCAGATGGGTCGCGCGCTCGCGTGCCTCCGTCTCGCTCGCCTTTTTGTGCAGGCGATAGGCCTCGGTCATCTGGTCGCCGATGGTGTAGGCCGGGTTGAGGGCCGTCATCGGTTCCTGGAAGATCATCGCCATGCGATTGCCACGCAGGCTGTTGATGCGCTTGGCGCCAGCCCTGGCGAGGTCTTCGCCGGCAAAGCCGAGCTTGCGGGCGCTACGCTTCGCAGCCTTCGGCAGCAGGTCCATGATCGCAAGCGAGGTCATCGACTTGCCGCAGCCGGACTCGCCGACGAGGCAGAGTGTCTTGCCACGCTCGACCTTGAAGGAGAGGTCGCGGACCGCATGGAGCGGGCCGCGCGGGGTGGCGATGTCGACGGTGAGACCGTCGACATCCAGAATCACGGTGTTGTCGGAGGCCTGCATCAGGTGCGACCCTCCGGCGAGATCACGTCGCGCAGGCCGTCACCGGCGAGGTTGATCGCGAAGATGAGCACGGCGAGCGCCGTGCCGGGCAGGGCGATGAGCCAGAACGAGAAGAACATGTAGGCCTTGGCTTCGGAGATCATCAGACCCCATGAGGGCAGGGGCGGCTGCACGCCGAGCCCGAGGAAGGAGAGCGCCGCCTCGAGCAGGATGGCGCTCGCCGCTTCCAGCGTGGCGACGACGATGAGATGCGGAGCGATGTTGGGCAGCACCTCGCCGAGGATGATGCGCGTAGTCGAGGCGCCGGCGGCCTGGGCGGCGGCGACATAGTCGAGCGAGCGGACCTGCTGGGTTGCGCTGCGCATGACGACCGCGAACCGGTCCCATTTCAGCAGGCCGAGCACCAGAATGACGATCCAGAGCGAGGAGCCGACGATGGCGACGACCGCGAGCGCGACCAGGATCACCGGCATCGACAGGCGCGTCGTCACCAGGAACGTCATCAGCATGTCGATCCGGCCGCCGAAATAACCGGCGAGCAGGCCCATCGTCGTGCCGATCAGGCCCGAGATGACGACGACGCTTATGCCGATCAGCAGCGAGATCCGGGCGCCGTAGAGCAGGCGTGAGAGATAGTCGCGCCCGAGCGGATCGGTTCCGAGCGGGTGGGCCCAATTGCCCTTCTCGTACCAGAACGGCGGCACATTGCGGGCCGTCAGGTTCTGCAGATAGGGATCATGTGGCGCCAGAACCGGCGCGAGCAGCGCGATTGCGATGAAGAGCAGCAGCAGGCCGACGCCGAAGACGAAGGCCTTCTGGCCGAGCATGCGGCGCAGCAGCTTGCGGGCTTCGGAAAGCTCGGGTGCGTCGGGAGCGGAGAGTGCGGTTTCGCTCATGATCAAGCCACCCTGATGCGCGGGTCGAGCCAAGCATTGGCGATATCGGCCGCGAGCGTGAGCAGGACGTAGACGACCGAGAGCAGCAGGACGACGACCTGCATGACCGGGAAATCCTTGTAGGTAATGCTCTGATAGGCGAGGTAGCCGAGCCCATCGAGCGCGAAGATCGTTTCGATCACCACCGAGCCGCCGAGCAGGAAGCCGAGCTGGACGGCGGCGAGCGCCACCACGGGGACGACCGCGTTGCGCAGCGCGTGCTTGAACACGACCTTGCCGGGTGGCAGCCCTTTGGCACGGGCGGTGCGGATATAGTCGGCGGAGAGCACTTCGATCATGCCGGCGCGGATTAGCCGCATGAAGGCCGGCGCGGCGTAATAGCCGAGCGCCACGGTCGGCATGACATAGTGCAGCCAGCTATCGGAGCCGGAAACCGGCAGCCAGCGCAAGGTGATCGAGAACAGCATCACCAGGATCAGCGCGAAGAAGAAGTTCGGCATCGCTTGGCCGACGACGGCGATCGCCAGCGCAACGCGATCGATCCAGCTATTGGCGTAGATCGCCGCGAGCACGCCGAGCGGAATCGAGATCAGCAGCGCGAAGGCGAGTGATGTCAGGCCGAGGATCAGCGTTACCGGAAGCTTGGCCATCACCAGCGAGGCGACGTCCGTCTTGAAATAGATCGACGTGCCGAGATCGCCGGAGAGTGTCCGCCAGAGCCAGTCGAGATACTGCACGATGATCGGCCGGTTCAGGCCATAGGTCTCGCGGATCAGGTCGATATCGGCCTGCTGCGCACCTTCGCCGGCGATCGCGACCGCGACATCGCCCGACAGGCGCAACAGGAAGAAGGCGATGGCCGAGACTGCGAGCGCGACAAGCAGCGCCAGACCCAGCCGTTTGAGAATGAAGCCTAACACGTGGTGCTTCCAATGATGTTCATAGGGAACGGAATCCCTGGTCATCCCGGCCTGAGCGCGCCGGACAGAGGGGATCCACATCTGAATCCCTGTCCGAGACGCTCTGGCATGGATTCCGGATCGGCGCGGTCAGCACCGATCCGGGAAGACGCTTGGCTCGATCGGAGCGGAGAGCGTGTTACTTCCAGCTCATTTCCCAGAAGCGGACGAGCTCGTCCGGATAGGCCTTGAAGATCAGGTCCTTGTTCGCGACGTAATAGACCGGCAGCGAATAGAGCGGCGCGGCATAGGCCTTGTCGGCGATGATCTTCAGCGCCTCCTTATAGGCCTCCTTGCGGACCTCCGGCGCGACCGAGTTGTTGCCCTTGTTCAGCAGGTCGCGGACCTGCGGATCACGGGTGATGTCCTCGCTGCGGAAGGCGAAATAGTTCGGTGTGTTGGCCGAGACGTCGTTGACCGAGAACGAGCCC
Source organism: Allobosea sp. 2RAB26 (assembly GCF_052115465.1). Taxonomy (NCBI): domain Bacteria; kingdom Pseudomonadati; phylum Pseudomonadota; class Alphaproteobacteria; order Hyphomicrobiales; family Alloboseaceae; genus Allobosea; species Allobosea sp. 2RAB26. The sequence continues at coordinate 214,926 of NZ_JBFRGS010000010.1, read as the reverse complement.
CAGGTCTGGTGCGTCAGCATCGCCTTGTTGGTGGCGATCAGCTCGCGCATGGCGGCGTATTGAAGGAAGCGCAGGTTGGTCTTGATGCCGACGGCCTGGAGATAGCCGATCAGCGCCTCGGTCTGATTGCGTTCGCGATAGGCGACGATGTCGAGCGTGAGGTCCTTGACGCCAGCCTCGGCGAGCAGCGCCTTGGCCTTGGCGGGGTCGTAGGGGTAGCGCGCGGCGCCCTCGTCCGTGCAGCCGAACTGCGAGGGGAAGCAGATCGTATTGATGACGCGCGAGCCGTCGCCAACGATGTTCTTGACCATCGCCTCGCGATCGATGGCGTGGATGATCGCCTTGCGGACGCGCTCATCCTTGAGTGCCGGGGAGGGCGTGTTCTCGAGGATGTTCATCTGCATGAAGACGATGCGCATCGTCTCGCCGGAGACGACCTGCAGCATCGGCACGGTCTTGAGCTGGTCGGCCTGATCCTTGGGCACGTGCATGATCAGGTCGCCACCGCCCGACAGCATCTCGGCCATCTGGGTCTGGCGGTCGGGGATGAAGCGGATTTCGATCTTGCCGACCTTGGCCTGCGCCTTGGGCGAATCCTTGAAGTAGTCCTTGTTGGTCTCAAGGGTGATCGACTTGCCGGGGACGTAGTTCGTGACCTTGTAGGGGCCCGAGCCGACCGGCTTCTCGTTCTGCCCCTTGGGGCCGACCTTCTCGTAATACTCGTTCGGATGGATCACGACTGGACCGGCAAGATACTCGATCGCAGCCGGGAAGATCTCCTTGGTGGTCAGGCGGACCTTGTACTTGTCGAGCTTCTCGGCCTTCTCGATCCAGTTGACGTTGCCCTGGGTGACGACCTTGCTTTCGGGCTTGGCGACGAAATTCAGGGTGTAGACCACGTCATCGGCGTCGAATTCCTCGCCGTTGTGGAATTTCACGCCTTCGCGGAGCTCGAACTCGATGGTCTTGTCGTCGATCTGCTTCCAGCTCTTGGCGAGTTGGCCCTTGTACTCGTTGGTGACCGGGTCGCGATAGACCAGCGTATCCCAGACATTGGCGCCGATGATCACGCCGATGCGGACGTTGTTGAAGAAGGGGTCGACGTTCTCAGGTGCCTGATCATAGGCGAAGCGGACGGTATTGGCGGCTTTTTGGGCGAATGCCGACGTGGCCGCTCCCGCTGCGGCCAGAGCCGTCGAAGCCAGGGCCAACGCGATGGCCTTCGTGACAAATCTCATACTTCTTCCCCTCGCAGCGTTATCGCTCGTCTTGGTGTAGCCACGTGCGGCAACGGTGATCCGTCGCTCTGCATGCAGTTTGAAATCTGCCTAAGGAAAGCGCTTGCCGCCATAAGAATGAATAGAAGGGATCGTTGCCGAACCGGCAAAGCATCGCTAAAGCCCGATCATGCAAACTCCGGCGTTGCGATATTTCCTGGCAGTGGCGCGAACAGGGTCCGTCAGCGCTGCGGCGCAGCGGCTGCGCGTTGCCGGCTCGGCCGTCAGCCGACAGATTGCCAATCTGGAAAAGGAACTCGGCGCCGGCCTGTTCGAGCGGCGCTCACACGGCATGATCCTGACCCAGGCCGGCCAGACGCTTGCCGCCTATGCCCAGCGCCTGGAGCTCGAGAGCGAGCAGATCGTTAACGAAATCCGTGAGTTGCGCAGCGCGAGCAAGGGCCTGATCCGCCTCGGTGTCACCGAGGGCTTTGCCGTCAGCTTCATCCCCGAAGTCATTTACAACTTCCGGAGGCGCCACCCCAATGTTGCTTTCGATCTCAAGGTCATCTCGCCGCAGGTCGTGACCGAGCATATTCGCACCGGTTCGATCGATATCGGCCTGACCTTCGTGCTGCAGCCGGAGCGCGGCGTGACGATCAACTGGCAATGTGCGGCCCAGACCTATGCCTTCGTTGCGCCGCACCATCCGCTGGCGACCAAGACGCCGATCCATATCGAGGACATTTTCGCCCATCCGATCGCGGTGCTCGATGGCGAGGCGACGGTACGCAGGATCGTCGATATCTACTTCTCGGCGCGGGGCCTGACTGTCGACCCGGTTCTGGTCTCGACCAATGTCGCGAGCCTCAGACATCTCTGCAAGCTCGGCGGTGCCGTGATGTTCGCCAGCAGCATTTCCTTCGGCGCCTCGGTCCGCGATGGCTCGGTGGTCGCGCTGCCGCTCAGGGATGGCGAGTTGCCGCCGCGCAGCCTGCAAGTGCAGACCATGTCGGGCCGCGTGCTGCCGCGGCTGGTGACGAATTTCATCACCATGTTGATCGCGGAACTGCAAGCCGCCGACGCCGTGGCTGCGGCGGCGACGCCGCGCACCGTGCAGGCGGCCATGCCTGCCCAAACAAGGGAAGCCGAGGGAGCATGACGAAGCCGACCGGAAGAAGCGTGGCGCCGTCGGAGATCATGATCCCGCACCCGCACCAGCTTGTCGCGCGCGATGCGATCCTTGACGCGCGGGCGGCCGGTAAGCCGGGCTTCCTGCTCGGCGATCTGACCGGACTCGGCAAGACGCTTTCGGCCTGGCTCGCCGTTGCCGCGATGCCGGAGGACGAGGTGCTGGTGATCTGCCCCAAGGGCGCGATCCCACAATGGCGGCGCACCATCGCGCATTCCGGCCTGCCGCCGAAGAAGATCACGCTGATGAATTTCGAGCGGACGAAGTCATTGCTCGCAGCCCCCACCGACAGCAAGAAGCGCTCGACGCGGGCAAAGAACAACGAGCTCGCGAAGCTCGGGACGCCGAAGCGGGTCTGGCCGATCGTGGTGATCGACGAGGCGCATCGCATCCGCAATCCGAACTCGCAGCAGGGACTGGTCTGTCGCCAGATGGCCGCGGCGGCCCGCTTCGCGATTTATATGAGCGCGACGGCGGGCCAATCCCCGCACGAACTCTCCTATCTCGGATCGCTGCTGGCCCAGGCCGCCGGTGCTCCGAGCGCCGATCTCGACGGTTTTCGCGCCCTGATGAAGCGCCTGAAGATTGGCCGGGCCAAGGGGCGCTGGAAGAACTGGAGCTGGGAGTCGAACGAGGCGGACCGGAAGCTCATGTCGGATCTGCTGTACCGGGGCGAGAACGCAATCGGATTGCGCCGGCGGCCGGAAGAGATCGCCGGCTGGCCAGAGGTGCAGCGTGAGCTGGCGCCGATCGCGTTGGATGCGCCGGCACGGCGGCTCTACGACGCGACATGGCGCGAATTCCGGCGGGAGCTCGGCCTGGCCGGTGGTTCGACACGCAAGCCGGCCGGCTGGGCGGCCGATCTCAGGTTCCGCCAGAAGGCGAGCCTGCTACGTATTCCTGGCACTGCCGATTTCGTCGAAGACCTGCTCGGCAATGACGAACAGGTCGCGATCTCCGTCGCCTTTCTCGAGACCAGCGCGATGCTGACGGAGATGCTGCGCGGGCGCGGCTGGAAGGTCGGCGAGATCAATGGCGAGCATTCCGGGCAGGCCAATGAAGAGACGCGGCTTGCCTTCCAGACCGGGGCGCTCGACGTCGTCGTCTTTACGGTGACGGAGTCGATCTCCCTGCATCGCGGCGAGATGGCCGGCGGCGAGCGCGAGCGGTCGCTGGTCGTCCACGATATGCGACACAGCGCGATCCAGCTGCAGCAGATCGAGGGCCGCTGCCATCGCGACGGTCAGCACGCCACGATCTTCTATGCCTATGCCGAGGATACGGTGGAGGAGACGGTCGCGGCCACCGTCATCATCCGCATGGCGGCGATGGACGGAATGGCCGGCGACGACACGCAGATGCTGGATGCGATCGCGTCCCTCGTCGAGGAGCGAGCCGCTGCCTGAATGCACGGCAACCAGGTGTCACTGTTTGATGCTGCCCAGCAGGGAGTTGGTCAGGCCGACAAGGCCCAGCCATATCTCGCGGGTATAGGCGCCCTGATGAACGACAGCGTCAAAGCCGATGGCGATCACGGCGATGATCAATAGAATCCGGAACATGTGATCCCTCCTGGCCGAACCCTTGTTCAGAACGCAGGCGAGACCGGCCTGTTCCGCAGCGCAGCACGGTTCGCCGCGGCCAGGGGCCATCTATCAGCAGGTTGACCCCCGCACTGTGGCGGTGTCCCTTCGCGTTGCATCGAGGAGCGGTGAGGAAGCGGCATGTTCGAGGATCTGCAGGGCAAACGCGTGCTGGTGACCGGTGCGTCTTCAGGGCTCGGTGAGTATTTCGCCCGGCTTCTCGCGGCGCGGGGAGCGCATGTCGTTGCTGCCGCGCGCCGCCTCGACCGGTTGTCCGAACTGGCTCGTTCCTGCGCCGGATTGCCGGGTAAGGTGACGCCGCTCGCGCTCGACATCGGATCGGTCGCGGCGATCGAGACCGGCATCCCGGAGGCGTACGCCGAAATGGGCGGCCTCGATCTGCTGGTCAACAATGCCGGCGTTGCCGATCCCGAGCGCGCGCTGAGCCTGAGCGAGGCGCAATGGGATGCGCATCTCGACATCAATCTGAAGGGCTGTTTCTTCGCCGCACAGGCGGCCGCGCGATTGATGGCCCAGCAGGAAAGCGGCGGTGCCATCGTCAATATCGCCTCGATCCTCGGCGAGCGCGTGGCGCTCAGCGTCGCGCCCTATGCGATTTCGAAGGCGGGACTGGTGCAGATGACCAAGGCGCTGGCGCTGGAATGGGCGCGCCACAAGATCAGGGTGAACGCGCTGGCGCCGGGCTATGTCGTCACCGATCTCAACCGTGCCTTCTTCGAGACCGACGAGGGCAAGGCGCTGATCAAGCGCATCCCGATGCGTCGCGCCGCCGATCTCACCGATCTCGACGGCCCATTCCTGCTGCTATGCTCAGACGCCGCCCGCTTCATGACCGGCTCGGTCGTTGCCGTCGATGGCGGCCATCTGGTCAGCGGGCTGTAGAGCCGTTCAGCCCGTCGGCAACAGATCCCGCAACCGCAGCAGCGCGATCTTCTCCACCTGGACCAACGCGGCTAGGAATTCCTGCTCAGGCGTGCTCTTCAGGCGCTCCTCGAAGGCCGCGATGATCTCGTTCTTGGTGAGGCCCTTGACTGCGATGATGAAGGGGATGCCGAAGCGGGCCTTGTAGGCTTCGTTCAACGCAGTGAAGCGCGCACGTTCGTCGCTGGTCAGGCGATCGAGGCCAGCCGAGGCCTGTTCGACCGTGGATTCCAGAGTTAGTTCCTTGGCGGCCGCGAGCTTCCCCGCAAGATCGGGATGGGCGAGGAGAAGCGCACGCTGCTGGTCGCGCGAACCGGAGCGCATCGCACTCACCATTGCCGTGTGCAGGCCTTCCGCGCTGTCCTCGCGGGCCGAGAGACCGGCGTCATAGGTGGCTTCGGCTACCCAGGGCGAGTGTTCCCAGACCCGGCCGAACACCTCGGCGAAAAGGGCTTTCGGGAGTCTTAATGGCCGGTAACCCCCGGCCGGCGGATGCTGCCTGATCCAGTGGCGGGCGATATCGAGCCGGGTCGCGACCCAGACGCGGTCATGGCTGCGGACATAATCGAGGAAACGGGCCAGCGCCGCGGCGCGGCCCGGACGGCCGACCAGCCGGCAATGCAGCCCGATCGACATCATCTTCGGCGCCTCGTCGCCCTCCGCATAGAGGGTGTCGAAGGAATCCTTGAGATAGGTGAAGAATTGCTCGCCGGTGTTGAAGCCCTGCGGCGTGGCAAAGCGCATGTCGTTGGCGTCGAGCGTATAGGGAACCGTGAGCTGCGGGCCCTTCGGTCCGGTGATCCAGTAGGGCAGTTCGTCAGCGTAGGCGTCGGCGGTGTAGAGAAAGCCGCCTTCCTCCATCATCAGCGGCGTCGTATTCTCGGATGAACGCCCCTGGTAGAAGCCGAGCGGTCTTTCGCCGGTGAGTGCGCGCTGGACACGAATCGCCTCATCGATATCGGCGCGCTCCTGCTCGGCGGGGAGGCTGCGATAGTCGATCCATTTCAGCCCATGGGTGGCGATTTCCCAGCCGGCCTCCTTCATCGATGTGACGATCTCAGGATAGCGCGCGAGCGCACTTGCAACGGCGAACACCGTCACCGGCAGGTGGCGTTCGGTGAACATGCGCCAAAGCCGCCAGTAGCCGGCACGCGAGCCGTATTCGTAGATCGACTCCATGTTCATGTGGCGCTGGCCGGGCCAGGGCGCGGCTCCGACGATCTCGGAGAGAAAGGCCTCCGAGGCCGCATCGCCATGCAGAACGCAGTTCTCGCCGCCTTCCTCGTAATTGATCACGAACTGCACGGCGATGCGGGCATTGCCCGGCCAATGCGGATGCGGGGCATTGCGGCCATAGCCGACGAGGTCGCGGGGGTAGGTCTGGTCGCTCATGGCTGATGCTCGCGAGGGTGATCTTGATTTGGCGGGAGGCGCCAGGATTGAGGCCGGGCGGCGATGTCTGGCCTTCTGTGTTGCATCGGCTTTACCGAAAGCCGCAATCCGGTTTTCGGGCCGATGCCTTAACTGCCGCGGTAGGTCGAGTAGCTCCAGGGCGAGGCCAGGAGTGGGACATGGTAGTGGCCTTCGGCGTCAGCGATGCCAAAGCGGATCGGCACGACATCGAGGAAAGCCGGCTCCGGCATGGTTGTGCCGAGTGAACGAAAATAGGCACCGAGCGCAAAGGTCAGTTCATAGGTGCCGGGCAGGACGGCCTCTCCGGTGAGCAAAGGCTGGTCGGTGCGTCCATCGGCATTGGTCGTGGTCTCGATGATGCGCTCGCGCTTGCCATCGGGCGTCAGGCGATCGAGTGCGAGCGTCAGACCCGCTGCGGGCCTGCCATTGACCGTGTCGAGCACATGCGTCGAGAGGCGTCCCATCCCATCCAATCCCTTGAAAATGCGCCGGCCGAGCCGCTGATGCTGTGTGCTGCTCGTGGCGAAGCTTGCGTTCGGAAAAAGGCCAACCCTAGTCTGGACGCATCATGAAGGTTCCATCCCGGATTCGGCCCTGTCAATCAATTGCGCGCCCTCGGGGAGTGGGGCTTTCCCATGCTTGACGCCTATCTGCTGGAATGGGGGGGCATGCTGCTGCGCTGGCTGCATGTGATCACGGCGATCGCCTGGATCGGCGCGTCCTTCTTCTTCATCCATCTCGACGCGTCCCTGCGGCCCGAGGCCGATATCCCGGCAGGTGAGGGAGGACGTGCCTGGCAGGTGCATGGCGGCGGTTTCTACGAGATGCGCAAATATCTGGTCGCCCCGCCGCGCATGCCGGAGGAGCTGACCTGGCATAAATGGCAGAGCTACTGGACCTGGATCTCGGGCTTCTTCCTGCTGGTCTGGGTCTATTACGCTCAGTCGGAACTCTATCTGATCGACCCGGCGGTCATGGCGCTATCGCCCTTCGCTGCGGGCGCGATCGGCATCGCCGCGCTGGCCCTGGGCTGGCTGTTCTATGACTGGCTCTGCAAGTCCCCGCTGGGCAAGAACGAGGTCGTGCTCGGCCTGCTCGGCTTCGGCTATGTCATTGCCGCATCCTACGCCTTCAGCCAGGTCTTCTCCGGGCGTGGCGCGCTGATCCATACCGGTGCGCTGATGGCGACGATCATGACCGCCAATGTCTTCTTCATCATCATGCCGAACCAGCGGAAGGTCATCGCCGCATTGACGGCCGGGGAGAAGCCCGATCCGCGACTGGGCAAGCAGGCCAAGCAACGCTCGACGCACAACAATTACATCACCCTGCCGGTGCTGTTCCTGATGCTGTCGAACCACTACCCCGTCACCTATGCGAATTCGGCGATCATCCCGGCCCTGGTGGCGCTGATCATCATCGCCGGCGCGCTGATCCGGCATTTTTACAATGTCCGCCATGCCGACCACGCGAAATCGCCGTGGTGGACCTGGGCCGTTGCACTGGTTGCGCTCTGGCTCGCCTTCTGGCTGGCGATGGCATCGTCTCCAGGCGGGCGCGAACGGCTCGGCCTGAAGGCTATCGAACCGGCCAGGCCGGCACTTCTGGCGGGAATGAACCTGCCGCCCGCCGAGGTGGCCAACATCGTGACCGGGCGCTGTGCCATGTGCCACGCGCCGGAGCCATCCTGGCCCGGCATCCAGATCGCGCCCAAGGGAATCTGGCTGCATGAGCCGGAGCGGATCGCCGTTCAGGCCCGCGCGATCCGGACACAGGCGGTGATGACCCATGCCATGCCGCCCAACAACCTGACCGGCATGACGGATGCAGAGCGGCGCACGCTCGGAGCCTGGCTCGCCGCGCAGCGCTGAGGCCTCCGGGCTTTCGAATGCGTTCAGCCTGTTTTCGACCGGCGCACGAAAATGTGAACCCATTCAGTTTCGGTTCACGTGGGCCTTGGCAAGGTCAGCAATACTGACTGGGCTGGAAGAAGGTTCCCACAACGGGGCCGTCCGTGCCGGGGGACCTTGGGGGTCCGGGTGAAGCGGTTTGAAGGGCAGGTCGCCGGCTATTGGCTGGCGGCCCTGGGATTTGTTTGTGCGTGGAGCATCCTGTGCTGGCCCTGGCTTTCGGGGGCGGTCACGATTCCCTTCGATGCCAAGGCGCATTTCCAGGCCCAGATTCAGTTTCTCGCCCAGGCCCTGCATAGCGGCCAGTCGCCATTCTGGACGCATAATGTCTTCGGCGGCTCGCCACAGGTTGCCGATCCGCAATCCCTGATCTTCTCGCCCGCCATCCTGCTCGCGCTGCTGACGCCATCGCCGAGCTTCCGGATGGTGGATGCCTACGTGCTGGCGCACCTGCTCGCCGGCGGGCTCGCCTTCCTGATGTTCTTCCGCGATCGCGGCTGGCACCCGGCTGGCGGCCTGCTTGCCGCGCTCGTCTTCGCCTTTGGCGCCTCGGCTGCCTGGCGTGTGCAGCATGTCGGCCAGATCGCGAGTCTCGCATTCTTTGCGATCGCCTTCTGGCTGACGGCGCGCATGCTTCAGCGCTCGTCGCTGCGCGCTGGCGCGCTTGCCGGCTTTGCCGCCGGCATGATGGTGCTGGAGCCCGACCAGGTGGCGCTGCTGGGCGCCTATGTGCTGATCGGCATGGTCGTCGCGCATTGGTTCTCCGGCGGCTGGGCCGCTGTCCGCGCGAGCCTCGCACCGATTTCGGTCGCGAGCGTTGCGGGACTTGCGACGATTCTGCTGCCGCTGATCTGGACCTGGCTTTTCGCCGAGGCGACGACTCGTCCCGAGGTCGATCTCATCGAAGCTGGGCGCGGCTCGCTGCATCCGGCCTCGCTGCTGACCGCCTTCGTGGCTGATCTTTTCGGCGCGCGCGATCCGGCCGTGGACTTCTGGGGCCCTTACAGCCCGGCCTGGGATGCCAAGGAGCTCTTTCTGTCGCAGAATATGGGGCAGGTCTATGTCGGGGCGCTGCCGCTGTTGCTCTTGATCGCGCCGGGCCTGAGCCGTGGCTGGCTCTGGGACAAGGCCATCCGGCCGCTGACGCTGCTCTTCGTCTTCATGGTTCTGTTTGCGCTCGGGCGCTACACGCCGCTGTTTCAGGCGACTTACGAGTATTTGCCGGGCGTGAAGGTCTTCCGGCGCCCGGCCGATGCGACCTTCCTGATCGGCGCGCTTGGTGCGCTGCTCGCAGGATACGTGCTGCATCGCATTCTGAGCGAGGAGCGTCTCGGTTCACTGTATCGCGATCTCGGTTTTGCCGGAGTGGTCGTCGCTGCGCTCGTCGCCGCGGCCTTGTTCATCTCGAAGCGCGAGGGGCACCTTGCCGACGCCTGGTGGCCGAGCCTGTCGGCGGCCTTCTGGTTTGCGGGTGCGGGGCTGGTCCTGGTCGTGCTGACGCGCTGGCGCGGAGCGCTGGCGCCGCTCGCCAGCGTGCTCCTGGTCGCCGGCGTCGTCGGCGCGGATCTTGGCGTCAATAACGGCCCCAACGACTCGACTGCATTGTCGCCGCAGCTCTACGACGTGCTCCGTCAGGAGACGAAGAACGAGACCGTCCACATTCTCAAGCAACTGGTTGCCCAGCCGGCCGGTTCGCCACGCCGTGACCGCGTCGAGTTGCTCGGCATGGGGTTCGAATGGCCGAATGTCGGGATGGTTCACGGCTTTGACCATACGCTCGGCTATAATCCGTTGCGGCTGGCCGATTTCTCGGATGCGGTCGGCACGCGGGACTCGATCGCTGCGCCGGACCAGCGCAAGTTCACACCGCTTTTTCCCTCCTATCGCTGCCGCCTCGCCGATCTCCTCGGCCTGCGCTACATCGCGACGCGGGTTCCGATCGGCCAGGTCGATCACGCGCTGAAATCGGATGATCTCAAGCTCGTCGCCTTCACGGGGGATGGATACATCTACGAGAACCCACGGGCCTTGCCGCGCGCCATGTTCGTCGGTGGGTGGCAGCTTGCCGACTTCGACGGCATGAAATCTGCGGGCCAGTGGCCCGACATCGATCCGCAGCAGGTTGTGCTGCTCGATAGCGTGCCGCCGGATGCGGTGCCGGAAGGGCCGATTTCGGCGCAAGCCGAGGTCAAGCTGACGCGCTATCAGAACACCGAAGTTGAGATCACGGTCACGACGGACAAGCCTGGCTTCGTCCTGCTCAACGACATCTGGCATCCATGGTGGCGGGCGGAGCTCGACGGTGCGGACGTCGATATCCTGAGGGCGAATGTGCTGTTTCGCGCCGTGCAGGTGCCGGCGGGGACGCATACCGTGCGCTTCAGTTTCAAGCCGGTCGAGGGCGCCATCGCGGAGCTGCGCGATCGCGTCGAACCGATCGTGCCCGAGGAGGCGCCTTCGGCTGCGGAGCCGCGCGTGGCGGCGGGATCCGGCCCGACGCCCAATCCGCGTCTCTATGAAGATGGCGGCTGGTTCGAAAGCCGCGATCACGGCCAAGCGCCGCAGACTGCGACCCTGGTTCGCTAAATCATCGGACCGGATTTCGTATCAGGCCCGATGGTCTATCCTTTCCGCGTCTGGATCGGCTTTCCCGAAAGTCGCAATCCAGTTTTCGGGCCGATGCGTCAGATCGCCCCCCAAAGGAAAGGTCCGGCGACACGAACGCATCGCCGGACCCAAATTGCTCGAGGAGAAGCCTTGCGGGTTTCGCCTCGCCTAGCCCTCAGGCGACGCCGAGCTTCTTCTGCAGGCTGGTCGAGGAGGTGGTGTACTGGAAGGTCAACCGCTTCTCCGGATAGACATAACGGTGCACCTTCTGGGCGGCGAGCGCCGCCTCATGGAAGCCCGAGAGGATCAGCTTGAGCTTGCCGGGATAGGTGTTGATGTCGCCGATGGCGAAGATGCCCGGCACATTGGTCTCGAATTTCTCGGTGTCGACCGGGATCAGGTTCTCGTGCAGGTTCAACCCCCAGCTCGCGATCGGTCCGAGCTTCATCGTCAGCCCGAAGAACGGCAGCAGGGTATTGCAGGAGACCTCGAAGGCCTCATTGGCACTGTCGCGACAGATCGCGGCTTCCAGTGCGGTGCCGTCGCCCTTCAGGCCGGTGACCTGACCGATCCTCAGATCCATCCTGCCGTCCGCGACCAGTGCCCGCATCTGCTCGACCGAATGCGGCGCAGCGCGGAAATCGTCGCGACGGTGCATCAGCGTCACTCGCTTGGCGAGGGGCTGCAGGTTCAGGGTCCAGTCGAGCGCGGAATCGCCGCCGCCGACGATCAGGATCTCGCGGTCGCGGAAGGCTTCCATCTTCCGGACGGCGTAGAAGACGCTGTTGCCCTCATAGGCCTCGATCCCCGGGATCGGCGGCTTCTTCGGCAGGAATGATCCGCCCCCGGCGGCAACGAGCACCGTCTTGGTGTTGAAGACGGTGCCGGCATCGGTGCGCACCCGGAAGCGCGGCGCCTCCGTCGTGCCGGTCGGCTCGAGCGACTCGATCATCTGGTTGAGATGGAAGGTCGGGCCGAAGGGTTTGACCTGCTCGATCAGATTGTCGACCAGGCCCTGTCCCGTGACCATCGGAAAACCGGGAATGTCATAGATCGGCTTTTCCGGATAAAGCTCGGCACATTGGCCGCCGACCTTCGGCAGGATGTCGACGAGATGGGCGCGGATATCGAGCAGACCGAGTTCGAACACCGCGAACAGGCCGCACGGACCCGCGCCGACGATCACGACGTCGGTTTCGATGACCTCGCTCTCGGCGACGTTCTCGTTGGCAATTTCGGCACTCATCGTGAATTCCCTCGGGGTGTTCCCTGCGGCCATGCGCGGGAGCCGATGCAGCAAATCCTGCTGCAATGCAATGAAAACCCCCGCCCAAGCGTAGGCGGTGGCCGGAAAAGAGAAGAATTTCCTGTTTCAGGCACCCGTGTCAGCAACAAGGCCTATGCTTGAAATCCCGGCGATGGCCGCTGCCTCGTCATTGTCCGAGGTGTCTCCTGAGATTCCGATTGCGCCAAGCAGCACGCCGGCCCCATCGCGCATGAGCACACCACCCGGGACCGGCACGAGCGATCCGCCGACCGCATGGGTTGCTGCTTCAATGAAATAGGGGCGGTCGAGCGCCATCTTGTGCAGGGCGCGCGACCCGAGGCCGAGCGCCACGGAGCCATGCGCCTTGCCGAGTGCGATCTCGCCGCGCTTCAGGCTGGTGCCGTCCTGTGCCGCGAAGGCCTTCTGGGCGCCCCGCGCATCGATGATGGCGATCGCGAGTGGTTTGAACCCGGATTTTTCGGCATGGGCGAGCGTGCTGGCGAGGATGGTCTGGGCCTGGGCCAAGGTGAACATGGGAAGGGCCTTCCGTTGAGGACGCGAGCTTCTTGCCAGCCCGCAGGCACGGAGGGAAGCTGCCGCAGCGCGCAAGCTGCCATGTCATGGTGAAACCTGCCGGCATATCGCTCCCTTTGCCGGCATCACGCAATTCAACTTGAACTTGCAGCGGCAAGCAGGCTTCATACCAGCCCCGACACTGGAGGATAAGCTATGGGTCTGTTCAGTTTCATCAAGGAAGCCGGTGCGAAGATCTTCGGTGGCTCGGCACAGGCGGCGACGCCCGACGCTCTGCAGAAGGAATTGGCCGGGCACGGGCTGCCCTCCGACGTCAATATCCAGATCGATGGCGACAAGGTGAAGGTGTCCGGCAAGGCGGTTTCTACCGAAGAGGCCGAGAAGATCATTCTTGCGCTCGGCAACACGACGGGCGTCGCGCAGGTCGAGTCCGAGCTGGCGGTCACGAAGGAAGCGCCCGCTGCCGTGTTCTACACGGTCAAGAAGGGCGATACGCTCTGGAAGATCGCCGAGGAGCATTACGGCAAGGGGCAGGGCGCGAAATACACCGAGATCGTCAAGGCCAATACGCCGCCGGTGAAGAATCCCGACCTGATCATGCCCGGCTGGGTGCTGCGTATTCCGCCCAAGGCCTGATCCGCTTTCGGGTTACTGAAGCAACGGCATGCGGGATGGCCCGCATGCTGCTCTGATGCTCGTCGAGACCGCGTCAATTTCAAGCGGACGGCTCTTGCGTCAGCCGCGCTTTGGCGCTCATCTGTCATACCAATAAGGCAGACAGGGCATTCCTTATGGGAATGGCCCGTCATGCTGTGCCTGAGCAGGCCTCTGGGGAGGGGATGAATGAGTTTTGATCGCCGCAAATTCCTGACGCTTGCCGGCTCGGCCGTTGCCGCGCCGGCCGTGATGCGTGTCAGTCGCGCCAATGCCCAGGAGGTGACGCTGAAGATGCATCACTTCCTGCCGCCCGTCGCCAATGGCCATTCCAAGTTTCTGAAGCCCTGGGCTGACAAGGTCGCAGCCGAATCGAATGGCCGCATCAAGATCGACATCTTTCCGTCGATGCAGCTTGGTGGAACGCCGCCGCAGCTCTTCGACCAGGCTCGTGACGGTGTTGCCGATATCGTCTGGACGCTGCCCGGCAATACGCCGGGGCGGTTCACCGGCATCGAGGCTTTCGAGCTGCCTTTCGTCTCGAACAAGCGCGCCTTGGTCAATTCGCTGGCGCTGACGGACTACGCCGAGCAGAACCTCAAGGACGAGTTCAAGGACGTCAAACCGATCTGCTTCTGGGCGCATGATCACGGGCTGATCCATGCCAACAAGCAGGTGAAGACGATGGAGGACCTGAAAGGTCTGAAGTTGCGCTTCCCGACCCGGCTTGCCGGCGAAGCGCTGCGGGCGCTCGGCGCCAATGCGATCGGGATGCCGATCCCGCAGGTGCCGGAATCGCTGGCGCAGCGTGTCATCGATGGCTGCGTCGTGCCCTGGGAGGTCGTTCCGTCGATCAAGGTCCAGGAGCTGGTGAAGTATCACACCGAGATCCCGGGCTCGCCGACCTTCTATGTCGCGACCTTCATCCTGGCGATGAACCGCGCGAAATACGATTCGCTCGCGCCCGAGCTGAAGGCGGTTCTCGACAAGAACTCCGGGGCTGCTGCGGCTGCCATGGCCGGCAGGGTCTGGGACGAGCAGGCGGTCGTGGTGTCCGAAATGGTTCGCAAGCGCGGCAATACCATCACCATGCTCGACGAAGCCGAAGCGGCGCGCTGGCGCAAGACGACCGAGCCGGTGATCGATGGCTGGATCAAGGCCGCCAAGGACAAGGGGCTCGACGGCGCGAAGCTGCTGGAGAGCGCCAAGGCGGCGCTTGCCAAGCACGAGAAGGCGGCTTGACGGCGCATCATGGCGGTCAGCGGCCGGGAGGCAACGATGCCGGGCTTCGATGCTCTGGTGCGTGGGATCGCCATCGCGGGTGGCGTTCTGCTGATTGCGCTGGCGACCATGGTGGTCGTCAGCGTGACCTTGCGCAGCGACCTGGTCGGCGCGGCCGGCGTCCCGGGTGATTTCGAGCTGGTGCAGATGGCGACGGCGATCGCCGCCTTCTGCTTTCTGCCCTATTGCCAGCTTCGGCGCGGCAACATCTTCGTCGACACCTTCACGCTGAAACTGCCGTTGCGCTGGCAAAGGGCAATCGATGCGCTCTGGGACATCGTCTATGCGCTGGTCATGGCGTTGATCGCCTGGCGACTCGCGGCCGGTGCGCTGGCGGCCTTCGCGAGCGGCGAGAACACGATGGTCCTGCAGCTGCCGAGCTATCTCCCGATCGCGCTCTGCGCCGTGCTGGCCGCGCTGGTTTCGCTGACCTCGTTCGTCAGCGCCAGCCGGCTGGTGAGGGCGCGCCCGTGAGCGGCTTTACCCTCGCCATCACGGGCTTCGTCGCGCTTCTCGCGCTGATGGCCGTCAGGTTGCCGATCGGGCTGGCGATGATGCTGGTTGGTGGCCTCGGCTACATCCAGCTCAACGGGCTGGAGCCGTTCCTCAACTACATCAAGACGACGCCCTATCAGATCTTCGCCAACTACACGCTGTCGGTGATTCCCCTCTTTGTGTTGATGGGGGCTTTCGCCGAGCGATCGGGCCTGGCATCCGACCTGTTCAAGGCCGCGTCGGCCTTTGTCGGCCATCGCCGTGGGGGGCTCGGGATGGCGATGATCGGGGCCTGCACGGGCTTCGGCGCGATTTGCGGGTCTTCGGTTGCGACGACGGCGACCTTCGCGCGCGCGGCGCTGCCGCAGCTGCGGCGATACCGTTACGACCCCGGCTTCGCCTGTGGTGTCACCGCCGTCGGCGGCACGCTCGGGATCCTGATCCCGCCCTCGGTGATCCTGGTCGTCTACGCGATTTCGACCGAGCAGAACATTGCCAAGCTGTTCAAGGCGGCCCTGATCCCGGGGCTGATGGCGGCCGCGATGTACTGTATCACCATCGCGCTCATGACCCGGCTCGACGCCACGCTTGGTCCGGCGCATGAGCGGATCGCCTGGCGCGACAGGCTTGGTCCGCTGCTCGGGGTCATCCCGGCGATGCTGGTCGCGCTGATCGTGGTCGGCGGCATCTATGGCGGGATCTTTACCCCGACAGAGGGGGCCTCGGTCGGCGCCTTTGTCATGTTGATGATCGGCGTGTTCCGGCGGACGCTCGGCCTGAAGGAGATCGGCGAGGCGATCCTGCAGACGGCCGAGACCTCGGCGATGATCTTTGCGATCCTGCTCGGAGCCGAGATCTTCAACGCCTTCCTGGCGCTGACCCAGGTGCCGACCGCTGCGGCCGAAATGATCGCGGCGTCGGGGTGGCAGCCTTATTCGGTCCTGGTCGGCCTGCTCGTCTTCTACATCGTGCTCGGCGGCGTCATGGACGAACTTGCCATGATCCTGCTGACGCTGCCGGTGTTCTTCCCGATCGTGACCGCGCTCGATTTCGGCATGCCTGTCGACGATATCGCGATCTGGTTCGGCATCCTCGTCCTGATCGTGGTCGGGATCGGGATGACCTGCCCGCCGATCGGCCTCAACGTCTTCGTCGTCGCTTCGCTGGCGCGTGATGTCCCGGTCACGCGGATCTATCGCGGGGTGCTGCCTTTCGTGCTCTCCGATATCATTCGGCTTGGCATCGTGGTGGCATTTCCAGCCCTCACGCTCTATCTGGTGAAGCTACTGGATTAGCCTGGACTGGATGGCAGCCGTGACTGTGAACGATCTCGATATCGACGACATCAAGGCCGGGCTCGCGGCTGATTCCATTCTGATCGTGGATGTGCGCGAGCCGCATGAATTCGCCGCCGGGCATATTCCCGGCTCGGTCTCGCGGCCGCTGTCCCAATTCAACCCCGCCGACCTGCCCAATCCTTCTGGAAAACGCGTCGTGTTCTCCTGCGCGGCCGGCGTGCGCTCGCTGCGGGCTCTGGAATTCGCGCAGTCGGCCGGGCTCGATATCGACAGCCATTATCGCGGTGGCTTCAAGGACTGGGCGATGCACGGCCAGCCCGTCGAGCAATAGGACCGGGCCTTGCGCGTCATGCATCGCAGCTTTCTGCCTCCGGGGGGCTGACGCGACGCCGATCCTGCTCCAGTTTCCTTAGCGACGGTTTCGAGATTTTCGTACTTTCAAGGATGTAAGCCCATGCGCCCCATGAAGTTCGGAGTCGGCCAGCCCATTCGCCGGGTCGAGGATCACCGCCTGACCACCGGGACGGGGCGCTATACCGACGATATCGCCGTCGAGGGAGCGCTGCATGCGTTCGTGCTCCGCTCGCAATATGCTCATGCGAAGTTCACGATCCGGGACAAGGACACCGCCCGCAAGATGAAGGGCGTGAAGCTGATCCTGACCGGCGAGGATGTCGCGCATCTCGGCGACATCCCCTGCAAAGGCTTGATCACGACGGTTACGGGCGAACCGGTGGAGCCGAATCCGGTGCCGGTCCTGCCGACCGACACGGTGCGTCATGTCGGCGAGGCGGTCGCCTTCATCGTTGCCGAGACCCTGAGCCAGGCCCGCGACGCAGCCGAGGCGATCGATATCGCCTGGGAGGTCCTGCCCTCGATCACCGGTATCGCCGAAGCGCTCGCTCCAAAGGCACCGCAGGTCTGGCCGGGGCGTGAGGGCAATGTCGCGTTCGAGGCCGAACAGGGCAATGCGGAGAAGACGGAGAAGGCTTTCGCCAAGGCCGATCGCATCGTTTCCGTCACGATCGTCAACAACCGTCTCGCCTCCAACTACATGGAGACGCGCGCCTGCATCGCCGAATACGACAAGGATTCGAAACGCTGGACGCTGACGCTCGGCAGCCAGGGCAGCCATGGCACGCGCGATATCCTCGCCGGCTACATCCTGAAGGTCGACCCCTCGCGCATCCGCGTCATCACGCCCGATGTCGGCGGCGGCTTCGGCACCAAGATCTTCATGTATCGCGAATACCCCCTGACCATGGTGGCGGCCGAGAAGCTGAAACGCCCGGTGCGCTGGGTTTCGGACCGGACCGAGCATTTCCTCGCCGACACGCATGGCCGCGCCAATCTGACCACGGCTACGATGGCGCTCGACAAGCAGGGCCGGTTCATTGGCCTCAAGGTCGATCTCGCTGCGGAAATGGGCGCCTATCTCTCGCAGTACGGGCCTTTCATCCCCTGGGTCGGCACGACGATGACGCCGGGCTGCTACAATATCCCGGCCGTGCATGTGCGCTTCCGTGGGGTCTTCACCAACACCACGCCGGTCGATGCCTATCGCGGAGCCGGGCGTCCGGAGGCCGCCTACCTGATCGAGCGGCTGGTCGATGCCATCGCGCGCGAGACCGGCAAGACACCAGACGCTGTCAGAGCGCAGAACTTCGTCAGGCCGGCGGAGATGCCGCATTCGACGCAGACCGGGCCAGTCTATGATTCCGGTGAGTTCGAGGGGCATATGCGCCGCGCCATGGATGTCGCCGACTGGAAGGGCTTCAAGGCGCGTCTCAAGGCCTCGACCAAGGCCGGCAAGATCCGCGGCATCGGCATGGCCTGCTATATTGAGGCTTGCGGCGGCGGCGGCCCGGAGAGTTCAACCGTCATCCTCGAGAAGGACGGCACGGTGACCGTGCTGATCGGCACCCAGTCGAACGGGCAGGGGCACGAGACGGCCTACTCGCAGCTCGTCGCGCAGCATCTCGACATTCCGATGGACCGCATCCGCGTCGTTCAGGGCGATACCGACCGGGTCGAAACCGGATCCGGCACCGGCGGCTCGCGCTCCATTCCGGTTGGGGGCGCTGCGCTCGACAAGGCATCCTCGGTCCTGACCGAGAACCTGAAGCAGCTCGCGTCCGAAAAGCTCGAGGCCGGTATCGGTGATCTCGAGATCGTCGATGGCGCGGTGCGGATCGTCGGCACCGACAAGGCGCTCGACCTCAAGGCTATTGCCGCCCTGCCTGGAGCGACGGCGGACAAGCTCAGGGTCCATCAGAGCTGGACGCCACCGGAAGCGACCTATCCGAATGGCACGCATATCTGCGAGCTGGAGGTTGATCCCGGTACCGGCGCGACCGAGATCGCCAACTATGTCGTGGTCGACGATTTTGGCGTGACTCTGAACCCGCTGATGCTCGAGGGCCAGGTCCATGGTGGTGCCGCCCAAGGCATTGGCCAGGCTCTGATGGAGGAAATCCGCTTCGATAGCTCCGGCCAGATGCTGACGGCGACGTTCATGGATTACGCTCTGCCGCGCGCGGTCGACGTTCCCAACTTCCATTTCGAGACCCGCAATGTCCGCTGCGTCACCAACGCGCTCGGTGTTAAGGGCGCCGGAGAGGCCGGGGCGATCGGGGCCTGCCCGGCGGTGATGAACGCGATGGTGGACGCGCTCGACCGTGCAGCCGGCATCCGGGCGATCGATATGCCCGCGACGCCGAAGAAGGTCTTCGGGGCATTGAGAGCTGCGGGTTATCAGCACTGACGCGGGCGTAAGCCCCTCTCGTTCCGACGTGATCACGGAAATGCGACTTGGCGTCGTGATGCGGATCGGCTGATCTGGAACGCTTCTAAGCGGCGCGCTCGAAGCCGCGCTTTCCGGGAGGAGGCTTACGCATGATACGCACCGTACTCGTCGCCGCTGGCCTAGTTGTGACGCTCTCGACCGTGATTGCCCAATCGGATCCGATTGCCGAGCGTCGCAATACGATGAAGGGGGTAGGCGCCGCCACGCGCGATGGCGCGGCCATGGCCAAGGGCGAGGCTGCCTTTGACGCGACCAAGAGCGAGACTATCTTCAAGGTCTACGCGGCCGCCGCCAAGAAGATGCCGGGCCTTTTCCCTGATACGGCCAAGACCGGTGGCGAGAGCACAGCCGGACCCAAAATCTGGGAGGATCCAGCCGGCTTCAAGGCTGGGTTTGCCAAGCTCGATACGGAGGCCACCGTTGCGGCGGCGAGCTCCACCACGGACCTCGACAGCTTCCGTACCGCCTTTGGAACGGTGACCAAGAACTGTGCCGCCTGCCACGAGGTCTATCGCATCAAGAAATAGGTTTCTCTGGGCCACTGCGGTGGTGCCGCCTGGTCGAACATGAGGTGATGGGCGGGGTCCATATTGGACCCCGCCCTTTTGTCTTTGCCCTGCACTACGGCCGTTCCAGACTCCCGCAACGTTGGTGGGGGCCGCCTGTCCGCGGCAGCGCCAGATAGATTTGCTTAAATTCCGGTGCGTTCACGAAAATGCGACTTGGCGCTGTCATGCGAATGAGCTGATCTGGAAGGGTTCTAAGCGGTGCCTGTCAGGCGCCGCATCTCCCCGAAAAGGATAGTCGCGCATGATCCGTACCGTAGTCGTTGCTGCTGGCCTCATTCTCGGCCTTTCGGCCGTCGTCGCGCAGTCTGACCCTATCGCCCAGCGCCGCGACGCGATGAAGGCCGTTGGCGCGGCAACGCGCGAGGGCGCGGCTATCGCCAAGGGCGAGGCAGCTTTCGATTCCGCCAAGGCCCAGACGATCTTCAAGGTCTACGCCGACGCGGCCAAGAAGCTGCCGGTCCTGTTCCCGGAAACCGCCAAGACCGGCGGCGAGACCACGGCTGCGCCGAAGATCTGGGAGGATCAGGCTGGCTTCAAGACCGCGCTCGCCAAGTTCGAGACCGAGTCTGTGGCCGGCGCCGCCGCCGCCAAGGACCTCGACAGTTTCAAGGCTGCCTTTGGCGCTGCGACCAAGAATTGTGGCTCCTGCCACGAGGTCTACCGCATCAAGAAGTAAGCTCGGCTGCGCCGCGCGGTTGCGTCGTGCGGTCGAACATGGGTTGATGGGCGGGCTCCACCATGGGCCCGCCCATTCTCGTCAGATCTGCGCTTCGAACTTTTGGAATCCTCGGAGCGATGAGGCACCAGCAAACCGGGAAACGCTTGATGCGCCGCCTATTCCTCACGCTCGGCATTTTCATCCTGTTGGGACTAGCCGGCTTCTATGTTCTCACTGACCCGCGCGTCGTCTCGCCCGCGCCCGAGATCGGCACTCTGCCGCCGCCGGATGTCGAGAATGGCAAACTGCTCTTTGCGGCGGGAGGCTGCTCTTCATGCCATGCAACGCCCGGTCAGGATGACAAGCTCCGGCTTGGCGGCGGGCTTGCGTTGCCCTCGCCCTTCGGCACGTTTCACGCTCCCAATATCTCACCGCACACGCGGGACGGAATCGGCAATTGGGGCGTGAAGGATTTCGTCGATGCGATGGCGACCGGTGTCTCGCCGTCGGGACAGCATTACTATCCGTCGTTTCCCTACACCTCCTATCGGCTGATGCCACCCAAGGCCCTGGCCGATCTCTTCGCCTACCTGCGCACGCTGCCCTCGGTCGAAGGACGTGCGCCGGGGCACGATCTGCCTTTCCCCTTCAACATCCGCCGCGCGGTCGGGGGCTGGAAGCTGCTGTTCTTCGACGGTACGCCGTTCCGGCCGGACCCGACGAAGAGCGAGGAGTGGAACCGGGGCGCCTATCTGGTGCAGGGGCCGGGCCATTGCGCCGAATGCCATTCCAATCGCAATGCGCTGGGCGCGATCATTCCGGCGACACGCTTCGCCGGTGGCCCAGACCCGGAGGGCAAGGGCTTCGTGCCGAACATCACGCAGCATGCGGACGGGCTGGCGAACTGGTCGAAGTCGGAGATCGCCGAGATGCTCAAGACCGGCTTTACTCCGAGCTTCGACAGCGTCGGCGGCAGCATGGCGGCGGTGGTGCGCAACACCGCACAGCTGTCAGATGCCGATCGGATGGCGATGGCGGAGTTCATCAAGTCGCTGCCGGCGGTCGCCGGCCCGCCGCGGCCCAAGAAGGCCGAGTGAGCCGCGTTGGCGCGTTGGCGGTTACGCTCGCACTGTCATCCCGGTCTGCCTTTGGCCGCCCGGGATGATCCAACCTTCTGCGTTTGGATCGGCCTTCGCGAGACCGCAATCCACTCTTCAGGCCGGTGCTTTAGCGTCTACTCCATCACCGCCGCTTTGAGGATGCAGACCATCAGCGCCGAACCGGGCTGGTCGCCGACGCAGCGGACGATATGGCGGCGGTCGCAGCGGTAGCGCAGCGTCTCGCCCGCCTTGGCGCGCTGGATCACGTCCCCGACCTCGACCTCGAACTCGCCGGAGGTCACGGAGAGCGACTCGATCGAGCCGCGCTGATGACCTTCGGAATCGAGCTCGCCGCCGGGCTCGGCCTGTACGTCGTACCATTGCAGCCATTCGACCGTCTTGATCCACCCGATGATGGCGAGCCTGAGCTTGCCGTCTTCTGAGACCAGAATCGGCGTATCGGCGCGGGTGGTCTTGTCGATGAAGGCTTCCTCTTCGCCGCTCGACAGCACGCGCTCGATCGAGATGTCGAGGGCCTGCGAGAGCCGCCAGATCGTCGCCAGTGTCGGGTTGGTTTCGTTGCGCTCGATCTGGCTGATGATCGACTTGGCAACGCCCGACTGCTCCGCGAGCTCGGAAAGCGAGAGATTATAGGCCTTGCGCAGGCGCTGGATCGTCTTGCCGAGCTGGCCCGAGATGACCTGGGCTCCGGATTCGAGCTCGCGCCCGCCACGTTCCTTGGTCTCGATACCCATCCTGATACCTGTCACACGAATGCTGATCGTTTGCGGAAGCGAACAAACGTTTGTCTAACCGGACAATGCCTGTTCCAGTTGGAAGGAGCAAGCCGGAGAGGGGCGGGCGACGGCCGAGGGCGGCTTCGTCGGGGCGCCTTTCACACAATTCTGCCCGTGTTCTCAGGTCGCCCGCGTCGGGCCGACCTCGCGCGTCTCCCGCTTGAGCAGACCGAGCTGCTTCTCGCGCAGGATCACATAGATGCCGGATGCGATGACGATGGCTGCGCCGATGAGCACGGCTGAAGCCGGCCAGTCGCCGAAGACGAACCAGCCGATCGTAACGGCCCAGAGCATCGTCGAGTATTCGAACGGCGCGATCAGCGAGGCGTCGCCGTAGCGATAGGCCTGGACCAGGAAAATCTGGCCGAGCCCGCCAAGAATGCCGATCGCGACCATGAGTGCGGCGTCCTGAAGATCGGGCATTCGCCAGCCGAGCAGAATGGTGAAGAGGCCGAGCGTCGTCGTCATCAGCGTGAAATAGAAGACGATCGCGCCGGTGCGCTCCGTCATGGTCAATTGCCGCACCTCGATCGAGGCAAAAGCCGAGCAGCACGCGCCGGCAAGGCCGAAGGCCGCGCCGATTGCCGGTGCATTGCTGCCAGAGATCTGGAAACTGCCCAGATGCGGGGACAGCATGATCAGGACGCCGATGAAGCCGATCGTCACCGCGCTCCAGCGATAGATGCGGACACGCTCCTTCAGCACCAGAGCTGCAAGCACGACGACTGCGAGCGGCGCGGCATAGCCGAGCGCGACCGCGTCCGGGAGCGGCAGAAAGCTCAAGGCTACGAAGCCGCAGAACATGCCGGTCGAACCGATCACCCCCCGCTTGAAATGGCCGCGCAGATTCTTGGTCTTCAGGGCAGCCGGAATTTCGCCGCGCCAGCCGAGCCAGAGCAGCAGCGGGATCAGCGCAAAGAAGGACCGGACGAAGACGAGTTCACCTGTCGGATAACGGGCCGCGATCGCCTTGATGCCAGCCGACATCAGGGTGAAAGACAAAGCCGAGATCAGCTTGAGCGTGATGCCGAGGAGAGGAGACAACGGTGCTGCGCGTACGTGTCGGGGGAGAGAGTCTTATAAAAGACTTGGTCCCTCTAGATCACGTTCGCGCGTCCGGTCCAAGCGCAATGCTTGCAACCCTGATGCCCGCGGCGGCGCATGCGTGCCGAGGAAGCGTGCTGGATGCGGGTCTTGCGCGGCAGGAACTGGGAGAGAATTCCTGCCCCGGACAGCAAGGCTCACCGGGGCAGATGCTGGTCTTGCCGCGTCTCAGAACGTTCCCTTGAAGACGCCGCCGTCGATCAGCAGGTTCTGGCCGGTGATGTAGCCGGCATGGGCGCTTGCCAGGAAGGCGCAGGCCTTGCCGAACTCCTCGGCGCTGCCGAAGCGCCTCGCCGGGATTTCGGCCATGCGGCCCTTCGTCATTTCTTCGGGCGTGATCCCCTTGATCGCCGCCATCTTGGTGGTCGAGCCCTTCAGCCGATCGGTATCGAACATGCCGGGCAGGATGTTGTTGATGGTGACGTTGGCATATGCGACCTCGCGGGCGACGCCGGAGAAGAAGGCGGTCAGACCGGCGCGTGCGCCCGACGAGACATCGAGCCCGGTCAAGGGGGTCAGCACGCTCATCGAGGTGATGTTGACGATGCGGCCGAAGCCGCGCGCGATCATGCCGTCGACGACACGCTGCATCAGTTCGACCGGCGTCGCCATGTTCTGGATGACGCCTTCGAGCAGCGCTTCGCGCGAGACTTCGCGGAACGGCTTCGGCGGTGGGCCGCCATTGTTGTTGACCAGGATGTCCGGCTCCGGCGCGGCGGCGAGCAGCGCGTCCTGACCTGCGCGGGTCGACACGTCGGCAACGACCGCGATCACGGTTGCTCCATACTTGGCCCGGATCTGGCTTGCCGTGGCCTCCAGCGTGGTCGCGTCGCGGCCGTTGATGACCACGGTGCATCCGGCCTCTGCGAGGGCCTCGGCGCAGCCGCGGCCAAGCCCCTTGCTCGATGCGCAAATGATGGCCGTACGGCCGGCAATACCCAAATCCATCGCGTTTCTCCCGAGCTTTCGCTGATGTTCAGCTGAGCAGAACCACGGATTGAGGTCTGCGTCATCAAAGCGCAATGCAAATCAGACACACGCCGCAAGCAATGCAACAAGATGGGCTGGCGGCATGAGCGACGAGGACGAGGCGAAGCAGGTTCGCAGCATCTTCATCTCCGACCTGCATCTGGGAACGCGAGGAGCACAGGCCGATCTCGTGCTCGAATTCCTGCGGGCCTATGATGCTCCGCAGATTTATCTCGTGGGTGACATCATCGATGGCTGGCGGCTGAAGAGCGGCTGGTACTTCCCGCAGGCGCATAACGACGTCGTGCAGAAGCTCTTGCGCAAGGTGCGCAAGGGTTCGCGGCTGATCTACATCACCGGCAACCACGACGATTTCCTCCGCGACTTCACTGGAAGCGAGTTCGGCGGAATCCACATCGCCGACCATGCGCTGCACGAAACTGCCGACGGCAAGCGCCTGCTGGTGATCCATGGCGATCTGTTCGATCTGGTCGTGCGCAACGCAAAATGGCTCGCCCTGCTGGGCGACTGGGCCTACACGGTCGCGCTTGCGTCCAATACGGTCGTCAACAAGGTCCGTCGCCTCTTCCATCTGCCGCACTGGTCGCTCTCGGCCTGGGCCAAGCAGAAGGTGAAGAATGCGGTCAATTATATCGGCGAGTTCGAGATCTGCCTTGCCGCCGAGGCCCGCCGCCATGGTGCGGACGGCGTCGTCTGCGGCCATATCCACCACGCCGCACATCGCAAGATCGACGGGCTCACCTACATCAACACGGGCGACTGGGTCGAAAGCTGCACGGCTGTGGTCGAGCATCATGACGGCCGCTTCGAGGTCATTCGTTGGCCGCAATACCGGCTGAAGAGCGAGCCCGTGCGGCCGATCCCGCTGCCGGCTCTGGTCAGCGAGGCCGCCTGATGCGCGTCCTCATCGCGACGGACGCCTGGCGCCCCCAGATCAATGGGGTCGTCCGGTCGCTGGAGCGGATGGTCGAGGCAGGACCGTCATTCGGTGTGACGCCGCATATGCTGACGCCCGAGGGATTTCGGCAGATTGGCTTGCCATCCTATCCCGATATCCGCATCGCGCTGGCAACGCAGGGCGCCATCGCCCGGCGCATCACCGATTTTGGGCCGGATCACATCCATATCGCGACGGAAGGGCCTATCGGCTGGCTGACCCGCGCCGTCTGCCTCGCGCAGAAGCGGACGTTCACGACGAGCTACCACACAAGGTTCCCGCAATATGTCGCGGCCCGCTGGCCCATCCCGGAACGCTGGAGCTACCAGTTCCTGCGCCGGTTCCATGGGGCGGCTGCCGGGGTCATGGTCTCGACCGCGACAGTCGAGGCCGAACTGAAGGAGAACGGGTTCGAGCGCATTCTGCGCTGGGGGCGAGGCGTCGATCTCCAGCAGTTCCATCCGCGCCAGGCAAGCGTGCTCGACCTGCCGCGTCCCATCTTCCTCAGCGTCGGGCGCGTCGCGGTCGAAAAGAACCTGGATGCCTTCCTGTCGCTGCGCCTGCCCGGCAGCAAGGTCGTCGTCGGCGATGGCCCGGCGCGCGCGGATCTGCAGCGGGCCTTCCCGGATGTGACGTTCCTGGGCACACGCGAGGGCGACGACCTGGCCGCGATCTATGCGTCGTCGGATGTCTTCGTCTTTCCGAGCCTGACCGACACCTTTGGTATCGTGCTGCTCGAAGCCGCGGCAAGCGGGCTGCCCGTTGCCGCCTTTCCGGTGCAGGGGCCGAGCGATGTCTTTGCCGGCAGTGGTGCCGCCGTGCTGGACGAGGATCTGCGGCGCGCAGCGCTAGCGGCCTTGCGCATCCCGCGCGAAGCCTGCCTGGGACTTGCCGCAGGCCATAGCTGGCAGAGCAGTGCCGAGCAGTTCTACGGGCATATCCAGCGGATTTCCCAGCGTGCCTCGGTCCAGAACATCACAACCTTCGCGAACGCCCGTGCCGGGGAAGCGCAGGTGCAGGAGCGGCAGCGGGCTTGAGTTCGCGCCGAAACACGTCCCGCCTTTCGTGCACGGAGGCGATGACGAGGCCCATCGGCACGCCAAGCCCGACAAGTGCTGCCTCCGACAATTGCAGGCTGGCCTCAATGGTCTCCGGCACTGCGTCGTTGACGCCGAGTTCATAGAGATGCCGGGCATGGGCGGCGTCGCGGGCGCGCGCCACGATGACGAGATCGGGGCGCAGAGCCCTTGCCGCCTTGACGATCTCATCGACTGCACGGTGGTTGTGGATCGTGACAATCAGGGCGCTTGCGTCGACCACGCCGCAGAGTTTCAGGAAGTCTGGCTTGGTCGCGTCGCCGAAGAAGGCGGGCCGGCCAGCGCGCCGTTGGCCGGCGATCAGGATCGGATCGGAGTCGAGCGCGATATAGGGCTTCTTGTGCTCTTCCAGCATCGAACCGACGAGCCTGCCAACCCGGCCGCAACCGATGACGATCGCACGCCCCGTATGGTCGTCGGGCGGCAGGATCGTAGCCTCCTCAGGCAGTATCACCGGCGGTGCGAAACGCGCCGCCATATGGCGGGCCACACGAGCCAATAATGGCAGCGCCACCATGGTGAGGGACACCGCGGCAAGCACGAGGCTTGCCGCGTGCTGGTCAACAAGCTTCGCGCCGACAGCCGCGTTGAGCAGCACGAAAGCGAATTCGCCGCCCGGAGCGACCATGATCGCGGTCTCGAGCGCTGTCGGGACGGAGAGAGCCAGCAGCCGGGCCAGGCCCAGCACAACCAGCACTTTGGTCAGGAGAAGGCCGGCCGCGATGCCGAGGATGATTGCGGGCTGGGCCGCAAGCTGCGCGGGATCGACACTCATGCCCACGATCAGGAAGAAGACGCCGATCAGCAGGGATTTGAACGGCTCGATCGTGACTTCGATGGCGCGCCGATACTCGGTTTCGGCCAGGAGCAGGCCGGCGATGAAGGCGCCGAGGCCCATGGAGAGGCCAGCTGTTGCGGCCACAAGTCCCGTGCCGAGTGCCACCAGCAGAGTTGCGGCAAGGAAGCTCTCGGAGCTGTCCGTCGAGGCGACAAGGCGAAAGAGCGGACGAAGCGCCAGCCGCCCGACCACCACAATGCCGGCAATCGCTGCGAAGGCGTGCACGAGCGCCTGCGCAAGGCCGGCGATCAGCGAGCCGCCATTCTGCGCACCGAGGACGGCGATGAGGAAGAGCAAGGGCACGACCGCGATATCCTGGCAAAGCAGGATCGCAAAGCTGGTGCGCCCGGCCGAGGTCATCATGCGGCGCTTGGCCGAGAGCAGTTCGACGACCATGGCGGTCGAGGACAGGGCGAGGCCGAAGCCGATGATCAAGGCCGCCGCAGCGGGCTGCTTCAGCAGGAAGGCGCCGCCGCCGATGATTGCGGCAGACAGCGCGACCTGCCCGAGCCCGAGGCCGAAGACCAGCCTGCGCATGGTCATCAGGCGCTCGAAGGAGAGCTCGAGCCCGATGACGAAGAGCAGGAAGGCAACGCCGATTTCGGCGGGGCCGGTCAATGTGCTCGAGTCGGACACGGTGATCGTGCGCAGCAGCGGCACCGAAGAGACGAGGCCGCCCAATCCGAAGGGGCCGAGCAGCGCGCCGCAGGCCATGAAGGCGACAATCGAATTGACGCGGAAGCGCTTGGCAAATGGCACGATTACGCCGGCCGTGGCGAGGACGACGATGGCGTCTTTATAGGCCGAGGGGTCGATCGTGGCTGCCAAGCTATCCTCGCGTTGCCGATTCAGGGGGCGAATCATGTTTGCGGTCCAAGAGCTTGCGATACAAGCGCTTGTGCGGACCCCAGCAAAAAACTTGCCGTTGGCGGAGACGGCCCGTAGCTTCCGCCCGCATTGTTCGAAGGGGTTTCCATGCGTTTTGCCGGCACCGATTCCTATGTCGCGACCGAGGATCTCACCGTCGCGGTCAACGCGGCGATCCGGCTGGAGCGGCCTCTGCTGGTCAAGGGAGAGCCGGGCACCGGCAAGACCGTGCTGGCGGAGGAGATCGCATCGGCCCTGAAGGCGCCGCTGATCACCTGGCACATCAAATCGACGACCAAGGCCCAGCAGGGTCTCTACGAGTATGACGCGGTCAGCCGTCTGCGCGACAGCCAGCTCGGCGACCCGCGGGTGTCCGATATCTCCAACTACATCAAGCGCGGCAAGCTCTGGGAAGCCTTCGCCTCGGGCGAACGACCCGTGCTGCTGATCGACGAGATCGACAAGGCCGATATCGAGTTCCCCAACGACCTGCTGCTCGAGCTCGATCGCATGGAGTTCCATGTCTACGAGACGGGCCAGACGGTTCGGGCCGCGCAGCGCCCGGTGATGATCATCACCTCCAACAACGAGAAGGAACTGCCGGACGCCTTCCTGCGCCGCTGCTTCTTCCACTACATCCGCTTCCCCGATACGCAGACGATGCAGGCGATCGTCGAAGTGCATTTCCCCGGCATCAAGAAGCGGCTGATGGAGGAGGCGCTACGCCTGTTCTTCGAGGTGCGCGAAGTTCCGGGAATCAAGAAGAAGCCCTCGACCTCGGAGCTGCTCGACTGGCTGAAGCTGCTGGTCGCCGAGGATATCGGCCCCGAGGTCCTGCGTGAGCGCGACCCGCGCAAGCTGATCCCGCCCCTGCACGGAGCGCTGCTCAAGAACGAGCAGGATGTCAGCCTGTTCGAGAAGCTCGCCTTCATGGTGAGGCGGGAGAGCCGCTGAGCGGCTGACCGCTCAGGGATTGCAAGGCGGGATCGCCACCGCGAGATCGATCTTGGCATCGACCTCGCGCACGGCTTCGCGCAGATCGAAATCGCGTGCCACGACCACGTAGTCCTGCGTTTCCGACGTCTTCAGATAGCTCGTCATCAGGATTGGCTTGTCGCCGAGCTCTCCCGTACGGCAGGCCTTGTCCGCGTTTAGCGCCAGGGAACCGCGATTGCCGCTGTTGCCGACCCCGACAAGCAGTTCCTCGCGGAACACCGAGAGCTTGGTTGCATCCGCGGGGCTAAGCCGGAACACGGCCAGACGCCGTCCCGGAGAAGTCACGACAGGCAATGCGGCGAGCTCGGTGGCGTCGCGCACTTCTTCCAGCACCACCTTGCGCTCATGGCGCCCGCCGTCCTTGGGGTTGACCACGATCGTCATGGTGACGCCGCCCGGCAGGGGGCGGATGTCGGACGGCAGGCTGATGGCAGCACGCAGATCGGCCAAAGTCGTGCTGCGCATGTCGATGCGCGACAATTTCGGCAGGGAACTCAGCGGGACATGGCCGCAGGCGCCGGCAAGGGCGGCTGCGATCATGGAAGCGAACAGGGAAGGGCGCATGGTGAGGCTCGTCAATTTCGAATGGGAATATGGCCTGGACATTCAAAAATTCATATATTAGTTTAATTTTGTCAATCGAGGGCAGAATGAGATGAACGCGGAAAACACTTTGAGGTCGAGCGATGCGCCGCTGGCCAGGTTGAAGCGCTTCAGCATGGCAGCACGGCTCGCCAGCTATGCCGCAGCATTGCTCATGGGATTTGGCATGGCCTGGTTGTGGAGCGATCCTGAAAGCCTCGCCAGTCATGCGCGCGGCACGATTGGCGTAACTGTCGCGCCGCCGACGCCGGCGATGCGCAGCTACTGGCTCGCCCTGTCTGTCGCCACCGTTCCGGCTGGCTTGTTCATCTACGCGATGCTGCGTCTCGCAAACCTGTTTGGGCGCTTCGGAAAGGGACGGGTCCTCGAAGTCGTCAATGCCGTCGAACTCAGCCGGATCGGCTGGCTGCTCATTCTGTTTGGTGCGGCGACCCCGATTGCGCGCGCCCTGCAGAGCGTGGCGCTGACCTATGACAATCCGGCCGGCCGCAGGCAGCTTGCGATCACGCTCGATCCCGCCATGTTCGGCGCGCTGGCTGCAGGCGCTGTCCTTGTCGCCTTCGGGCTGGTGCTGCGCGAGGCGATGCGCCTCTCTGACGAGAATCAGAGTTTCGTGTAGGACAGGGCGATGCCGATCATCGTCGAACTCGATGTCATGCTGGCGCGTCGAAAGATGCGCTCGAAGGAACTTGCCCAGCGCATCGGCCTGACCGAGCAGCAGGTGTCTCAGCTCAAGTCCGGGAAGGTCCGTGGCATGCGTTTCGATACGCTTTCGCGCATCTGCGACACGCTCCAATGCCAGCCCGGCGACCTGCTGCGCTACGAGTCGGGCGAAGAGGAGGAGGGTGGGGGCGCAGAGGCTTGAGAGTCGTGCGCGGCCTCTCGCAAAACCCGAAGCAGATGGTTAGGTTCTGATTATGCTGCGCCTTCTGCTTCTCCGCCACGCCAAGTCGAGCTGGTCCACCGGTCTCACCGATCGGGAGCGACCACTAGCGGTCAGGGGCCGCGAAGCAGCCCCTGTCATGGGGCGCTATCTGGCAGAGGAGATGCTGCTGCCCGATCTCGTGCTGGTCTCGCCAGCACGACGGACAACCGAAACCTGGGAGCTGGTCGGGCCGATGCTGCCGGAGCGCCCCGGGAGCCATCTCGAACCACGCATCTACGAGGCCAAGCCCGAGCGATTGCTGCAGGTCGTCCATGACACGGAAGCCAATGTCCGCACGCTCCTGATGATCGGGCATAATCCCGGCTTTGAGGAATTGGCCGCAAAGTTGACCGGCCATGGCGACCGTTATGCGGCGGCGCGAATGGCACAGAAATACCCGACCTGCGGGCTTGCCGTGCTTGATTTCGCCGTCGAAGACTGGCGCGATGTCGCACCGCGCGGCGGGCGGCTCGATCGTTTCGTGACGCCCGCCTCGCTGGGCGAAGGGCCGGACGAATGAGCGGACCTGCTCCGTTCCTCGCCACATGAGCTCCCCCTCCTATCTCGACGAGGCGCGCAATGCCGCGCTGGCCTTCGGTGACAGCCTGCT
The DNA here is from genome assembly GCF_052115465.1 of Allobosea sp. 2RAB26. Taxonomy (NCBI): domain Bacteria; kingdom Pseudomonadati; phylum Pseudomonadota; class Alphaproteobacteria; order Hyphomicrobiales; family Alloboseaceae; genus Allobosea; species Allobosea sp. 2RAB26. The sequence continues at coordinate 183,636 of NZ_JBFRGS010000010.1, read as the reverse complement.
CGGACTTGCCCGGCCGCGCCTGCGCCTGGGTGTCACCGGGCTGTCGCGCTCGGGCAAGACTGTCTTCACCACGGCGCTGATCCAGAATCTCATCGAGGGCGCCAGGCTGCCGGTGCTCAAGGCGGCGGCAGATGGACGGATCACGCGCGTACGGCTGGTGCCCCAGCCGGATCCCGATATACCGCGTTTTCCCTATGAGGCTCACCGCGCCGCCCTGTCAGGTCCCGACCGGCGCTGGCCCGAGTCGACCCGACGCATTGCGGAGCTGCGGGTCGAGATCGACTACGAGCGAGCGGCCGGCTGGTTCAAGGGGCCGGCGACGCTGACACTGGATATCGTCGACTATCCCGGCGAATGGCTGCTCGATCTCGCGCTGATCGGCGTCGACTACAAGACGTGGTCGCGGCAGGCGATCGTGGATGCGCGCAAGCCTCACCGGATCGGTTCGGCCAAGCCCTGGCTCGATGGCCTCGCTGTCCGCGATCCGTCGGGGCCTCCTGATGAACTGGCCGCGGAACTCGCGAGCGATCTGTTTAAGGCCTATCTTGCGAGGCTGCGCGCCGATCCGGAGGCTGTCGCCGTGACCCCGCCCGGGCGATTCCTGATGCCCGGTGACCTCGAAGGTTCACCGGCGCTGACCTTCGCGCCGCTCGACTTCGCTCCCGATACCGAGGTCGCGCCAGGCACGCTCGCGGGGCTGATGGCGGATCGCTACGAGGCCTATAAGCGCGTCGTGGTGACGCCGTTCTTCCGTGATCATTTCGCCCGCCTGGACCGGCAGATCGTGCTGGTCGATACATTGGCGGCGCTCGATGCCGGTCCACCGGCGCTCGCCGATCTTGAAACGGCGTTGGGCCAGGCCCTCACGGCATTTTCCGTCGGTCGCAACTCCTGGCTGACGAGCCTGTTCGCGCCACGCATCGAGCGCGTCCTCTTCGCTGCGACGAAAGCCGACCATATCCACCACACCAGCCATGACCGGCTGGCAGCAGTGATGTCTCATCTCGTGGCGCGGGCGGCCGCACGGGCGCAAGGCGCCGGCGCCAAGGTCGAGGCGATGGCGCTGGCTGCGGTGCGGGCGACGAGGGAGGTCAGGATCAAGCAGGGACGCGAGGATCTGCCGGCGATTGCGGGCGTTCCGGAGGCGGGCGAAAGGGTCGGCGACGAGGTATTCGACGGCATCGCCGAAGCGGCGATCTTCCCGGGTGAACTGCCCGAGCGTCCCGAGGCGATCTTCGATCCGAAGGCGCAGTCCTGGCAGGTGAGGGCGCCACGCTTCAGGCCGCCGCTGGTGCTGCCGGATGCGGGAGGGCGGAGCCAGCCTCCGCCGCAGATTCGCCTCGACCGTGCGCTCGAATTCCTGATCGGTGACAAGCTGGCGTGACGGAGGGAGGCAGATCCATGAACAAGGCTCCCCGCGCCGTTCGTCTCGATGCCACCGTGCCGGGCGAGGACGCTCCACGCATGACGACGGGTGTCGCGGTCCTGCCCGAAAGCGAACCGCTCGACCCGGTCGAGCCGGCCGTCGTCCCGGTGGCGAGCCGAAAGGGCTTCAGCTGGGGCAGCGTGTTCGTTGCGGGCCTGTCCGCCTTCCTGACACTCTCGATCGGCGTCTGGGCCGAGCGGACCATCACCTCGCTGATGAATGAGAGCCCGGTCCTGGGCTATGCGGCATTGGCCTCGGCGGCGCTCGCCGTGCTCGCCCTTCTGGTGATGCTGGGCAAGGTTCTGCGCGACATCCTGCGCGAGCGGCGCGTCGAGTCGTTGCGGCTGCGTGCCACGGCGGTGCTTGCCGGTGGCAGTCTCGACGAAGCCAAGGCGATCACCGGCGAACTTCAGCGCCTCTATGCGACGCGACCGGAGACTGCAAAGAGCCGGGCAGAGCTGGCGGACAGCCTGCCCCAGCTCTTTGCGCCGCATGACGTTCTGACCGTCGCAGAGCGGAGCCTGATGACGCCGCTCGACGCCGCGGCGCAGGCGCAGATCGCGCTGGCCGCGCGCCGGGTCTCGCTGGTCACGGCCGTCAGCCCGCGGGCCCTGATCGATATCGTCTTCGTGCTTGTGGCCTGCGCGAGATTGCTGCGGGCGATCGCCGGCATCTATGCCGGCCGCCCCGGGACGCTGGGCCTGCTGCGTCTGGCGCGGCAGGTGCTCGGCCACCTGGTCGTGACAGGCGGCATCGCGGCCGGTGACGCGCTGGTCCAGCAGGTCGTCGGGCAGGGGCTCGCCGCTCGGCTTTCGGCCAAGCTCGGGGAGGGCGTGCTCAATGGCCTGCTGACGGCGCGCGTCGGGCTCGCTGCGCTTGCCGTCTGCCGGCCTCTGCCATTCATCGAAGCCAAGCCACCCACCCTGTCGGATGTGGCAAGCGACCTTCCGTCCTGGCGCGGCACGGCTTCCAGCTGACCTTCGGGCTCGGCAAGATCTTGGGGCTCGGCAAGATCTTGGGGCTCGGCAAAATTTGCCGGCCGGCACGGAAACTGCCGGGCGGAATTCGCCGCGATACGGTTTCGAAACCATCCAAGTGATTGAAAAATAGAATTCTCCTGCATGGCACGGGCCGTGCAGTGGCTGCCTCGACGTATTGGGCGCCCATCCGGGTGCCAGGGTTGAGGCGAGGGTATCATGGGTGTCTTCAGCGCGCTGACGACGGCAGTTTCGGGCATGCAGGCGCAGTCCTATGCGCTCGAGAATATCTCAGGCAACATCGCGAATTCGAGGACGGCCGGCTTCAAGCGTGTCGATACGACGTTTTCGGATCTCGTTCCGGATTCGGCTCTCAATCGCCAAATCGCGGGGTCGGTCGCGGCCTATAGCCGCGCGACCAACACGATCCAGGGCGACCTCCAGGCCACGCGAATCGACACCAATGTCGCGATCAACGGCGATGGCTTCTTCGTCGTCGACCAGCGCCAGAGCGGCCTCGGCGCCAATACCCAGTTCACCAACAGCAATCTCTATACCCGCCGCGGCGATTTCGATTTCGATGCCAATGGCTATCTGGTGAATGGCGCGGGCTACTATCTGAAGGGACTGAAGATCGACGCCGTCACGGGCCAGTTGGTCGGCACCCAGCCAGAAGTGCTGCGCATCACCAAGGAACAGTTCCCGGCCAAGGCGACGACCTCGATCGAGTATCGCGCCAATATCCCGGCCTTTCCCGGCACGACGAACGCCAAGACCACAGTTCCGGGTTCCGAGTTGCTGAAGGCCACGGGCTACACCTCCAATCCGCTGTCCACGACCGCCGGCGGGACCGGCCTCGTGACCGGCGCCGACGTCACTCGGTTCCTGAGTGATTCCATCGCGGGCGGCTCCGTCACCGTCTATGACGCGCTCGGCAAGGCGACGAGCGTCGAACTGCGCTGGGCCAAGACCACGAATGCGGCGCCGGCCCAGGTGGGGCCGCCGGCCGTTCCGGCGACCGTCGACACATGGAACCTCTTCGTCGCCGAGAATACCGGAGCGACCGGCGGCGCCGTGGCCTATCGCAATGCCAATGTCGACATCACCTTTGGCCCCACCGGCCAGATGACGAGCCCTGCCGGCGGCAATATCACGCTGCCGAGCATGACGATCGCGGGCACGGCGATCTCCGGCATCAATCTCACGACCGGCGGCAATGGCCTGACCCAGAATGGCGATGTCAGCGGCCAGATCGACGCGCGCAGCATCCGCCAGGACGGCTACACAGCCGGCACGCTCGACCGCGTCTCGGTTTCGGCCGAAGGCCAGGTGATCGGCACGTTCAGCAACGGTCAGGTCGTCGCGATGGCCCAGCTTTCTGTGGCCCGCTTCAATGCCGGCAACGCCCTGAAGCGCCTCGACGGTGGCGCCTTCGAGGAAACGATCGAATCCGGCCCGCCGATCATCGGTCTGGGTACGTCGCAGCTCATCGGCGGCAATGTCGAGCAATCCAACACCGACATCGCCGACGAGTTCTCGAAGATGATCGTCACCCAGCAGGCCTATTCGGCCAACACCAAGGTGATCAGCACTGCGCAGGAAATGCTGCGCGACGTGTTCAGCATCATCCGCTGAGCGGCTTTGACCGCCGGCTGAGGCGGTTCCGGGCGGTCCAGGAGGATCGCCGGTGACGGCAGGAGTTGACGATGGGTCTGAGCACTTCCCTGGGCACCGCGATTTCTGGGCTGCATGTCACGCAGACCGGTATCGGCGTCGTTTCGCAGAATGTCGCCAATGCCGGCGTTGCCGGCTATGTCCGGCGCGTCGTCAGCACCTCCGATACGCTCAGTGGCGCGACGATCGGCACGTCGAGCACGGCCGTTCAGCGCCTGCTCGACAAGATCGTCCAGCATCAGCTCTGGCAGGAAAGTGCCGGCGCCGCCTACACTTCGACACGGGCGGATGCGCTCTCGAATCTCGACAAGCTGTTCGGCGCGCCGGGAAGCGCGACGGCGCTCGATTCTGTCTACAGCTCCTTCACCACCTCTCTCCAGGCGCTGAAGAACGACCCGTCATCCTATACCAACCGCACGGCCGTGCTCGACGCGGCCAGTCAACTCGCGAACCGCCTGAACGGGCTGTCCGCCGGTGTTCAGGCTGAGCGCACCCAGGCCGAGACGAAGATCGGCGGTGCCGTCAACCAGATCAACCAGCTGCTGGACTCGCTGACCAGCGTCAATGCGCGGATCGTGCAGGGGCAGAGCGACCAGGCGACAGCCGGCCTGAAGGACCAGCGCGACCGGATCGTCTCCGAACTCTCGCAATACATGGACATCAAGACCAGCGAGGATGCGCGCGGCTCGCTCAGCATCGTCACTGGATCCGGTGCCCAGATCTTCGACGGCCGCCCGGCGGTAAAGTTCAGCTTCGACGGGCGCTCGGCGCTTGGCCCGGAATCGCAATGGAGCCCCAACGCGGCGACGCGCGGTGTCGGCACCATCACGATGACCGACAATTCCGGCAACCAGATCGACGCGATCGCCAACAAGGTGTTCCGGTCGGGCGAGATCGCGGCCAATCTCGAGCTCCGCGACAAGACGCTGGTGCAAATGCAGGCCCAGCTCGACGAGATGGCGGCGCAGCTCTCGAGCGCCTTGTCCGATCGGGAGATCGCCGGAACGGCCGTCACCGCAGGCGCGGCCTCAGGCTTCGATGTCGACCTCGCCGGGCTTCAGTCCGGCAACAGCGTAACGCTCGACTACCAGGTCACTCCCGGTGGCGCGACGCGGCGTTTCACCTTCGTGCGCGTGGAATCCGGTGCATCGCTGCCGCTGCCGGCATCGGCCAGCGGCGATGCCAACAACACCGTGGTCGGCATTGATTTCTCAGGCGGGCCGGCTTCGGTCGCAACCCAGATCCAGGCTGCGATCGGCGGCGGGTTCACAGTCTCCAACACCGGTTCGATGCTGCGCATCGTCGACGACGGCGCGGGCAATACCCGCGATGTGCTCGGCCTGACCGCGCGACCGACCGCTACCAGCCTGTCCGGGGCCGGTGGATCGCCCGAACTGCCCTTCTTCGTCGATGCCGGGAACGGCAACGGCGCCTATACCGGCTCGTTCGAGGGCAAGTCCCAGGCGCTGGGTTTTGCCGGCCGCATCACGATCAATCCTGGCCTGATCGCGGACCGCTCGAAGCTGGTCGTCTTCAACACCACGCCGGCGACGCCGCAGGGTGACGCCACCCGGCCGCAGATGCTGCTCGACCGGCTGACCAAGGGCCTGCGAAGCGTCACCAACGCGGTCTCGCTCGACGGCTCGACGGCGACCTCCAACATCACCGTCTCGAACTTCGTGCAGCGCGTCGTCGCCTCGCAGGGGCAGGCGGTCGAGAACGCCAAGCGCCTCGATGAAGGCCAGCAGGTGGCGCTTGCCTCGGTGCAGAGCCGCTTCGCCGAGACCTCGCAGGTCAATGTCGATCAGGAAATGGCGACGCTGATCGAGCTGCAGAACGCCTATGCCGCCAATGCCCGCATCATCTCCACCGTGAAGGAGATGATGGACATGCTGATGAGAGTCTGAGGGACGCCATCATGACGATTACCTCCTATGGCACCGGAGCCTATCGCGCGGCCAGGCCGAGCGAATTCGTTTCGACCCGGGCGAAGTTCGATGATCTTCAGCGCCAGCTCGACACGGGCAAGAAGGTCACCAGCTATGGTGATCTCGGTATCGATCGGCGCACCAGCCTCGACCTCAACGCCAAGAAGGCCACGCTCGATTCCTGGCTCTCCGGAATCCAGCTTGCCGACGTCAATCTCAAGCTCTCGACCAAGGCAGTCGAGAATTTTGCGAAGATGACGGCCGAGACCAAGAATGATGCGCGCTCCGGCAGCTATGTCGAGAGTGCCAGCGGCCGTACGGCGCCGCAGTTGCTGGCCGAAGAGAAATTCAAGCAGACGCTTGACCTGCTCAACACCAATGTCGGCGGGCGCTATCTGTTCTCGGGGCGGACCTCGGATACCGAGCCGGTGGTCAGCTATTCCCTGATCATGGATGGGGACGGCGCCGGCCGCGCCGGGCTGAAGCAGCTGATCGCCGAGCGCAAGGAGGCCGATCTCGGCCTGACCGGGCTCGGACGGCTCACGGCGGGTGGTGCCGGCACGACGGCGACAATCGCGGAAGAGGCTGGCAATCCCAATTACGGCTTCAAGCTGAAGTCCGCCACCACGACATCGGCAGGACTGGTCCCGACCTATACCGCGGGCCCGCCGGCCGATATCTCCGTGAATGTCGCGGCCCAGCCGCAACCCGGCGACACGCTGCGCTTCAAGGTCGATCTGCCCGATGGCACCCAGAAGGAGATCGTCCTGACGGCGCGTGCATCCGGGACCAGTGGCAACGCGGCGGATACGTTCGAGATCGGCGCCGACGTCAATGCCACGGCTGCCAATCTGCGCGCATCGGTCTCGGCCGCGTTCGGCAAGGAGGCCCAGACCACGCTCTCGGCCTCGTCAGCCCAGGTCGCGGCCAAAAACTTCTTCGACGGCAGTCCGAGCAACCCGCCGGTGCGGGTGCCAGGTCCACCCTTTGCCACCGCGACGGCTGCGCCTGCGCCGGGGACTGCGGCGAATACGGTGATCTGGTATCAGGGCGATGATGCACCGGGCTCGGCGCGCGCGACGGCGACGGTGCAGGTCGATCAGACCGAGACCATCGGCATCGGCGCCCGCGCCAATGAGGAAGCCTTCAAGGTGGGGCTGGCGCAGTTTGCGGTGTTCGCTGCCGAGACGTTCCCCGCTGGAGATCCCAACTCAAGGGGGCGCTACGAGGCCCTGGCCGAGCGCGTCAACAACACGATCGGCTACGCCAACGGCGTGCAGAAGCCGGCCGAGATCATCGTCGAGCTCGGGACAGCCCAGAAGGCGATGGCAAGCGCCAAAGAGCGCCACACCGCTACCCAGAATTATCTGACGACGACCCTCGCCGGGGTCGAAGAGGTCACCACCGAAGAGGTGGCGACGCAGATCCTGGCACTACAGACGCGGCTACAGGCGAGCTACCAGACGACCGCGATCCTCTCAAAGCTCACCTTGACGAACTATATCTGACCCGGTCGAGGCGTGGTCCAAACGAAAACGGCGCCATAACCTGGCGCCGTTTTCGTTTGAAGGTTGGGTCGATGTCGGCGCGCGAGGGTCGCCGGGTCAGCGCCCGCGCAGGCCGGCGGCGATGTCGCGGTTGATGTTGATGAGGGCGGCGAGTGCTTCCGGAGCCGGATTGGCCGCGATGCGGAAGGTCTGGTTGAAGATGAAATTGGCGAGGCCAAGGATGTTGCGCTTGATCTCGACCGGCAGCGGATTGTCCTCGGCGATCACGGCCGAGACCAGCAGGGTCCAGAGCTTGCGGTTGTAGTTCAGGGCCTCATCGAGTTCGCGCTGGCGGTTGAACCAGTCGTCGGCGACGGACTGAAGCCGGACGGCGGCTTTCAGGAGCAGAGAGGCTTCGAGCTCGCGAGGGGAGACGGCAGACTGGGCAGTCTTGGCGGCAGAGGCATACGCGTTAAACCCGTGTTGCATTCTCGATGAGTTCCGCTTCGTAGGCGATCAGCTGCTTGGCTGCCTTGAGTGCTTTGTACAGATCGCCGCTTAAAATGCGGTTATTGATCTCGGTCATATGCGGCAGGGAACTCGGAGCCGCCTTCATGAAATCGCGCACGAGTGCGAAATAGGTCTCGTGTTCATGCGTCGGGTCCTGCGCCAGATACATCAGCTGGATGGCAAGATAGATCTTCTTCGCCGGGCTGTCGGCGCTGGCGGCGGTGAGAATATCCTTCTCGCGCAGGATCGGCGCTTCGCCTTCGATGAAGAAGCGCGTGCGCTGCTCGTCGTTGCGGATCACCACCTGGCCGATGATGATGCGCTCGTTTGGCTTGAGCTCGACTTTGAGAGCCATGACGATCCTGCCTTCTGGCGTTTGGGAGGGGAGGGGGTGATCAGCCGAAGAGCCGGAGCACGCCCTGGTCCGCCTGGTTGGCCAGCGAGAGTGCGGTCTGCGAGAGCTGCTGGCGGGTGTTCAGCGCGAGCAGGCTGGCACCTTCCTCGTTCGGATCGGCAGCGACCAACTTGTCTGCACCGATCGTGAGCGTGTTGACCAGTTCCTTGGTGAAATCCTGACGGGTCTGCACCACGGCCAGCTTCGACCCCAAAGACGACGAGGTAGCTCGAAGCGATGAGATTGCGTTCGTCAAGGCATCTGCCGCCTTGTTGAGATCATTGTCATTCTGCAGGCTGAATTCGCCCGCGATCGAAACCTTGAGATTGTTGGCCTTGCCGATACCCAGCGATTCTGCTGTCAACATATCGCCCTGCACGTCGATCTTGTTCTTGTTGCTTCCAGTCTTCTCGTTGAGCGTGATCGAGAGCCGGTCGCCGCCGAGCAGGTTGATGCCGTTGAAGCTGGCGTCCTTGGCGAGGGCATCGATCTGATCGCGAAGGTCGTTAAACTGCTGGACCAGCGAGGTACGCGTGGCTGAGGAACCGGCTTTGGTCACAGCGGTGGTGACGGTGCCAGTGCCGAAGAGCAGCTCGTTCTGAGCTGCAGCAGCAGCCGTGAAGACAGGCGGCGGGCCTGCCGCGATTGAGCCAGCCTCGACCGACAAGGCGTCCGAGCCGGTTCCAATGACGGAAAGCTTGCCGTCATTACCGACCGAAGCGGTCGCGATGCCTGACTTGTTGATGTTCTCGACAAGATCGCGGACGGTGGTCGTTGCGCCGATGGTGATGTCGTAAGTGATGGGGGTCGGGCTGGCCGATGTCAGGCGGATCGTCGTCGAACCAGCAGCCAACCCGGCGTTACCTGGCAGAGCCGCCGTTGCATCGGATACTGCGCCCTGAACCAGCTTGCTTAGCGCCACGTCGCGGATCGTGCTGTTCGTCGCGGTTGCCTCAGAGGCTTTGCCGAGGGCCAATGTGCCGGCGACCGTCGGACGGTTTGCAGCGGCCTCGTTCTGAGCCTGTTTGACGGTGGACTGCAGCGATGAAACCAGCTTGGTGATCGAGTCGATGCCCTTGGATGCGGCCGTGATGGTCTGGATGCCGTTCGAAATGCCGTCCAGCAAGCCCGTCAACTGCTCACCACGATCGTTCAGATTAAACGAAGTGAAGTAGTTGACCGGATTATCGATGGCCGAGTTGACCTTTTTGCCCGTGGCGAGGCGATTCTGAATGACACTTTGCTGCGCGGTCGTCTGCTGAAGCGTCAGGAGGTTGTTGCGGACGCCGCTGGAAAGGATCGTGTTGGCCATCGTGGTCCCCTGAAAGCGCGATTCTGCGCTGCTCCGGTTTTGCTGTGGACCCGACAATTCCTCGTTAAGGATAATATTCCGTTAATTCCGCTAAAACCGGTGCTTTGCGGGCCCGATCCGCGACGATAGGGCGACTGCAAAAAAGAACGGCGGGGCTCGCGCCCCGCCGCTTGTTGTCTTCGGCCCACATTCTGTGGGCAAGCCCGCTTCTGCGGACGAAGGATCAGAACATCCGCAGGACGGCCTGGTCAGCCTGGTTCGACAGGGTGAGGGCGGTCTGCGAGAGCTGCTGGCGGGTCTGCAGAGCGAGCAGCTTGGCGCCTTCCTCGTTGGTATCAGCGAGGACGAGGTTGTCGGCACCCTGGGTCAGCGTGTTGATCAGGTCCTTGCTGAAGTCCTGGCGAGTCTGAACGACCTGAAGCTTGGAGCCCAGTGAAGACGACGTGGCCCGCAGCGATGACAGAGAGTTGGTCAGAGAATCGGCTGCCTTGGCGAGGTCATTGTCGTTCTGCAGGCTGAATTCGCCGGCGATCGACGTCTTGAGGTCGTTGGCCTTGCCGATACCCAGCGATTCCGACGTCAACAGATCGCCCTGCACGTCGATCTTGTTCTTGTTGCTGCCCGTCTTCTCGTTCAGCGTGATCGAGAGCTTATCGCCGCCAAGCAGGTTGATGCCGTTGAAGCCGGAATCCTTGGCGAGCGCATCGATCTGATCGCGCAGGTCGTTGAACTGCGCGACCAGCGAGGTGCGGGTGGCGGAGGAGCCGGCCTTCGTCACAGCGGCGGTGACGGTGCCGGTGCCGAAGAGCAGCTCGTTCTCGGTTGCTGCACCAGCTGTGAAAACAGGCGGCGCGCCAGCGACCGCGCCAGCCTGGACCGACAGGGCGTCTGAACCGGTTCCGATGACGGAAAGCTTGCCGTCATTGCCGACCGAAGCGGTCGCGATGCCCGACTTGTTGATGTTCTCGACAAGGTCGCGGACGGTGGTCGTCGCGCTGATGGAGATGTCATAGGTGACCGGTGTCGCGCTGGCCGACGTCAGGCGGATTGTCGTCGAACCAGCTGCCATACCTAGCTTGCCGGGATCGGTCGCCGACGCATCGGCCGCAGTGCCCACAAGCACCTTGTTCAGCGCCACGTCGCGGATCGTGCTGTTGGTCGCGGTTGCTTCGGAGGCCTTGCCCAGAGCCACTGTGCCTGCGACCGTAGGGCGGTTTGCCGCGGCTTCGTTCTGTGCCTGTTTGACCGTCGACTGCAGCGACGCAACCAGTTTGGTGATAGAGTCGATGCCCTTCGAGGCCGCCTGGATCGTTTGGATGCCGTTGGAGATGCCGTCGAGCAGGCCGGTGAACTGGCCGGCGCGATCGTTCAGGCTGGCGGCGGTGAAGAAGTTGACCGGGCTATCGACGGCCGAGTTGACCTTCTTGCCGGTGGCGAGGCGATACTGGGCCTGCTGGGCTTCGGTCTTGGTGGAGCCGAGCGAGCCGAGCGCGGCGCGGACGCCGGCAGAAACGGAAACGGTAGCCATTGTAGAATACCCTTCTGGGATGGTGCCTTCTGGCGCCGTGGCCTTCTGGCCGCGACCGGAGGACACTCGGTCGCCAACCCGTAACGAGTGGTAAATTTCACCGATCGAATTGCCGCGAGATTGGGCAAAGCCGCGGCATGGTTAAGTGCTTGATAAGAGCCTGATCAGGCTTCGCTGGCTCCAAACGCAGACCGCCCGCATGAGCGGGCGGCGATTTGCAAACGGGAAGAAACGCGGCTGCGCGTCAGGCGGTTCGCTCGACATAATGCCTGACAGCCGTCTGGTCCGATTGTCGGGAACGTTCGGCGAGTTCCCGCGAATAGATGCGCAATCTCAAGATCGCTTCATCCGGCAGTTGCGAAATCGTCTCGCCCGTTGCCTTGTTTTTCTTCTGAAGGATGACCGTTCGGGAGCGGGGGTCGATCACGAGGCGCCGCTCAATGACGTCGCGCAGATCTCTTTCGCGTTGGCGCGCGGACTGATCGTCGAGCATCGCGCTCCGCTTCGCGGCAGCATCATCGCGACGGGCCTGTTCGGAACGGGCCTGCAGGTCGAGCTGGACGGCTTCGCCCGCCCCTGCCGACTGGACGGTTTGCGCTGGCGGCAGTTCGACCGGGATGCTTCCCTTGGTTGCGGCGGCATCGCTTCTGGCGGTCACGTGATAGGCGCCGACCGCTGTCGCCCTCGTCGAGGCCCCGAAATCCATCGCTCACTCCTTCTGGAGTCGGATAACGGCCGCCCCTCGCGGCCGTCGCACGAAAGGCGCGGACAAGCCGCACCCTTCGCATCATATCGACAATGACCGCGAAGATTGAATCTTCCGTAAGGAGATTAGGTAAATTTTGACGATTGCCGTGGCAGCCGCCGCCTCCCCCCTGGCACGCTGGCTCCCCGTGGCTCAGAGACTGCGGGAGATCACGAGCGGCCCGGAGTTCGGGCGGACAAAGGCGCCGGCTCCCACAGTTGCCGTCGGTCCGTAGCCGGCGGCCCGCATCGGACGGTTTGCCTCGGAGGCGAGATCGCGGACGATCGATTCCGAGACGGCTCGCGCGGTGGCAAGCACGATCTGGTTGATCTCGATCAGGTCCTGGAATGCGACATGGGCGGCCTTCAGGCGCTTGACCTGATCGGGGACGAAGCGCGCCAATGCCACCGCATTCAGCTTCACCTGCTCGACGCCGCGCATATAGATGCCGGCAAGCTCGGTCTTTCGCGGTTCGCGTTCCATTGCGTCCGACAATTTGCCGGCGCGGACCAGTTCGGTTTCCTCGCCAACGACATGGGACAGGGCCCCGAGCGTCTCCAGCACGGCTTCGATCAGCGCCTGCGCTTCGAGAGCGCTTGCGATCCGCGGCCGCTCGTCCAGTACACGCCTAGCCAGCGACACGTGCAGCTCCGGTAGTCATCGCCGCGGTGGCCTGTTCCTGAACCTGCAGCAGGCTGCGCATGATCGGATCGGACAGGCCGATGCCACCGGCGCGCTGCAGATTGCGGGCATATTCCTGGGTCAGCATCGAGCGATAGACGCCACCGCCGGTGCCGTTCTCGCCGAGCGGTCCCTCGGTCTCGCTGGAGGCCATCAGTTTGTCCGTGACCTGTTCGAGGAAGACGGTCTCGAACTCGTCGGCCTGCTTCTTGGCCTTCGCCTTGGCGGGATCGAGAGCGTTTGCCAGGCCGCTGACGAGGCTTCCGGCAACGCCGAGCGCCAGTTTCGCAGCGGGGAGGGCGAGTGCGGCGGTCATTACATCACCTCGATTTCTGCCTGGAGGGCGCCGGCGGCCTTGATCGCCTGAAGGATGGAGATCATGTCGCGCGGGCCGATTCCGAGGGCGTTCAGTCCGTCGACGAGCTCGGCGAGCGTCACGCTCTCCTTGACGAGGGCGAGCTTGTTGCCGCCTTCGGTGTCGACCTTGACGTTGGTGCGGGGCACGACGGTGGTGCGGCCGCGGGCGAAAGGCTCGGGCTGGCTGACTTCCGGCTGCTCGCTGATCGTCACGGTCAGGTTGCCCTGCGCGACGGCGACGGTGGAGACGCGGACGTCCTTGCCCATGACGATGATGCCGGAGCGTTCGTCGATGACGATGCGGGCGAGCTGGTCGGGCTCGACCCGCAGCTGTTCGATCTCGGTCAGCATGCGGATCATGTTGCCCTGGAAGCGCGGGGGGATCTGCAGCACGACAGTCGAGGGATCGGTCGGCTCTGCCGCATCGCCGCCGAGGAAATCATTGATCGCAGCGGCGACGCGGCGCGCCGTCGTGAAGTCCGGGTTGCGCAGCGACAGCCGCAGCGTCTTCAGCTTGTTCAGCGCGAAGTCGATCTCGCGTTCGACCAGGCCGCCATTGGCGATGCGGCCGACCGTCGGCACGCCGCGAGTGATCTTGGCGGCGTCGCCCTCGGCCGAGAAGCCGGAGATTGCGACCGGCCCCTGCGAGACGGCGTAGACCTCGCCATCGGCGCCGAGCAGCGGCGTTGCGAGCAGGGTGCCGCCCTGAAGCGACTTGGAGTCACCCAGTGCCGAGACCGTGACATCGAGGCGCGTGCCCTGGGTGGCGAAGGGCGGCAGGTTCGCGGTCACCATCACGGCGGCGACATTGGCGGTGCGCATATTGGCGCCGCGCGTATTGACGCCGAGCCGCTCCAGCATCGCCTGCAGCGACTGCTTGGTGAAGGGCGTATTGTTCAGCGTGTCGCCGGTGCCATTGAGGCCGACGACGATGCCATAGCCGAGGATCTGGTTGCTGCGCACGCCTTCGACGGCGGCGAGATCCTTGATGCGGGAGAGCGCCTGCGCCGGCTCGGCCGCCCAGGACAGGCCGATGGCCAGCAGCGCGGCCAGCGGCGTCACAAGGCGTTTCAGGGAGGGCAGGCGAACCATAGGGCACCGGCGGGAATGAGACAGTAGCGGCTCATGCCTTGCGAGGGGCGTGCCAACTGCCGATTTCATGAAAACCCTTATTTGCCAGCCTGTTGTGAGGTAGGCTCTGTCTGGCGCTTGCCGTTGTCGCTATGTCGTTCCTGCCGGATCGGCAGTTTTTGCCGGGCGATTTACCGCTTGTTAACCATGCGGGTCCAAGGCTTGGCGCATCGTCAACCGAGGCCGTCATGATCCGTATCGACCCGCGCACGCCCGTTATCGGGGCAGGCTCGGCCAGCCAGACCCGGCGGGCCGGCGCGGCGTCGTTCTCTTTGCCCGGCCGCGAATCCGCGACGGCGGCACAGGGCAGCACGGTCAGCAATGCGGGGTCGCTCGATCTCCTGCTCGCGGTCCAGGCCGAAGGCGATGCGCAGGAGCGCAAGAAGCGTCAGGCACGGCGCGGGCATGACCTGCTCGACGGGCTCGACAGGCTGAAGGCTGCGCTCCTCTCCGGCCGCGTCCAGATCGCCGAGCTGGAACGCCTCAAGACGACGCTCTCGTTGCGGCGCGAGACCACCGATGATCCGCGCCTCGACGATGTGCTGGCTCATATCGAGCTGCGGGCGGCGGTCGAGCTCGCCAAGCTCGGGCGTTAGATCCTCGGACCAGAAATCGTATCCGGTCCGATGATCTAACCCTTTGTGTTTGCATCGGCCTTCCCGAAAGCCGCAATCCACTTTTCCGGCCGATGCAATGGCCTTCGAACCTGCCGCCGGTCCGATCAGGACCGAGCGGTTGCAGCGAGACCCTTACTGCGACAGGGCGCAAACGCTCGGCGGCGTCACGCCCTTGAAGCGCTGATCCATCCAGGCGATCGCCGCGTCGGCGCTGTCTCGCGCAGCCAGGAGATGGCCGACGCCCGGCAACGCATCGAATTGCACCGCGCTGCCGGCGCGACAAAGCTTGTCTGCGTAGTCGCGTGTCACCTGGGGCCGGACGAGCGTGTCGCTCGTGCCCTGCGCGATATAGACCGGGACGCTGCGCGGCAGGAGACCGGGGGTATTGCGGCTGAGAAGCGCGCGCCAAGGCTGCTGCTCAGCAAAGGCGTTGTCGACGAGGAAGCGGCGCTCCAGCGCCTTGGTCGGGCGCAGCCTGCTGAAGATGTCCGTCAGGCTCTCCAGGCAATCTGCGGCCAACTGATCGACCACCGGAATCGCGCCCGAACTCACGATCTTGTTCAGGGGCGCCTTGTAGACACGCGTCCAGGACCACAGGGTCATTGCCGTCAGGTTCCGGCCGCCATCCGTGTCGATGTCGTCGGACAGCAATGTGGCGAGTTCGGTCGCAGGCGCTGCGGCGGCGACACCGACGAGGTCGAGTTCGGGCGCCAGGCGCTTCGCCAGGATGCCGGTGAACAGCGCCGCGTGCCCACCCTGGGAGTGGCCCCAGACGGTGAAGCGCCGCCCGGCGGAGGCATTGGGGAGCTGGCCGGCTGCGCGCACCGAGTCGATTACGGAGCGGGCCGCGCTGGCGCCGACCAGATAAGGATGGACCCCCGGTGCGCCCAGGCCCGGATAGTCCGTCGCCGTGACGATGTAGCCACGCGCGAGCATCGGACGCAGGCCCTGAATGGATTGGAAGATACCGCCGGAGCGCGACGGTCCGCATTGCGGCTGGACCCCGGTCGTCGGGTGCGCCCAGGCGACGACGGGGCGTCCCTCGGCCGGACCGGGGCCGGGCGGGACGATCGCAACACCGGACACGGCGATCGGCCGCCCGTCGAGGCCGACCGAGCGATAGAGCATCCGGTAGGCGCTGGCGCCCTCGGGCGTTCCGTTCAGAATCTCGGTCCGGATCAGCGTTCCGGGGCGCCCTCCGGCGATCTCGGCAGACGTCGCCGTATAGAAGTCCGATTGCGCGTCGGCTGGCGAGGGGAGGCCGGCCGCCGACATCCACATCAGCAGGGCGAGGACGGCGCGCATGAACGGTTCTCCAGAGGTGGCATAGGCTTCGGTCGGTTTGACCGGAACTAGCCGAGAGACCGTTTAGGATTCGTCCGTGCTGCCGAACCGACGCGTGTCGATCCGGCACGGAAACTGGTCGTCAGCGAATGAACTGGTCCGCGTAATCCGCTCCGAGCCCGTTGCCCGCGTAATGCGCGCGGCATTTGTCGAGGCGGGTGAAGACGTCGTCATAGCCCAGGCACTTGCCGTCGGGATCGACATAGATCATCGCGCCATTGACCTGGAACATGGTGATCATCTCTTCGACGTCAGGGTCGACGACGAGCGTATGGGTCTCGCCCGGCGCCTCGTAAACATAGGACCCCTCGGTCGCCACCCAATCGTGCTCCAGGTAGCGCCACTTTCCCTTGAGGACATAGCCGTGCACGGGCAGGGGGTGGCGGTGGCGCGAGAGCACGCCGGCGCGGCGTACCTTCAGGAGGTTCATCCAATAACCACGCGTCACGCAGAAGAGCAGCGGACGGAACCAGACATTGTCATCGACCGGCACCCAGACCCGCTCGTCGGTTGGAATGACATTGGGCACGATCAGTTCGGGTGGGGAATCCTTCGGCTGAGGGTGGCGATAGGGCGTCCAACGGTCCTCGGCGCTCGCCTCGACTGGCATGGGGTTCGGGTTGGTCATGGCGTTTCCTGCCTGAGATCTTGATTCAAGTCGTTGCCGGAGTGATTCCGGAAGCGGTTGCATGCCGTTGCCGTGTTTGGCGTTTTTGGTGTTGATGCAGATGGCGTCAGACGGCGAGATACCCGCCATCGACGGGCAGGATGGCACCTGTCACGAACCTGGCCGCATCCGAGAGCAGGAAAGCGATGACGCCGCCGACATCGCTGGGTTCGCCCCAGCGACCCTGTGGTGTACGCGCCAGGATCGGCGCCGAACGGGCAGCATCCTCGACCAGGGGCCTGGTCAACTCGGTCGCGATCCAGCCGGGAGCGACGGCGTTGACGCGGATGCCTTCGGGTGCCCAGGCGGCCGCGAGCGACTTGGTGAGCTGGCCAATGCCGCCCTTCGATGCGGCGTAGCCCGGGGCGAGGGGCGAGCCGTGGAAGGTCAGCATGGAGGCGATGTTGACGATCGCCCCGCCATTGGCGGCGAGCTTGTCCTTGGCCGCCACGCACATCCGCATCGAGCCCGTGAGGTTGACCTCGATCGTCAGGCGAAAGGCTTCGATCTCGAATTCCTTGCCGCCGCGCTGGATCATCCCGGCGCAGTTCACCAGCGCATCGATACGGGGGCAGAGCGCGACGATGGCCGCGACCTGATCATCCCTGGTCACATCGAGCCTGGCGTGACGGATCGCGGGGTGAGGCGGGGACGCCACGACCTCCTCATCGGTGAGGCCGGTGGCAATGACCTCGTAGCCCGCCTGGGCGAGCGCAAGCGCAGCGCCTGCACCGATGCCGCGTGTACCGCCGGTTACGAGAGCGAATTTCGGAGGGGGAGTATCTGTCATGCCCCAAGGCTAGAGCGACCGGCGCGATCACGGAAGGCCGGCAAAGGCAGAGCGGGGCCCCTTCATTCGAGGCTGTATTTCAGGCGCAGCAGGGCGGTGCCGCGCGTCTCGTACTGGCTCGCGACTAGCGGCATCTGACGTGCCAGCGCCAGATCGAGCGAGGCCTCCCAGGAGAGATTCGCCAGAGCTGCGAGATCGGCGCTCAACTTGACCTCCGGCACAAGCGTCGAGTGCGGGCCACCGTCGGGAGCGAAGACGTAGCTGCCGGCCATGGAGAGCTGCGAGCTCATGGTCAGGTACTGAAAGAGCTGGTGGCGGAACCCGACCAGCAGACTGGCGTTCTGCTCGGGTTTTCCCGCCGTGCTGCTGCCGCCTCCCGTCGAGATCGTCCAGATGAAGCCGGGCCCCTTGTTGGCGACAGGCCGGGCCAATTTCCAGTCGATGCGTGCGTCGCCGACCTGCTCGTGCCCGGGCGGTGCGATCAGCTTGGTCGAGATCGAGAACGTGTCGGCGCCGAGCTGGAGGCCGACGCTCCGTTCGGGCGCAGACTCTGTCGGGCCACGTGTCGAAAAGCCCTGGCGAATGACGCTGAGCGGGATTTCCCTAGGCAACTGCCGGTTGGCTTTTGGCGGGGCGGGCCAGTTTGCGCGCGCGCTCAGAGCCGGATCGAACGGCACGGCGTCCAGATCGTCCTGCGCCTCTTGAGCTTGTGGTTCGACCGCGTCCTCAGGCTCTTCGTGGGTGAGGATAGGTTTGGGAATGGGGAAGCGCGGGCTGTAGGCACCGTCGTCATTGGCCTTCGCCGCCCAGCCCGCGACGAGCAGGAGGGCAACGATGCCGGCCCGAGCCCCGATGGACCGGCCAGCACGAATACTGCAGCGATGGTGATACAAAGTCGGCATTCTTCCTCGGCGGCGATCTCAAATCGAAGTTAGAACGGGAAGGTGCAGTTTTTGCGGCAGTGCAGCATGAAGGCAGTGCGGCATGAGGCTTGGGCAACTCGGCCAAAAGCCGTGCTTCCCCAGTGGCACGTAACCCGCTAGGAAGCGCGCGGGCGGGCTGCGGAGCTATGGCTGCAGCCCGGAAACGTTCCAGACTGGCCAGCAGCAGGGGTCGAAATCACATGAGCAAGATCAAGGTCGCCAATCCCGTCGTCGACATGGACGGCGACGAGATGACCCGCATCATCTGGCAGAAGATCAAGGACACGCTGATCTTCCCCTATCTCGACCTCGAGCTGGATTATTACGACCTGTCCGTCGAGAACCGCGACGCGACCAATGACCAGGTCACGATCGATGCCGCCAACGCCACCAAGAAGCATGGCGTCGCGGTGAAGTGCGCCACCATCACCCCGGACGAGGGCCGGGTGAAGGAGTTCAATCTCAAGCAGATGTGGAAGTCGCCGAATGGCACGATCCGCAACATTCTCGGCGGCGTGATCTTCCGCGAGCCGATCATCTGCAAGAACGTGCCGCGCCTCGTGCCGGGCTGGACACAGCCGATCGTCATCGGCCGCCACGCCTATGGCGACCAGTACCGCGCCACCGATTTCAAGTTCCCCGGCAAGGGCACGCTCTCGATCAAGTTCGTCGGAGATGATGGCGCCGTGATCGAGAAGGAGGTCTTCAAGGCTCCGGACGCCGGCGTCGCCATGGCGATGTACAATCTCGACGATTCGATCAGGGATTTCGCACGCGCTTCGCTGAACTACGGCCTGATCCGCAAGTACCCGGTCTATCTCTCGACCAAGAACACCATCCTCAAGACCTATGACGGCCGCTTCAAGGATATCTTCGAGGAGATCTACCAGGCCGAGTTCAAGGCCGAATTCGACAAGCTCGGAATCACCTATGAGCACCGTCTGATCGACGACATGGTCGCTTCGGCGATGAAGTGGTCGGGCGGCTATGTCTGGGCCTGCAAGAACTACGATGGCGACGTGCAGTCCGACACCGTGGCCCAGGGTTTTGGTTCGCTCGGCCTGATGACCTCGGTGCTGATGACGCCGGATGGCAAGACCGTCGAGGCTGAAGCCGCGCACGGCACGGTGACGCGCCATTATCGCGAGCATCAGAAGGGCAGGGAGACCTCGACCAACTCGATCGCCTCGATCTTTGCCTGGACGCGTGGCCTCAGCCACCGCGCCAAGCTCGACAACAATGCCGAACTCGCGAAGTTTGCGACGCTGCTCGAGAAGGTCACGGTCGACACTGTCGAGGCTGGCGACATGACCAAGGATCTGGCGCTGCTGGTCGGTCCCGACCAGAAGTTCCTCTCGACCACCGGCTTCCTTGAGAAGGTCAGCGAGAACATGCGCAAGGCGATGTCTGCCTGATCTCTGCGATCCTGAGTGAATGACTTGAAGCGCCCGGATCCCGATCCGGGCGCTTTTTGCTGTCGAGGCCAAGGTGCATGCGACGACACAGCGTGTCGTGCCGTGCAGACCAGGTCAGCCGCTGGCGTAACGTCAGCGGGGTGATCCGCACGTGCTGCGGCCGACATCCGTCCTCGACGAAGGGAACCTGGTCGCTCGGTTGGGCGGGCTCTGCGGGATGACCAGCAAACTCACTGCGGAGCCGTCTCGTTCGGAGAGCTCCGCGCTATCGCTCGCCTTGAGAACGCCGATCGCGATGCCTGGGCACGCGGCCGGGATGATCGCTACTCGATCGTAAGGGGGCGGCGAGCGAGGATACGCTGGCCGCTCAGCGGTGCGTTCATGACATAGCGAAGTTCATAGCTGCCCGGCTTGTCCGGTGCTTCCAGCAGCGCTTCGACGTTCTCTGCCGGAAAGAAGGAGGGGCCTGTCGCGTCCACGGCTGCATCGGGTGCCGTGATGACGACGCGATCGCGCTCGCCATTGGGACCGATCCCGCGAACCGGGATGCTTGTCTTGGCCTTGGCGCGGTCCGGCGCCGACAAGGTCGCCGAAGGGGACGTGGTTGCCAGGGGCTGCCTGGCCAGGATCTCGGGCTTGCCGGAATCCGGGCGAACGAGGCGGAGTTCATAGCTGCCGGGCTCGCCCGGCGTCGTGATCGCGGTTGCGGACACGGCGCCGAGAATGACCGAGACGATGGCCGCTTCAGCAGGATCGCCGGGGCGCGCGATGGCGAGCTGTGATTGTGCCGGCGCCTTGCTGGCGAACACCGTCAACATGGAGCCGGCCATCGCGCTACGCGAGGCCGACAGGGTTGGCTGGACGGGCTGGGCCGGTGCGGCGGGGCGGGGGCGCACCTGCTGGGCAAAGCCTGAGGCGCTCGCTGCCACCAGGGCAAGAGCAATGGTGGCGGCGAGACGATATTGCACCCCGTCTTCTCCGTCGTCCGAACCCGGTCAGCTCATCGCGGCTGCGACGGCGTCGAGCGCAGCCTGCGCTTTGGAGCCGTCCGGGCCACCGGCCTGGGCCATGTCGCGGCGCCCGCCACCACCCTTGCCGCCGAGCTGCTCGGAAGCGGCGCGCACCAGCGCCACCGCGTCGAAGCGCGAGGTCAGATCCTCGGTAACACCGACGACCACGCCGGCCTTGCCGTCTTCCGCGACGCCGACAATGGCGACGACGCCCGAGCCGACGCGGGACTTGGCTTCGTCGGCGAGGCTCTTCAGATCCTTCATCTCGACGCCGGTGACGGCGCGGGCCAGGAGCTTGGCCCCGGAGATCTCGAGGACCGGATCCTCGGCGCTGCCGCCGCCGCCCATGGCGAGCTTCTTGCGCGCCTCGGTGAGTTCGCGGTCCAGTTTGCGGCGCTCCTCGACCAGGGCGGCGAGGCGTGCCTCGGCTTCGGCCGCGGGGACCTTTAGCAAGCTGGCGAGGTCGCGCAGACGCCTCGAATCGGTGTTGAGCTGACGCCGGGCTTCCGTGCCGGTCACCGCCTCGAGACGGCGCACGCCAGCTGCCACCGCGCTTTCGCCGGCGATGCTGACGATGCCGATATCGCCGGTGCGCGAAACATGGGTGCCACCGCAGAGCTCGACCGAGAAGGCCTTGCCCGCCTCGGTCGTCCCCATCGAGACGACACGGACCTCATCGCCGTATTTTTCACCGAACAAGGCGCGGGCACCCGAAGCGATGGCTTCGTCAACGCTCATCAGATGGGTCGCCACCGGCTCGTTCCGCAGCACGGCTGCGTTGGCGATATCCTCGACCTGAGCCAGCTCAGCCTCGGAGATCGGCTTGGGGTGCGAGAAATCGAAACGGAGCCGCTCAGGCGAGACCAGCGAGCCCTTCTGGGCGACATGATCGCCAAGGACGAGCCGGAGCGCCTCATGCAGCAGGTGGGTCGCGGAGTGGTTGGCGCGAATCGTGCTCCGGCGCGCATGATCGACTGTAAGCTCAGCCGGTGTGCCGAGCTTGATTTCGCCCGAAGTGACCTTGACCGCGTGGGCGAAGATGACGCCGAGCTTCTTCTGCACATCCGAAACCTGTGCGGCGAAGCCCGCCCCGGTGATCGTGCCGGTATCGCCAACCTGGCCGCCGGACTCGCCATAGAACGGGGTCTGGTTGAACACGACGAAACCGGTCTCGCCGGCCTTCAGGCTCTCGACTTCCGCGTTGTCGCGGATCAGTCCGGTGACAACCCCCTCGGCCGTCTCGGTGTCGTAGCCGAGGAACTCGGTGGCGCCGACGCGGTCGCGCAGCGGGAACCAGAGCTTTTCCGTCGCAGCCTCGCCGGTGCCGGACCACGCGGCGCGCGCCTTCGCCTTCTGTTGCTGCATCGCCGCGTCGAACCCGTCGAGATCGACGCCGATATCGCGAGCGCGGAGTGCATCCTGGGTCAGGTCGAGCGGGAAGCCATAGGTATCGTAGAGCGTGAAGGCGACATCGCCCTTCAGCTTCTGGCCCGCGCCGAGATCCTTGGCAGCATCGTCGAGGATCGAGAGGCCGCGCGCCAGCGTGGTGCGGAAACGGGTCTCCTCGAGCTTCAAGGTCTCGGTGATCAGGGCCTCTGCACGCAGCAGTTCGGGATAGGCCTGGCCCATCTCGCGGGTTAGGACTGGCACGAGCCGGTGAAGCAACGGCTCCTTGGCGCCGAGCAACTGGGCATGGCGCATGCCGCGACGCATGATGCGGCGCAGGACATAGCCGCGGCCTTCGTTCGAGGGCAGAACACCGTCGGCGATCAGGAAGGCAGAGCAGCGCAGGTGGTCGGCGATGACACGATGGCTCGCCTTCATTGGCCCGTCGGACGAGACCGATGTCATGTCCGCGATGGCGCGGATCAGGGTCGCGAAGAGGTCGATCTCGTAATTGTCATGCGTGCCCTGAAGCACGGCGGCGACACGTTCCAGCCCCATGCCGGTGTCGATCGAGGGCCGCGGCAGATTGGTGCGGATGCCGCCGGCGGCCTCCTCATACTGCATGAACACGAGGTTCCAGATCTCGATGAAGCGGTCGCCGTCCTCATCGGGCGAGCCGGGAGGGCCGCCGGGGATATGGTCGCCATGGTCGTAGAAGATCTCGGAGCACGGGCCGCAGGGGCCGGTGTCGCCCATGCGCCAGAAATTGTCCGAGGTCGGAATCCGGATGATCTTCGAATCCGAAAGTCCGGCGATCTTCTTCCAGAGCGCGTGCGCCTCGTCATCCTCGGAATAGACCGTGACGGTCAGCTTTTCCTTGGGCAGGCCGAATTCGCGCGTGACCAGCGTCCAGGCGTGGGTGATCGCCTGTTCCTTGAAGTAGTCGCCGAAGGAGAAGTTCCCCAGCATCTCGAAGAAGGTGTGGTGGCGCGCGGTGTAGCCGACATTGTCGAGGTCATTGTGCTTGCCGCCGGCGCGCACGCATTTCTGCGCCGACGTGGCGCGCTGGTAGGAGCGCTTTTCCTGTCCGGTGAAGACGTTCTTGAATTGCACCATGCCTGAATTTGCGAACATCAGCGTCGGGTCGTTGCGTGGCACGAGCGGGCTCGACGGCACCACCTCATGGCCGTTCGACTTGAAATAATCGAGGAAGGTGGACCTGATTTCGTTGACGCCGCTCATCGCAATTCGAACTCTGCTTCAGGATGGGTGGCCGGGCGGGCCTGCTGGTTGGGATCGGTTCTAGTCAGCGGCTTTGCACCTGTCCAGAATTCCCGTGACAAGGCCTTGGCGCATAAAAGAAACGGGCGGCCCCGAAAGGCCGCCCGACGAAAATACCCTGCCGCCGACGCGGAGATGAGGCTCAGGCGTCGCCCTCGTCGAGATCATCGTCGGTAGGTGTCGCCTCATCGAGGATGCGATCGGCAACGAGGCCTGAATTCTGCCGGATCGTGGCCTCGATGCGCGCCGCGACGTCCGGATTGGCCTTGAGGAAGGATTTGGCGTTCTCGCGGCCCTGGCCGAGGCGCTGGCTGTCGAAGGAGAACCAGGCTCCGGCCTTCTCGACCATCCCGGCCTTGACGCCGAGGTCGATCAGCTCACCGACCTTCGAGATGCCCTCGCCGAACATGATGTCGAACTCGACCTGCTTGAAGGGCGGCGCCACCTTGTTCTTGACGACCTTGACGCGGACCTGGTTGCCGGTGGCCTCGTCGCGCTCCTTCAGCGTCGAGACGCGGCGAATGTCGAGGCGCACGGAGGCGTAGAATTTCAGGGCATTGCCGCCGGTCGTGGTCTCGGGCGAGCCATACATCACGCCGATCTTCATGCGGATCTGGTTGATGAAGATGACCATGCAGTTCGAACGCGAGATCGACGCGGTGAGCTTGCGCAAGGCCTGGCTCATCAGGCGCGCCTGGAGGCCGGGCTGAACATCGCCCATCTCGCCTTCGATCTCGGCGCGGGGCGTAAGGGCCGCAACGGAGTCGACCACCAGCACGTCGATGGCGCCGGAGCGAACCAGGGTGTCGGTGATCTCGAGCGCCTGCTCGCCGGTATCGGGCTGCGAGATCAGGAGGTCGTCGAGATTGACGCCGAGCTTGCGGGCATAGACCGGATCGAGCGCGTGCTCGGCATCGACGAAGGCGCAAACGCCGCCCTTCTTCTGGGCTTCGGCAATAGTGTGGAGCGCAAGCGTGGTCTTGCCGGAGGATTCAGGTCCGTAGATCTCGATGACGCGGCCCCTGGGGAGCCCGCCGACGCCGAGCGCGATATCGAGCCCGAGCGAGCCGGTCGAGATGGTCTCGATCTCGATCGCCTGCTGGTTCTTGCCCAGGCGCATGATCGAGCCCTTGCCGAAAGCCCGTTCGATCTGCGAGAGCGCCGCATCGAGCGCCTTAGCCTTGTCCATCGAAGAGCCTTCCACGAGCCGGAGATTTGCCTGATTCACAACGTGCGCTCCTTATGGCAGGGGCGCGATCACTTCTCAATGTGCGCCGTGAGCAAATATGGTCACGGTTTGTTCCTGTCTTCAAGTTCTTTTTTTGTTCTCATTCATCGCCTCCCTGCAGAGCTGTTCAAGCCCGGCTGTCGCCCTTCGCTTGCATGGCCCGGATCTGCATCGCGTTGCCGAGCCGCTCCAGCTCCAGGGTGTAGCAGTAGAGCGCGAAGATGACGGCGATGAGGAGCGCCCCGCGCCAGCTCAGATCGAGATAGCCAAGATCGAGCTCCGGGACGTGCCGGAGATAATAGAGCGAGAACAGAGCGCCGCCGAAGATGAAGCCGATCCGGGCTGCGAAGGAGACGAAGTGGCCGATCACCAGGCCGCCATAGGTGGCGGGGATGGTCACATGACGCAGGCGCCACCAGTAGCAGGCCTGGCCGATCAGGACCGCGAGCGCGGTCTGCAACGCGCTGCCGCGAGTGGCAGTCATGATCGTTCCGATATTGTCGATCAGCAGGAGGAAAATGCCCCGCACATTGGCGAGCACGACGATCGCACACAGGGTCTGGGCGAGAAGCAGGATCAGGTATCTGCGTGAGTTCCCGTCCGACATCGCGCTGCCCGCATCGTTCGTGGACGCCGCGCCTCGCTACCTGCGCGGCCTCGCGCCTCAGCTCATCGCGGCCTTCACTGTCTCGACCAGCTGCTTCATCGTGAAAGGCTTGGGCAGGAAGTGGAACTGCTCGCCTTCCGGCAGGTTCTTGCGGAAGGCCTCCTCCGCGTAGCCGGAGACGAAGACGACCTTGGTGGCCGGGTTGCGCTGACGTAGCTCGCCAAGCAGGGTCGGGCCGTCCATCTCGGGCATGACCACGTCGGAGACGACGAGGTCGATCTTGCCGTCATGCTTGAGGAAGATATCGAGCGCCTCCACGCCCGAGGCCGCTTCGTGCACGGTATAGCCGCGCGAGATCAGCATGCGGGCATTGAGCGCACGCACCGCGTCCTCGTCTTCGACCAGCAGGATGACGCCGGCGCCGGTATGATCGGCTGCGACCTTCTTGGGCGCTTCCTTGGCGGCGTTGTCGGCGGCGATCTCCTCTTCCGTCGGCACGTGACGCGGCAGGAAGATGCGGAAGGTCGTGCCCTTGCCGAGGGTCGAATCGACGAAGACGAAGCCACCGGTCTGTTTGACGATGCCATAGACCATGGAAAGGCCGAGGCCCGTGCCCTTGCCGACCTCCTTGGTGGTGAAGAAGGGCTCGAAGATCTTGTCGAGATGTTCGGCCGGGATGCCGGTGCCGCTGTCTTCGACTTCGAGCATGACATAGTCCGCGGTGGGCAGGGCCTGATGGCCGAACCCGGCGCATTCCTCCGCTGCGACGTTGCGCGTGCGGACCTGCAGCTTGCCGCCGTCCTGCATGGCATCGCGCGCATTGACCGCGAGATTGACGATGACCTGTTCGAGCTGACCGAGATCGGCCTTGACCGACCAGAGGTCGCGGCCCTGGCGAATGTCGAGCGAGACCTTGTCGGCGACGACGCGCTTCAGCATCAGCGAGAGATCGGAGAGCACATCGCCGAGCTCGAGCACCTGCGGGCGCAGCGTCTGGCGGCGCGAGAAGGCGAGCAACTGCCGGACCAGCGAGGCCGCCCGGTAGGCGTTCTGCTTGATCTGCATGATGTCCGGGAAGGACGGGTCGGTCGGCTTGTGGCTGGCGAGCAGGAACTCGGACGCGTTGATGATGACCTGGAGCACGTTGTTGAAATCGTGCGCGATGCCGCCGGCGAGCTGGCCGACAGCCTGCATCTTCTGGGCCTGGTCGATATTGTCCTTGAGCTTGCGCTCGGAGGTGGTCTCCAGCGCATAGACGATGGCGCGCTCACCATCGCTGTCCTCGGTCGCTGCGACCGGAGAGAGATAGAGTTTGGCCGAACGTCCGTCCTCGCCCGAGAGATTGGCATCGAGCGGGGCGATGTCGCTGCTGCCGGCCATGGTCGCTGCGAGCGCCTCGTCGAGGCTGCCCGGCGCGACGAGATCCTGGATCGTCGCGGGCTGGCGGCCCTGCTGCGTCAGCCGGGTGAAGGCGGCGTTGGAGCGCAGGATCGCGCCGTTGCGGTCGACGGTCGCGATCGCCATCGGCGTCGAGTGGAAGAAGCGGGCAAAGCGCACTTCGGCATCGCTGCGCCCGTCGGACCCGGCTTCGCCGGTCGTCCGATTGAGCACGAGCGTGCGTGAGGGGCCAGCGCGGCTGTCGCTGCCGAAGGCAACCTGATGATGCAGCCTGACCGGCAGGGTCGTGCCATTGCGCCGGCGCAGATCGACATCGAGGACCTCGACGCGGACATCGCCGGGCTGCCCGCGAATGGCCTGGATCAGGGCAGCCGCGTTCGAGGTTGCGATGTCGTCGAGATGCAGTCCGCCCGAGCCGAAGCGGGCGAGGTCGTAGTCGAGCCAGCCCGAGAGCGTGGCATTGAGATAGGGCACCTCGCCATCGGCGTCGATCGAGAGGAAGCCGGCCGGCGCATGATCGAGATAGTCGATCGCGTGCTGGAGTTCCTGGAAGGCGTTCTCCTGACGCTCACGCTCGGGCGTTACGTCCGAGACGCTCCAGAGCATGGCGGCCTTGCCCTCGCGGCGCACGGGAGAAACCCGGATTCGATACCAACCGACCGTGTCGCGACCGTTGAGGGCGGGCTCGAGCCGGACTTCCTCCGCCAGCCGGCGGCCTTCGCGCGCGGCGGTCGCCAAACGGTAGATCGCTTCCGACACCTCCGGGCGACCGGTAAACAGGCGTTCGACCGGCTTGATGTCGCTGGCTCCGCGGGCTCCGGCGAGCGCCAGATAGGTTTCGTTGGCGTAGACGATGCGGTTCTCGCCCTCGGTGACGACGACGCCGTCATCGGCACTGTCGACGATGGCCTTGGTCAGGTCATTGCGCGCTGCGCGGCCCGAAAATTGAACAAGGCCAATGGAAAAGGCAAAGAGGCCGAAGACACCGATCACTGAAAGCAGGGCCAGCAGGCCCAGGATCAGCGGCTGCGCCCATTCATTGGCGATGAAGCCGAGCGCGATCGCGGCTCCGACGAGCAAGCCGGCGACAAGCAGGATCAGGCCGATACGGCCTGGCTTGTCGGAGCGATCGATCGCGGTTGTCGCCGTGGTTCCGCTCATGCGGCTGGTCCGTCCCGTTTCACGCCTCCTCGCCGCCAGCGAGGGGCTTAGCGCGCAGGTCGCGCAGATTGCGAGTTAGGCGCGCCTACCCTTCAGGCGCAAGACGTAACCGATGACTTCGGCGACGGCCTGATAGTGTTCGACAGGAATTTCTTCGTCGATATCGACCGTCGCATAGAGCGCGCGGGCCAGCGGCGGGTTCTCGACGATCGGTACGCGATGCTCCCCCGCGACCTCGCGGATCTTCAGGGCAAGCGCGTCGACGCCCTTGGCGAGGCAGAGCGGGGCGCCCATGCCCTGCTCGTATTGCAGCGCGACGGCGAAGTGGGTCGGGTTGGTGATGATCACGGTCGCCTTGGGCACCGCGGCCATCATGCGTTTCCTGACCCGCTGCGCGCGGATCTGCCGCAGCTTCGCCTTGACCTCGGGATTACCTTCGGAGTTCTTGAACTCCTCCTTGAGCTCCTGCTTGGTCATGCGCTGACGCTGGTACCAGCTGAAGCGCTGATAGACGAAGTCGCCGATCGCGATCACTGCAAAGAGCGCGAGCACGCTCGCCATCAGCTTGATCGTCAGCGACAGCGTCGCCGGCAGCATCGCGGCGACACTCATCTGCGCGAAGCTCTCGAGCCGGTCGTGCTCCTTCCAGAGCGTCAGGCCGACGGCGGTGCCGATCAGCAGGATCTTGGCGAGGCCCTTGGCGAAATTGACCCAGGCCTCCTTGCCAAAGATCCGCTTGGCCCCAGCCATCAGCGAGATCCGGCTGAATTTCGGCATCAGCGGCTCGAAGGTCCAGAGCGGCTTGTGCTGGATCAGCGCACCGGCAAGCCCGGCGCAGAGGATGAAGGCGAAGGGCAGGCCGAGCGCCATGAAGCCCGTCATCACGCCCTGCTTGGTGACGTTGAAGAAGGCCTCGCCGCTGGAAGGCACCTGATGCGCGTTCATCAGGAAGGAGCGCAGGGAAAGCGCCGCACTGCTCGCCGACCAGCCGGCTCCGACCAGCAGCGCCAGCGTGAAACCGCAAAGGACGAAGAAGGTGCCGATCTCCTGCGAGCGGGCGATGTCGCCCTTCTCGATCGCCTGGTCCAGCTTTCGCTGGGTCGGGTCTTCTGTCCTGTCCTCGTTGTCGGCGTCCTCTGACATCGCCGCTCCTCAGTTGCCGGTGAACTGGCGAAGGAAGTTGCCGAGATCCTCGAGGAAGACGCCCATCATCACGCCGACGACGGCGAGCAGCACGAGCATGCCGCCGAGGATCGAGGCCGGCACGGCGAGGAAGAAGACCTGAAGCTGCGGCATCATCCGCGCCAGCACGCCGAGCCCGAGATTGAAGAGCAGACCGAAGACGATGAAGGGCGCGGAAATCTGAACGGCGAGGGCGAAGCCCTGCGTCGCCGCACGGATCGCCAGGGTCATCATGTCTCCGACATCCGGAAAGCCGCCAGGCGGCAGGAGCCGATAGCTTTCATGAATCGCCGCGATGGCGACGTGATGGAGGTCGGTGACCAGGATCAGCGTGATGCCGAGCATCGTCAGAAAGTTGCCGATCGACGGGTTCTGCATGCCTCCGGTCGGATCGACCGTCATCGCGAAACCCAGGCCCATGGTCTGGGCCACGATCGCGCCGGCGCTCTGCAGGCAGGCCATCACAAGGCGCACGCTGAGCCCGATGGTCAGTCCGATCAGGAGTTCGCTGATGAGAAGGCCGACCAGCGCAGGCATGTCGCCGGGCGGGGTGATGATCGTGCGCGCCATGGGGACGATCATCAATGCGATGAAGAAGGCCAGCGACAGACGCGCGCGTGAGAAGATGAAGCGTTCGCCGATGCCGGGCATCAGCATCACGAGGGTGCCGACACGCGCGAAGACGAGCACGAAGAGCGCGCCGATCTCGGGCAGGATCGCGATCTGCATCGTGCCGGCTGGGCCCCTGCGCCACTCGGGACGCCACTGCGGCAGCCCCAGAGCCGGTCGCGGCAGCGTAAGGTTCATTCGCCCGTGGCGATTCGGACGGCGACCCGCCCCATATAGCCTGCAAGCGCATCGCCCATGAACGGCAGAAACAGCATCATGGCGGCAAAGACCGCAACGATCTTGGGGACGAAGATCAGGGTCTGCTCCTGAATCTGCGTCAAGGCCTGGACGAGCGAGACGGCGAGGCCGACCCCAAGCGCGACCATCATCAGCGGGCCGCCGGCCTTGAGGAAGACGACGATGCCGTCGCGCGCGACGTCGAGGATGGCGCCTGAGGTCATGGTTTGCGTCCTGATCGAGCCGGGAATCAGACCGGCATCCGCATGATTTCCTCATACGCTGCAATCACGCGGTCGCGAACCGCAACCAGCGTTTCGATCGCGGCCTCGCTTTCCGCGACGGCCGTGACGACATCGACGATATCGGAGCGGCCGGCGGCCACGCTTGCGGTCTGGATGTCGCTCTTGCGGCCGGCATCGGCGGTTGCTTCCAGCGCCTTACCGATCAGCGAGGAGAAATCCGGCATGCCCGCGCTGGCACCGGCGGCCGCTCCGAGCGGCTTGCGCATCAGGTTGCTGGCGCCGAGACCCTGCGTCGAGGCGTAAGCGCCGGCGGCGAAGCTGGATGTGGCCATCGTGTGAGGTTCCGTTCCGCTGGCGCCGATCAGACGCGCAGGATGTCGATGGTGCGCTGGATCATCCGGCGCGTGGAGGAGATCAGGTTGAGATTGGCCTCGTAGCTGCGCTGTGCCTCGCGCATGTCCATGGTCTCGACCAGCGAGTTCACGTTCGGCATGCTGACATTGCCGGTGGCGTCGGCTGCGGGGTTGCCGGGCTCGAATTTCGTCCGGAAGGCGCTTTGGTCACGCTGGACGCGGCCGAGATCGACGACCTGGGCTTCGAGCTCACGGTCGACCCGCCGCTGGAACGTCGGAATCTTGCGGCGGTAGGGATCGACGCCGGCGCGATCCGGTCCCGAATCGGCGTTGGCCAGGTTCTCGGCGATGACCCGCATGCGGCCGGACTGGCTGCGCAGGCCCGATGTCGCCACCGCGATGCTCTTGAGAAGATCCATGAGGCTGCTGCTCCTGCGTCCGCTGCCTTAGCGGCCCTTACCGATCGCGATCTTCATCAGTCCGAGGCCCTTGCTGTAGAGCGAAGCGGCGAGCTGATAGTCGGACTGGTTCTGGGCCACCTTCATCATCTCGTCCTCGAGATTTACGCCGTTGCCGTTGGGAGTGACCTCGAAGCGGGGTGCCTTGGCGGTATCGAATCCATTGCGCTGTCCGGAGGGGCCCATATGGCCGGCAGAGGTCTGGGCCAGGGAGACGCCGGACGAAGCCGTGCCGATGGCCGGCGCCTTGAGATCCATCGGGCGGAATCCGGGGCTGTCGGCGTTGGCGACATTCTCGGACAGCACTTTTTGCCGGGACTGGTGCCAGTGCATACGCGTCTTCAACGCCTGCATCAGGTTGCCGCCAGCGCCTAAGGCATTGCCAGACATGGAGTTTGTCCCGTTTTCTCAGGGGATGGCCGTGATCGGAGCCGCGGAGCGATTCCGTCCTGACAGTCGATCCACTGGGAAAATATTGCCGGGTGCTTGGTTAATTTCGCGTTAAGATTCACGAATCCGGTGAACCAAATTAACCAAGTGCTAACCCTGTTTCCCGAAATTGCGGGCGTTATGCTATAGCCAACGTGTTGAACCTTGGGTGGAATTGCGGTCCGCCAAGGGCTGTCGCCGTCGCACATGAGGCAAACCTTGCAGACGTTGTTTGGCTTCGAACTCTCGACCGGCCTCCGCTGGATCATTGCATTCGCTATCGTCCTGATTCTGGTGGCGCTCTTCGCCTTCCTGCTGCGACGCATCACCGGCGGGCGACTCAGGATAGGAGGGCAGGGCGGTGGCCGCGCCCGGCAACCGCGCCTCGGGGTGGTCGATATCCATGACCTCGACCGGCAGCGCCAGCTCGTGCTGATCCGCCGCGACAATGTCGAGCATCTGGTGATGATCGGCGGCGCGTCCGACGTGGTGGTCGAGACCAATATCGTGCGCGGCAGCAGCAGCGGACGGATTGCGGTACCGGCGCAGGCCGAGGCCCCGGTCTTTGAACGCCCTCTGGCGATCGACCCGGCGCTCGGTTTCGAGGCTCTTCGCGCCGATCTGCAGGAGGAAACGCGTCGCGCCTCTCCGCCGCCGCAGCCGGCCGCCCCGCAGCCGGATAGCCTGCCGCCGCTGCCGCATCGTACCCCTGGGCCAGTTTCGCGCGTCGAACCGGCTGTGGCACCGGCAGGCGCTGCAGCGGCTGGCATGGCCGGCCTCGCGGCAGGAGCTGCGATTGTGGCCTCACAGGCTCCGAATTTCGGGCGCAATCAGGCTCCCGCGCCAAGCGTGAGTTCCGATGAGCTTGACGATATGGCCCGTCAGCTCGAGGAGGCGCTGAAGCGTCCGCACTCGGCTGTCCGGTCGTCCCAGGCGCCGGCGATCCCGGTTCCGGACGTCGTTCTGCCGGTGACGCCGCCTGCGCCGGTCAAGCCTGAAGAGCCGAAGCCCGCAGCAGCCGCGCCGGTTCTCGCTCCGGTTCCGACTGCCCCTCCGCCGGTCTTCGGGCGGCCCGTCGGCGTGCCGCCGGATGTCGCTGCCGAACTCGAAATGGCCCTGGGCCTGAAGCCCAAGCCCTCGGACGTGGTGACGCCACCGGTGCCCGCCGTCGAACCGAAGCCCGCTCCCTTCCGCGAGCCTCCCGAAGCCGCCAAGCTGCCTGAGCCTGCACCGGTCATGCATCCCGAACCGACACCGGCGGAGCTTGGGGAGAGGCTTTCGGCAAAGGACGAGGACGACGCTCTGGAGGTCAGTGAGGACGAGGCCGATACGGAGGCCGAGGCAGAGATCGCCGAGTCAGAGACCGAGGCCGAGCCAAAGCCTGAGCCGTCCTCTGTTCCCGCCGCCGAAGAGCCGAAGGCCGAATCGAAGGCGGAGGAGAAGCCCATTCAGATCGATCCGTTCTCGGTCGATGCGATCGAAGCCGAGTTCGCGCGACTGCTCGGGCGTGATCCGAAGTCGAAGTCCTGACCGGACGGGCGTGATCAACAGGATTGTCGGGCTGCGACGATCCTGATGCCGCCGGCTTGGTTGCCCTGGCGGACATGGGCGCCCTAGCGTCGTCTCGCCCGATCGGTTGAGTCGGGCTTTGATGGCGGCTTTGCGTGATCCTGACCCTGACGGATGCGAGATGGCGTCGCGGTTGCCGCGTCGCTTGTGCCGGCGCGATGGTCGCGTTTGCGCTCTGCGAGCCGGCTCGGGCGCAAACGCTTTCGCTTGATCTCGGGCAGGGTGGGGGCGTCGCCGAACGGGCGCTGCAACTCATCGCCGTCATCACGGTGCTCTCCCTGGCGCCGTCTATCCTGATCATGGTGACGTCGTTCACGCGGATCGCGGTCGTGCTGTCCCTGCTGCGCTCGGCCATCGGCACGCAGACCGCGCCGCCCAACGCCGTGATCGTCGGGCTGGCGCTTTTCCTGACCGGCTTCGTGATGGCGCCGACATTGCGAGAGGCCTATCGCGTCTCGGTCGAGCCGCTGGTTGCGGGGCAGATCCAGCCCCAGGAGGCCTATAATCGCGGCGTCGTGCCCTTCAAGGCGTTCATGCTGAAGCATGTCCGCGAGAAGGACCTGATGCTGTTCATCGAGATGTCGCGGGAGCCCCGCCCGACGCAGCCGGAAGATATCCAGATCCAGATTCTCGTGCCGGCATTCATGATCTCGGAGCTGCGCCGGGCGTTTGAAATCGGCTTCCTGCTGTTCGTGCCATTCCTGATCATCGATCTCGTCGTGGCCTCGATCCTGATGTCCGTCGGCATGATGATGTTGCCGCCGGTGACGGTCGCGCTGCCGTTCAAGCTGATCTTCTTCGTCCTGGTGGACGGCTGGGGCCTCGTCACGGGATCGCTGATCAAGAGTTACGGAACGTAGCGGTCAACCGCGGCCTGGCGCTGCGCCCGGGCTCGCCTCGGCGCCGGTCGAGCTGGGTGGTGCTGCCTGTTCGGGCTCGGCTTTGGGCCGGCTGCGCACAGCGCTTGAATAGGCCGGATAGCGCTCGCGATAGGCCCTCATGAACTCCGACAGGTTGTCGGCACCGGAAACGGCGCGCGCCATCTCGCGTATATCGGCGGCATTGGCACGGTTGGCCCCGGTCGCGAAGGCGAAGGTGCGAGCATCCGTGCTCTCGGCCATCTTGGCGGCGAATTTCGTGCGCAGCCGGTCGAGCGACAGAGCCTCGTTCGACATCACATAGGAGACGGCGGCGCGCATCACGTCGGCGCGCTCACGCTCGTTCAGCGGCGCGTTACCGCGCCAGCTTTCGCCCAAAATGCGTTCATGCGCTTCGCCAGCGTCGCGCCAGCGGCGGCCCGTCCAGTAAATATCCGAGCGCAGCCGGTCGACTTCCGGACCGCGCTCGATTTCGAGCATCTCGAGCGCCTGGTCGGTGCGCGAGAGATCGGAGAGGGCCTTCGCCTCGAGCAGGAGCCGCGCCCGCTTGACGTCTCCCGGCAGTTCGATCAGCCGCGTCGAGGAGATCGCCTGCAGCGCTTCGGCTGGCTTGCCGTTCATCAGCGCGATCATCGCAAGGCGTGCAGCCATCGTCGACCGCGCGGCGCCGGTCAGGCGGGCCTGCATCTGATAGCGCAGAATCTCGCTCGCCTGGTCGAGCAGGTCGAGTTCCACCAGCCGGTCGGCGAGAAGGCGGGCGATTTCGTCGCCGCGCCGGCCGATCGGCAGGAATTCCTTGAAGTCGTAGAACAGGGCCAGCGCTTCGATGCGCGGCAATTGTTCCTGCGCTGCGTCGCGATTGCTGAAGATCTCGGCGAAGCGCTGGGCCGTTTCATCGTGAAGGCGGCGCGTCAGCGGATTGTCGGGGTAGTTGTTGTTGGCGCGGCGCGCGATCTGGAAGGCGTCACGCCAACGGTGCTGCGCGGTATAGAGTCGGCCGAGCTCGGACAAAGCCTCGATCTCGATCTCGCCGCCGCGCCAGATGATCGACACCGTCTCGAGCCTGCGGGTCGCCTCATCAGGCGAAATGTCCTGGCGTTTCTCGGTCTGCACCAGCCGGATGGCACGCAGTTGCGCCTCCGCTGCGACTGGCCTGCTGGCGGCCTCGAATAGCGGCTTGTAGCCGTTCAGCGCGGCCTCTGGGCGACCGCTGACATCATTGAGCATGGCGCGAAGGAGTGCGAGCTCCTCCTTGTCCACAAGATCGCGCGGCAATTCCGAGAGCCGCTCGATCTGGCGCTCGGCGGTCGTCATATCCTGCATGGCCATGGCTGCGCGCGCCATCGCCGGGCGGAACTGCACCTGCAGATCATCCGGGTAGCCGTCGAGCGTCGCCTCGGCGCGCCGGAAACCGGCAAGCGCCTGGGCCTGGCGCCCGAGCCGCTGTTCGATCAATGCGCGCCAGAGCCCCGCCTCGGCATCTTCCTTGAGCGGGCCGGCCTCGAAGGAAGCGAGAGCCTCAGGGTTACGGTGCATCTTCGCCGCGATCACACCCTTCAGGAACAGAGCCTCGCGATTGCCGCGCATGGCGGCATCGTCGGCCAGCATCGCCTGGAGAGGCCCCGCGGCCTCCGGCATCAACCCGTTTGCGGCATAGAAGCGGGCAAGAGCCAGCCGTGCTTCGGATTTGCGGCTGCGCGAGGCGTCGGCGACATCGCGCAGCAGCTCACGCGCACGTTCACGGACGGCTGCAACGCGCAGCTTCGCCCAGAGCTCCGGGCTCAGCAGGGGCGGGGGCGCCGCGACCGGCGTCTTCGTCTTGTCTTCCTCGCTCTGCGGAAGATCGAGGGTGACGGTCAGGCCGCCGGCGCGCCCGATCAGCGCTTGCTCGGTGCCGGCGCGGACGACGATGTCGTCGGAGCGCGGCATGATGGCGAGGCCATGGGCGGTCTGCATCAACCCGAACTCGACGAAGCGATAGGGCTTGGTCACCGCCCGCGTTGGTCCCAGCGCGGTTGCGATGGCCATGGGCATGCCCGCGGTCCCGCCCTCTATCCAGTGCACGCCGGTCATGCCGGGCAGGGGAATGGCGAGGATCGTCTGGCCGTGCTCATCGACCGTGCGTGCAGGGGCGACAGGGTTCGTCGGCTTGCCCGCCTGCTCACCGAAGCCGAGCGTCCAGCCGGTGCCGTCATCGTTGAAGCGCACCAGCTGCTGGTTGGACAGGCGCAGCCGGACCAGCGTGGCCTTGCCTTCGCGCGTGACAACGGTTTCCTCGATCAGTTCCGGAAGCATCTGCCGAAAGCTCGCGGGGTCGATCGTGTCGCGGGTGTCGAAGACGAGAGTCACCAGGCCGGCATCGACGAAGGCCGCAGCCCCGGTCGGACGCGGGAAGCGGAAATCGATGCGGCTGCCATCCGGACCAGCCGATGACTGGATCTTCACGAGCTGAGGCGTCGGGTCGATGGCCGGCGCGGCAGGTTCCGCGGCTGGCTTGGCGACTGGAGCAGCTTGCTGTGGTGCCGGTGCCTCGCTTGCAGCTGCCGGCTTGACAGCAGGGGCGGGTGGCTTGTCCGGCTGATCGGCGGCACTCGCCTGGAAGCCGGTCAGGCTGAGCACGCCGGCCTTGGCCGGCGGCAGCAGATCGACGACGAGGCGGTCGTCGTCGCGGAAGCTGCGGGCCTGCCAGTCCTTGGGCAGGGAAAGGTCGAGCTGGGTATTCTCCGCACCGGTCTCGGTCGAGACGAGCCCGACCCGTTCTGGCAGGGCCGACCGGATCGCGGAGGGCTCCACCGTGAGTGATTGGTCGAAGGTGAGCCTGAGCGTGCCGTCGACAAGCTCATGCGCCAGCTTGGTGTCGGAGGGCGCCTGGAAGATCAGGCGCTCGAGTGTCGGCAGCTTGGCGCTGGTCAGCAGGAGAGGCTTGGGCGCAGGTGGTGGGCGGCGGTCGATCTCGCGAGCGCGGGCCTCCGCCAACCGGACGCGCTCGGCCAGGGCGGCGATGACCTCGGGCGGAGGGCCGGGCATCACGCCCTTCCAGGTCTCCGGCAGCAGGTCGATGAAGGCCTTGTCGCCGGCCTCGATCAGGTTCGCCTTGTAGGGGCGAGCGAGAGCAAAGCGCATGCCGCGGCCATCAGGGTCGATCCGCGCGATCGAGACATAGTCCGGGAGTTGCTTGGCGATCTTGTTGACGTCGATCTTGACGGGGCCGCCGAAGGCAACGACCAGAACGCCATTGGCGACCCTGACGCGCACTGGCATCGGCTCGTCGAACGTCAGCGACAGTCGCCCGAAGCCGGGCGGCATGGCGGCACCCTGCAAGGTCGCCGTTGCCCCAAGCGCGGGCATGGACAGGCTGGCGGCAACGCCAAGCGCGGCCAGTCCGACACCAAAGGCAAGAGAACGCGGGAAACGCAAACCGGTACACTCACGCAACGCGACACCAGTGCCCGGCACGACCGCAAGACGGCAGCCCGAGCGCTATCGACGGTAAGGCGTCAAGGATAATGGCGGGTTAAGGACGCGCGAGGGTCAGCGTCGCTGCGGCAGCGCGACGGCGGGCAGCTCGTTGCCCGACAGGGGCGCCGCTTCGGCGGCAAAACGCGGGAGGCTGGGCGCGCGCGCCGGGGTCGCCAAGGCAACGGTCAGCTTCTCCGCAGCATCCGGGGACATTGCAGCGAGCACATCCGACATTTTGCGCGGATTCATCTGCTGGACCACGGGAACCAGCACGCTGAGGTTCAGACGGTCGAAGACCTTTGCGGCGTCCTTCGGCTTCATGGTCTCGTACATGATGACGAGGTTCTTGATCGCCTTGCTGTCTTCCTCGGCCTGTTTGGCCTTGGGGCCGTCGACCTTGTCCTCGAGCTGCTTCAGGTCACCGACGCGGCCGTCGAGTTTCTTCTCTGCCGTGTCGAGCAGGCGCTCGCGCATCTCCAATTCGCGCATGCGCGCCTCGATCTCCTCGCGCCGCTCGCCGAGGCGCTCCAGTATCGCGCGCTCGGCAGGCGAGGTGGTCCTGGCGGTGCCATTGAGGACATCGGCCTTGTTGTTCGGGTTGGCCGCGCGTGCAGCCTCGGCCTTCGCCTCTTCCTCCGGATTGGCCTTGGGCTTCTCGATCGTGCCGGTGGTTTCGGGATCGAGGAACGTATCGGGAGCGTGTGCGCGGGCGATGACCTTGGCGAGGCCCCAGACTTCGGGTTCCGTCTTGAGAGGCTGTGCGGCGGGCTGGGTCTTCGCAAGCGCCTGCGCGCTGGCAGGCCCCTTGGCGGGATAAGGCTCCGACGTCCAGGCGATCAGCTTCAGCGCCAGGAGGCCCATGGCGCCGAGGATCACTGCCGGGATGAGGCGGGGCCTCTCGATCACGCCGCCTGACCTTCCAGCCGCTTGGCGGCACGGGCGCGGATCGCGGCGGCGGCGTGCGCGGCATTCGTCAGGCGCGAGACGGTCGGTTCTTCGGCAACCTCGGGCACAGCATCCGCGGCCTTGGGCGCAACCAGCGTGGCGGCGCTGACGATCTGGGCGATGCGTTCCATGACGTCCTGACCGGCTTCGACCTGGGCCGCGAGATCGGCGGCATAGCGCTCGGCCGTACGCAGTCGCTCGGCCAGCGTCCGGTCGCAGTCGCCAAGCGTCAGTTTCAGGCCGGCGATGGCGCGCTCGGCCGTGTCGGTGGCGGAGATCAGGGCGCCGATGGTCTGTCGCATCGCGCCTTCATCCGCCTTGAGCCGCTCGATTCGCTTGGACAGGACATAGCAGGTGATGATGGTGGCGACGAGGAGGCTGGCGACCAGCGCATCGGCGATAAGGGTAATCGTCATGGCGTTGTCCCCGGGCGTCAGATCGGCGAGCCGAGATGGCTGGTGGCGCTGTCGAAGGCTGCGATCGTGGTCTTGGAGCGGCGTAGCGGGCTGACGACCTGGACGGCGATCTTGTCGTCGACGCGCCCGATGCGACCTTCGCTGACCATGAAGTCCCCGCAACGCAGCGAAACCACTGAATCCGGGCGCGCGTCGAACATCAGCGTGTCGCCGATCTCGAGCTTCATCACGCGCTTCAAGGGCATCTGGGTTTCGTGGAGCACGCATTTCACCGCGACGTCCGTCTGCCAGACCTCGGTTGCGAGGTGGTTTTCCCAGATCGGGTCGCGGCCGAGCTTCTCACCCATGAAGCTCTCGAGGAGCAGTTCACGGATCGGCTCGATCGTCGCATAAGGCAGGAGGATGTGCAGCGAGCCGCCGCGCCCCTCCATGTCGAAGCGCAGTTCGACCCGGATCGCTGCGTTGGCAGGGCGCGAAATCGAGACGAAGCGCGGATTGGACTCGATCCGGTCGACCTTGAAATTCACCGGCGAGAGCGGCTGGAATGCCGCTTCGGCATCGCTCAGGACGAGCGCGATCACCCGCTTCAGCAGATTGAATTCGATCGACGTGAAGGGACGCCCGTCGACCCGCGGGGCAGGCTGCCCGCGCTTGCCGCCGAGCATCGTGTCCAGCACCGAGTAGATCAGGGAGGACTCGATCGTGATCAGGCCGAAATTGTCCCATTCCTCTGCCTTGAAGACCGAGAGCATGGCGGGCAGAGAGATCGAGTTGATGTAGTCGCCGAAGCGCACGGAGCGGATGCTCTCGAGGGACACCTCGACGTTGTCGGTGAAGAAGTTGCGCAAGCTGGTCGAGAGCAGCCGAACCAGACGCTCGAAGATGATTTCGAGCATCGGCAGGCGTTCATAGGATACCGAGCCGGATTCGACGATCGCCTGGATGCCGTTGCGACTGTCCTTGTCGTCTCCAGCCGAGAAACCGAGCATCGTGTCGATTTCGTCTTGGCTCATCAGGCGGTCGGTACCGCCTTCGGCCTCGCCTTCCTCCTCGACGGTGTCCGGCATGGTGGCCCATTCCGCCGCCATGTTCTCCGGCGTCAGAGGCTGGTCCTTGGGAAGGCCGCCGGTCTGTTCGAGTTCGCTATCGGCCATGGGACGCTCGGCTGATGGTCAGGGATCGGAGAGGCCGGCTCACTGGACCAGCAGTTCCTTGAACAGCACCGCTTCGACCTTGGCCGGATAGACGGTGACGTTCACGCGACGCAGAAGCTCTTCCTTCAGCCGGTAAATTCCGGCGGAGCCGTCGAGATCGGCGGGGCGCAGCTCGCGCATGAAGACCTGAAAGGCATCCTCGACACGCGGCAGCAGCGGCTTGATCTCCTCGGAGGCCTTGGCATCCGCGATCTCGAGCACGACCTTGATCTTCATGATCGGCTGGCGGTCCTGCTGGCCGCCGCTTGAAATGCCGATCATCATGTCCTTCATTTCGACGAAGGTTGCCGGCTTCTTGACGTTCTTGGCCGCTTCCGCTGCCGCAAGCTGCTCTGGTGAAGGCTTCTTCAGGAAAAACCAGCCACCGCCACCGAGAGCGGCCAGCAGCACAACGCCACCGACGATCATCACGAGCTTCTTCTTGCCCGCCTTCGGCGCGCCGGCGCCGTCTGCGGCCTCGTCGTCGCTGCTCTTGGTCTTCTTGGCCATACCTGTCTGCCCGGGTACCGGAGCGCGGCTCCATTCTGGGCGGCTCACTCCTGCAAATCTGCCGAAACAGGGTTAACGTCTCGTTAAGGACGGCAGTTTTTGCCGGGTCGTTTCTGCCCGTCGACACGCTGTTGCCGAGCGGGTGGCGCAGTCCGGGTTGAATAATATCTCTTATATTTCAAAGCGATGATATCAGTTAACCACGTTGGCACGGGGGTTGCGGTGACTGATCTGCGAAGGCTGCGCTGGGGAGCGTCGAGGCTTTCGCGGGACATGATCGGGAGTTACCGCCGTGGAGAACATGCTTCTCGTCGGCCTGTCGCGCCAGATGGCTCTGGCGCGTGAGCTGGATGTTATCGCCAATAACGTGGCGAATGTCGGCACGAACGGCTTCAAGGCGCGTTCGGCGCGCTTCAATGAGTTTCTCATGCCCCAGGCGAGTGCCGAGGGCTTCAAGGCGCCTGACCGCAAGCTCTCCTATGTCATCGACAAGGGCACCCCGGTCGATCTGTCTCAGGGCGTGATCGAGCGCACCGGCAATCCGCTCGATGTGGCGTTGCGCGGCGACAATTTCCTCGTGGTGCAGACCCCGCAGGGCGAGCGCTATACGCGCGCCGGTTCGCTCTCCATCAATGGCCGCGGCCAGCTCGTCACCCAGGGTGGCCAGCCGGTCCTGGGAGAGGGCGGCCCGATCCAGTTCGGCGATACCGAAACCGGCGCCAGCATCGCTACGGACGGCACTGTGTCGACCAATCTCGGCACGCGCGGCAAGCTCCGCCAGGTGCGTTTCGCCAATCCGGCTGCATTGAGCAGCGACGGCACCAATCTCTTCGCTTCGACCGCTCCGGCTCAGCCGGCCGGGCCACTGGCCCGCCTCGAGCCCGGCGCGGTCGAGACATCCAATGTCAAGGCGGTGATCGAGATGACGCGGCTGATGGAGGTCCAGCGCTCCTACCAGAGCATGGCGAACCTGATGTCGAAATCCGACGAATTGCGCAGCCGGGCGATCTCGCGCCTCGCTGACCAGCAGGCCTGACAGGAAAAGGAGCCAGCACAATGCGCGCCCTTCAGACCGCCGCGACCGGCATGATGGCCCAGGAACTCAACGTTCAGGTCATCTCCAACAACATCGCCAACGTGCGCACCACTGGCTACAAGCGCCAGCGCGTCCACTTTCAGGATCTCCTCTACGAGAACTTTCGTCGGGCCGGTTCCGCCACCTCCGATCAGAACACGCAGGTGCCGGCGGGGACCTTCATCGGCTCGGGCGTCAAGACGGTTTCGACCGGTCGCGTGATGACGCAGGGCAACATGACGTCGACCGAGAAGGAATACGATCTCGCGGTCAAGGGCGAGGGCTTCTTCCGTATCCGCATGCCGGATGGACGGACCGCCTATTCCCGCGACGGCTCGTTCGATCTCGACTCGCAGGGGCAACTCGTCACCCGCGACGGCTATCAGGTCGAGCCGGGCATCACGATCCCGAACAATGCGACCAGCGTCAGCATCAACGCGCAGGGCACGGTCGAAGTCAGGCTCCCCGGCCAGACCGCGCCACAGCAGATCGGGCAGATCCAACTTGCCCGCTTCATCAACAAGGTCGGCCTTGAGTCGCTCGGCGACAACCTCTTCATCGAGACGGCTGCCTCGGGCCAGGCGATCGATGGCGTCGGCGGGGCGGAGGGGTTCGGCACGCTCCAGCAGTATTCGCTCGAAGAAGGCAATGTGCAGGCCGTCATCGAGCTGTCTTCGCTGATCTCGGCCCAGCGTGCCTATGAAATGAATTCCAAGGTCATCACCGCCGCCGACCAGATGCTGTCGGCGACGACCCAGATGTTCCGAGGGTGAGGACCATGCTCATGATCCGCTCCTCCAGCCTTCTTGTTTCCCTGCTCTTCGCTGGATCTGCGCTGGCGGCTCAGCCGCACCAGGCCGCGTCTGTCGCGACGGCCGCCTTGCCGGCGGAAAAGGCGCATCCGGCCCCGGCCCTTCGCCGGATGCAGTTGCGCAACGAACTCACGCTGTCGCGCGACCTCGTCACCTTCGGCGATCTGATCGCTGGCCTTTCCCCGCAGGACGCCGCCATGCCGGCCTTTCGGGCGCCGGCGCTCGGCGAGACCGGCACGATCCAGGCCGCCCGCATCATCGAAGCCGCGAAAAATGGCGGCGTCATCCGCGAGGCCGGCGATATCGACAGCCAGGGCATCGCGCAGGTCGTCGTTACCCGCGCGGCTCGCCGCGTCATGGCCTCCGATGTCGAGGCTGCGGTGAAGACCGGACTGCTGGAACGCTTCGGTGTCGATAGCCGGATCTTTGCGCTGGCCGTGGACGGGGGCACGCCTTCGATTGCGGTCGAGCCTGAACTGACGGGCGCCATGACGGTGGTCGATCTGAGCTATGACGCCCGCTCGCGTCGCCTTCAGGCTTTGCTGACGGTCCCCGGTAGCGCCGCGCTGCGGCTGAAGCCGGTGCGGATCTCGGGGCATCTGGTCGAAACGACGGAAGTCGTGGTTCCGCTCCGCGCGATTGCCCGCGGCGAGACGCTGACCGCCGCAGACGTGATTGTCGAGCGGCGCCCGCGTGAAGGCCAGGGGGGGGAGCTGATCGCCGAGATGAAGGGAGCGGTCGACAAGGTTGCGCGACGTGCGCTGATGGCCGGAATGCCACTGCGCAATGGCGATGTGCAGCGCGAGGAGATCGTCGGCCGCG
Organism: Allobosea sp. 2RAB26; assembly: GCF_052115465.1. Lineage (NCBI taxonomy): Bacteria > Pseudomonadati > Pseudomonadota > Alphaproteobacteria > Hyphomicrobiales > Alloboseaceae > Allobosea > Allobosea sp. 2RAB26. The sequence continues at coordinate 140,467 of NZ_JBFRGS010000010.1, read as the reverse complement.
GCGATCTCGTCACCATCGTCTACGAGGCGCCAGGCCTGCTTCTCACCATGCGTGGGCGCGCCGGAGAGGCTGGCGCGAAGGGCGATGTCGTCAGCGTCACCAATCCGCAATCCAAGCGTGTGTTGCAGGGCACGGTCAGCGGTCCCGGCCGGATCACGGTCAAATCGGCCGGTATCGGCCGCGTCGCCAACGCGCAGTAGTCACGAAGATGCGGAATATCATCATGTCCCAGGCCAAGCTTCTCAGGTTCTCGAGCATCCTTGCGCTCGGTCTCGCGCTCGGCGCCTGCGGCGCTGCCGACCGGCTCGCCAATGTTGGCCAGGCACCAGCGCTCTCGCCGATCGAGGATCCGACCGCGGTGAAGGGCTACAAGCCCGTGCAGATGCCGATGCCGGCAGTCGAACATGCCTCCTTCGCGCCGAACTCGCTGTGGCGCACAGGCTCGCGTGCCTTCTTCAAGGACCAGCGCGCCCGCATGGTCGGGGACCTCGTCACGGTCAAGGTCAAGGTCACCGACCGGGCCCAGCTCGACAACACCACCAAGCGCAGCCGCAAGAACGGCGAGGATTTCGGCGCAGCGAGGATCATGGGGTTCGAGAACAAGCTCGACAAGTTCCTGCCGGACGGCTCCAGCGCAGGCGAATTGCTCAAGCTCGATTCCGAGGGGTCGAGTGAAGGCTCGGGCTCGGTCCGCCGCGCCGAGCAGCTTGCCACCAATGTCGCTGCCGTGGTGACCCAGACCCTGCCGAACGGCAATCTCGTGATCGAAGGCAAGCAGGAGATCCGGGTCAATTTCGAGGTGCGCGAGCTGATCGTCGCCGGTGTGATCCGGCCCGAGGACATCGAATCCGACAACACGATCGATTCCAGCAAGATTGCCCAGGCGCGTATCGCCTACGGAGGCCGCGGTCAGATCACCGATGTCCAGCAGCCGCGCTACGGCCAGCAGGTCATGGATATCCTGCTGCCCTTCTGACGGCCCTTCGAGAAACCCGGCCAGGCAAGGTACGCTCCCCGCCTTTCCCTCCCTGGCCGGCGGGCTGCTTCCTCCCGAGGCAAGCCCCTGTCCCGGATGCCAGCCACGCTCCCCAAGCTTCTATGGTTGGCACCCAGTGAAACCCCGCGCCTCCCGCGCGGGGTTTCCTTCATTCCAACAAAAAAGCCTTTCGCCGGCGGCGAAAGGCTCTCTTCAGACTGTGGATGGCGGAAAAGGTTCAGTCGTCGCGGAAAACACGTTCGTTGCGCTCGTGACGCTCCTGCGCCTCCAGCGAAAGGGTTGCGATCGGCCGGGCCTCGAGGCGCTTGAGCGAGATCGGCTCGCCGGTCTCCTCGCAATAGCCGTAGTTGCCCTCGTCGATCCGTGCGATCGCAGCTTCGATCTTGGCGATCAACTTGCGTTGACGGTCGCGAGCGCGCAGCTCGATCGCGCGATCGGTCTCGGATGAGGCGCGATCGGCGATATCAGGGTGATTCTCGCTCTCGCTCTGCAAGGTGACCAGCGTCTCCTTGGCTTCCTTGAGGATCTCCTCCTTCCAGGCGAGCAGCTTGCTGCGAAAATATTCGCGCTGACGCTCGTTCATAAAGGGTTCGGAGTCGGAGGGTCGGTAGTCGGCGTCCAGGATGATCTGTTTCGACATAGGCGCGCTCTCTGAGTGTCTGTTTCCGGCGTGCCTACCGACTCTGCCTTAGTCGGGCCGCCGATTTGGCGCCCTTATAGCGAGGGAGAGAGACAGTAACAATCGCGATCGATGCAGTTTCAACCAATCTCGCGAAGTCGTTGTCATAAAAATGAAATCCGTCGTTCTCGGGGCATCTTTGCCAAGCTTATCGCAGAGACGTGAGCGCTGCCGCAATGCTCGTTTCGACCTCGCGGGCGACAATCTGACGGTAATGGCTGTGGTCGAAGAAATTGGAAGGCTCACGGATCAGGGGCGTGTCGCGACGCAGATCGACAAGCTTCGTTGCAGGGCGTTCGTCGGCTAGCGCCTGGAAAGCGGCCCGGCAGGCCGCCTCGGCGCGCCCCTCGGGACTGCCAGGTGCCGGCAGCGCGGTAATATGGAGCGGCGGACGCACCAGCACCACGGGAGCGCCCTTTGATTCTGCTTCAAGGAGAGCAGCGAGCGCGGTGGCCGCCGGGAAAGGTCCGGTTTCGTTGCCACCACTCATATCCTGGTGCTCGAGCAACCTGCGTCGAAGCTCGGGCTTTTCGACATATCCCAGGCCGACATAGCCAGCCTCATAGTCCCAGTATCCATCCGGGCTAGCGCGTTTCGGTGCGTTCCTGATCTCATATCGGATGCGGCGCGGCAGTTCTTCGACGACGTCGTAGCGCATCAATCCGAAGAGATACTCCGCGAAATTGCGGCTGAAGAGCCAGAACGGGAAGGGTTTGCTGACGGGCATGGCCGGGTCGGGCGTGCACCAGGTGTGGTCGACGCTGATGACCAGAGCCTTGGCCGGTTCTTGCCTATGGCGCAGGTACCAGTCGATCAGCACCAGCGTCTCCTTGGGGCCTGTCGCGGGGGCGATCAGCGAGACGAAGGGGATTCCCGTCAGCGTTTTCAGCAGGTCGGGTTTGACCAGTTGGATATGGGAATTGCCGAATATCGCTCCCGAGAATGCAGGGTCGCGGCCGCGGCTGGCGGCGGCTGTGCGCGGACCCTGCGGGCGAACGCCCTGCTTCAATGACAGTGGTGAGCGCCCGCTGTCATAGGGGTCGATCAGGATGGCTGCGGCGAAGAAGGCGGCTAGCAAGAGGCCTCCCGCAGTCAGAGAGACGCGGATAAACCGCTGCCAGCTCATTCCTGCGGCGGGGTTGGCCTCGGCGCTGAGCCGTTCAGAACTGGAAGTAGATGAATTCATAATTGGCGTCGTCGCCGATCTTGAACAACACAAGGACGAAGAGCACTGCCATCAGCACGGCGATCCACCGCGCCGGCGGCAGCCGGTGCACCAGGGCCCATGCGGTCGGGCCGAGCATCGCAAAGGCGGCTGCGGGCAGCAAAGCGCGCCATTTGAAGCCGGAGCCGAAGGGCGCGAAGCCGAAGAGGCCCTTGTAGATCGTCAGCGCCGCCGGGAAGGAGGAGGCGCGGAACAAGACCCAGCACAGCGTCACAAAGAGCAGGGTCAGGGCCCAGCCGAGCAGCGCCGGCATCGGCAGCTTGGCACGGCGCCAGAGCAGGCAGATGATCAGGGCCACGCCATGGGCGACGCCCCAGGCGATGAAGGTGAGGCCGGCGCCATGCCAGAGGCCACCAAGCGCCATGGTGGCGAAGAGCGCCCAGATCTGGGTCGGCAGTCCCCGGCGCGAGCCGCCCATCCAGATGTAGAGGTAGTCGCGGAGGAAGCGCGACAGCGTCATGTGCCAGCGCCGCCAGAAATCCTGGATGCTGATGCTGCGATAGGGCACATCGAAATTCTGCGGCAGCACGATGCCGAAGAGAAGGGCCAGGCCGAGCGCCATGTCGGTATAGCCGGAGAAGTCGAAATAGATCTGGAAGGTGAAGGCAAGTGTGCCTTGCCAGGCCTCGGCTACTGAAACGACCTGTCCGGCAGCTGCCGCGGCGAAGACGGGGTTGGCGTATTCGGCCAGCGGGTCGCCGAGCAGCACCTTCTTGGCGAGACCGGCAGTCAGGAGCATCAGCCCACGTGCGATGCGTTCGGCCGCGTCGGATCGCAAATAGGGTCGTTCGTCGAACTGATGCATGATCTCGCGCCAGCGCACCAGCGGTCCGGCAAGCACCTGCGGGAAGAAGGCGATGTAGAGCGCATAGCGCACCAGATCGTAGCGCGGGGCCTCGCCGCGCCTGAGATCCGTCAGGTACATCACATGGTGGAAGGTAAAGAAGGAGATGCCGAGCGGAAGCGCCAGATCAAGCTTGGGGACGGGTAATCCCGGAACCATGCCTGCGAACTCAGCGAAAAAATTGAAGTATTTGAACAGCGCCAGCACGGCGAGGTTGAGTGCGATCGCCAGCGAAATCAGGCCGCTTCGCTTGGTCTTCAGGAAGGCTTCTGCGATCCACCAGTTGAGCAGGATCGAGAAAGCCAGCAGCGGGACGAAGCGCCAGTCCCAATAGCCGTAGAAGACAAAGGACAGGAGCGCCAGAACAGGCAGCCGCAGGCTTGGCTGAAAACGCTCGACCAGCCAGTGCAGGGCGAGTGCAAGCGGCAAGAAGCCGAGCAGGAAGACGAAGGAATTGAACAGCATCGAGAGCGGGAAATCTCTTGGGGGCGAGCGCCGCCTTAGACGATTATCTCCCAGGAGTCATGTCCGGGGTCGCGGGCCGGGAGGCTCGGCGAAGCGGGCTTCCGCACGAAAATGCTCGTCAGTCGCGCAGTTATTCCGATCTGCAAAGCATGCGCGTCGTTCTGTGTCTCTTGTCGAAAGCGTATTATTCTCATTAGAATAATTATAATAAATATTAGCGTGATAAATATCGTAATATTGTTGATGCGCTACGAAACAATGCTAGTCAGTCGCGCGGGCGCCGCCGCCTTGCTCTGAAACAATCGTAGTAGCCGTGTCAAAAGGACTGCCCATATTCTTGCTGTTGGGACTGCTCTGGTCTGTAGCCAGTGCGCTCGGTCTCGTTTCGCCCTTCCTGCTGCCTGGGCCGGTCGCGGTCATGGAGGCGGGACGTCAACTCATCGCCGATGGCTCCCTTGTCAGGCATGTGGCGATCAGCTTGCAGCGCGTGATCCTCGGCTATGGCCTTTCCGTCGCCACTGCCTTGCCCCTGGCTCTGCTGTTCGGTCTGCTGCCGCGGTTGCGCGCGCTGGTCGAGCCGGCGCTCGAATTCCTGCGCCAGGTTCCGCCGCTTGCGCTGCTGCCGCTGCTGATCCTGTGGCTCGGTATCGGCGAAGTGCAGAAGATCGGTGTGATCGTGCTCTCTTGCTTCTTTCCGATCTTCCTGGGAGCCCTTGGGGGGATTGCCCAGGCGGATCCGAAGCTCGTCGAGGTCGGCCGGGCTTGCGGCCTGAACAGCTCGGAAATTCTGCGTCGGATCGTTCTTCCGGCCTCGCTTCCGGCCCTCGTCGTCGGTCTGCGGATCGGGCTCGGCTACAGTTGGCGGGCTCTGGTCGGAGCCGAGTTGATCGCGTCGAGCTCGGGGCTCGGCTACATGATCATCGACGCCCAGAATCTTGCGCGCACCGACATTGTTCTCGTCGGGGTCTTTGTCATCGGCGTGCTCGGGCTGATCGCCGATGCCCTGGCCCGGGCCGCGATCCGCCGCAGCGCGCCGTGGCTGCGCTCCCATCTGGAGCTCGGCCGTGTTTGAGGCCCGCAATCTCGGTATGAACTATTCGGTGGCGGGGCGCAGCGTCGCCGCTCTCGAAGGCGTCGATCTCGATCTGCCGCGCGGCAGCTTCACAGCGATCGTGGGGCGCAGCGGCTGCGGCAAGACCACGTTGCTGCGTATCCTGGCCGGGCTTGCCGAGCCGACGTCCGGCACATTGAGTTTTGCTGGCGGCGGGCGCCCGCGCATCGGCTATGTCTTCCAGGAGCCGCGGTTGATGCCGTGGCTCAGCGTCGCGCGCAACGCCGGGTTCGGGCTCCGCGGCCGCATCCCGCAAGAGGTCATCGATCAGCGCGTCGGCGAAGCGTTGGCCCTCGTCGGGCTTTCGGGATTTGCAGAGGCAACGCCCGAGCAGCTCTCGGGCGGCATGGCGCAGCGGGTTGCGATTGCCCGCGCGCTCGTCCTCGAACCGGACCTTTTGCTCATGGACGAGCCCTTTGGCGCGCTCGACGCCTTCACACGCCGCACCATGCAGCAGGAGCTCGTCGAAATCTGGCGTAAGCGCCGGCCGACCGTCGTCTTCGTCACCCATGACGTCGAGGAGGCGGTTCTGCTTGGCGAGGCCATTGCCGAATTGTCGGTGGGCCGGCTCGTCGGTTTGCGCCGGGTCGATCTTCCCTACCCGCGAGACCCTACGGATCCCGCGCTGCTCGCCCATCGCCGTGCCGTGCTCGAGCGCCTGCTCGAAACGAGCAGGCATCCCTTACAGAAGGAGATTGTGTCGTGAAACTTCTGAAGCTGATCGCCCTTGCGGTCATCGTTGCGGCTGCACCTGCGATCTCGGTCCATGCTGCCGACAAGCCATCGAGCGTGCGCGTTACTTATGTGGCGTCACCCTTCAACGTTCCCTCCATTGTCATGCGCAAGAAGGGCTTTCTCGAGGAAGCTTTTGCGGCGGCGGGCATCAACAAGGTCGAGAATCCCGAGATCACCTCGGGCGCGGCGCAGATCCAGGCGCTTGCCGCCGGTGCGGTCGACATTGCCAGCGTACTGGGCGGGACCTCGGCCATTCTCGGGCGGGCGAACGGCATCGACCTCAAGGTGATTGCCGCCTATTCGCGTTCGCCCAAGGCCTTCTTCGTGATGACGACGGCGAACGGCCCTGCTTCGGTCAAGGATCTGAAGGGCAAGAGCGTGGGCGGCCCCAAGGGGACGACGCTGAACCAGCTCCTGGCCGCGGCGCTGGCCGCCAATGGCATGAAGCTCGGCGATGTCGAGTATCTCAACATGGATATCCCGGCGGCGCGGGCAGCACTTCTGGCGGGCAAGGTTGATGCGGCGACGCTGGCCGGCGCCAATGCCCTGCAGGTGGAAGCTGCCGGCGGGCGCATCCTGGCGAGCGGCGAGGGGCTGATCGCTCCGACCTCGGTGATCGCGGTACGAACCGATTTTCTCCGGGACTATCCGGACCTGGTGCAGGCCTATCTCGCAGCTCACGGCAAGGCACTCGCGTTCATGAAGACCGATCCCGAGGAAGCCCTGAAGATCGCGGCCGAGGACCAGAAGATCTCGGTCGAGGACGCGCGCAAGCAACTGCCCTGGTATGATTTCACGCTCGCCATGACCGATGCCGATGTGAAGAACCTTGAAGCCGATCAATCCTTCATGATCGAGGCCGGCATGTTGCAGAAGACCATCGACATGCGCCGCGACCTCATCGATCCGATGGCGTTCAAACCGTGATCGACGCCATCCTCCTTGATTGCGAGCAGAGCGAGACCGGTGCCCAGGCCCTGATCACGGATCTCGCGCTCGGCCCGCGAATCGACCTCGTGCCGTTCTACGATCTCGAACGGACCGCGCTTTCCCGCACGCGCGGCCTGCTGCTCGGATTGCATTCGGACCAGCGCTATCTTGCCTCGCGCCGGGGACAGCTTGAAGCCTTCCTGGCCGGTGGCGGCACGATCGTCGTCTGCGGCCATATCGGGCACCCTTTCCTGGCCGAACTCTCGCGGTTCCAGCCGATCCCCGGCTATCGGGTCGACGATCTCGCGGTCAACCGAGAGGCGGAGCACCCGGTCTGGGCCGGCGTCGATCCTGCGGATCTCTCGAAGCGGCGCGGCGTGGCGGGCTTCTATGGGCGCGGTTCCAACCCGCCACCGCCCGGTGCGCGCATCATCAACAGCCTGGGACCGAGCCGGTCTCCGGTCGATTTCGATTGCCGGCCGGCGGTGGGAGGGCGGTTGCTGGTCCATGCCGGCGCGGATTTGTGGGGCTATTTCGGCTCGGGCAACAGCTCGGAGCGGATCATGCCGCAACTGTTCGACTGGATCGCCAAGCCATCGGAGGCAGCATGACACTCGCGGTGCTGGACGGCGGAACCTATTACCACCAGGAAGCAATCTATGGTCAGCGGCTCGGTGGTCGCTTCGACCGGACGATCTACGCGCCTGAACTGGCTGCGGCCGACCTTGCCGGCTGCGACGCCCTGATGGTGGCGGATCGCATTCATCCGGGCGTTCTGCGGGGCAAGCGCCCGATCCTCCTCGACTATCTGGCCGGTGGCGGCACCCTGATCGTGCTTGGCGAGAACAGCGCCCAGCAATGGGCGCCCGGCGTCTCATGGGAGTTCCGTCCGACCAATTTCTGGTGGTGGCTGGAGCAGGGTGCCGATCCCGGCCACCGCATCGTCGCGCCCGATCACGAACTTTTTCGCCATGTCGGGATGAAGGAGCTGGTCTGGCACTATCACGGCCTGCTGACGCCACCGCCGGGGGCGACCTCACTGGTGGACATCACGCCGGATGGCGACCCTCAGGGCAAGGGCGGCTCGATCCTCTACGACCACCGTCATGTTGGCGGTGGGGCCGGGCGCATGATCGTGACCACGCTCGACCCGTTCTACCATCATGGCAGCTTCTTCATGCCGGCGGCCTCGCGCTTTCTGGGCAAGCTGCTCGACTGGACGGATGAGGCGTTCCGAACCCCGGGATAGCACCCCAGCGAGAGAGACCCCGTACTCCGGTTCGATCCGTTACTTGCAAAATGATAGTAACTGGTCTAGCCGGAGTGAGCATGCAATCCAGGCCCGCTTCACTCTCCGAATGCCCCTGCGCGCGGACGGTCGAAACCGTCTGCGAATGGTGGAGCCTCCTGATCCTGCGCGATGCGTTCCGTGGGCTCACGCGCTTCGACGAGTTTCAGGCGAGTCTCGGCATTGCGCCCAATATGCTGGCTCGCCGTCTCAAGCATCTCACGCAGAGCGGCCTGTTCGAGCGGCGGCTCTATCGCGAGCGGCCAAAGCGATATGAGTACCTGCTGACCGCCAAGGGGCGGGACTTCTTCCCGGTGATTGCGGCAATGCTCGCCTGGGGCAACCGGCATCTCGCCCCCGAGGGCGTGTCCGTGCTGCTGGCAGGGCGCGTTTCCGGCCAGCCGCTCGAACCGATCCTGGTCGATGCCGCCAGCGCGACGCCGATCACGTCCGATAATGTCGCTCTCATTCCCGGTCCGCGAGCCAGCGAACAGATGCGCCGGCACATTGCCGCGCAGAGAGGTTTGCGACCGCTCTGTCCCTCTCACATCGAATAGGATCTGCCGATGCGCCGCGTCGTTGTAACCGGTATGGGCGTTGTCTCGCCCCTGGGCTGTGGAACCGAACTGACGTGGTCGCGGCTGCTCGCCGGCCGTTCCGGGCTGCGGCGCCTGCCCGACAGCATTGTCGAGACCCTGCCGGCCAAGGTTGCCGGTGCCGTGCCGACGAAGGCGGAGGACGCTGAGGGGGGCTTCGATCCCGACAGCGCTATTGCTCCCAAGGACCAGCGCAAGATGGATCGCTTCATTCAGTTCGCGCTGGTGGCGGCGAAGGAGGCGCTGGAGCAGGCCGGCTGGGCGCCGACCGATGACGTGCAGCGGGAGCGCACCGCGACGGTCATCGCCTCCGGCATTGGCGGCTTTCCCGCGATCGCCGAAGCGGTGCGCATCACCGATACGCGCGGTGTGCGACGGCTTTCGCCCTTCACGATCCCGTCCTTCCTGGTCAATCTTGCGGCTGGTCATGTCTCGATCGACCACGGCTTCAAGGGGCCGATCGGTGCGCCGGTCACGGCCTGCGCCGCTGGCGTGCAGGCGATCGGCGATGCGGCGCGGCTGATCCGGGCGGGAGAGGCCGATATCGCGCTCTGCGGCGGCGCCGAGGCCTGCATCGATCTTGTCGCGCTTGGTGGCTTTGCCGCGGCGCGTGCGCTCTCGACCGGCTTCAATGGCGAGCCCGAGCGTGCCTCACGCCCCTTCGACCGGGACCGCGACGGTTTCGTCATGGGCGAGGGCGCCGGCATGCTGGTGATCGAGGCCCTGGAGCATGCGCAGGCGCGAGGGGCTGCGCCGCTGGCCGAGATCACTGGCTATGGCACCAGTGCCGATGCCTATCACATCACCTCAGGCCCGGAAGATGGTTCGGGCGCGCGGCGCGCCATGGAGATCGCCCTGAAACAGGCCGGCCTGCAGCCGCACGATATCCGTCATCTCAATGCGCACTCGACCTCGACGCCGGTCGGCGACCGAGGCGAATTGGCGGCAATCAGAGCGCTTTTCGGTTCGGAGCGCAGCATCGCGATCAGCGCCACCAAATCGGCGACGGGGCACCTGCTCGGCGCGGCCGGCGGGCTGGAAGCGATCTTCACCATCCTGGCGCTGCGCGACCAGATCGCGCCGCCGACGCTCAATCTCGACAATCCGGACGAGGATGCGGCGGGGCTCGATCTCGTGGCTAAGGAGGCCCGCCCGCTCCAGATGGAGCATGCCATCTCGAACGGTTTCGGCTTTGGCGGGGTGAATGCGAGCGCGGTATTCAGGCGCTGGCAGTAGCTCGCGTCAGCTCACAGCGGAATATTGTCGTGCTTGCGCCAGGGCCGCTCGACGTTTTTGGTTCTGAGCATGGCCAGGGCCCGGGCGATCCGGCGACGGGTCGAGTGCGGCATGATCACCTCGTCGACATAACCGCGCTCGGCGGCGACGAAGGGCGACATGAAGCGGTCCTCATATTCCTTGGTCTGGCGTGCGATGGTCTCGGCATCGCCGCCGCGGAAGATGATCTCCACCGCGCCCTTGGCGCCCATCACCGCGATCTGCGCCGTCGGCCAGGCATAGTTGACGTCGGCGCCGATATGTTTTGAGGCCATCACGTCATAGGCGCCGCCGAATGCCTTGCGGGTGATGACCGTGACCAGCGGTACCGTGCATTCGCTATAGGCGAAGAGCAGCTTGGCGCCGTGCTTGATCAGTCCGCCGTATTCCTGCGCCGTGCCCGGCAGGAAGCCCGGCACGTCGACGAAGGTGACGATCGGGATCTCGAAGGCGTCGCAATAGCGCACGAAGCGGGCCGCCTTACGGCTGGCATCGGAATCGAGCACGCCGGCGAGCACCATGGGCTGGTTGGCGACGACGCCGACGGTGCGGCCCTCGATGCGGCCGAATCCGGTGACGATATTGCCGGCATAGGCCGCCTGGATCTCGAAGAAGTCGCCCTCGTCGAGCGTCTTCAGGATCAGTTCCTTGATGTCATAGGGTTTGTTCGGATTGTCGGGTACGAGCGTGTCGAGGCTCATGTCGACACGGTCCGGCACGTCGAAACTCGGCCATTCCGGGACGCCGACCGTGTTGTTGGCCGGCAGGAAGTCGATCAGCCGGCGCACCTGCAGCAGTGCCTCGACATCGTTCTCGAAGGAGCCGTCGGCCACCGAGGATTTCGAGGTGTGGACCTTGGCCCCGCCCAGCTCCTCGGACGTGACGGTCTCGTTGGTGACGGTCTTCACCACCTCCGGGCCGGTGACGAACATGTAGCTAGTGTCGCGGACCATGAAGATGAAGTCGGTCATCGCCGGGGAATAGACGTCGCCGCCAGCGCAGGGGCCCATGATCACCGAGATCTGGGGAATGACGCCCGAGGCCGTGACATTGCGCTTGAAGACCTCGCCGTAGCCGCCGAGCGCCGCGACGCCTTCCTGGATGCGGGCGCCGCCCGCGTCGAACAGGCCGACGATCGGGGCCCGCATCTTCAGCGCCATGTCCTGGATCTTGGTGATCTTCTGGGCATGTGTTTCGGAGAGCGAGCCGCCGAAGACGGTGAAGTCCTTGGAGAAGACGAAGACGGTGCGCCCATTGACGGTGCCCCAGCCAGTGACGACGCCGTCACCCGGGATCTTCTCACCCTTCTCCATGCCGAAATCGACGCAGCGGTGCTGCACGAACATGTCGAATTCTTCGAAGGAGCCGTGATCGAGCAGGAGTTCGATACGCTCGCGAGCGGTCAGCTTGCCGCGCTTGTGCTGCGCCTCGATGCGCCTGTCGCCGCCACCCTTGCGCGCGCCCTCGCGGCGGGATTCAAGCTGCTCGAGAATGTCCTTCATGGAAATGCCCCGTCGCCGGTCAGAACGCCTGCGTTCCGGCTTAAGGGGCGAAGGCCATGCTGTCCATCAGCCGTTCGTTCGGGCTTGCGCTATCCGTGTTGGAGCAGAAGCACGGCCGCCGCGAATTCCTGGCGGCGGATCGTTCGCCTGGCGGCGGCGTCCTCATCCTGTCCCCAGATCTCGATCTGATAGTCCTCGTCGAGATGGGCGGCAGTCCATGCCTGCTCTTCGTCCAGCCGTCCGTCGGCGAGGGCCAGCATGAGAATGGCCGAGCCTGAAAGTGTCATCACATTATGCGCTCCGGCGAGCGCCAGAGGCGCGGAGAGATCGGCAACACGCCGGGCGACGGCGTCGAGCAAGCCGGCCGGTTGCGCGGCAAACATCACGCCCTCAGTGAGGGTGAAGCGTGCGTCGAGGGCGGCCTCGGTGCCGGCGATGATCGGGTCCCAGACATCACGCTGGCGCTCGACCAGATTGTCCGGTTCGCTGGCGCGATAGCAGAGCGCGTCGCTGCCGGCATAGCGTACGATCTCGGCGCGCACGGCTTCATGCTGGTCGGACACGCCATCGAGCGCGGAATTGACCAGTCGTGTCAGCGGCATGACGGCGGGGTCGATCCGCTCGCCCTGCGCCTGCCATTCCGCGGCGAGTGCCTCGGCGACCGGGCGCGAGGTGATGGCCAAGGGATTCCGGGCCGGGGTCCGGGCCGTCCGGCCATCGAGCGCGACATGGAAGAGCCCGTCGCGTTCGAGCACACCAGCGGTTTCGTAGAAGCGCTTGGGCAGGGCGTTGCGCATCGCGCTTTGCGCCGCGGCAACGGGATCGGGCTGAGGCGAGCCGGGCGCACCGAACCGCTGGAGAAATGCATCTGTCGACATGCGGGTCCCATAGCGCATTCGGCGCAGGCGGGAAACGGTCCTGGCGGCGGTTGACGTTAGGAGGAGCGTGCTCTAAACGCCCGTCCTCCCGCGCCTATGCGCGCGGAAATGAACGTGTTGGAGAATGTCATGTTTGAGAGTGCGGGAACCCGGTGACGTTTCGCTTCGGCGGAACGTGATGCAGCGCCGGGTCTGAAATGCAGCATTCGATGCCTGCATCGGGCTCAGGCGCTTGTCATGGTTTCATGCACAGGCTCTACAAACATGAATATCTCCAGGGGCGAGCAGCGCGTGCTGCACGTGCTGGCCCAGGGCGGGCATATCCGTCACCATCGCGGCGATGATGGCCGCATCCACCATGTCGACTGCTTCACCCATGAGGGCTACGTGTTGACCAACTGCACGCTCGAGCTTTTCGGGAGCCTCAGGCGCAAGCGGATGATCGAATCGAGGCAGGGGCGGCCCTATCGCATCTCGCGACAGGGCCGGCTCGCAGTGAGGTCTCAGGCCGACAACCGGTGAGACCAAGGGGAGGGCCCGTCATGGGCCCTCCCGCTCTCGCGAGAACCGAGGACGCAACATGATCATCCGCGATGAGCAGCCCGCTGACATTCCCACAATCCAGGCGCTCATTACCGACGCCTTCAAGGACGTTTCCCACAGCAACCAGACGGAGGCCGCGATCGTCGATGGCTTGCGCCGTGGCGGTATGCTGGCCTTGTCCCTTGTCGCCTCCGATGGCGACGCCCTGCTCGGCCATGTCGCCTTCTCCCCGGTCATGATCGGCGGGCAGGAGCTTGGCTGGTTTGGTCTCGGGCCTCTGGCTGTTCGGCCGGACATGCAGGGGAGAGGCATAGGGGAGGCTCTGGCGCGCGCGGGGCTCGACAGGCTGAAGACGGCCGGTGCGAAGGGCTGCGTCCTGCTGGGGGCGCCGGGTTATTATGGTCGCTTCGGTTTCGCTGCGGACCCCCGACTCTGGCTTGCCGATGTGCCGCAGGAGTATTTCCTGGTGCTTGGCTTTGGCGGCCCGCTACCGGCGGGCGAAGTCCACTACCACGCGGCGTTCGACGCAGGCGAAGCCTGAGGAGCACGAGCCCGGGTCCTGCGGCTGCGCATGCGTCAGAATCAGGTTGCCCGGATCCGGCCCAGGAACTGCGGGCGGCCAGCCTGTCGGCGGATTCGGCTATGAAGGCCGCTGCCTGACCGGTTTCCGCGGCCACCTTGCTGACGAATTCGATATTGCCGGAGCCCGCGATGGTCTCGTGTGCTGCAGCCTCGATGTTGCGGGCAATCCCCGAGGTGGCTGCGTTCTGCTGTTCGACGACGGTCGCGACTGCCGCCGAAATCTCATTGAGCGAGCCGATGGTCGTGTTCATCGTGTCGATGGCGCGGACGGCTTCACCGCTCGAGTTGCGGATCGCTTCGATCTGGCGCTGGATATCGTCTGTTGCCAGCGAGGTCTGGTGGGCCAGCGCCTTGACCTCCTGGGCCACGACCGCAAAGCCACTGCTGGAATGACCGAAGCGAGCGGCCTCGATCGCGGCATTGAGGGCCAGCAGGTTTGTCTGCGCCGCAATCGTCGAGATCATGCCGACGATGGTGCCGACATTGTCGGCCTTCGTCGAAAGCTCATTGACCGTCGTCAGCACCGTCTGCGCGTTTGTCGTGGTTGAGCCGACGATACGCGTGGTCTCGGCAACCTGCTTGTCTATTTCCCTGATCGAGGCCGCAAGCTCGCTGGTCGCCTGTGTCAGGGCGATCACGTTCGAAGAGGTGTGAAGCGAGGAGGCCGAGGCGGCCTTCGAGCGTTCGGCGACCTGTGTGGCGCCGCTCATCATTTGCTGGGCGGCGGCACTGACCGTCTGCACGGATGAGATCACATCCCGTGCGATGCCGGCGATCTTGCTCGCGGTCAACGAAGATAGGGCCGTGCAACGACACGTGGATGATGCAGAATCTTGCCTTTCCAGGTGGCAAACGCCGCTGGAGCGGACCGGGCCTCAGGTCCCGAACCTGTCGCGCCAGGCGGGCTTGGCTCCGGCAAAGGGAAGGGCGGTTGCAGCGTGGACGCCGCGCGCGACGGCTCGAGCGAGGACGTCGGCGGCGGTCGCGCAGAGTTCTGCCAGGGCGAAGGCATCGGACGGCGCGCCGCTATGACCGGTTGCCGCGGCAAAGACGACGTCCCCGTCGAGCGGCGCATGGACCGGCCTGAGCGCCCGGGCCAAGCCATCATGCGCCGCAAGCGCCAGCCGCTTCGCCTGCGATTTGGTCAGTGCCGCGTCGGTCGCGACGAGTGCGATCGTGGTGTTCTGTCCGGCCCCGCCCTTGAAGCGCAGTCCGAGATCATCGGGCGAGATCATGGAAGGCCAGCCGAGGCCGCCGAACTCACTCGCTTGCTCATAGGGGGCGGCCCAGAAGCAAGGCCCGTCGCCGATCGTGGCACTGCCAACGGCGTTGACGGCGACGAGCGCGCCCACGATCTGACCGGTGGCGGCGCGCGCGCTGGCCGAGCCGAGCCCCCCCTTGAGCGTAGCGGTGGTCGCACCGTAGCCAGCGCCGGCGCTTCCGAGAAAAAACTCAGTGCCGACATTCTCTGCTGCCGCCCGCGCCAGCGCCCGATAAGGGGCCTCTGCGCCATTGCCCTTGGCCCAGCCCTTGTCGCCGCCATTCAGGAGATCGAACAGGATCGCCTGCGGCACGATCGGCACGCGCATGCCGCCGACGGGGAAGCCGCGACCGTTTGCGGCGAGCGTCGCCATGACCCCGTCGGCTGCGGCCAGCCCCCAGGCGGAACCGCCGGAGAGGACGATGGCGTCAACATGCTCGACAGTCATTTCCGGTTCCAGCAATGCGGTATCGCGGGTGCCGGGAGCGCCGCCGAGAATGGCCACCGAGGCTACGGTGGGGCGGTCAAACAGGGCGACGGTGACGCCGGTCGCTGCGGCAATATCCTGGGCTTGCCCGACGAGCAGGCCGCGAACATCGGTGATCAGGTTGCGCATCACGAGGGAATGACACCGGGGGGCGTGGGGGAACTTCGCGCTCGCTGGCGCGTCATCGCTACATTACGATCTTTTCATGCTTGCGCCATCGCAGGGTCAGGGGCGCGAGGTCAGCCTTGCCATGATCGCGAACCGGCTTCGAGACCCGCCAGCGACCTGACCTTGTCGATACGACAAACGGAGACCCAGGATGAAACGCATCGCACTTATCGCAGCTTCGTCGGCAGCCGCCCTGGCTGCGACGTTCGCGGTCGCGCAGCCGCAGCCGGTTCCACCTGCCGGCGGCTCCGGTTCCTCGCGTGACATGACGCAGCAGGAGCGTACCGACCAGCGCGACCAGCGCCGCACCGAGCAGATGGAAGCCCGCATGAAGGAGCGGCTCGAACGCGCGCAGACACGCATGAACGAGCGCTTTGCCAAATTGCGCGCCGATATGAAGCTCAAGCCCGAGCAGGTCCCGTTGTTCGATGCGGTCGAGAACACGGTGAAGAAGGGCATGGAGCAGCGTCGTCAGGGCTTTGCGGCCATGCGCGAGCAGCGCGAGAATTTCCGCCACGCCGATATCATGGAGCGCCTGGACGCGATGGCCAGCCGTCAGGCCGCACGTGCCACGCGCAGCAAGGAGCTCGCGGATGCCGTTCGTCCGCTCTGGTCTACCTTGAGCGACGAACAGAAGACGGTGGCGCGCCGGGCTGTGCGCGAAGCATTCTCCGAGGGGCGCGCCCGCATGGAGCGGATGGGGGAGAACATGCGCGATCGCTGGCAGGATCGACGCGGCGGCCGGGATCGCGACGGTGACGATCGCGGGTCGGGTCGCGGCCGCTACCATAGCGACGACGACAACAACTGATCGCAGCGCGATCGCCTTCACCAGGCGGCTCCTCGGAGCCGCCTTTTTCTGTGCTGCTGCCGGTGGGGGCGGTCCGGGTGACGATGCGGAAGAGCTGGATTGCGAAGGTTGAGGCGACCACGGTCATGAAAAACGGGAGTTTACCATAATCCTTCAAATTGAGTTCATTTTTGAGCGCCTAGGGTCCTCTCAGTAAATCTCGTGAGAGGGGCGTCTCATGAAGGCTCAATCGTCAAACTGGCTGATGAGGATTTTCATCGCCTTCGTTTTCATACTCTGCCTGTTCGGCCCGTATGGTCTTTCGATCCTGATCGGCTGCGTCGGGCTGGGCTGCTATTTCTTTCGCGACGAGGTCGGGTCGCATCTCTGACGAAGGATCATCCGGCAGCGCCGCAGCCATCTGGGCGTGCTTCATAGAGGGGCGGCTCCTGCGGGCCGCCCCTTTTGCTGTTTTGCTCAGGCCTTGCGGCCAATCCTGCAACGCTGAATCGGAGCCTGTATTAGCTCCTCCGCTTCAATACCGCGGGATCAAACATGTTGATCCCGCGCAAGGTTGAGATAGCTTCCATGCGGGGTCTGGGGTTTGGGGCAACGCATGAGAGACGCCGTGGTTCTTCGCGTTCTTGCCTCGGCCGGGTTGACGTCCCTGTCCTTGTTCTGCCCAGGCTTTGGTCGTGCGGAGGAAGTCGTTCCGGCGTTCCAGGCGGATTTCGAGACAGCCTGCATCGCGGCCGAGGACTGGAAGATCTCGTCGCTGCTGGACAAATCCGTTCGTGCCGATCGTATCCGATGCGTCGGCGAACGGGGGGCCGGAGATGGCGGGCGCGTCCTCAGCGTTACCGTCAAGCCGGGCGATGCCTATGATCCCGATCCTGGCTCTTCGGCGACGGAGCGCGCCGAGATCCAGATGACGCGCGAGCTCATCCGCTTCGATACCACGACCTGGTACAGCTTTCAGTTCCGTGTCGAGGCCCCGTGGCTGACACGAAAGAACCGCACCGTCATCCAGCAGATCAAGCAGAATATCGATCCGCGCTACGAGAAGGGCAGGGGCGGAGAAGAGATCTGCGATCCCGGCAATCCGCTTTTCAAGATCGAGGTGGATTCGGACGGCAAGACTCCGGTCTTCCGCGCGAAGAGTGCTGGCACCGAGACATGTGGCGACAGCGTCGGGCAGGTCCATTTCTGTGGCGACTGGCCAATCGCCCCGGGCCATTGGCACCGGGTCAATGTTTCGATACGGCCGAGCCAGAAGGCCGGTGAGAGCCATCTGCAGCTCTGGCTCGATGGGCGCGCCTGCCCAGCCTATCGCGGCGTACTCGGATATCCGCGCTACGGCATGACGAAGGCAGGCAAGCCGGTCATCGACGCGCAGCCGCGCTTCGGCATCTATCGCGATGCTTTGCCCGATGTCTCGCAGACCATCCAGTTCAATGACATCGCCTTCTGGACCCGGAGCCCCGCCGGACATCCGGCGTGGGGCGGTATCGATATCCCATCGGAGTGAAGGCGTTGCTTGGGGAAGACGTCTGACCGGTACGCGCAAGACCCAGTCCATGCGTCGTGCGCGCCCGTCTGGGCAGGCCGCGGGACGCACCTGCCGAGGGCTCGAAATGAAAAGGGCGGCTCCGAAGAGCCGCCCTTTTCTGATTCCGATCGGAGCTTCGCAACCCGAGCCTGCAATGCAGGATCAGCGCGAGTAGAACTCGATGACCAGGTTCGGTTCCATCTGCACCGCGTAAGGCACGTCCGACAGGGTCGGGGTGCGGGTGTAGGTGGCCGAGAACTTGGTGTGGTCGGCATCGATGTAGTCCGGCACGTCGCGCTCGGCGAGCGCAGCCGATTCGATCACGATGGCGAGCTGGCGGGAGGATTCCTTCACCGCAATCACGTCACCCGGCTTGACCTGGTAGGACGCGATGTTGACGCGCTTGCCGTTGACCGTGACGTGGCCGTGGTTGACGAACTGGCGAGCAGCAAACACCGTCGGGACGAACTTGGCGCGGTAGATCACCGCGTCGAGACGGCGCTCGAGCAGGCCGACGAGGTTCTCACCCGAGTCGCCTTTCAGGCGGATCGCCTCGGCGTAGTAACGACGGAACTGCTTCTCGGAGATCGAGCCGTAATAGCCCTTCAGCTTCTGCTTGGCGCGCAGCTGCGTGCCGAAGTCCGACGGCTTGCCCTTGCGGCGCTGGCCGTGCTGGCCGGGGCCGTATTCACGACGGTTGACCGGGGACTTCGGGCGGCCCCAGATGTTCTGACCGAGGCGGCGGTCAATCTTGTATTTCGCCTCATGACGCTTCGACATATCGCGTGTCCTCTAGGTTCGCGAGTTGAGGACCGCGCCCTCCTGTCCCCGTTTCCAGGGCGACAGATCCGGCTCTCGACGAGCGGATCACGGGTGCGGAAAAAGCCACGCGGGCCCTGATGGACCCGCGCGACGAGAGCCCTATAGGCGCAGGAGCCCCCGCAAGTCAAATCCCTTGGGGCTATGCCTGGGGATCGCTGCTCAGTTCATCAGTGGAAATGGCTCGATCAGGACCTGGGACAGCCCGTAGCCCGCGAGGGCAATGCGCAGCGGTCCGCTGATGCAGGCCCCGCTCGTGAAGATCGCCGGTGCGTCGCCAGCCGCGCTGAACGGTGGGGGCGCCGCAGGGCCCAGCAATTGGGAAATCCGCCGGGCGATGGCCGGGGCAGGATCGATCCAGCTGACGGACCACGGTGCCACCCGGCGCATGCGTTCGAGCAGCAGTGGATAATGCGTGCAGGAGAGGGTGATCACGTCGGTCCGTACGCTGTCGCGTTCGACGAAGCAGGGTTCGAGTTCCGCAAGGATTGCCGCGTCGTCGACCGTTTCACCCTTGAGCGCGGCTTCGGCGAGGCCGGCGAGGCCGGTCGAGCCGACCAGCGTGACCTCGCAGCGCGCCGCATAGGCCTCGATCAGGCCGCGCGTATAGTCGCGGGCGACGGTTCCAGGCGTCGCCAGGACCGAGATCAGGCCGCTGCGGGTGGTCTCGGCTGCTGGCTTGATCGCCGGGATGGTGCCGACGAAGGGGATGGTAAAGCGGGCGCGCAGCGCCGGCAGCACCAGAGTCGAGGCGGTGTTGCAGGCGATCACCACAAGATCAGGATGACAGCGCGCGATCAGCCGCTCCATGACCTGCAGGACGCGGTCGACGAGTTCCGCCTCGCTGAGCCGGCCATAGGGGAAGCCGGCGTCATCGGCGGCGTAGACGATGCGCGCGTCCGGGCGGGCGCGCGTGGTTTCGGCTAGCACTGTCAGGCCGCCGAGCCCGGAATCGAAGACCAGAATGGTGGGTTGGCGGCGTGGCATCACGGCTGCGCCATAGGCTGTTCCGGCCAGAAGATCGACCCGCATGCGTCGGCGCCTGCACAGGAGATGGATGAGCGCTTCATTGGGCCAGAGCCCGGTTAAGGAGTGGTCAAGGAACTCCTGGCCGCCATGATTCAATTTAATTGACTCTGTCCACTAATTGGCGCGACCCTGATCCCCGGAGATCATCATGGCCGCCAAAGACAGCCCCGCGATCGCTGCGATCCGACGCTTCAACCGCTTCCACACGCGCTGGATTGGAGCACTTGGTGGCAGCCTGCACGGCTCCGGTTTCGCGTTGGCCGAGTCGCGCGTGCTCTATGAGTTGGCTCAACGTGACGATTGGCTCGCAAGCGAGCTGGCACGCGAGCTTGCCCTCGATCCCGCCTATCTCTCCCGCATCCTCAAGGGCTTTGCTGCTGCCGGCTGGCTGAGACGCGAGCGTTCTCCCGACGACGGGCGGGCTTCGCACCTGCTGCTGAC
This sequence comes from Allobosea sp. 2RAB26, assembly GCF_052115465.1. Lineage (NCBI taxonomy): Bacteria > Pseudomonadati > Pseudomonadota > Alphaproteobacteria > Hyphomicrobiales > Alloboseaceae > Allobosea > Allobosea sp. 2RAB26. Next base: position 120,273 of record NZ_JBFRGS010000010.1, on the reverse strand, counting down.
GCGAGAGGGGCATGACGCCTTTCGGCCGCTGGATGAAGCGTCGCGCGACCAGGCCGACTCGATTCTGGCGCGGCTCGGACAGGCTGAACAGGCGGATCTGGTCGAGGCGCTGGGAACCGCCGAGCGGCTATTGTCTGGAGCCTGCGAGCGGAAGTGGCAACCGCTCATCCGCGAGCACAGACCCGGCGATATCGGTTGGGTGATATCGGCGCATGGCCGGCTCTATGCGGAAGACTACGGCTGGGACATCAGCTTCGAAGCGCTGGTCGCGGAGATCGCGGCGAAATTCCTGCGGGACTTCGTGCCTGGCAAGGAGCGCTGCCTCATTGCGGAGCTGGACGGCATGCCCGTGGGCTCGGCCTTCGTAGTTCGAGAGTCGGACGAGGTCGCCAAACTTCGGCTCGTGCTGGTCGAGAAACGCGGGCAGGGGCTCGGCCTCGGCAAGGCGCTGGTGCAGGAGGCGGTCGGCTTCGCGCAATCGGCTGGTTATCGGCGCATGATCCTGTGGACCAATGATATCCTGCACGCTGCGCGTGGCATCTATCTTGCCGCCGGCTTCAGGCTCATCGCCGAGGAGGCGCACCATTCCTTCGGGCAGGATCTGGTGGGGCAGAACTGGGAGCTGGAACTGGGACGCTAAGCCTTCAGCCGCGCCACGGCCGATGCCGCCGCCCGGCCCGCCAAGGTCGCGCCGCCGACCGTCATCGCACCGCCGCCGGCGGTCGCCTCGCCCGCGATCCAGATGCGACCGCCGATCGGCTCGGCAAGCCTGTCCCGGGCCGTCTCGAAGCCGGGGCGGCATACCGAATAGGAGCCATGCGAGAACGGATCGGTCCACCAGGCGGGGAATGACACGCCGGTGACGGCCTTGCGAAAGCTCGCGCCGACCATCTTGGCCAAAAGCTCGGTCACATGATCCCGTGCGGCGGCGGTTCCCGCGCGGGAAAGGTCACGCGCATAATCCCCGCCGCAATAGGCGATGACGATGTCCTTGTCGTCCGGGAAGAGGTCGACATTCATCATGGCCTTGGGCGAACCGGCTTCAAGATAGCTCATGCCGGGTTTGATGCCGAAGCGATCACCCTCGACCTTGAGTGCGATCTTGGTGAGGGCGCCCATGCCGATTCCATTCAGGGCGTCGCGGGTTCGGGCAGGCAGTGCGGGCGTGAAGCGGATGTCGCCGGCCTTCAGAACGCCGACCGGCACGGTGACGATGCAGGCGCGTGCCTTCAGCGTCCCCGAGCGCGTCGCGATCTCGACGCCGGGCCCGTCCCAGCGAATGGCTTCGACCGGTTCGCCAAGGCGGATATCGAGCCCTTCGCCATGGCGCGCGACAAGATTGCCGTAGCCCGAAGGGACGACGAAATCGTCGCCGCTCCACAGGCGTTGGTAGTCGCGCGCCGAGATGCGATCGGATTCCTCACCGATCGAGAGCAGCAACCCGGAGGTGGCGACGGGCGTCATATCCGGGCCGAGATCTCCGAGCAGTTCCGCAACCGAGAGATCGCGCTTCGAGATATCGACGGTTTCGAGCTTGCGGTCGATTTGCCTGAAGGCGCCGCGCCGTTTGACCCGCTCGGCATCCGACATCGGTTGCCCGTTGGCGAAAACCTGGAAGCCGCTGCCCCAGGATTCATTCGGCGTCGGGATACCGAGATCGGCGGCGATCTTCACCCAGGGATTTCGCTCCGCCCAGTGGATGAACATCGCGCCGGCGTCGTAGGCGGCGCCAAGCGAGGTGTCGGTGAAGGCACGGCCACCGACCCTGTTGCGGGCCTCGATGATCACGACCTGGCGTCCCGCCGCTTTCAGTTCGCGTGCGGCTGCGATGCCGGCTGCGCCTGCGCCGATGACGACGACATCGAGATCGCCGGCCAAGGCAGGGCCGGGCGCGCCCGCAGCGGCAGCGGCGAGCGCAGTTGAGCCCATGAGAAAGGTCCGGCGGTCGAGCATCATCAACAATGTCCGCAGCGGTCTGGCGCCATGATGCGCGACTGCTTGTGCGTTGCAATACGCAACCTGCTTTGCGGCCGGATCACGGCAATCACGAGATCGGGAGGAGGGCGTGAGTGGGGCTGATTTCCGGGGTGATGTCTGCAGTATAGAATAAATATAAATTAGAACGCTTCTCCATTAGATAGATTCTATTGTTATTCCGTCGGTTGAGAATCGATTGACAGAATTCGACTCTATTTCTATCGAATGCTGGCTTTACTGAATTGATAAAGCTTAGTTTTCAGCAATTTTAAACTGCAGGCTGCGCATCCAATCCCTTGGCAGCGCCGGCAGGGGCGGGGTTCTGACTATGGGTGGGCATTCTGGCGGGCTGCGTTGCGGCGTGGCGCTCGGCGTTCTTGTGTTGATGACAGCGTCACAAGCTGGTGCACAGCAGCGTGTTCAGGCCGCGCAGCAGCCGGTTTTTCCTCAATCGGCCGAGGGACCCGTCGTTCTGGATACCATTACCGTGCAGGGGGAGGGAATCAGTGGTGCGCCGCTGATCGCCGGGCCGACGACGACCCGCACGACCCGCGAAGAACTCGACCGGCAGCAGGTCCAGAGCATTTCCGACCTGGCCAACCGGGTCGAAGCGGGCATCAGCTTCAATCGCCAGAATAACAGCATCAATATTCGTGGTCTCGATGGCCCGCGCGTGCTGACCACGGTCGACGGCATCAGGCAGCCGTTCCTGACCGACACCCGGATCGATCGCAGTTCGACCAACGCCTTCGACTTCGATGCGTTGTCCACGCTCGACCTGCTGCGCGGCGGCAGCGGCGCCAGCGTGCTCGGCTCCGGGGCTCTGGGGGGCGTGCTTGCTGTCCGAACGCTCGACCCCAAGGACCTGATCAAGGGCGGCCGCCAGTTCGGTGCGCTCGCCAAGACCGGCTATGACAGTACCGACGAGGCCTGGTTCGGCAGTGCCGCAGTCGCGGCGCGGCTCCAGCAGACCTATTTCCTGCTCCAGGGTAGTTTCCGCGACGGGCATGAAACAGGCAACAGGGGGACGATCGACAGCATCGGGCCGACCCGGACGATGCCGAACCCGACGGATTTCACGCAATACGGGCTGCTCGCGAAGATCCAGCACTATGTCGACGATGTGCACCGGTTCGGCATTACCGGCGAGTTGTTCAAGCGCGAGGACAAGGTCAACGTCCTCACCTCGACAGTGTCGCCCACCGGCAATTTCCGCCCGGGCAGCTATGACACCGGCGAGGATGTCGAGCGCCAGCGTGTCTCGCTGACCTATGATTACAAGCTGCCGGGTGGCTTCCTCGACGAGGCCCACGCCAATCTCTATTGGCAGAACGTCAAGCGTAACGCGCTGGTCTCAGCCTACCGCTTCACCAGCGTCATCGGTCCCTATACCCGCAACAACGAAACCGAGCAGGAGGCCTTCGGCTTCAACGGCCATGTCGTGAAGAGCTTCCAGGCTGGCATCTTCTCGCACGGCATCACGCTCGGCACCGAACTGCGCACGACGACGCTGAACCAGTATTCGGCCGGTGTCGACAATTGCCGCCGGCCCTATACCGGCGCCTTCACCGCCTGCAACAACCTGCACACCAATCAGGCCGACCAGCCGAAGGTCGACGGCAATGCGATCGGCGTTTTCGCGTATGACGAGATCGGCATGCTCGACAACCGCCTGCGCCTCACGCCCGGTGTTCGGTTCGACTGGTATGAGGAGAAGCCGCAGAACACGCCGGCCTACACCAATGGCGGCTCCAGCCCGGTCGGCTTGCCGCCGTCCTCCAGCGACAGCGCCTGGTCGCCGCGGGTGCGGCTTGAATACGACGTCCTCAAGGACGCCGGCATGTTCAAGGATGTTACAGCTTTCGCGCAGTGGTCGAAGGGTTTTCGCGCGCCGACTGCAAGTGAGCTCTATGGCCGCTTCGGTGCGGTTGGGACCTATCTGCGCATCGGCGATCCCACGCTGCGCCCTGAAACCAGCAACGGCATCGATGTCGGCTTCCGCTTCGGTGACCGGGCCTTCGGTGGTTCGGTGACATATTTCCACACCAATTACCGCAACTTCATCGAGACCGTGCAGATCGCGCCGCCGAATGCACTCTATCCGCAGGGCGGCATTCAGGGGCCGCGGAACGTCGCGCGGGCCGAGATCCAGGGCGTCGAGGCGAATTTCCAGTATGCCTTCGCCGAGAACTGGCTGGCGCGCGGCTCCTTCGCCTATACCCGGGGTCAGAACAAGGACAACAACACGTTCCTGAACTCGATTCCGCCGATGCAGGGTATCGTCGCAATCGCCTATGGAACCGACATCTGGGGCGCCGAGGTCTCGACCAAGCTCGCTGCCGCACGTGACGACGTCGCTGCAACGACCGGCACGAATGCCGGTTTCAAGGCTCCGGGCTATGCGCTCTTCAATGCTTCGGCGTGGTGGCGGCCGACGAAGCTCGCCGATATCGAGCTGCAGGTCGGCGTCTACAACATCTTCGACCGCAAATACTTCGATGCGGTCAACGTTCCGACGGGCACGCTTGCCCAGGCGCGCGACTACTACAGCGAGCCGGGGCGCACGGTGAAGGCGACGCTGAAGTACCAGTTCTAGAGTCACCCCGCGGGCGGAGTAACAAAGAGGGCCGGGCAGGGATGCTCCGGCCCTTCCGGTTCGTCACGAAGGGGAACGTCTATTCGCCCTCGGGGGCTTTCACCGGGCGCGTATGCCGCGGCCCCTCCGCCAGGGATTTGAACACGCCGCGCAAGGTGCGCGCCTCCTGTTCGGTCATCTCCAGACGGTGCAGGATGTCGCGCAGATTGGCGGTCATGACCGGCTTCTTGCCGGGCGGGAAGAAGCCGCAGCGCTCGAGTTCGCCTTCGAGATAGCCGAACATCGAAAACACCGTCTCACGCGTCGCGGGCGGGGAGAGGTTGTTCTCGCGGAAGGGCGGCTCGCCATCCGTCGTCTTGAACCACTCGTAGCCGGCCAGCAGCACGGCCTGGGCGAGATTGAGCGAGGCGAAGGCCGGGTTGACGGGAAAGGTCAGGATCGCGTCGGCGAGCGAGATCTCTTCATTGGTCAGGCCGATGCGCTCGCGACCGAACAGGATGCCGACCCGCTCGCCGCCGCCGACACGCTCGGCCAGGGACGGCATCACCTCGGCTGGCGTGAAGACGCGCTTCATCTGGCCGCGTTCGCGGGCGGTGGTGGCGAGCACATGATTGAGATCGGCCGTCGCGGCGGCGGCGTCAGGGTAGAGCCGGGCATTCTCGAGGATATGGGTCGCACCGGAGGCTGCGGCGGTTGCACCCTTCTTGAGGCCTCCACCGGCGGGCCAGCCATCGCGAGGGGCCACGAGTCGCATCTCGGAAAGGCCGAAATTCGCCATGGCGCGAGCGCACATGCCGATGTTCTCGGCCATTTGCGGTTCGACCAGAATGATGACCGGGGCGGGGGTTCGCGTGGCGGGGCGGGTGCGGTCAGTGCCTGAGCCGGTCATCGGGTACTCTGTGATATCGGTCTCGCCCGGTTCTGGGACCGGGCTCGAAAGCCCGATCCTATCAGCCTGCGGCAAGAGCGGCGTCAAGCGCTACGGCGCAGGCCAAAGCCGAACCCGGCCTCCACCTTGGTGTCCATCCTGCGCTGCTGCGGTATCCGTTCTTCCTTGATCCGGAAGCTGGAGACGAGGCCGTTCAAGCGCTGGATCTGGCCGGTGAGCGAGCTGGCCGACGCGGCGCTCTCCTCGGCGAGGGCTGCGTTCTGCTGGGTCATCTCGTCCATATGGGCGACGGTCTGGCTCATCTCATCGATGCCGTTGGCCTGCTCGGCCGAGGCTGCGGAGATGTCCGAGACAGTGGCGGAGACCTTCTTCGAGGCTTCGACAATCTTTCCGAGCGCCTCGCCGGCCGAACGGACCAGACCGACACCTTGTGCGACCTCGACACCCGATTCGCTGATCAGCGAGGTGATGTCCTTCGCCGCTTCCGAGGAGCGCTGGGCCAGGCTGCGGACCTCCGAGGCGACCACCGCAAAGCCCTTGCCGGCATCGCCGGCGCGGGCTGCCTCGACGGCTGCGTTGAGCGCAAGCAGGTTCGTCTGGAAGGCGATCTCGTCGATCACCGACGTGATATCCGAGATCTTGCGCGAGGCCTGCTCGATCCGCGCCATCGCGGCGACGGCATCGGTGACGATCGCACCGCCCTTTTCTGCAACTTCGGTCGCCTCGTTGGCCAGCAGAACGGCCTGGCGGGACGACAAGGCCGATGCCTTGACGGATGCGGCGAGCTCTTCCGTCGTCGCGGCGGTTTCCTCGAGCGAGGAGGCCTGCTCCTCGGTGCGCTTCGAGAGGTCGTCGGCGCCCATATTGATCTCGCGTGCGGCATTAGCGACGTCGACCGAGGTCGTCTGGATCGTCGCGACGGTCTCGGAGAGGCGGTTCACCGCGCGGTTGAAGTCGTCGCGGAGCTTGAGATAGTCGGCTGCGATATTGTCGTCGATGCGGTAGGTCAGATCGCCCTGAGCGAGCATTTCCAGGCCAGCGGCGAGCAGCCCGACGACATGCTGCTGTTCCCGAGCGAGCATCGCCCGCTCGGCCTCGACGCGCTGGCGCTCTGCCTCGTTGCGGCGACGCTCTGCATCGGTCAGGCGTTCCTGCTCGGTGGTCTGAGCTTCGAGCCGGCGCATCTCGAGGCCGTTTTCTTTAAAAATCAGCACGGCCCGGGCCATTTCGCCGACTTCATCGCGACGCGTCTGGCCCTCGATCTCGGCATCGAAATCGCTGGCGGCGAGCCGCTCCATCGTGCCCTTCAACCGGGCCAAGGGGCCGGTGATGCTCTTCGCCGACATCCACATCGCACCACCCAGGCCAATCAACAGGCCAAGCAGGCTGCCGCCGATGACAATGGCGATGGTGCGCTTAGTCTCCGAGCTCAACCTTGCGCTGGTCGTCTCGGTATCCTTTCCGAGCATGTTGTTGAAATCGGTGATGTTGCGGACGACCGCGGTGAGCTTGCCGTCGAGTTCGTCCATCACGGCCAACGCCCGTTCGTTTTCGTCATTGGCGCCGTAATAGAGCGCGCGATCGACGCCCACCTTGATGTCGGTGACCTGCTTGGTCAGGGCATCGTATTCGGCGGCCCGCTCCGGAAGGTGGGACTGTCCCTCCTTCAGCAGTTCGAGCGCCTGACCATAGGAGCGCTGCAACTGGCTCTGGGCATTGCGCGCACCATCCGTCTCGCGAGGATAGGCAATGACCTTGTAGGCCTGAGCCAGAATATCATTTGCGGCGCGCGCCGAACGGGCAGTGGCAAGCGTCGCCTTGCTGCGCGAATTGATCAACTCGGAATAAGTGCTGTCGACTTTGCTCAACTGCACGCTGCCAAGAATCGTCGCGGCCACGCCAATCAACCCGACAATCAGCATCGCAGCTGCGATCTTGATGCTGATACGAATATTACCTAACGTCATGCTGATCGGCCCTCGAAGCGCTCGCAACAGCTGGAGCTGCGCAGCTCCGTGGCATTTCGGCGTTAAGAAAGCTGAAATTGATCGATCGGCACGCGTTTGTTTTCTGTACGAGACCTTTGGAGGCGGGGTCCGGCCATGAGCCGCGCAAGTATTCCTGCGGCCTGAACTGCATGGCCGGCGCCCTATTTTGGTCCTTTCGGGCCCCGCCGGGACCCCGAAACGGCAGGGGAGCGCCTCAGCGCTCCGCCGCCGCCTCCACAGCACGCATCACGCGCAGCATGTTGCCGCCCGCGAGCTTCTCTAGGTTCTCTTCCGACCAGCCACGGCGAATCAATTCGGCGATCAGGGCCGGGAAGGTCGAGTTGTCCTCCAGTCCTTCCGGCGCGGTGCCGCCGAAGAAGTCGGAGCCAATGCCGATATGGTCGTAGCCGATGCGCTTGGCGAGATAGTCGAGATGGTCGCAATACTGCGCCAGCGTCGCCGTCGGGCGCGGGCCGGATTTGGCGACCATCTCTGCCTCGGCCTTCTTGTAGTCCATGCCGTCCGGTGTCTTGCCGTACTGGTCCTTGGCGGGACGGTGCCAGTCGCGCGAGGCCTGGCTGATGAAGTCAGGCACGAAGGTCGCCATGACGATGCCGTTGTTCCCGGCGACGCGGTCGAGCACATCGTCAGGCACGTTGCGGGGGTGGTCGCAGAGCGTGAACGCGTTCGAATGGGACCAGACGAGCGGCGCATTGCTGACGTCGAGCGCATCATGCATCACCTTCGGCGAGACATGGGCGAGGTCGACGATCATGCCGAGCCTGTTCATGCGCCGGACCACGTCCTTGCCGAAGGCGGAGAGGCCGTTATGGCGCGGGGCATCGGTCGCCGAATCGCACCAGTCATGCGTGCCGTTATGGCAGAGCGTCATCAGGCGCACGCCAAGGGCTGAATAGGCATCGAGGGCGTCGAGCTCGTTGTCGATCGCCGAGCCGTTCTCGATCGTCATGAACAGCGCGATCCTGCCCTCGGCCTTCGCAGCCTCGACATCGGCGGCGGAGAGGCCCGGGCGGAAGACCTTCGGATGCTTCGCCAGCACATTCTGCATCAGCGCGATCTGGGCCAGCGCGAAGCCGGCGGGCTTCGGGTGGTTCGGCGGGACATAGGCTGCGAAGAACTGGCCCGCGAGCTTGCCCGCCTGCATGCGCGGAATGTCGGTGTCGGTCTCGGGATGGACCTTGGTCAGGTCATAGGCCGCGACATCGCCCTTCGCCTTGGCATCGAGCCGGATCACATAGGGCAGGTCGTTATGGCCGTCGATCAGCGGAGCGCGCTCGAGCAGAGCGAGCGCCGCGGCATAGGCATTGTCCTGGACTGGAGTTTTGGCGAGGGCCATGGCGCACCTTGGAGGGGATTCGAAACGGTGGGGATCGTGGCAGGGCTTTGCAGGCGAGGCGAGGGGCGATGACGCATGCCGGCTCGCTGTCTGGTGCGTGCGGCGTCAGGCCCGAGCCTGACCCGGTCTCCTTGCGAAGCATCCTTCCCGGCGGCGGCAAGCGCCCCCGGAAATGACGGCATCTCCGCCTCAGGTGAAACGGGCCGGTGCAAACGGGGCAGGATCGACGAAGACCTTCTCGCCGGTCACCATCTCGGCAACCATGCGCCCGGTCACTGCGGCCAGCGTCAGCCCGTGATGGGCATGGCCGAACGAGAACCAGAGATTGCGGTGCTTCGGCGCCGGGCCGATGATCGGCATCATATCAGGCGTGCAGGGGCGGTTGCCGAGCCAGGGCTCGGCATCGACCCGCTCGCCGAGCGGGAACAGCGTCTTGGCGATCGGTTCTGCGCGAGCGAGCTGAACCGGCGTCTTTGGCGAGTCGCGCAGCGCGAACTCGGCGCCCGTGGTCAACCGAATGCCCTTCACCATCGGAGCCAGGAAGTAGCCGCGCTCGGTGTCGAGGACAGGGTGGTTCAGCACGGCGTTGCCGAGCGGCTTGTAGTGCATGTGGTACCCGCGCTTGACCGCGAGCGGCAGGTGATAGCCGAGCCGGTTGGTCAGGACATCGGCCCAGGGGCCGAGCGCGATCACGGCGTCATGCGCGCTGGCGCGGGTGCCGTCGGCGAGCGCGATGCTCCAACCCTGGCCGTCCTGCGCGAGCGTGCCGGCATCGCCCTGCGCAAGTTGTCCGCCGAGCTTTTCGAACAGAGCGACATACGCCTTCGACAGGCCAAGCGGGTCGATCACCGTGACTGGGTCGGTCCAGTGCAGGCCGCCGATGAGGCTCTGGTCGAGATGGGGCTCCTCGGCTCGCAGCGTCGCGACATCGAGCGGGCGGTAGTTCAGCCCGAATTCCTTGTTCCACTTGGTCGCCTCGGCCAGCCTTGCATCCTGCTCGGCCGCAGAGCGGAAAACCTTCATCCAGCCCTTGCGGCGCAGCAGATGCGTCGCCCCGGCTTCGGTCGCGAGCGCGTCATGCTCGGTGACGCAATGCTCGATCAGGGTGGCGTATTGGTGAGCGATCGCCTCGTGCTTGGAGGGGCGCGAATGCAGCCAGTAGGACAGCAGGAAGGGCGCGAGCTTGGGAATCGCGTTCCAATGATAGGACGCGTCGATGGTGTTGTTCATCGCGTAGCGGAACAAGGCGCCGAAATCATGCGGGAAGCCGTAGGGATAAACGCCTTCGCGCTGGATCAGTCCGGCATTGCCATAGCTGGTTTCCTCGCCTGGTCCGCGCCGGTCGACCAGCAACACGGAACGGCCGGCCTTCTGCAGGTGCAGCGCCACCGAGATGCCGACGATCCCCGCGCCGAGAACAATCGTATCGGTCCGCATTTTTACGCTCCTGTCAGCCCTGTTGCCTCGCTCAAAATACCGCTCTGCGCCGCGATGTCAGCGGCATGGTGTATATTTGCGGTCGAACGGCGAAAGTTTCGCAAGTTTTGCGCCAACCAGGTGCGGATCGCGCGCTGCGCTTACAAACTGTTCTCTTCCGCGCAAGATTCTGCGCCACGCAGAACCGGTCTTCCCGAACGGCGGGTGACGCCGGCGCCGGGATCGGCCAGTGTGGCGCAGTTGTCGCACCGATTCAGGCCTTCATGCTCTCGCGTTTCGCCGCCTTCCTCGCTGCAGGCCTTGCCCTTCTTGGCCGCTACGGCACGCAGGGCTTCGCACTTTCGATCTTTCTGGGGCTGGCACTGCCGCAGTTCTCGGCGGCGGCGCGGCCGCTGCTGCCGGTCACTATCTTCTGTTTCACCACGGTCGTCTTCCTGCGCGCCGATTTCAGCATCATAGCCGGGCTGATCCGCCGTCCCGGCAAGCTGATCGTCACCTGCCTGTGGCTCATTCTCGGCCCGGCGGTGCTGATCGGCGCTGCGTTCCTGCTCGTCGGTCGCGCGGCACTCGATCCCGGCCTGATCCTCGGGCTTGCCATCATGGGCGCGGCACCGCCGATCATGTCTTCGCCGGCGGTCGCGATCCTCTACGGCTTCGAGCCTTCGCTGATCATCGCGGGCGTGGTGGTGACCACGGTGCTCAGTCCGCTGGTGGCCCCGGTGGTGGTGGAGCTGCTGGCGGGGGCTGCCGTGCCGCTGGATCGCTGGGCGCTGACGCTCCGTCTCGTGCTGTTCGTCGGCGGCGGCATGGTGGTGGCGGCGATCCTGCGGCACTGGCTCGGCGCAGCCCGGATCCGAGCGATGAAGGCCAATCTCGATGGCTTTGGCGTGCTGATGTATTTCATCTTTGCCATTGCGGCGATGGATGGCGTGACGCGGACAGCCATGGCCAATCCCGGACAGGTCATGCTGTTCCTGGCCATCGCCTTTTCGGTTTCCGCCGCCGGCCTTCTGCTCACGACACTCGCCTTGCGGATGTTCAAACGCTCGGAACGCTTCATGATCGGCTATGGCACCGGTCAACGGAACATGGGGTTGCTGGTTGCTGCGCTTGGGGCCGGCGTGCCGCAGACGACTTTCCTGTATTTTGCACTGGCGCAGTTCCCGATCTATCTGCTGCCCTGGCTGCTGCGCGGCATCGCCGGGAAGATCAAGCGCGCTGAAACGCCTGCTGACGCGGGTTGACGATCCGGCCTGAGACGATCGCTCCAGCAATCCAGGAGCGATGCCATGATCACTCTCTATTCCGGGCCTCTGAGCCTGTTCTCCCGCAAGGTCGAGATCGCGCTGCGGGAGAAGGGCCTCGCCTTCGAGCGTATCATGGTGCCGTTCAACCAGGTTACTGGCTACGATCCGCGCCACCCCGAAGTGCTGGCGCTCAACCCGAAGCGGCAGGTGCCGGTGATCAATGACGAGGGGCTCGTCCTCTACGATTCCACCATCATTCTCGAATATCTCGACGAGGCCTATCCCCTGCCACCGCTCCTTCCCCGCAATCCAGCGGCCAGAGCGCGCGCGCGGTTGGACGAGCTTTTCGCCGACGAGATCCTGTTCGCCGCGCTGCGGCCGCTGATGCACCGCAACGAGCCGCCGACGACGGATCGCAACAAGCGCGCAGCACAGGAGACGGATGCGCTGATCGCCGAGGCCGAGCTCGAGCAGCGCTATTGCGGGCTCAACGAGAGGCTGGCGGGTCGCGACTATTTCGGCGAGGCCCTCTCGGTGGCCGATATCGGCATGTTCATGAGCGTGTTCTGGGCCGTGCGCCTCGGCGGCCCGGCGCTTGCACGCTATCCCGACCTCTCAGCCTGGTTCAGCCGGTTGGGCAGCCGGCCGGCCTTCGCGACGGCGGTGGAGGAGGTCGAGGAAGCGGACCGGCGACTGTCCTACCCCGTCAAACGCCGCTGAAAGCTCCCGGTTTTGATTGCAGCGCTGGCCTGCGGGCGCTAAACGCTTCGCGCATGACCAGCCCCATGCGCATCGCCCCTTCCATCCTCTCCGCCGATTTCTCGAAGCTCGGGGAGGAGGTTCGCGCGATCGATGCAGCGGGCGCCGACTGGATCCATTGCGATGTGATGGACGGGCATTTCGTGCCTAACATCACCTTCGGTCCCGATGTGCTGAAGGCGATCCGTCCGCACACCAAAAAGTTCTTCGACGTGCATCTGATGATCGCGCCGGTCGACCCCTATGTCGAAGCCTTCGCCAAGGCGGGCGCTGACCTGATCTCATTCCATGTCGAGGCCGGCCCGCACGCGCATCGGACGCTGCAGGCCATCAAGGCGCAAGGCAAGCAGGCCGGCATCGTGCTCAATCCCGGCACGCCGGAAAGCGCCATCGAGCCGCTCCTAAACGATGTCGACCTGATCCTGCTGATGACCGTCAATCCGGGCTTTGGCGGCCAGAGCTTCATCCATTCCGTGGTCGAGAAGATCGCGCGGGTGTGCGCCATGATCGGCGAGCGTCCGATCGCACTCGAGATCGATGGCGGCGCCACGCCGGAAACGGCACCATTGGCCACGAAAGCCGGCGCCAACGTGCTCGTTGCCGGCTCGGCAGTGTTCAAGGGCGGGCCATCGGCCTATGCCGGCAATATCGCCGCGATCCGCCAGGCGGCGGAAGCCGCCCGCGGCGACTGGGTTTGAATTTGTAACTGCGCCGTCATTCCGGGCGCAGCGAAGCGAAGCTCCGGAGCCCATTGCAGTGCGCCTTGCTCTGCGATGGTGTCTGGATCGGCGTGGCTTCGCCGCTTGTCCGGAATCACGTCGCGCGCTGTCCTGAAAGGCCAACCATGATCCCGCGCTATTCCCGTCCCGAGATGGTCGCCATCTGGGAGCCGCAGACGAGGTTCCGGATCTGGTTCGAGATCGAGGCGCATGCCACCGACAAGCTGGCCGAGCTCGGCGTCGTGCCGAAGGAGGCCGCGGCGACGATCTGGGCCAAGGCCAGGGACGCGGTCTTCGATGTCGCCCGCATCGACGAGATCGAGCGCGTCACCAAGCATGACGTCATCGCCTTCCTGACGCATCTGGCCGAGATCGTTGGCCCCGAGGCGCGTTTCGTGCACCAGGGCATGACCTCGTCGGACATTCTCGATACCACGCTGTCGGTGCAACTCGCACGCGCCACCGATATCCTGATCGCCGATGTCGACGCGCTGCTGGCCGCGATCAAGCGCCGCGCGTTCGAACACAAATTCACGCCGACGATCGGCCGCTCGCACGGCATCCATGCCGAACCGGTGACCTTCGGCCTCAAGCTGGCGCAGGCCTATGCCGAGTTCAGCCGCTGCCGGGACCGTCTGGTCGCGGCCCGCTCCGAGATCGCGACCTGCGCCATTTCCGGCGCGGTCGGCACCTTCGCCAATATCGATCCGCAGGTCGAAGCCCATGTCGCCGAGAAGATGGGCCTCGCCGTCGAGCCGGTCTCGACACAGGTGATTCCGCGCGACCGTCACGCCATGTATTTTGCGACGCTTGGCGTCGTTGCCTCCTGCGTCGAGCGCCTGGCGACCGAGATCCGTCATCTCCAGCGCACCGAGGTCTATGAGGCGGAGGAGTTCTTTTCGCCGGGCCAGAAGGGCTCTTCGGCGATGCCGCACAAGCGCAATCCTGTGCTGACCGAGAACCTGACCGGCCTTTCGCGCCTCGTTCGCGGCATGGTGACGCCGGCGCTTGAGAATGTCGCGCTCTGGCACGAGCGTGATATCTCGCATTCCTCGGTCGAGCGCATGATCGGCCCCGATGCCACGGTCACGCTCGATTTCGCGCTCGCGCGGCTTACAGGCGTCGTCGACAAGCTGCTGGTCTACCCGCAGAACATGCGCAAGAATCTCGACCGGCTCGGCGGCCTGCATAATTCGCAGCGCGTCCTGCTCGCCTTGACGCAGGCCGGCGCCAGCCGCGAGGAGAGCTATTCGCTGGTCCAACGCAACGCGATGCGCACCTGGGAACATGGCGAGGATTTTCTCACCAATCTCAAGGCCGACAAGGACGTGACGGCGAAGCTCTCGGCTGCCGAGCTCGAGGCGATGTTCGACGAGGGCTATCACTTCAAGCATGTCGACACGATCTTCGCGCGCGTCTTCGGGTAGCCTGAACCCATGCGGATTGCTGTCCTCGCCGATATCCATGGCAATCTCGCTGCGCTCGAGGCGGTCGCCGAGGATCTGGAGCGCACCCGGCCCGATATCGTTGTCAATCTCGGCGATTGCCTGTCCGGGCCGCTGCAGGCGCGCGAGACAGCCGATTTCCTGATGGCGCGGAACTGGCTGACGGTGCGCGGCAATCATGATCGCTATCTGGCCGAGAGGCCCCGCGAGGCTCTCGGCCTTTCGGATCGGGCCGCGGCCGAGCAACTGGATGAGCGGCATTTCGCTTGGCTGCGCTCATTGCCGTTCATGGCGCGTGCCGCGGAGGATGTGGCGCTGTTCCATGCCACCCCGAGCGCCGATGACGTCTACCTGGCCGAGCGGCCAACGCCACATGGCCACGCGCTTCGTTCCGATGAAGAGGTTCGGGCGAGCCTTGCAGATGTCGATGCGACGCTGATCCTCTGCGGCCATTCGCATATCCCACGGGCGATGGAACTCTCCGACGGGCGTAGCCTGTTCAATCCCGGCAGCGTCGGATTGCCGGCCTATGACGATGACAAACCCTTTCCGCATGTCATGCAGGCGGAAAGCCCGCATGCGCGCTACGGCATTGCCGAGCGCTGCCGCGCGGGCTGGCGCTTTTCGTTTCACGCCCTACGTTACGACTGGTCCGCTGCGGCTGACCTTGCCCTGTCCCGGGGCCGACGCGACTGGGCTCATGCCCTGTCGCGTGGCCTCGTCCTGAAACCCGATTGATTGCAATGCGCTCGTCCGACGCCGACATCCTCATCATTCCTGGCTGGTCCGGCTCCGGCGCGGACCATTGGCAGAGCCGCTGGGAGGCCAAGCTCACTACCGCCCGGCGCATCGAGCAGGACGATTGGTACAAACCTGCCCGGGACGCCTGGGCAAACCGGATCGTCGCCGCGGTCCGTGAAGCCAAGCGGCCGGTGGTTCTGGTTGCCCATTCCGCCGGCGTCAGCGCGGTGGCGCATGCGGCAGAGCATCTGAAGCCCGGCGAAGTCGCGGGAGCTTTCCTGGTTGCGCCGGCCTCCGAGCGCGCGAAGCAGGCGATCCCCGGTATGGCGCACGACTTCATCGCGCATCGGCGCGAGAAACTGCCATTCCCCGCCATCCTCATCTCCAGCACGACCGATCCCTACTGCGCGCAGGATGAAGCAAGGGCGCTGGCCGAGGCCTGGGGCGCCGAGTTCGTCGATGCCGGCGATGGCGGCCATCTCAATTCAGAATCCGGGCATGGTCCCTGGCCGGACGGTCTGCTGCGCTTCGCAACCTTCCTCAAGACACTGTAGAACTGCCCGCCAAACGAAACCCGCCCCGGATCGCTCCGGGACGGGCTGGTCGGATCAGGATCGATTAGCAGCCGAGATCAATTCTCGACGTAGGTTATCTTGCCGTCGGCGCCCTTCTTCCAGGTGTAGACGGTGTAGTCCGGACGGGTGATGTCGCCCTTCTTGTCGAAGGAGATGTCGCCGATCACGGTCTTCACGGCCTCCCCACCATGGAGCGCGGCGGCTATCTTCTTCGGGTCGGTCGAGTTCGCGCGCTTGGCGCCTTCGGCCATGATCTGCACGGCGGCGTAGCTGTACAGCGTATAGGCTTCCGGCTTGAACTTGCGCGCCTCGAACTTCTTGAGGACGGCAGCAGCCTCGGGACGCTTCTGCGGGTCCGGCGGGAAGGTCATCAGCGTGCCTTCAACGCCGGGACCGCCGATCGTGGCGAACTCGTCGGTTGTGATGCCGTCGCCGGAGACCAGCACGGTCTTCAGGCCCTGGTCGCGCATCTGGCGCACGATCAGACCGCCTTCGGTGTGCAGGCCACCCCAGTAGAGGTAGTCGGCACCGGCTGCCTTGATCTTGGAGACGAGGGCCGAGAAGTCCTTCTCGCCCGCATTCACGCCTTCATAGAGCACTTCCTTGACGCCGCCGGCATTGATGCCCTTCTTGGTCTCGTCTGCGAGGCCCTGGCCATAGGTCGTCTTGTCGTGGACGACGGCGATCTTCTTGTCCTTGAAGTTCTTCAGAAGATAGGCGGCGGCGACGCTGCCCTGCTGGTCGTCGCGACCGCAGGTCCGGAAGGTGTTCCAGAGACCGCGCTCGGTGACCTTCGGGTTGGTGGCCGAGGGGCTGATCATCAGGATGCCGTTCTCGGCGTAGACTTCGGATGCCGGCATCGTGACGCCGGAGTTGAAGTGACCGACCACCCACTTGACGCCGTCGCCGACGAACTTGTTGGCGACGGAGACGCCTTGCTTCGGATCGGAGACGTCGTCGCCGACCGAGACGGTGATCTTCTGGCCGAGCACGCCGCCGGCCGCATTGATATCCTCCACCGCCTGTTCGACGCCGTTCTTGAGCTGTGCGCCAAAGGCTGCGTTCGGGCCGGTGATCGGGCCGCCGACGCCGAGCTTGATCTGAGCATTGGCCACGCCGGAGAAGGCGAGGACCGCGCCGAGCGCGATACCGCCCAACAGCAGTTTCTTCATGAGATGAGACTCCCCTGTATTGTCACTATGAACGGGCCAAAGTTTCGGCCCGTCTCGGCGCGTGGTGCCACCGTGAAATGCAGTCTTGCGCTTTTTCGACGGTCTGTCACGCGGCAAGCTCGGTGTGGTTTTTCGCTCTTTCAGAGGGGGTTAGCCGCCTTCCCGGGGCTTCCAGCCGAAGGGTCCGGTGCGCTCATAGAGCCAGCGATATTGCGTCGTCATCTGCCGGGCGCGGTTGTAGCGCCAGCCGGCAAAGCCGAAGGCCATCAGCACGATCGTGTCGATGATATAATAGTGCAGGGTCAGCAGAGTGGCCTGGAACAGGGCAAAATGGATGAAGCGGACGAAGAGGCCCAGCACGAGAATATAGAGCACCAGTTGGAATGCCGGCCGCCAGGTCATCGCCACCGCCCGCCCGGTCATCCAGGCCGCCCAGCCGCCCATGACGACGGTGACCAGCAGGAACAGCCAGATGGTCGGCTCCTCGTAGATTATGCCTTGCATCGTTGTGCTCCTAGGATTCTGAGCCTGATGTCGACCGCATGTCGCCCTGAACCTCGATGTGTCATGCGGCTCTAGTGCCGCCCGCCTTCGAGATAGGCGGCCCGGACTTGCGGGTTCGCCAGCAATTCCTGGCCGGTGCCGCTCATGGTGATGACGCCGTTGACCATGACGTAGCCGCGATGGGCGAGCTTCAGGGCGTGGAAGGCGTTCTGCTCGACCAGGAACACGGTCAGCCCCTGCGTGCGGTTGAGTTCGCGGATCGCCTCGAAGATCTGCTTGACGATCAGTGGCGCCAGCCCGAGCGACGGCTCGTCGAGCAGCAGCAGCTTCGGCCGCGCCATGAGCGCGCGCGCGATCGCCACCATCTGCTGCTCGCCGCCCGAAAGTGTGCCGCCGCGCTGCTGCAGGCGCTCGCGAATGCGCGGAAAGAGCTCGCAGATCTTTTCGAGATCCTCTTCGAAATGGGCGAGGTCGCGTACCGCGGCGCCCATCTGCAGGTTCTCGAACACGGTCATGCGCGGGAAGATGCGGCGCCCTTCCGGCGATTGGGCGATGCCGAGCCGGGCGATCTCGTGGCTCGGCAGCCTGGTGATGTCCCGGCCCTCATAGGTCACCGTGCCTTCACGGGCCTGCGGATTGCCGAAGATCGTCATCATCAGCGTCGATTTGCCGGCGCCGTTGGCGCCGATCATCGTCACGATCTCACCCTCATGCACGTCGACATCGACGCCCTTCAGAGCGATGATCTTGCCGTAATAGGTCTTGACCCCGCGAACGGAGAGCAGAGGCGCGGCGTCCGTCATCACAGTCCGACCTCTGCTTCCACTTTGGCGACTTCCTCGTCGTCGACGCCGAGATAGGCTGCGATCACGCGCGGATCGGCCTGCACCTCGGCCGGGGTGCCGTCGGAGATCTTGGTGCCATAGTCGAGCACCACGACGTGATCGGAAATCTGCATCACCACCGACATGTCATGCTCGATCAGCAGCAGGGCCGTGCCGATATCCTTGCGGATCGAGAGCAGAAGCGTGTTGAGATCGTGGCTCTCGCGCGGGTTCAAGCCCGCCGCGGGTTCGTCCAGGCAGAGCAGCACGGGGTCGGTGCACATGGCGCGCGCGATCTCGAGGCGGCGCTGATCGCCATAGGGCAGGTCGGCGGCCGGATCGTCGGCGCGATCGATCAGGTTGATCTTCTCCAGCCAGAACTTGGCCTTCTCGATCGCTTCCTTCTCGCGCGCCTTGTAGCCGCCGATGCCGAGCACGCCGAGGAAGGTGAAGCCCGACGCGATCATCAGCGGGTTGTGCTGCGCGATAAGCAGATTCTCCAGCACGGTCATGCCGCCGAACAGGCGAATGTTCTGGAAGGTGCGGGCGACCTTGGCCTTCCAGGAAATCCGGAAGTCGGGCATGCGCTCGAGCAGGAAGCTCGCGCCGCTGTCCTGGGTCAGCGTGATCATGCCTTCGGTCGGTTTGTAGAAGCCCGTGATGCAGTTGAAGACGGTGGTCTTGCCGGCTCCGTTGGGGCCGATCAGGGCGGTGATGTCGCCCTTGCGTGCCTCGAAGGAAAGATCGTTGACGGCGGTGAGGCCGCCGAAGCGCATCGTCAGATGTTCGACCTGAAGCAGAGGAGGGGTTGTCATCAGCCGTGGCCTTCCTGGACCATATCGGCCGAGATCGCCTTCTTCTCCTTGAGAAAGGCTGTCGGCTCGCGTGTCGATATCAGTCCGCGTGGCTTCCAGATCATGATTACGACCATGGCGAAGCCGAAGATCAGCATCCGGTATTTGGTCGGATCGAAATCGGGGCCGAAGATCTGCTTCAGCCAATCGAGTTCGCGCAGGAGTTCGGTGCCGCCGATCATCACGCTGGCCGCGATGGCGACGCCCCAGAGCGAGCCCATGCCGCCGAGCACGACGATGGCGAGAATGATCGCCGATTCCATGAAGACGAAAGACTCAGGCGAGATGAAGCCCTGGCGTGCAGCAAAGAATGAGCCAGCGAAGCCACCGAACATTGCACCGAGCGAAAAGGCCGTCAGCTTGGTGTTGGTGGTGTTGATGCCGAGAGAGCGGCAGGCGATCTCGTCCTCTCGTAGCGCCTCCCAGGCGCGTCCGACCGGCAGGCGACGCAGCCTGAGCGTGACGAACGCTGTGAGCAGGGCCAGTCCAAGGATGACGTAGTAGAGGAAGATGGTGCGATAGAGCGGCGAGAATTCGAGCCCGAACACTGCGGCAAAGCCGTCATCGGCCGCCGTGAACGGAATGCCGAAGAAGGTCGGGCGCGGAATGCCCGAGATGCCGGCATAGCCGTTCGAGAACTCGACCCAGTTGATCAGGATGAGGCGAATGATCTCGCCGAAGGCGAGGGTGACGATAGCGAGATAGTCGCCGCGCAACCTGAGCACGGGGAAGCCGAGCAGCATGCCCCAGAAGGCGGCGAGGATCCCGGACATCGGCAGCAGGATCCAGAAGGACAGGCCGAAATTCTTGGCGAGCAGCGCATAGGAATAGGCACCGACGGCGTAGAAGGCGACATATCCGAGATCGAGCAGGCCGGCGAGGCCGACAACGATGTTCAGCCCCCAGCCGAGCATGACGTAGATCAGGATCTGGACGCCAAAATTGTCGATCCACTTCAGCGCGCCGCCCCAGCCCGCCAGCGTGATGGCAATGATCGGGAAAGTGACGAGAAAGCCGAGCCCGGCCAGCGAGAACAGGCGCGAATGGCGCTGGAAGAAGCCGATCGTGCCATGCGGCAGCAGCCGCACCACCGATTTGCCTTCGCCGCGCTTCTGCTGGCGCAACGCCATCAGGAAGCGGCCGACGAAGATGATCGCAACAGCCCAGGCGACGGCGTCCCAACGTGGATCGAGGACGAGGACGTTGTCGAGGTTCTGGCGAGTGCCCCAGGCGATGATGGGGATGCACAGGCCGAAGGTGACGACGGCGGCGAAGGCGGCTTCCTTCAGCGCCTTCATCATGTCGAGTTGGCGTGCGGCCGGTAACTGTGTGACGGGAGCCATGCGTCAGACCTTCTCGACTTCGGGACGACCGAGGATGCCGGACGGCATGAAGACGAGCACCACCGCAAGGATGCAGAAGGCGGCGACGTCCTTGTAGTCGATGGTGAAATAGGCGGACCAGAACACTTCGATCAGGCCGATCAGCAATCCGCCGATCACGGCGCCGGGGAGGGAACCGATGCCACCCAGAACCGCCGCGGTGAAGGCCTTCACGCCTGGCGTGAAGCCGTCGGCGAAGTTCACGACGCCGTAGAGCACGAGGTACATCACGCCGGCGACGGCGGCGAGCGCTGCGCCCATCACGAAGGTGATGGAGATGGTGCGGTCGACGTCGATGCCGAGCAGGCCGGCCATCTTGCGGTCCTGTTCGCAGGCGCGCTGGGCGCGACCCAGAGAGGTCTTCTGCACGATGAACCAGAAGGCGGCGAGCAGGATCGCGGTGGTGAGGATGATGACGATCTGCTTGTAGGAGATCTGGACCGTGTAGGTCGCGCTGTCGATCAGCGTGATCGACTTGTTCAGCATTGGCGGGATCGACTTGTTGCGCGGGCCCTGCACGACCTGGACGAAATTCGTCAGGAAGATCGACATGCCGATGGCCGAAATCAGTGGGGCCAGTCGGAAGGAACCGCGCAGCGGCCGGTAGGCAACACGCTCGATCGTCCAGTTCCACAGCGACGTGAAGAACATCGCCAGCACCAGCACGAAGATCAATGCCAGGACGATGAGGCCGGCGCCGAACCAGGAGGCGATCAGCATGAAGAAGATCAGCGCGATGAACGCGGAGAGCATGAAAACGTCGCCATGGGCGAAGTTCACCATGCCGATGATTCCGAAGACCATCGTGTAGCCGATGGCGATGAGGCCGTAGATCGACCCCAGGGTCAGCCCGTTGATGAGCTGCTGGAGGAATACTTCCATTGACGACGTCTAACCCCTCGAACCAGCTCCCGTTCTCTTCGCCGGCATGACGCCGACGCATGCGGGATGCGATTGCTATGCAGAGCTACCAATGGCTTGCGCCTGCGACAATCCACCCATGCCATATTTCTGTCAAAAGCAATCTCGGACCGCTTGCTCTCGAAACAGGCAGAATTCTGTGCAGTGCAGCGCCAATTTGGCGCAAGATGATTGTCTATTGTGCGGTGCGGCATCCTCCTTCGTGCAAGTAAAAAGGGTGTTGGCGGGGACTGCCGGGTGCGATCGGTCACCTTGCAGCCGCGGGTCTGCGGGGCGCGATCGTCGGTGACGATCGTGCTGTCGTCGATCATCCGGGGCCAGCCCTCGATCGAAGGTATAATAACGTCCTGGCACTGCCGCCCTTGGCGGCATGGTCGTGCGTCGGGGGATGTGAGGGGCGCGCCCAGCCGCTTCGCCAGCTCGCGGCCGATGGTCAGTTTCCCGCAGCCCGGCCAACCATTGATATGGATGATCAGGTCGGGATCAGCCATGCCGCCCCTCAGAACCGGTTCGGGCTGAAATGGCCGAGATCAATCGCCGACGGGCGACCGGCGATCAGATCGGCGACGAGGCCGCCGGTCACCGCAGATTGCGTCATGCCGTAATGGCCGTGTCCGAAGGCGAGCACGACGCTTGGGTTGCGCGCTGCCTTGCCGATCACCGGTAGGGAATCCGGCAATGACGGCCGGAAACCCATCCAGAGACGGCCACTGCCGAAGGCAGGCAAGCCGTCGACGAGGTTGGCGGCCTTATCATAGAGCGCCCGCGTCCGCGCGTGATTGGGTGGTGCATCGAGGCCACCGAACTCGACCGCGCCGCCAATGCGCAAGCCGCTGTCGAGCGGGGTCATGACGAAGCCATGCCCTTCGAAACCGATGGGCCGGGATGTCAGCCCCGTGCTGCCGGGGAAGCTGACATTGTAGCCGCGCTCGGTCTCGAGCGGCACAGCGTTTCCGAGAGCGGCAGCGAGCGGCCCCGACCAGGCTCCTGCGGCGATCACGGCGCGGTCGACCACGCGCTGCCAGCCGTCGCGGCCGATCAGGGCAGGGCGCGCGGCCATTGAGAGGTTGATGACCTCGGCCTTCTCGAATTGGGCGCCGCGCGCCAGCGCCGCCTCGAAAAGGGCGAGCGACAGTTCGAGCGGGTCGCTGATATGGGCGGTCTCGGGGTGGAACGCTGCTCCGACGAAGCGGTCCTTCAGGGCGGGTTCGAATTGGCGAAGCACGTCAGGGCCGATCATCTCGACCTTGATGCCAAATTCGGCCTGCCGCTGCGCAATACGCCGAGCTTCCGCGAAGGCGGCGTTGTCGGTGAAGGCGTAGAGACCGCCATTGCGATGAATGTGGCGGCTGAGATGCGTGGTCTGGGCCAGTTTCAGCCAGGCCGGCAACGCCTGTTGCTGCAGGGCGCCGAGGCCCTGGATCGAGCGTTCATAGGCGGCTGGGCGCGCGGCCAGGATGAAGCGGACGAGCCAGGGCAGGAGCTTTGGCAGATAGACAGGGCGGATGGCGAGCGGTCCAAGCGGATCGGCCAGGAATCTCGGCACCTGCCGCAGGTTCTTCGGGCTCGCAATCGGCAGGATGTCCGTGTGTGCGATCCAGCCGGCATTGCCGCGTGAAGGGCCGAAGGCCGGCCCTTCCTTATCGATGATCAGAACCTCGTGACCGTCGTCAAGCAGGGCATGCGCAGTGGCGATGCCCACAATGCCTGCTCCGACGATCGCGATCTTCATGAAAGGCTGAGCTCCTTCAGGGCGCCCGGCTTCTTCCCCTCGATCTCGATAAAGGCGATCGGGTGGTCCGAGCCGTTCATCACGTCATGCTGGATTCCGGCCGGGCGCATATAGGCCTGGCCCTGAGCCAGCGGAACGTCGCTGACTTTCGTCCCGTCATGGATTCGCAGCGTGCCGTCGAACAGCATGATGACGAAATAGGGCCAGCCATGGCTGTGCCAGCCGGTCACGGCACCGGGCTCGAAGTCCCAACGGGTGATGCGGATCGTCTCGTCGTCCTGCTGGACGGTTGGAACGGCGGGTGTCGTGCAGGTAAAGGCCACGGTACCTCCCGGAGAATGGATCAGAGTTTCGGCAGGCTAGCCACTTGGCTTCCGCTGCCTTGACGACGGCCGCAAGGCAGGCGCGCTCCGCACCCTCCCGTGCGATACATGTGGCGATCACGCGAGTTGATCACCGCCGCCTCGACCAGCTTGATGTTCTGGCCGAGTCGCGCCGCGACGTCGAGCCGCGAATAGGTCCAGCGACGGATTGCTCCGGTCTCGGCCCTGCAACCAGATTTGGCGAGAGATCGTCGACGCCGATATGCGCCGCGAAGCGATCGGCGCGGGGCGATCTCGGCGAAGTCGAGCTCGCCAGTGGGGCGTGAGCCTGGTGGTCCGGAAGGCAGGGCGCTGATGCATTTCGTCATCGCAGAATGCTTCTTGCGTATGAGGACGTTTCGCTTGCAGATTGCATTGCGGCTGCGGCCGGCCCGTATCGGTCATGGTGATATATCAATGCTGGATGTCGCGTCAATCCTCGCCTTCCGTCCCGCGGGAGCGAAATGAGCATGCGTTCCAACGAAGAAACCCAGCTGCCTCTCGATACGGATGTGCGTGTTCCGCCCGGCGCTGCGACGAGCCTCTCGGAGACCGCCTATCGCCGTCTTGAGGAGGCCATCGTGACGCTCTCCCTGAGGCCCGGCGCGGTGCTGACCGAAGCCCAGTTGATCGATCTCGTCGGGGTCGGGCGCACGCCGGTTCGCGAGGCCCTGATCCGCCTCGCACAGCAGGGGCTGGTCGACATCCTGCCGCGCAAGGGCGTCGTCGTCACCGGCATCAACGCCATCGACATCATGGCTGCTCTGGATGCGCGGGAGGTGCTGGAGAGGCTGATCGCATCGGATGCGGCGAAGCGGGCGAGTCCGCGCGAGCGCATCGTCATCATCGAAAAGGCGCGCGCCATGCGCGCTGCAGCCGAGGCCGGCGATGCCAACGCCTATATGCGGCTCGACAAGGAGCTCGATGCGGCGGTCGCCGCCGCCGCACGCAGCCCCTATGCGACACGCGCCGTCGAACCGCTGCAGGCCCTGATCCGGCGCGCCTGGTACTATTTCGAGCGCGAGGACGATCTGGTGCCCGCGGCGGGGCATCATGTCGCCTTCGCCCAGGCCCTGGCAACGGAGGATCCTGCCGCGGCGAGTGCAGCCAGCGATGCCCTGATGCAGCACTTGCGCGCCGGCATGCTGGCGACGCTCGGCCGCGACTGAGAATTGAGGGGCGCGCGCCATTGATATATCTATTTCGAGGGCCGTGGAGCCCATGACGGCATGACATTGCGGCTGTGCGCTGGCCATCGCGCCGGAAAATCCCTACATCAGCCGGCGAAGACCTCCACTCCTGCAGATCGGGCTGATGACCAAGACGTTCCAGGCCGTGCCCCATGTGACGGCCATTCCTGATGCGCCGGCCTTCCGTCAGGCAATGGCGCAGGTCACGAGCGCCGTGCATATCGTCACCACGCGGGGCACGACGGGCCGCGCGGGCCTGACTGCGACCTCGGTCGCCTCGGTGTCCGACGCGCCGCCGACCATGCTGGTCTGTGTCGACGGCATCAGCCGCACGCTCGCCGCGATCGAGGCGAGCGGGACTTTCTGTATCAACACGCTGGCGGGCGATGACGGGGATCTCGCCGAGATCTTTGCGCGGCGTCGGGGCATCGAAGGCGAGGCCCGTTTCGCGACGGCCGAGTGGACGACGCTCGTGACCGGAGCGCCGGCACTCGTCGGCTCGCTTGTCGCCTTCGACTGCAGGCTGATCGAGGTGCACCGTGTCGCGACCCACCGCATCCTGATCGGAGAGGTCGTGGCGATCGGCGGCCGGGGCCAGGGCAGCGGGCTGGTCTACCGGCGGCGCGGCTTCTCCGAGGTCTAAAGGGCCGTCAGACCTCTCCGGCTTCCTCGTCGACCTCGGCGAAGACGATGGCCGCTTCCTTGAAAGCGTGATTGGCGGCTGGCACGCCGGCATAGATCGCCGTCTGCATCAGCACTTCCTTGATCTCGTCGCGCGTCAATCCGTTGTTCAATGCGCCACGGACATGGATTCGGAACTCGCCCCAGGAGCCGAGCGCGGCTGCAATCGAAAGCACGATGAGCGAGCGCTCACGCTTGATCAGCCCCGGCCGGTTCCAGATGTCGTTCCAGGCGGTTCGGGTGATGAACTCCTGCCAGTCGCCGTTGAACTCGGTGACACCGGCACTGGCCTTGTCGACATAGGCCTCACCAAGCACGGCGCGGCGGGTCTTCATGCCATTGGCATAGCGGGTGGCGTCGTCCATGGCGGCCTCCTCAGGCGTTCAGGAAGTCGAGAACAGCCCGGCCGAAGGCCTCGGGCTGCTCCAGATTGGAGAGATGGGCGGCATCGAGCGTGACAAGCTCTGCACCGTGGATGGAATCGGCGATCTGCTGGCCGACGGCGGGCGGTGTGGCCGGGTCGAGCGCGCCGACAATCACCAGCACGGGCAGGACGATTGCCGAGATCGCCTCGCGCTGATCCATGTCGCGGATCGCGGCGCAGCAGCCCGCATAGCCGAGCGGTGGCGTGGTGGTGAGCATCGCACTCACGGCCTCCACGGTCTTTCCGTCGCGCTCGCGGAAACCCGGGCTGAACCAGCGTTCCAGCGTCGGCTGCACCAGCGGCCCCATGCCATTGGCGCGGACATTGCGGATGCGGCCGTTCCAGAGATCGGGCGGTCCCATCCGGGCGGAGGTGTTGGCCAGCACCACGCGGTGGAGCCGCCTGGGGGCATGGGTTGCGAGCCATTGCCCGACCATTCCGCCCATGGACACGCCGCACCAGTGCACCTTGTCCAGGCCGAAATGGTCCGTGATGCCGATCGCGTCGCCGGCAAGTTCGGCCAGCGAATAGGGCCGGTCTGGCGCCGTCGATTTGCCATGGCCGCGCGAGTCGTAGCGCAGGACGCGGAACTGCTTGGTCCATTCGGGAATCTGCGGATCCCACATGTGCAGATCGGTGCCGAGTGAGTTCGAGAGCATCAGGACAGGTGCGTCCTCAGGCCCGTCGAAGCGGATATTGAAGGGCTCGCCCCGGATGATCTCGATCGGCATCGTCCTGTCTCTCCCTGGCCTATTGTACCGCGATGTTGCCGTCGCTGCTGATCAGAAGCGTCTTACCTGCAAGCGCCGCTTGCTGCGATGCGGGCAGCCGCAGAGCCGGCGGCGTCGGCCAACCCATCTCACGCGCGACGACGAGGCCGAGCAGCAGGATCGCATCGGGCGCATCCATCAGGATCGCCGCGGGCGCGTTCCCGGCATGGACGAGTTCGAGCAGCACGGCCGAGGCAGAGGACGAACCGATCGTGCCGGGCAGGGCGAGCACGGTGCCAGCGATGTTGCGGTCTCGCTCGGGATGGCGCGCGTCGATGATCATGCCCGTGCGCGGATCGACGCCGCCCCAGAAGCTGATTGCTGCGCTGAGCGCCAGGCACTCGCCCTTCACGTTGCCTCCGGGGATCAGGATTTCGCCCTTCAAGACCATGTCCTGGGCTCCCTGACGAGGCGACCGGCGACGGCGCTCTCGACGCATTCGGAGAGCGAGCCGTAGGTCACGGCGTAGCCGGTATTGCCCGGTGCATATTGCGCGAACTTGCCGGAGTTCGTCATCAGCACCGCGCCTTCGATCTCGGGCAGGATCGGCGTCACCACCACGCACGTATCGACGACGAAGATGACGCCGGCGGCTTCGAGGCGCTTGCGGCGCCCCTGCGCTTCCAGAGGTTGGAGCACGTGGCGACCGGTATTGGCGTAAAGCGGGCGGACAAGCGTGCGGTCGCCAAGCAGGCTTTCCAGCTCACTGATCTCCATCAGGGAAAGGTGCGGCGAGCCGATCGCGACGGCGTCGATACGGTTGGTGGCGCCTGCCGTGGAGAGCCGCGCAAGGGTCGCCTGCACCTCCCGATGCGTCAGCACGATGCGCTGTTTCGGGGGGCGGTGCCCGAGTGCCGTGGCGAGATCGGGAGCTTCGGGCGTGACACCGGCGACATGAAACAAGCCGACGCCTCCGGCCGAGGCAGCAGCCGCACCGAGCGCCTTTAGACGGTCCTCGGTCGTACAATCCTGAAGCCCCTCGATGACGACGACCGTGCTCCCGGCAGCGCGTCCAAGAAAGGTGCCGAGCACGGGATAGAACACATCCGACCGGCGCAGCTCCTTCGAGAGCCCTCCGACATCGAGCAGCAACTCCGCGACACGGTTCTCGGCGCGGTGGAGGCCGTAATCCGGGGCGCGCCCGGCAATCGCGCAGGCGATGTCGAGGAAATCGCCATAGCGGTTGGTGCGCGCGCCCAGCACCGAGTTGCAGAAGACGACGGCATTCGACTCGCCCCAGGCGACGTCGCTGCCCTGTGCGGGGCGGTGTCCGGCCTGGTAGGGCGCACAGGTCCAGCTCGGTTCGCAGCCCATCGCCTCATAGGCGCGCATCATGCGGGCCGCCATATCGCGCTGATGCGCGGCGAGGCGGATCGCGGCACAGCCGGCGGGGGCGAGGGAGCCGACATTCAGCGTCGCCCGCACAGCGACCCTGGCGCCGCCCTCGACCAGTTTCTCCGCGAAGAGCGTGCCGGAATCGCCGTGGTAGAGCGCGCCGTCGATATGGGCCGAGGCAACGGGTATCAACCTCCGCGCACCCATCAGGCGAGCGGCTTCGGCGACGATACGCAAGGCCATCGCTGAGCCGCCGCCTCGCGCGCCGGAGGCCATCGCCCGTTCCTCGTCGGTCAGTTGCAGCATGTCAGTCCATATACTCGCGCTCTTCTTCGTAGAGCGCGAGTATCCGGTCGATGATGCAGTCGCTCGCTCCGCGATAGGTCGCGGGATCGAACAAGATGTCGAGTTCGCTTTCACCAAGGCGGCCGGCGAGCGCCGGATGCTCGGCGAGAATGGACTTGAGATGCCTGCCGCTGGCCACGCAGTCGCGGCTTGCCTCCTCGAGCAGGTGATGCGCCTCGGCCCGGCCGATCGACGCTGCGAGCGTGAGCGAAACCCGCTCGGCCATGACCAGGCCGTGGGTGAGCTCGAGATTCTGCCGCATCCGTTCCGGAAAGACCTGCAGGCCCTCGATCAGCGCCACACTTTGATGGAGTGCCGTACCGGCGATGATGAAGAGTTCGGCAAGCGTGCGCCATTCGGCATGCCAGCCGCCCATGGCGCGCTCGTGCTCCTGCGGCATCGCCGCGAGCATGGTCGAGACCAGCCCCGGAGCGCGCTTCGCTCCGGCGAGGATCAGGGTGCACAGCACCGGGTTGCGCTTGTGCGGCATGGCGGAGGAGCCGCCCTTGCCGGGCGCTTCCGGCTCGGCCAGTTCGCCGATTTCGGTCTGCGCCATCAGCGCCGTGTCCTGCGCGATCTTGCCGAGATGCCCCATGACGATGCCAAGTTCGGCCGCGATCCGCGCCGGCCGGTGCCGCTCCGTGTGCCAGGGCGTCAGGACCGCGCCGATCGCCGGCATCGTCCTGCAGAAGTTCTGGAGCACGGCTTCAGCCTTGTCGCCGAGCGAGGCCAGGGTCCCGGCTGCTCCACCCAACTGATGCGAAGCCTGGCCGTAGATCATGAAATCGTCGTGGAAGCGAACGATCGGCCCAAGCCACTGCGCCACCTTGACGCCGAAGCTGATCGGCACGGCATGCTGGAGGAAGGTGCGCCCGATCATCGGAGTGTTTCGATGGCGCTTCGTCAGTTCGGCGAGGGCGTGGGCGAGACGGGCGGAGCGCCGGAGGATCAGCCGGTAGGCCGTGCGATATTGCTGGGCCTGGCCGGAATCGATCACGTCCTGGCTGGTTGCGCCATAATGCACCCATTTGGCCGCTTCCGGATCGACCGCAGCGACCTGGGCGGTCAATTCCTTGACCAGCGGGATTGCGGGGTTGCCTGCAAGAGTCGCGGCCTTGCCGATGGCGCCGATGTCATAAAGCTCGGCCTTGCAGGCCGCCGCGATCACGTCGGCCGCGGCCGCGGGGATGACGTCGGCGGCCGCTTCGGCGCGAGCGAGCGCGGCCTCGAAATCCAGCATGCCTTGCAGAAGTGCCCGGTCTTCGAACAGGCTTGCCATCTCGTGATCGGCGAAGAGCTCGCCATAGAGACCGGGCAGGTCAGTCATGGCGGCTCCGCGTGTTCGGAAATGCGTGGCGCAATGCAGGCTCGCTCCCCTTGTCTAGGCTGGCGCTTTCCGATCAAGGATAGACCAATGGGTCCTTGGATAGACCCGAGGCGCGCTCGCCCGCAACATGGGCCGTTCGGCGCAGCCAAGATGGAGGAGTGACGCCGTGGCGATGACGATGAATGGCGAGGTCACCTTACCCGCCAGCAAGGATGTGGTCTGGGCAAAGCTCAACGATGCCGAGGTGCTGAAGGCCTGCATTCCCGGCTGCGAACAGCTTACCAAGGACGACGATACGCATTTCTCGGCGGTGGTGAAGGTCAAGCTCGGGCCGGTGAAGGCGACCTTCCGCGGCAAGGTCGAGCTTGCCGATCTCGATCCGCCGAATGGCTACCGGATCGCGGGCGAGGGCGAGGGCGGGATCGCCGGATTCGCCAAGGGCGGCGCCAAGGTCGTGCTCAGTGACGCGGAAGCAGGGCAGACATTGCTGAGTTACGAGGTCGAGGCGCAGGTCGGCGGCAAGCTGATGCAGCTTGGTTCCCGACTGATCGATTCGGTCTCGAAGAAGCTTGCCGACGAATTCTTTGCGAATTTCGCCAAGGCGGTCAGCGAAGGCTGAGCGCGCCCAAAGCATCGGCCCCAAACGTGGATGCGGTTCTCGGGAAATCCGATGCAAATGCAGGAGGTTAGATCACCGAACCGGATACACTATCCGGTTCGGTGATCTACGAGGCCTTGCGCAGCGACGCGAGAGCCTCGCTGACGGTCGCTTCCGCCGCTCCGATCTGGAGCGCGATGTCCGACGCGGCTGTGTTGGCACGCTCGAGCGCTCTTGCCGTCGTGGCAAGTCCGTCATTGACGGCGGTCGCACTGGCGATGGCTTCGTCGGAGCTGTTTGCGACCTCGGCCGCATCGCGGGCGATGCTGGTCGTGACGAAGCTTTGCTGGGCGACGGCATCCGAGATCGCTTCGGAATCGCCCCTGATCTCGCCAATCGTCTTGCCGATCGACGCAGAGCGGACGCCGCAGACCTCGGCACTGGCGGCCAGTTCGGCGATCTGCCGGGCAATATCCTGCGTCGCGCTGGCGGTCTGGGTCGCCAGCGATTTCACTTCGGAGGCGACGACCGCGAAGCCGCGGCCAGCCTCCCCGGCGCGTGCGGCCTCGATGGTGGCGTTCAGCGCGAGCAGATTGGTCTGTGCCGCGATATCGGCGATGAGTCCGACTACGGTGCCGATGCTGCCGGTGACCTCGCGCAGCCTTGCGATGGCCGAATTCATCGCCTCCGCGTCGTCGACGGCCCGATTGGCAATCGCGAGGCTTTGCCGGGCGCGGTGCCCGATCTCGGCGATATTGGCCGACATCTCTTCTGTGGCGGCCGCCGTCTGGATCGCCTTTTCGCGCACGAGGGCGGAGGCGTGGGCGAGGCTACCAATCTGATTCTTGATGAAGGTGGTGGCTTCGGTCGTCTCGAACGAGGTCGAGACGAACTGCTCGACCGCGCCGCTGATCGTCGTATCGAGCTGACCGATGCGGGACTTCATCAGTGCAGCGGCGTTGTCGAGGGCCTGTCCGCGCCGTTCGGCCTCGCCAGCCTCGATCTGCTGATCGATCGTGATCGCGGTATTGATGTCGTAGGTCAGGATCCGCTCGATGATGTAGAGATCGCGGCCCACCTTCTTCGGCGACAGGACAAGGCGCCAACGGCTGGCGACCGAGATCGCCTGGTACAATGCGAAGGCGATCGAGACCCGCGGGCGTGGACCGACCTTGGCCACGCGCTCCAGCACACATAAGCGCTCGATCGAATTGCAATAGGCTTCGCCGAACTCTCCATCGAACAGCTGCTTGAAATGTGCGGCTTCGGCCGGATAGAGCGTTTCGGCGACGGGCTCTACCGTGCTGCGCAGGGGCGCATGGATCACGAAGGCACGGGCAAAATCCTTGGCAACGAGGCCCTCAATCACGCGGTCCACAATGGAGCGATAGCTTCGCAGGCGCTCCCGCTGGGCCTCGTCGAAGCCGATGGCGCGCAGGCGCCGCTGGATTTGATCAGAGATGGTCGACACCGACACGTTCATGATCCCGAGCAGAGCTTCGATAGCGATCAGCAAAGCTGTGATCTCCGGCGTTAACATTCTGCGAATGCAGGCCGTTCTCGCGCGCGTTTTCGTACGCGTGTGTTTGTTGCAGTGCAGCGTTGATGCTTGGCGAAAACAGCACTCAAAGTCCGCAAAATCGCCGCTTCGTCTTGTTGCCATCGCGCTTGACCGCGCAAAATCCCGGGTCCACATTCCGTTTCGAGCTGTTCCAAGAAAAAACTGCCTGATGAGGCTAGAGGTTTCGCGAACGGCTCCGGCTCCGGATTTCAGTGGCTGGGAGGGTCACTGGCCGGGCGCCGGACGTAGGGTCCCAGGAGATGTGCTCATGGCCACGGTTTCGTTGACGGTGAACGGCAAGGCCGTCACCGCGAATGTTGATCCTCGCACTCTGCTGGTGCAGCTCCTGCGCGAGAACCTACGACTGACCGGTACGCATGTCGGCTGCGACACCAGCCAGTGCGGTGCCTGTGTCGTCCATCTCGACGGCAAAGCCGTGAAGTCCTGTACGACGCTTGCTCTTTCGGTCGATGGCGCCACGGTGACGACGATCGAAGGGCTCGCCGTGAACGGCGTGCTGCATCCGATGCAGGAGGCATTTCGCGAGCATCACGGCCTGCAATGCGGCTACTGCACTCCAGGCATGATCATGGCTGCGGTCGATATGGTGAGCCGTCGTGGCCATTCGCTCGATGAAGCGACGATCCGTGATGATCTCGATGGCAATATCTGTCGGTGCACGGGCTACCACAACATCGTCAAGGCGATCGCTGCCGGGGCGGAGGCGATGGGCAAGGCGGCGACGCCGACGCGCAAGGCTGCCGAGTGACGCCTTCGGCCGGCGCGCTCCCGCGCAGGCCGGTTCTCAAGCCATGAGGCGTCCGCCAGAGGCGCTGTGCGAGGAGGGAACACCATGTCCGCAACCGGAATCGGCGCCGCTGTCCGCCGCAAGGAAGATCACCGTTTCATCACCGGCCAGGGCCGCTACACCGACGACATCAACAGGCCGGGCCAGACCTACGCCTATTTCCTGCGTTCGCCGCATGCCCATGCCACGCTCAACAGGATCGACGCCAAGGCCGCGGCGACGATGCCGGGCGTGCTTGGGATCTATACAGGCGAGGATCTTGCCGCCGATAAGATCGGTGGGCTGATCTGCGGCTGGATGATCCATAACAAGGACGGTTCGCCGATGCGGGCCAGCCCGCACCCGGCGCTGGCGCAGGGCAAGGTCCGCTATGTCGGCGACCATGTCGCGGTCGTGGTGGCCGAGACGCTGGCGCAGGCCAGGGACGCGGCTGAGGCGATCGGCGTCGATTACGGCGTGCTGCCGGCGGTGGTCGACACGGCGAGTGCTGCGAGCTCGAAGACCCAGGTCCATGCCGAGTCTGCCGACAACACGGTCTTTAACTGGCATCTCGGCGACAAGGCTGCGACCGAAAAGGCGTTCAAGGCGGCCAAGCACGTCACGAAGCTCGACCTCGTCAATAACCGCCTGGTGCCGAACCCGATGGAGCCGCGCGCGGCCGTCGGCGATTACGACCAGGGCGAGGGCGCCTTCACGCTCTACACAACGAGCCAGAACCCGCATGTTGCGCGGCTCGTCCTTTCCGCCTTCATCGGCATTGCGCCGGAGAACAAGCTGCGTGTCGTCGCGCCGGATGTCGGCGGCGGCTTCGGCTCCAAGATCTTCATCTATGCCGAGGAGACGGTTTGCGTCTGGGCTGCGAAGAAGGTGGGCCGGCCGGTGAAATGGACCTCGGACCGTACCGAGGCCTTCCTCTCCGATGCGCATGGGCGCGACCATGTCACCCATGCCGAGCTCGCGACCGACGCTGATGGCAAGATGATCGGCATGCGGGTGAAGACGACGGCCAATCTCGGTGCCTACCTTTCGACCTTTTCGTCCTCGGTGCCGACCTATCTCTACGCCCCGTTGCTGTCGGGCCAGTACGATATCCCGGCGATCTATTGCGAGGTCGATGCGGTCTACACCAATACGGCTCCGGTCGATGCCTATCGAGGCGCCGGCCGGCCGGAGGCGACCTTCGTGGTCGAGCGCCTGGTCGAGATTGCGGCGCGCGAACTCGGCAAGGATCCGGCCAAGTTCCGGATGCAGAACTACATCAAGAAGTTCCCGCATCAGACGCCGGTGATCATGATGTATGACACCGGCAACTATGCTGCCTCGATGAAGAAGGCGCTGGAGATCATCGACTACAAGGGGCTCGCCAAGCGTAAGCGCGACTCGGCCCGCAACGGCAAGCTGCGTGGCATCGGCTTCTCCTCCTATATCGAGGCCTGCGGTATCGCACCGTCGGCTGCGGTCGGCTCGCTGGGGGCTGGCGTCGGCCTGTGGGAATCGGCGGAGGTGCGGGTCAACCCCGTTGGGACCGTCGAGGTGCTGACCGGCTCGCACAGCCACGGCCAGGGCCATGAGACGACCTTTGCCCAGCTCGTCAGCGACCGGCTCGGCATCCCGATCGAGAATGTCTCGATCATCCATGGCGACACCGACAAGGTGCAGATGGGCATGGGTACCTATGGCTCCCGTTCGGGCGCGGTCGGCATGTCCGCGATCGCCAAGGCTGTCGACAAGGTCATCGCCAAGGGCAAGAAGGTCGCGGCCTATGTGCTCGAGGCGGACGAGGCCGATATCGATTTCAAGGATGGCAACTTCCGCGTGAAGGGCACGGACAAGACGCTCGATTTCGGCTCCTGTGCGCTGCAGGCCTATGTCGCCCACAAGTTCAACGGGCAGGATCTCGAGCCGGGGCTGAAGGAAGGTGCGTTCTACGATCCGACGAACTTCACCTTCCCGGCCGGTGTCCATATCTGCGAGGTCGAGATCGATCCCGAGACCGGCATCACCAGAATCGAACGCTGGGCGGCCGTCGACGATTTCGGCATCGTGATCAACCCGATGATCGTCGAGGGCCAGGTCCATGGCGGCATTGCCCAGGGCGTCGGCCAGGCGCTGCTCGAAGGGGCGCGCTACAATCAGGACGGCCAGCTCGTGACTGCGAGCTTCATGGATTACTGCATGCCGCGTGCGGACGATCTGCCGTCCTTCGATGTCGGCATGACGGTGACGCCGTGCCCGTCCAACCCGCTGGGCATCAAGGGCTGCGGCGAGGCGGGCGCGATTGCCTCGCCGCCGGCCGTGATCAACGCCATCACCGATGCGCTCGGCCATGAGGAGGTCACCATGCCGGCAACGCCGCAGGTGGTCTGGCGCGCAGCGCAGAAGAGCATCAAGCGAATGGCCGCCGAGTGATCTGAAAGGACAACACGATGTACGCTTTCACCTATCATCGCCCGGCCACGGCCCGCCAGGCCGCTGGTCTCCTCGCCAAGAAGGAGGATGCCAAGCTGCTGGCCGGCGGGCACACCCTGCTGCCGACCATGAAGCAGCGCCTCGCGTCGCCGACACACCTCGTCGATCTCGGCGGTTGCGCCGATCTCAGGGGCATCGAGCGCAAGGGGCGCAATGTCGTCATCGGTGCGATGACGACCCATGCCGAAGTGGCGGACTCGGCTGTCGTCCGGGAGGCGATCCCAGCGCTGGCCTATCTCGCCTCGCATATTGGCGACCCGCATGTGCGCCATCGCGGCACGATTGGCGGCTCTGTCGCCAATAACGACCCGGCGGCGGATTATCCGGCGGCGCTCATGGCGCTCGGCGCCACCATTGTCACCAACAAGCGCAAGCTCACGGCCGAAGAGTTCTTCACCGGCCTCTACGAGACGGCGCTGGAGGAGGGCGAGATCGTTGTCAGGATCTCCTTCCCGCTGGTGTCGAAGGCAGGCTACGCCAAGTTCCGCAACCCGGCTTCCCGCTATGCACTGGTCGGCGTCTTCGTGGCCAAGCGGGGCTCGGAGGTCAGTGTCGCGGTGACGGGAGCCGGTGAAGGCGGGGTCTTCCGCTGGCCGGAGGCCGAGGCCGCCCTGAAGGCCCGGTTCGCTGCGAAATCTCTCGATGGCATCAAGCACACGGCCAAGGGCATCAATGCCGACATGCATGCCGATGCCGAGTATCGGGCCCATCTGATTGGCGTGATGGCACGGGAAGCAGTTGCCAGGGCGACGGGCAAATAGCCGAAGCCGATTGACCTGCGACGGAATCCTCCCCCACACAGGGGAGGATTTTTGCTGATTGGCTGGTTGCGAGCGGAACATGGACAAGATGGTCATCACGGCGCCCGAAGCGCCCGAAGCAGCCGGCGGCTATGCCCAGGCCCTGCTGGTTTCCGGCGCGAGCCGACAGCTCTACATCAGCGGGCAGATTCCGAGCACGCGCGATGGAACGGTGCCGGAGAGCTTTGCCGAGCAATCGCGGTTGGTCTGGCGCAATATCGAGGCCCAGTTGCACGCTGCCGGCATGACGCTCGACAACCTCGTCAAGGTCACGACCTTTCTCTCCGATCGCCGCTTTGCCGCGGAGAGCCGGCAGTCGCGCAAGGAGATCCTCGGCGACCGGAAGGTTGCGCTCTCCGTCGTCATCGCTGGGATCTTCGACGAGGCTTGGCTTCTCGAGATCGAGGCCATAGCTGCCGCCTGACTGGCTCTGTTCTTTTGTCGCGAGAAGCCCTTGAAAACTCCCGGTTCCATCGACGCCACGCTTTCTCTCCTGCAATCGCAGGGCTATGTCGCCGATCGGGCGCTGGCGACTGTGCTCTATCTGGCTCTGCGCATGAAGCGACCGCTGCTGCTGGAGGGCGAGGCCGGCACGGGGAAGACCGAGATTGCCAAGGTGCTGGCGGCCGCGCTCGGGCGGCGCCTGATCCGGCTGCAATGCTATGAGGGGCTCGATCTCGCCTCCGCAGTCTATGAGTGGAACTATGCGGGCCAGATGATGGCGATCCGTCTCGCGGAGGCGGGTGGCGCTGCGGGGGATCGTGCCCGACTCGAATCCGACATCTTCTCGGAGCGCTATCTGGTCAAGCGCCCGCTCTTGCAGGCGCTGGAGCCGCAGGAGGGCGGGGCGCCAATCCTGCTGATCGACGAACTCGACCGCACCGACGAGGCCTTCGAGGCCTTCCTGCTCGAGGTGCTGGCCGACGCGCAGGTGACGATTCCCGAGCTTGGCACGATCAAGGCGGCGGAGCCGCCGATCGTGATCCTGACCTCGAACCGTACACGCGAGATCCACGACGCGTTGAAGCGCCGTTGCCTCTACCACTGGGTCGGCTACCCCGACACGGCTCGCGAGCTTGCCATCCTGAAAGCGCGCGCACCGGAGGCCCCGGCCAAGCTGGCAAAGCAGGTCGTCGCCTTCGTGCAGGCGATCCGCAAGGAGGAGCTGTTCAAGGCGCCGGGCGTCGCCGAGACACTCGATTGGGCAAGTGCGCTGGTCGAACTCGACGCAGTCGCGCTTGACCCCGCGATCGTCTCGGACACGCTGGGGGCGCTGCTCAAGTACCAGGACGACATCCAGGCGATGCAGGGCTCGAAGGTGAAGGAACTGCTGGACCAGGTGAAGGCCGACGTGCGGGGATAGGCGCGCCTGCCGTGAGGACAGGCCTTGTGTACCGACCCAGGTCTTTCCTCTCATTCGCGTCGCAGCAGGTGGATGCGCGGGACCGGCCCGCGCATGATGGAGCAAGCGATGAACGACGACATCAAGGCGATCGAAGCCGCTACCTGGACTTATCTCGACGGGCTCTATGAGGGCGATGTCGGCAAGCTGAGCCAGATCTTTCATCCGACAAGCGCACTGACCCAATCGCTCCACGGCGAACTGAAGATCGTGCCGCGCGCCGAGTGGTTCGAGGCCGTGCGCAATCGCCAGTCTCCGAAGGCTGCTGGGATGGAGCGCAGCGACCATATCCTGACCATCGATCTCGTGGGCCCGGCCCTGGCTCTGGTGAAGCTAAAATGCCAGATGCCGCCGCGCTATTTCACGGATCTGCTCTCCTTCGTAAAAGTCGACGGCAAATGGGTCATTGCGCAGAAGGTCTTCATGACCGAGACCGCAGCGTGATCGCGCGGCAAGCCCTGGCCGGCGATCCGCGTCTACCATGACGGTGAGAACCTCGTGACCGGCAAGCTGCCTGAGAACATCGTCTATTTCGCGCGGGCGCTGCGCATCGCCGGTGTGCCCGTTGGTGCGGGGGCGGTGGTCGAGGCCGTCGAGGCGCTGGCGGATGGTGCGCTCGGTGCACGCGACGACGTTTACTGGGCGCTGCATGCGATCTTCGTGAAGCGGCACGAGGACAGCGTGATCTACGACCAGGCCTTTCGTCTGTTCTGGCGGCGGCGCAATCTGATCGAGAAGATCATGGCGCAAATGTCCCCCGTCTCTCCGGGGGCGGATAGTCAGCCGGAGAAGGCGGAAGCGGGTGCGTTGCGGGTCGCTGAAGCATTTGCTCCGCCGCGAGACGAGCATGACGAACCCCCGGTCGAACTGACCGAGCTTTCGGCGCGCCTGACCGTCTCCGATCGCGAAATGCTGAAGTCACGCGACTTCGCCCAGATGAGTGCGGCGGAGATCGCCAAGGCCAAGCAGCTGATGTCCGAGCTGCGCCTGCCGCGGGATACCGTGCCGACGCGGCGTTTCCAGGCATCGCATGTCGGCGCGCGCATCGACCCACGCCGCACCTTCCGGCGTTCGCTCAGGGGGGGAGGCGGCTCGATCGACCTCGCATTTCGCGAGCGCGCCGAGATCCATCCCCCGGTGGTCGCGCTCGTCGATATCTCGGGCTCGATGGCAGAGTATTCGCGCATCTTTCTGCATTTCCTGCACGCGATCACGGAGAAGCGCCGCCGGGTGCATTCCTTCGTCTTCGGCACGCGCTTGACCAATGTCACGCGGAGCCTGAGGGCCCGGGACCCTGACGAGGCGCTGGCCCTTGCCGGCAGGGCAGCGCCGGACTGGGAAGGTGGCACCCGCATTGCCGATGCCCTGCACAGCTTCAATCGCGTCTGGTCGCGGCGCGTGCTTTCGGGCGGGGCGATCGTTCTGCTTTTCACCGACGGGCTGGAGCGACATCTCGATGGCGAGCTCGCCTTCGAGATGGACCGGCTGCACCGCTCCTGCCGCCAGCTCGTCTGGCTCAATCCGCTGCTGCGCTTCGATGCATTTCAGGCGCGGGCCAGCGGCATCCGGGCGATGCTGCCGCATGTCGATTCGTTCAGGCCGATACACAACCTCGCGGCGATGGCCGATCTCTGCGCCGTGCTCTCGCCGGACGCAGACCGGAGAAGTGATCCACGCCTGTGGTTGAAGAAGGCGGGCTAGGCGGGTCTGCTGAAGCGGCCATGCTGTAGGAAGTGCCGCGTCTGCTCGATCGCCTCGCGGTTGCGCATGATCAGTGGATGTGTCGCGTGCAGCGTGATGTGATCGCTCATCCCGGTGGCGCGGGTGCGCACAACCGAGACCCGGCCGTCATTTGGCCGCGGCAATAGCAGGGACGAGAGTGGATAGAACGAGCGGTCGCCAGCGATCACGCCGAGCGGATAGTCGACTGGGCCGAGGATGCGGAGCAACTGCTCCGGCCTTGCCGTAACCAGCTCCGCGCCGGCCGGACCGAAGAACGCGCGATAGAGCGGGTTTCCCTTCAGCAGATCGGCGATCTCGCTGCCCTCGTTGGGGGGCGCCAGCATCACGACATGGCCGAGCCGCTCTGGGCGGTGGCGGGTGATATAGGAGCGCGCCACTAGCCCTCCCATCGAATGAGTGACGAAATGCAGTCGGCCGTCGAGCCCGCCGCTGAAGCGCGCGATCGGCTCATGCAGTTGCGAGGCAATGTCGTCGAGGCCGTTGCTGCGCGCGGGATAGTCGAGGTTCAGTGTCCCGTAGCCATCGGCCTTCAGAATGCGTTCGAGCCCCGAGAGCGATCCGGAGCGCCGCGCAATGCCGTGCAGTAGAACGATGCCGTCCATGGGCCGCCATGCCTCAATGCGCGCTGGATAGAGGGATCGTTACCGTAGGTCGAGGAGGGGCACGTGTTTTCGCCATCCGGATGCCCGCCGCATGCTCGAAACCTGCGGCGACTATGCTTAAGTAGGCGGGGCTCGCGGCCCGCTCGCGCGTATGATGCGGTGCGTCTAAACTGCGCTCCGGCGCCGCGGGCCGAACAGGGACCGATAGCCATGATCAGTACCGACACCGATATTCTCGCCACGGCCGAGAGTTGGGCCAAGGCCGGGCGCGGCGTGGCGCTTGCCACTGTGATCGAGACCTGGGGCTCCGCCCCCCGCCCGGTGGGCTCGCATCTTGTCATCGATCAAGAGGGTAATTTCCTCGGCTCGGTCTCCGGAGGCTGCGTCGAGGGCGCCGTGGTGGAAGAGGCTGCCGACGTCATCGCCGATGGACAGGCGCGCACGCTTGAATTCGGCGTCGCGGACGAGACGGCCTGGAAGGTCGGTCTCTCCTGCGGCGGTCGCATTCGGGTCTATGTCGAGAAGGTGCACTGATGGCTTCCTGGGAAACACTTGCCGCCTTTGCGGTGTTGACGATCGCTGTCGCTTATTTCCCCGGCCCGGCTCTGCTTTACACGGCGGCGCAGACGATTACTCATGGCCGCCGCGCTGGCTTCATGGCGATGCTGGGCATCCATCTCGGCTGCTACCTGCATGTCATCGCAGCTGCCTTCGGCCTCTCGGCCGTGTTCAAGCATGTGCCGGAACTCTATGTCGCGGTGAAGCTCGCCGGCGCGCTCTATCTGGTCTGGCTCGGCATCAGCATGATCCGCTCCAGGCTCGGCGGAACGGATGTCGATGTCTCGCCGCCCAAGACCGTGAAACGGGCGTTGCTCGATTCCTTCATCGTCGAGGTGCTGAACCCCAAGGTGGCGCTGTTCTTCATCGCGTTGTTGCCGCAGTTCGTTGACCCCGCGGCGTCCCTGCCGGTCTGGGCGCAGTTCCTGATCCTCGGCACGATCGTGAATTTCGCCTTTTCCTCGGCCGATTTCGTGACGGTGCTGGGAGCATCGGCGGTCGTCAAGACGATGAAGAAGACCAAGGCTGGATTTGCCTTCGGCCGCTGGCTCGGTGGTTCTCTGATGATCGGCCTTGGCGTCAAGCTTGCGACCGACAGGGGCTGAGGCATGGATCTTTCGCTGCTCTCCGCGCTCAATGTCGAGCGCGCCGCCCGCCGTGCCGCAGTGCTGGTCACTGATATCGGCAGCGGTGCTCAACGGCTGGTAGGGGAGGCCGATCTCGCGACCGATCCGCTGGCGGACCTGCTCGACAAGCAATTGCGTACCGGCAAGAGCGGTACGGTCGAGACGGAGGGGACACGTTACTTCCTGACCGTGCAGGTGCCTCCGCCGCGCGTCGTGGTCACCGGTGCGGTGCATATCTCGCAGGCGATGGCGCCGATGGCGAAGTTGCTGGATCTCGATGTCGCCATCATCGATCCGCGGACCGCCTTTGCTACGCCCGAACGCTTTCCCGACGTGACGCTGCTGCCGGAGTGGCCGGATGAAGCGATCAAGCAGCTCGGCCTCGATAGCTATACCGCCTTCGTCGCCCTGACCCACGATCCGAAAATCGACGATCCCGGGCTGGAGGCGGCCTTGCGCTCGGACTGCTTCTATATCGGGGCGCTGGGCAGCCGGAAGACGCATGGCAGGCGCATCGAGCGCCTGACGGCGGCTGGCTTCGATGAGGCGACGCTGGCCCGCATCCATGCGCCGATCGGCCTGGACATCGGCGCGGTCTCTCCATCAGAGATCGCGCTCGCCATTCTCGGTGAGATCGTGATGACACTGCGTGGCCCGCGCAGGGCACTCTCATGAAATTCGGCCCGGTCGCTATCGCCGATGCCGTCGGCTCCGTTGCGGCGCATTCGGTGCGGGCAGGCGAGGTCATCGTCCGCAAGGGGGCGACGATCACGGAGGATGATGCGCGCCGCTTGGCGGGAGCTGGCGTCACCGAACTGGTCGCAGTCCAGCTCGAAGCCGGCGACGTCGACGAAAATGTGGCTGCCGAACGTCTTGCAAGGGCGCTCGCCGGGCGCGGCGTGGTGACCGAGGCTCCCTTTACCGGCAGGGTCAATCTCTTTGCCGCGACTGCGGGTGTTCTGATGCTCGACGTGCCGGCGCTCGACGCCTTCAACACGATCGACGAGGCCATCACCGTCGCGACGCTGCCAGCCCTCAGGGCGGTCGTTGCGGGCGAAATGGTCGCCACCGTGAAGATCATTCCCTATGGCGTCCCGAGTCAGCGCGTCGACGACGCGATCGGGCGGATCGGAGCGATCCGCCCGATCGCGGTCACCGAATACCACCTCAAATCGGTGGCCGTGGTTTCGACATTGCTGCCCGGTCTCAAGCCTTCGGTGGTCGACAAGACGCTGCGGGTAATGGCGGAGCGTCTTGCTCCGGCAGGTGCAAGGGTCGAATCGGACGAGCGTGTGCCGCATCAATCGGGACCGCTCGCGGAATCCATCCGCAGGGCGGTGGCGGGACCAGCCGATATCGTCGTCGTCTTCGGTGCCTCGGCGATCACCGATCGCCGCGACGTGATCCCGCTGGCTCTGCAAGAGGCAGGCGGCCGCATCGAACATCTCGGCATGCCGGTCGACCCCGGCAACCTGCTGCTGCTCGGCGAACTTGACGGCAAGCTGGTGATCGGCGCGCCGGGCTGCGCCCGTTCGCCCAAGGAGAATGGGTTCGACTGGGTGCTGCAGCGCGCGCTAGCCGGTGTTCCCGTGACCCGTGCGGACATTCAGAAGATGGGGGTCGGCGGCCTTCTGATGGAGATCGTCACGCGGCCGCAGCCGCGTGCACCTGGCCATCAGGCTGTGGCACCCGTTGCCGGGCTTGTGCTCGCGGCCGGGCGCTCGACCCGGATGGGGGAACGCAACAAGCTGCTGCAGACGGTCCGTGGCGAGCCTCTCGTTCGTCATGCCGTGAAAGCGCAGCTCGCCTCCCGCGCTACGCCCGTATTGGTGGTCACCGGGCATCAGGCGGCCGAGGTCAGGGCGGCGCTCGCGGGGCTCGATGTCGCATTCGTGGACAACCCCGATTTCGCGGCCGGCCTATCCAGCTCGGTCCGCGCCGGCCTCAGGGCCTTGCCGGACGATGTCCCGGGTGCGGTGGTCTCGCTCGGCGATATGCCGAACGTGACCCCGCAGGTGATCAATCGGCTGGCCGAGGCCTTCGCCGACCGGCCCGACGCTCTCGCCGTGGTGCCAACCCTGTTCGGTCAGCGCGGCAACCCGGCACTGTTGTCGCGTGCGCTTTTCCCGGCGGTGGAGCGCCTCTCGGGCGACCAGGGGGCTCGCCGCCTGCTGGACGCCGCCGGAGAGTCGGTCGTGGAGGTGCCGCTCGACGATCCAGCGATTGCGATCGATGTCGATACGCCTGAGGCCCTGAAGGCACTGACGGGATAGAGCCCTGGTAGACCTGACATTGCCCCCGGGCTGTACGCTGTAACTTGGATGCGCGCAGCCATGCGGGGGGCGCCCGCTCGCGCCGCGGCGACCAACGATGGTCGCGGATGCACGCGATGTGCGGTCGCTTTGGCATTGGTTTTGCAAGCTTTTGTTAACCAGGCAGGCGCAGCCTCAAGAAATCGGCTACACTTTCATCGCATCGCGACGAGGGAGGGGGCGATGGTATCAGAGGACTTCATAAAGCAACTCAAGGGCTACGGGCTGACCACGGCGACGATCCTATACCGCATGCCGGATCATCCCAGCGTGCTGCAGACCTTCATCTGGCAGCATTATGATGTGGCGCCGCGCTTTCCGGTGCTCCGCGATTTCCTCGACTTCTGGCGTCGTGAGCTCGATGGACCGCTGCATTCAGTGGTCGTTGCGCATTCGCGTCTGCTCAGGCCGGCTGAGATCGTAAACGTGAACGGCGTGCTGACGCTGCATTGAGCGTCTGCGCCATGGGCGCTTGTTGGGCAAAGGGCGAGCGTGCTAGGTCGCAGCTCCCCAATGGCAGACCATCACGCTTGTCATCGCCCTTGCGCACATCCGGACTGCTGACGGCTCTCGCGACCTTACCCGGTGAGCGTATTCCCGTCGGAACCATCGTCGCCGCTCTGAAGGATCGGACCTACGCACTGCTCGTGGTCCTGCTCGGGCTGCCGAACTGCCTGCCTATGCCGCCGCCCATTCCCCTGGTCTGCGGGCTCGTGCTTGCCTTCGTGGCGGCGCAGATGCTGGCCGGGCGCGCCATGCCGTGGTTGCCCGAGGGGCTGCTCGACAAGACCATCGGCAAACCGGAACTGGCGAAGGCCGTGTCGCGCGCGTTGCCTCCGTTGGTCCGGCTGGAACGGATTTCGCGGCCGCGCCTGACGATGCTGGGAGGGACCGTCGCGATCCCGATCCTTGGCCTGCTGATCTTGATCCTCGCGCTTGGCCTCGTGGTGTCGGCACCGTTCATCGGACAGATCCCGCTCGGTCTTGCCGTGTGCCTGGTGGGGCTGGGGCTGGTCGAGCGCGACGGACTGTTCATCATCGCGG
Source organism: Allobosea sp. 2RAB26 (assembly GCF_052115465.1). Classification (NCBI taxonomy): domain Bacteria; kingdom Pseudomonadati; phylum Pseudomonadota; class Alphaproteobacteria; order Hyphomicrobiales; family Alloboseaceae; genus Allobosea; species Allobosea sp. 2RAB26. Next base: position 76,197 of record NZ_JBFRGS010000010.1, on the reverse strand, counting down.
GGACGCTGGTCGGTATTGGCGGCCTTGTCCTGAGCGCCGGATTTGCCTACGCGATCGTCAGCGGAATCTCCGAACTGATCTGACGATCGGCGCGGTCAGGCCGCAACGAGACTGGCTGCGAATGGCATGTCGAGGGCGCGCAGCCGCTCGATCTCCTCAGGCGGAACTGCCTTGGAGAACAGGAAGCCCTGCAGTTCGTGGCAACCGATCGCCTGCAGAAAGCGGTGCTGCTCGGGCGTCTCGACGCCCTCGGCGCAGACCCGCAGGCCGAGAGCCCGGCCGAGATGCACGATCGAGTGGACAAGGATCGCGGATTCGCCAGTCGTCTCCATATATTCCAGGAAGGACCGGTCGATCTTGATCTTGTCGAAGGCGAAGCGCCGCAAGTAGATCAGGCTGGAATAGCCGATCCCGAAATCGTCGAGCGCGAGGCCGACACCATAGGCGCGCAGATCCATCAGCGCGGCCTCGGCGGCGTCGGCGTCCTCGACGACGACGCCTTCAGTCAGCTCCAGCTCGAGACGGCTCGGATCGAACCCGGTTTCCTCGATGATCCGGATGGTATTCTGGACGAAATCCTTGTGTCGGAACTGCACCGGCGAGACATTCACGGCAAGCCGCAACTCCGGCCAGTGCTTTGCCTCGAGGCAGGCGCGGCGCAGCACCCATTCGCTCAGCGGCACGATCAGCCCGCGCTCCTCAGCGATGGCGACGAACTCCGAGGGGGGAACCATGCCATGGAGCGGATGTGGCCACCGCACGAGGGCCTCGACACCGGTGATGACGGTCCCGTCGACGGAGACCTGCGGCTGGAAGTGCAACTGCAGCTCGTCCCTTGCTATCGCCTTGCGCAGGTCTTCCTCGACCACGCGCTTCATCTGGAGCGCACGGTTCATGCGCGGCTCGAAGAAGGAGTAGCGGTTCCGGCCCTCGTTCTTGGATTGGTAGAGCGCCGTATCGGCCAGTCTGAGCAGCGTCTCGCGGTCGTGCCCATCCTGGGGAGCGAGCGCGATGCCGATCGAGCAGCCGATCACGGTGTCGATGCCCATCAGGTTGAAGGGGCGCGTCAGCGCTTCTAGAATCCGCTCTCCCAGTGCAGCGCTGCCACTGGCATCGTGCAGGTTGGTCTGGATGATGCCGAACTCGTCGCCGCCAATGCGGGCGACGGTATCGCCCGTCCGCATGACGCCTGCGAGTCGTTCGGCGACCTGCCGGATCAATTCGTCGCCCGCCTTGTGGCCATAGGTATCATTGACGGATTTGAAGCGATCGAGATCAAGCAGGAGTACGGACAGCCCGGTCTTGGTCCGGGTGATCTGAGCCAGCTCCTGGTCGAGTCTGAGATCGAAGGTCCGACGGTTGGGCAGCAGCGACAGTTCGTCCTGTGCGGCAAGGCGCTGGATCTGCACTTCGCGCAGCCGGATTTCATTGGCCGCTCCGCGCAGACGGCGGATCGCATAGAGCAGGATACCGGCAAAGATCAGCCCGGCTGCCGCCAGCGCCCAGATGAACTGCCGGATCATGGCATCCCCGGGGCGCTCCGGTGTCCAGGTCAACCAGGCCCTGGTGACGCCGTCGGGGGCGGCGAGGTCGCGGCGCACCAAGGGATTGGCTGGCATCGTCCGGGTGATGCGCAGGCCGTTGATGCGATAGCGCGTGGCCATCTCGTCGAAGATCGTGCTCGTCACGCGCCGATAGCCGATAAGGTTGACCGGCGCGTCCGCCTTCAGAAGGTGGAGATTGAGAAGCTGCTCGAGATCGGCGGTCAAAATGGCCAGGACTTCGTGGCCATCATAGATCAGGCTCGAACGAAAGCCTGGCATGAACCCTGCGCGGGTGGCTGCATTGTCGTTCGCTGGCTTTTGTGACGGGCTCGGGAGTGTGGGGTCAAAGAGACGCAGGCCCTCGTAGCCCGCCTGATAGGCTTCGACGTTGTTCTCGACGCCTGCCAGGACGCGGCCGCTCCTGGTGACGAGATAGACGCCGTCAAATTCCTCAAAGCGCTGGCTTAGCTTCGTGAAGGCCCACCTCAGTGTTGCCGCGGGAATGGCCGGGTGGAAGGCCGCCTGAAGCGTGCCGGTAGACGCCAGGCTTTCCAGCCGCAGGCGCCGCAGCCGAAGCTGGTTCTCCATCGCGGCCTCGATCCGGTCGCGCTGACGGGTTGCTTCGACGGTATTCGCGTTATGCGCAATCGTCAGGACGACGGTGATCGCTGCAGCCATGACCAGCAAAAAGGCACAGGCGAGCGTCGTCACGGTGCTGGTGAGCATCCGCGCCGAGGAGTCCGCGTTGGTCGTCTTCGCGACAAAGGGCGAATGCATCAAGGGTCTCAGAACCGTCGGAACCTGCACCTTTGCAGCCGATTCTTGATATCCGGTTGCTAAACGGGCAGGCAGACATCAAATTTCAACCTCCGGATGGTCCGTAAGGAGGTCGCGGGATCGCCTGATGCGCCGCGCGCAGTGCCGCGGACCAACGCTCGCGCAGGTCGTGGAAATAGGGTTCCCCCGCCTCGATACGCCGATTGAGCTCGGGCTCTTCGCCATCTCGCCGCATCACGATGAGGTCAATCGGCAGGCCAACTCCGAGATTCGAACGCATCGTCGAATCCATCGAGATCAGACCAACCTTCAGCGCGTCGTAGAGATGGGTCTTGAAGGTCACGGCGCGGTCCAGAATCGGCTTGCCGTATTTGTGCTCGCCGATCTGGAGGAAGGGCGCGTCCATGCCACATTCGATGAAGTTTCCCGCGCCGTAGACCATGAAGAGCCGCATGGGCTGGCCCATGATCTGACCTCCAAAGAGGAGAGAGATATCGAATTTCAGCCCGGCCTCCGCCAGGGCCGGGCCGTCCATCTCCCTGACGGCGCGGACGGCACGGCCGACGAGCTGCGCTGCCCTAAACATCGAGCCAACGCTCTGGAGCGTATCGAGTTCTCCGGTCTCGGGATTGAGAAGTCCTTCATGGAGCAGGCTCACCACCGATTGGGTGACGGAGAGATTGCCTGCCGTCGCCAGCGCGAAGCTGCGTTCGCCCGGCCAGGAAAAGACATGCAGCTTACGGAAGGTCGAGATGTCGTCGAGCCCAGCATTGGTGCGGGTGTCGGCGATCATCACGAGCCCGTCCTGCACGAGAAGTCCGGCACAATAGGTCACGGGGTCGGTTCCTTCAGCTTGCCGGTCCAGGCGCGTTCATGCGCGCCGGGAAATCCTGATCGGGCCGCCCTAGCTGCTGTGGCGGTCGCAATCGCTTTGCCTATTGATTGGCGAGCTGTGCGTTTGCAGCGCGGGCGCTGACCAGCACGGCGAGGTTTTCGCCGCTGCCGCCCTTGCGTGCACCGCGGACAGGCGCCGCATCGGCGAAATCGAGGCCGGCTGCGATGCGGACATGAGTGTCGATCGGGCACAAGCCGTTGGCGCAATCGAATCCGATCCAGCCATAATCTTCGAGATAGGCCTCGGCCCAGGCATGCGCCCCTTCCGCCTCGGGCAGGGCATCGGATTGCGCGACATAGCCGGAGACGTAGCGGGCCGGGACTCCGAGCTGGCGCGCGCAGGTCATGAAGACATGCGTGAGATCCTGCGGGATGCCGCCGCGGGCCGCGAAGGCGGCTGCAGCCCCTACGCCGGTACGCTGGCCGGAACGGTCGCAGGCAAGCAAGTCGTGCAGCGCTTCTGTCAACGCGTGCATCTTGGCGAGCGGTGTCGAGTCGGCGCGCGTTGCCGCCACGGCGAAGTCGCGCAAGGCGTCGTCGGGCGTCGTCAGCAAGGTATCGCGCCGGAACACTTCGGGCGGCACGCGCTCGATCGTTCCGCGAATGACACCGGCCAGATCCAGAGTCTCGATGACGCCGCCGACATGAATCGCGAGATCGGAGATCGGGCCATCGGCCGAGAAGGTATGGACGATGTTGCCATGCGCATCCTGGCCCGCGCGCAGATTTCCGTCGACGGTCGGCTCGATGCGCCAGGACATCACATGCTGGCCGTCATGATCGCGCGGGGTCAGCCGCAGAATCTGCGTCAGCTGGCGTACGGGCTCGTCATAGGCATAGGTAATCGAGTGGGAAATCCTGATCCGCATGGGCGATCGCTGTCTCGACGGGCGCGTTGGTTTCCGGTCCATATCTAGTGTTCTGCGGGCGGGCAGGCGAGCCCGCCGCGTTCTTTATTGCAGATACTGCTCCGAGATCGTGAGGCCGAGGCGGCCGTTCTCGCTGATGAAGTCCTCGATGAATTCGTGCAGCCCGTGCTGGAAGACGGAGTCGATGCGCGCGTTCGAAAGGCTTGCCAGCGTCTTGCGAGCCTGGCGCTGAGCCGGGCCGTGCCGGCCATAGGCATCGCCGAGAGCGTCGAGGAAGCGTGAGATGTTCTCGTAGCAGGCGGCGAGCGAGCGCGGCATCCGGCGGTTGAGGATCAGCAGATCGGCGATCAGCTGCGGCTTCACGGCCTCGCGATAAACCCAGTGATAGGCAGTCAGTGCCGAGACCTCGCGCAGCACCGTGGTCCATTGGAAATAGTCGAGCGAGCCGCCGACCTGTTCGCTCTCGGGCAGCAGCACATGGTATTTCACGTCGAGGATGCGGGCGGTGTTGTCGGCGCGCTCGATATAGACGCCGAGCCGCGAGAACCAGTAGCTGTCGTCGCGCAGCATGGTCCGGTAGGCCGAGCCGTCGAAGACCAGTGAGACGTTCTTCACCCAGTCGAGGAACCGGGCGAACTCCTCGCGGTCCATGCGCTTCTTCTCGAACCGTTGCAGTTCCAGCCAGGCGCTGTTCAGCGCGTCCCACATTTCCGAGGTGAGCGCGGTGCGTACCGCACGAGCATTCGAGCGGGCCAGCGCGAAGCAATTGCGAATCGAGGACAGGTTATCCGGGTTGAAGGTGAGGAAATCGCAGACATTGCGCTCATTCGCCTCGCCATAGGCCTTGGCGAAGGTCTCTTCGCAACCGGCGGTCGCGACCGCACTGTGCCATTCGGTCCCGGCGCCACCATAGGACGAGGGCAGGTTGGTGAGCCGCATCGTCGCATCGAGGATGCGGGCGAGATATTCGGCGCGCTCGACGTAGCGGGAGACCCAGTAGAGGCTGTCGGCGGTGCGGGAGAGCATGGTCAGATCCGGCCTTTTCGCAATGCGCGGGGCTGCGTCCTGGAAGCGGGAATGCGGAAATGCGCTGTTGCCATCATGCATCGAGCACCCAGGTGTCCTTTGTTCCGCCGCCCTGGCTGGAATTGACCACGAGCGAGCCTTCCTTCAGCGCAACGCGGGTGAGGCCGCCGGGCACGCAGGAAATGCCGTTGGCGCCGGAGAGCACATAGGGCCGCAGGTCGACATGCCGCGGTGCGACGCCGGAGGCGACGAAGGTCGGGCAGGTGGAGAGCGCCAGCGTCGGCTGGGCGATGAAGCCTTCCGGCTGGGCCTTCAGCTTCTTGCGGAATGTTTCGATCTGGGCCTTGTTGGCATGGGGGCCGACAAGCATGCCATAGCCGCCGGAGCCGTTGACCTCCTTGACGACGAGCTTGTCGAGATTGTCGAGCACATAAGCATTGGCCTCCGGCTCGCGGCAGCGGAAGGTCGGGACGTTCTTCAGGATCGGCTCCTCGCCGGTGAAGAACTTCACGATCTCCGGCATGTAGCTGTAGACCGCCTTGTCGTCGGCGACGCCGGTGCCGACCGCATTGGCGAGCGTAACATTTCCCGCCTTGTAGGCGCCGATGATGCCCGGCACGCCAAGCACCGAATCCCCGCGGAAGACCAGCGGGTCGATGAAGTCGTCGTCGATGCGGCGGTAGATCACATCGACGCGCTTCGGCCCCTGCGTCGTGCGCATATAGACGACATCGTCCTTGACCAGCAGGTCCGAGCCCTCGACCAACTCGACGCCGAGCTTGTCGGCGAGGAAGGAGTGCTCGTAGAAGGCCGAATTATACTGTCCGGGCGTGAGCAGGCAGATCGTCGGATCTGACGAGGCGCGGCGCGGCGCGACCGAGCGCAGGGTCGCGAGCAACTGGTCGGGATAGTTGTCGACCGGTGCGACGCGGTGCATCGCGAAGAGCTCCGGGAAGAGCCGGAGCATCACCTCGCGATTCTCCATCATGTAGGAGACCCCGGAGGGGGTGCGGGCATTGTCTTCGAGCACATAGAATGTGTCGGCGTCGACGCGCACGATGTCGATGCCGGCGATATGGCAGTAAATGCCGTGCGGCACCTGGAAGTCGACCATCTCCAACTGGTAGCAGGCGTTGCGGTAGACCAGGTCCGGCGGAATGATCCCGGCCTTCAGGCATTCCTTCGGCCCGTAGACGTCGGCGAGGAACATGTTCAGAGCGGTGACGCGCTGGCGCAGGCCTTTCTCGAGCTTGGCCCATTCCGGCTTGGTCAGGACGCGCGGGATGATGTCGAACGGGATCAGCCGTTCGGTGGATTCTTCGTCGCCATAGACGGCAAAGGTAATGCCGATGCGCCGGAAGAAGAGTTCAGCCTGGCTGCGTCGCAGAGCCAGCATTTCGGGTGGGGCTTCCTTCAACCAACGATCAAGCGCTGCGTAGGCGGGCCGCAATTCGGCACCGATACCGGTCATTTCGTCGAAGGCGACCATGTCAGGCGTCTTTCCCCATTTTGACCAGCCTATGCGCATTCGTGACGGTTCGGAAAGGGGGCGCTTGATCACGGATAAATCGAGCCCTGCCCAATCCTTGGGCAGCATTCGGGCCGATTGCAACGTGGCCGAGGTGCAGGCGGGCCTGGGCGCATTGGGCCTGGTGCGGGATGGTGCGGTTTACGATGCGTCCTCGCCTGAAGATGCGCTGCTCGACTTACCGATCAGCCGGACGATCAGCGCGGCCAGCAATTCGGTCGCTCTTGCCTCATTGGCCTTGCCGCGCAGCACCTCGCCTGACACGGATTCGGCAGCTCCTAGGATCGCGACACAGCGTAGGTGCAGGTCCTCTGCGGGGAGCTGGCCGGCATAGGGAGCCAGTGCCTCGCGATAGAGCGAGATATAGCCGTCGACGAGCTCCCGCTGGACGGCCTCCATCGCTTCCGTGCCCTTGAGGGCGGCTGAAAGCGAGTGCCATTCCGGGCCGATCGACGTTGCGCAGGAGAGATAGGATTCGGCGACCGCGCGTGCGACCTTGTCGAGGCGCGGCTCCAGTTGGTCGAGGGCCTCCGCCAGTGCTCCGCCCTGTTGTTCGTCGATCCGGCAATAGAGCGCGATCATCAATGCCTCGCGCGAGCCGAAATGATCATAGGCCACCGGCTTGCTGACGCCGACCCGTTCGGCGACGCGCCCGAGCGTCAGCGCGTCTGCGCCGTCTTCGCCCACCATCGTCATGGCGCAATCGAGCAACTGCTCGCGGCGCTCCACCCTGGGCAGCTTCTTCGCAGATCCCGTCGACATCGGCGTCTCCGCTTCTCCCCTTGCAGCGCAGTTGACAATGCTTCTATGCAATCCTACTAAAGGTAACTTACTTTTAGTAGGCGATCAATAGACCGATCGCGGCTTGGCGCTCCAGGAGATTTGTCCATGTCCACCCCCCAACGCCCCGTCCTGATCATTGGTGGATCGGGCGTCGTCGGCGGCCAGGCGGCCGCAGCGCTGCGCCGCTTGCAATTCGACCTTCCGATCGCCATCGGCGGGCGCGATCTCGCCAAGGCGCAGGTGGTTGCTCAGAAGGTCGGGGGCGCGATTGCGACGCGGGTCGATCTTGACCGCCGGGACCTCGGCCAGCCGGAGGGAGCGCAGTACAGCGCCATAGTCGTCTTCGTGAAGGACGATGGCCTGAACTCGATGCGCTACGCGCAGGATCACGGTATCCCCTATATCAGCGTATCGAGCGGCACCTTCGAGATCGGTCCGGAGGTCGCGCAGTTCATTCACGCGGCAACGAAGGCCCCGGTGCTTCTCGCAAGCCAGTGGCTGGCCGGTGCTGCGGTGTTTCCGGCCCTGGTCATTGCCAAGGATTTCCGCACGATCGATTCCATTGCGATCGGCGCACTGCTCGACGAGCAGGATATGGGTGGCCCGGCGGCCTTGACGGACTACAACCGCATCACGGGAGCGGCACCGGCCGCGCTGACGCTGACGGGCGGCAAGTTCAGCTGGGTCAATGGTGAGGATGCCAAGGCGCGCTATCGTAGCGTCGATGGTGTCGAGCTCGACGCAACCGCCTATTCTCCACTCGATATCGTCAGCCTCGCCGCGGTGACCGATGCCAGATCGGTGCGGCTCGACCTTGCCTTCTCCGAATCCGCCAGCCGCCGCCGTGGCGAGCCCTTCTCGACCGAAATCACGATCGCGATCGACGGCGTGCTGAGGAATGGCGAGCGCAGCACGATGCGCCACGAGATCGTCCATCCCGATGGCCAGGCGCCCCTGACTGCACTTGGCGTCGCGCTCGCCGTCGAAAGGATGCTGGGACTCGCAGGCGGCGCCGCTCCGCAGCCCGGCCTCTATCTGCCGGAATCGATCCTGGCTCCTGATTACTATGTCGGCCGCATGAAGGAGTTCGGTGCTCAGTTCCGCCAGACCTGAGACAGAGACTGAGCAGGATCAAGGCGGCGCGAGGCTTCGCGCCGCCTTGATCATCGGATCGGATATCGTATCCAATCCGATGACCTAACCTTCTGTGATTGCATCGGCTTTCCCGAAAACCACAATCCACTTTTCGGGCCGATGCCTTAGATCAGCCCGAGCCCCCGGAAGCTCGCATGGCCGTCGCGGCCGACGATGACGTGGTCGTGGATCACGATGCCGAGGGGCTTTGCGATATCGACGAGTTCGCGCGTCATCTTCACGTCGGCGCCCGAGGGGGTCGGGTCGCCTGACGGATGGTTATGGACAAGGATGATCGCACTTGCTGAGAGTTCCAGGGCGCGGCGCATCACCTCGCGGGGGTAGACGGGAGTGTGGTCGACCGTTCCGGTCTGCTGGACCTCGTCGGCGATCAGCGCGTTCTTCTTGTCGAGGAAGAGGATGCGGAACTGCTCGCGTTCGGCAAAGGCCATCGCCATTCGGCAATAGTCGAGAACCGCCGACCAGGATGACAGCACCGGGCGTTTCGCCACCGCTCCCCTCGCCATGCGCTGCAGGGCGGCCGCGACGATCTTGAGATCCTGCGCAACGCCGGAGCCGACGCCCTTGACCTCAGTCAATCGCGCGGCCGGCGCGCCAAGCACCTCGGCGAATGAGCCGAAGCGCCGGATCAGGTCCTTGGCGAGCGGCTTCACGTCGCGCTGCGGGATGGAGCGGAACAACAGAAGCTCGAGCAACTCGTAATCGGGCAGGGTGTCGGCGCCCGACTCCTGGAAGCGATCGCGAAGCCTTTGGCGATGACCGTGGTAGTGCGGCACGGCAACGGCCGTGGGTTCTTCCGGCAACGGGACTTGTGATCCGCGCTGACCGCCCTCTTGCTTCATCGTGCCGCGAGCGGATTGTCGCGGCCTGCCGGCGACAGCGTGAAGATCTCGCAGCCGGTCTCTGTGACACCGACCGTGTGCTCGAACTGGGCCGAAAGCGAGCGGTCGCGGGTGACCGCCGTCCAGCCGTCGGAAAGCACCTTCACGCCCGCCTTGCCGAGGTTGATCATCGGCTCGATGGTGAAAAGCATCCCGGGCTTGAGCAAGACGCCTTCGCCGGGACTGCCGTAATGCAGGATGTTGGGTGCATCGTGAAAGACCTGGCCCAGGCCGTGGCCGCAGAAATCGCGCACCACCGAGCAACGCTCGGCTTCGGCATAGCGCTGGATGGCGAAACCGATATCGCCGGTCGTCGCGCCGGCGCGCACGGCCTTGATTCCGCGGAGCAGGCTTTCATAGGTGATTTCGACCAGCCGCTCGGCCTTGCGGGGAATGTCGCCGACCCCATACATCCGGCTGGAATCGCCATACCAGCCATCGACGATCAGCGTGTAGTCGATATTGAGGATGTCGCCTTCGCGCAGCGGTTTGTCGTCCGGGATGCCGTGACAGACCACATGGTTGATCGAGGTGCAGATCGATTTTGTATAGCCGCGATAGAACAGGGTCGCCGGGTAGGCGCCATTGTCCATGGCGAACTGGAAGGCAAGCTCGTCGAGGCGTTGCGTGGTGACGCCCGGCCGGACGTGCTCGCCGAGCATGTCGAGGCCTTCTGCCGTCAGGCGGCCGGCCTTGCGCATGGCCGCGAAGGCTTCGGGACCATGAAGTTTGATGGCCGGTTCGCGCATCCGCGCCCGTCCCAGATTTTCGTCGAATGTCATGGTGGGCAAGAAGCTCCTTGCCCATCATATCTATTGCGTTTGGCCGGCTGCGCAAGATGATTGCGCCCGTGCCAGCTCGAACTGGAGGGTGCAAGCGCTGTTTTGGCGGTGCTTAGCGGACCATGTTAAGGCCTGTCGCCGCCAGAACGATGATCCAGAGTGTGTCGAGATTGATCCAGCCCCGCCGCAGGAACGCCAGCCCCAGCCATTCATAGACGATCGCCGCAATCGTTGCTGTCACAGCCAGCATTGCAGCCATGTGCAGGGCGATGGCGGCCAGCGAGACCGGCAGCGAACCCGCGGCAGTCAATTCCCGCGCCGGCGTCGCAGCAAGGCAGAGCGGGATGATGGCCGGTACAAGCATCAGGCCGGCCCCGTGGCTGGTCGCCATCAGGAATGACCAGGCGCCGAGTCCGGCAAGCCCCGTCTGCATGCCGACCCGGACGCGATGCCGGTGGCCGAAGACGGCGTGGGAGGCCGCCCACCCCAGAAGCAGAAGGCCCGCGAGCCTTTGCAGCGCTTCGTGGTCAATGATGGTCCCGAGGGCAACTACCGCCGCGACCACCGCGGCGACCGAGGCCGCATGCCCCAGCGCGATCGGAAGGAGGGACAACCACACAACGCGACGGCTCTCGCGATGCAGACCGAGCGCAACCGCAAAGAGCCAGCCCATGGCCGGGTTCAGCCCATGGAAGGCACCGAGCCCGGCGAGCATGAGCCAAGGCGACATCTCAGCCTCCCGTTCGAGCGATCATGCCGGGAGCAGGGGCGTCAGGGATAGCAATAGGAATCGGACGAGCAGTCGCCGCCCTCCAGCCTGACCTGGTGAGGCCGGTGCCCCTTGGGCCAGTCGACGAAGAACTTGTCGTCGAAGCGGATGCCGCCCTTCTCCCCGACATCGAGCTTTACCATCCAACCGTCGATTCCATTGGGATAGAATTGCGGATCGATGGCCCCGTAGAGCGAGTTCGTGAAATAAACCCGCTTGCCGTCGCGGCTGATCTCGACCATTTGCGGGCCGCCGTTGAGATGCCCGTTCTTCGCTCCGGGGTGGGAGGCGCGGGAAACGATGCCGCCGATGCGGACCCGGCCGGTTTCCACAGGCTTGAACGGATCCGACACATCGTACTGAATCATGTCACCGGTGCCCCAGCAGGACACGTAGAGGTAGCGATCGTCCATCGAGAGGTCGATGTCGGTGACGAGGGGCGCAACCGCTTTGAACCCCTTCAGGACCGGTGGCAGGAGATCAGGATCAGCCGGCTCGGCAGGGATCTCGATGACTTTCCTGACCGCCCATTTCGTACCCTCGCGATACCAGGTCCAGATCGAGGCGGAGAGATCCTTCAAGCTGATGACGCAGCCGACGAAGCCATAGGCCTTCCTCGGGTCATGGGCTGGGCGCAGTTCAAAGACGAGTTGATGCTCCTCGCCGAAATCGATCTCCTGTTGATGCTTGCGCGTGTGCAGGTCCCAGAAATGCAGCCGCCGCCCGTATTGGCTGCTGAGCAGAACTTCCGGAATCAGTCCATTCTCGAACGTATCGGGCGTGCCCCATTCGCTGGTCACCATGGTGTCGTGGCCGAGATGCCACCAGAAATCATAGGCGAGCTTCTGGGAGCCACGATCCATCTCCCATTGCCCCAGTACGTCGAAGCTGACGGGGTCGAGGAGGAAGATGCCGCCGGGTTCCTTGCCTTCGGCATTGCCAAGTGCATTCACGTAAATGCCCTCCGGCCCGCAATGAATGGTGTGCAGCCGCGAATACCTGGCCTTCTCGGCGATCTCCTCCGGCTCGATGACCCGCGCGATCGTCGGTTTCCTCGGATCGGGTCTGGTGTCGATGATATGCAGCCGCGATGAGCGCAGGCCGGGAACGACGAGGTAGCGTCGCTCCATATGGGGGTGCGGCGCATTCGGGCACAGACAGGACGAGCAAGCATTCCAGCCGAAATGATGCAGCTCATCGCCGGTATTCGGCATCTCGACCTGACCGACGATCTGCGCATAGCTCAACGACGCGGGATCGACGTCGACGACGGCGATCGCGTCGGGTTTCCTGCGCTCCGGATCGAAGGAGGCCACGTAGGCCAGCCGCTCGGCGGGAGCCTTGGCCGCCAGCCGCGGCGAGGGGTAAAAGGAAGGATCGGGTCGCCAGCTTACCATGATCATTCTCCCGAGCACCCCAGCACCCCGGACAACAGGCCTCTCTATAGCCCAGACCTCGCGTTGCGGCTTGCTGTTTTCTGGCTCGACGTTGAAGCGGTCTGCCTGATCCGTGGGGGCCCGCTGCACCATGGCGGAGGGCCTGGTACCCCTCGATCGATCAAGTTGCTGGCGCGCGACGGCTTTGACGTGTATCAGGCGCTCCAATGGCAATGAACGATATCCAATCGACGGAAGCCCGTCCCTTCGGCGCTTTCGCACCTCAGGGCCTCGTGGCCCAGATCATCAACTGGACACGCGGGGCTCCGGACAGCTACCTCGGTCGCAAATTCGCCTATGCGCTGCGCCGCATCGGGCTGAGTTCGCTTGCGGGCCAGCCCGTCGATATCGAAGCGCTTGGCGTGCAGATGCGCCTCCATCCAGACGGCAATGTCTGCGAGAAGCGCGTATTGTTCACGCCGCAATATTTTGATCCTTACGAGCGGGAACTGCTGACGGGGCGGGCGCGCCAGCGTGAAGGTTTCCGCTTCATCGATATCGGCTCGAATATCGGCGCCTATTCGCTTTGCGTTGCGGCGGCAGCTGGCCCGGGAGCGCGTATCCTGGCCGTCGAGCCGCAGCCCGAGATCTTTTCGCGCCTGACGTTCAACATTGCGCAAAATCCGTTTGGCTCGGTCAAGGCCATTGCGTGCGCGCTGGCCGATAAGCCGGGCGAGTTGACGCTGTTTCTCGACCCGAACAACCGTGGCGAGTCGAGCGTCCGCATCCTGCGCTCCAGTGCCGGCAGCACGGTTCGGGTGCCGGCGACGACACTGCTCGCCCTGATGGAGAACGAGGGCTATGACCGCCTCGACGCAGTCAAGCTCGATGTCGAGGGGGCTGAGGACCTGATCCTCGAGCCCTTCCTGCGCGATGCGCCCGAAGCGCTCTGGCCCGAGCTGATCATCATCGAGGATTCGCGCAACCGTTGGCAGAGCGATCTCATCGCCCTCCTGACCGCGAGCGGTTATGTGCTCACAGCTCAGACACGCATCAACCTCATCTTCGAACGCAAGCGCGGCTGACGTTTTCGCTGCTGTTCAGCGCCTCATGCATAGCGGGCAGGCCATACACGGCGTTTCTGCCGCTTGAGCCGTTTGCGCCAAGGTCCTAGCTCTAAAGCGTGATCAGGAAAGCTCATGTCGCAGCGCTCCTAACCCGGCGCGGCATGAGCGGGCGGCGGATCAGCATCATCGTCACGAGCTGGCGGCATGTCTTGCCGTCCGGCACCTGGAGGAGCCGGCCATGACCGACGCACCGCTGAATCGTCCACCCGTCACGGCCGCAATCCTGGTGATCGGCGACGAGATTCTGTCGGGGCGGACGAAGGACAAGAATATCGGCTACATCGCCGAGTATCTGACCAATATCGGCATCGAGTTGCGCCAGGTTCGTGTCGTGCCCGATTCCCTTGACGAGATCGTCTCTGCGGTCAATGCATTGCGCTCTCGCTATACATATGTCTTTACCACGGGCGGCATCGGCCCGACCCATGACGACATCACGGCCGACTCGGTCGCTGCGGCTTTCGGCGTGCCGATCAATGTCGATCCGCGCGCGGTTGCGATGCTGTCAGAGCGCTTTCCGCCGGACCAGCTCAACGAAGCGCGCATGCGCATGGCGCGCATCCCCGAGGGCGGGGAGTTGATCGCGAACTCCGTCTCGAAGGCTCCGGGCTTCATCATCGCCAATGTCATCGTCATGGCGGGCGTGCCGGCGATCATGCAAGCGATGCTCGACGTGGTCGGACCCACTCTCAAGACAGGAACGCGCATTCTGTCCGACACGGTGCGGGCCGGACTGCGTGAAGGCGATATCGGCACGGCTCTCGGCGAGATCGCTCAGGCTCATCCGCAGGTCGCGATCGGCTCCTATCCCTTCTGGTCCGAGACTGGTCCTGATACGAATGTCGTGGTGCGCTCGCGCGATCCTGAGAAATTAGATCAGGCGATGGCGGCGGTGAAGCAGATGATCGAGCATGAGCGCGCTCGATTACGTCGGTGATCTCTTTCCTTATTTAGTTATTTTTGATCATATATTTTAAGATTATTCTTTTTATTGCATTGTTTACTTTTGATAATTGTCAGAATCAATTGATTTTAAGTCTTTATGAATAGAAAACTATAGTTTTTGATGTATTCGTTGCCGCGAATACATCGCTAATAGTGCCTGTTAAACCATTTATAAACCGTCATAATTCATCCTCGACTTGCGGTCGGCTTGCCGGCAGCGCTCATGTCGACGCGGCGGTTCCGGGGGGAACGGTGTCGGTGTGGGCTGCATGTGTCCGGCCCGTGCGGAGTGCTCTGCGCTCCCGTGCCGGAACAGCGATCGGGAGGTTGTATGTCGCGCCTTTCCAGCCTGTTCTCCAATCGACGCCTTGCCGCCCAGGTCGCGGCGATCAACCGCTCACAAGCCGTCATCGAATTCGATCTGAACGGCATGATCCTCAACGCCAACGAGAATTTCCTGAACGTGCTGGGCTATACCCTCGACGAAATCAGGGGGCAGCACCACCGCATGTTCGTCGATCCGGCCGAGCGGGAGAGCGCGGCCTATCGCAGGTTTTGGGAGGATCTCGGGCGTGGTGAATTCTCGACGGGCCAGTACTTGCGTGTCGGCAAGGGAGGCAAGGAGGTCTGGATCCAGGCCAGCTACAACCCGCTCCTTGGTGCCGGTGGCAAACCGCGAGGCGTGATCAAATACGCCTTTGATGTCACGGCACAGAAGAACCGCCTCGCTGATCTTGAAGGGCAGCAGGCTGCCATCAGCAAGGCGCAGGCGGTAATCGAATTCGACCTCAAGGGGCATGTGCTGACGGCCAACGAGAACTTTCTTGCTGTACTCGGCTATTCGCTTGGCGAGATCCAGGGGCAGCATCACCGCATGTTCGTCGATCCGGTCGAGCGCGAGAGCTTGGCCTATCGCCAGTTCTGGGAGCGCCTCGGGCGTGGCGAATACGATGCCGCGCAATATCGCCGCATCGGCAAGGGCGGCAAGGAGGTCTGGATCCAGGCATCCTACAATCCGATCTTCGACGCCAAGGGCACGCCCTTCAAGGTCGTGAAGTTCGCAACCGACATCACTGCGACCTTCCGCGGTCAGCAGCTCGAGGCCGCGGTGAAGGAGACTGGCGAGGTCATCGCTCGTGCCAAGTGCAAGGACCTGACGGGGCGCATCGCGCTCGCGGGCAAGAGCGGCGAGGTTGCGCAGCTCTGCGCCGGCGTCAACGATCTGCTCGACACCATGTCCGAGATGGTCGGCTCGGTCCGCGACATCTCGCACCAGATCGCCAGCGCATCGAGCAAGATCTCGTCCGACAGTGCCCAGCTCGCCGAGCGCACGGAAGCCAATGCCTCCAGCCTGCAGGAGACTGCGGCGACAACCGAGGAGCTCGCGGCTTCCGTGAAGCACAGCGCGGGTCACTCCCGCACCGCCGTCAGCCTCGGCCACGAGGCGCGCGACGTCGCGGAGCGTGGCGGCACGATCGTTGCCGAGGCGGTGAGTGCGATGACGCGGATCGAGCAGGCTTCGGCCGGCATATCCGAGATCATCTCGATGATCGACGGCATCGCGTTCCAGACCAATCTGCTGGCGCTGAATGCCGCGGTCGAGGCGGCCCGCGCGGGGGATGCCGGGCGCGGGTTCGCGGTCGTGGCAACCGAGGTGAGGGCTCTTGCCGCGCGTTGCAGCGAATCCGCCAACGGGGTCAAATCGCTGATCGCCAATTCGAGCGACCAGATCCATACCGGCGTCAGTCTGGTGAAGAATGCCGGCGCGACGCTTCAGGAAATCGTCTCGGCTGCGAGCCGCGTCGCCTCGACGGTCAACGAAATCTCGGAAGCAACGGCCGAGCAGGCCAATGGTATCGATGAGATGGCCAGGACGGTCGCTCATATGGACGAGATCACCCAGCAGAATGCCCTGCTTGCCGATGAGAGCGCGAACGTGGCGCAGGAGCTGAGGCAGGATACCGAGCGCTTGAGCGCGATGGTCGCAGCATTCCGGCTGCAAGATGGCGGACCAGGTTTCGAAACCGTGATTGCGCGCCAGATCGAGCAGAGGGCGCCACATCTCACCAGGACCATTCCCGCTCCGCTTTCGCCGCCTGCCAAGGGGGCGCCGAAGCTGAGGCGCGTCGTGTCAGGCGGCCCTGCCGATGGCTGGTCGGAGTTCTGATACCCGCTGAAACACGACCGATTGGGGATGAAGCGGGACGCGCCTCTTGCCAGCGCCCCGCTTATAGGCTTTCCGGATTGTCACAGAAACCGTGACAGCCGCTCCGGAGCCCCCAATGGCCGAACCGACCTCCAACAAGGCCTTCCCTGTCTCCTGGGACCAGTTCCATCGCGATGCGCGCGCGCTCGCCTGGCGGCTGGCCGAGAAGGGGCCCTTCGAGGCCATCGTCTGCATCACCCGCGGTGGTCTGGTACCGGCGGCGATCATCTGCCGCGAACTGGGCTTGCGCCTGATCGAGACGGTCTGCGTCGCGAGCTACCACGACTACAAGAACCAGTCCGAGCTCAAGGTGCTGAAGGACGTCGCTCCCTCGATCAGGGCGATCGGTGACGGCAAGGGGAGGGGCGTTCTGGTGGTCGACGATCTCACCGACACAGGGAAGACGGCGCGTGTCGTGCGCGAAATGCTGCCCAATGCCCATTTCGCAACGGTCTATGCGAAGCCGGCCGGGGTGCCGACGGTCGACACCTTCGTTACCGAGGTCAGCCAGGACACCTGGATCTATTTTCCCTGGGATATGGGGCTGGCCTATGTCGAGCCGATCGCCAAGGATCACAAGGGCTGAGCCCCGGGCTTCGCCGCTTGAGCGGTCATTCCGGGCGCGGCAACCCGTCTGGAATGACCGGCAAGGGCTCGTTACGCCAGACTGCGCGCGCGCAGCGCGATCAACATGCCGGTGATTGCGAGCGCCATGCCGGCGATCTCGACCGGGGACGGTCGCTCGCCGAGCAGGAGCGTGCCGGCGAGCGCGGTCACGACCGGTACCAGCGGCAGGAACAGGGCCGCCCGTCCGGCGCCAAGGATGGCGACGGCCTGCGTGTAGAGAAACAGCGCGAAGGCGCCGACCAGCAATCCCTGATAGATCGCCTGCAGCGCTATGGCTGAAAGTGCCGCCTGCGTCAGATGCACGGGCATCACCAGTGCGACGAGCGGCAGGAGCGGCACCGACAGCAGGCATGTCGCCATGGTGACTTCGATCGCATCAGCGCCCCAGCGCCGGCAGAGCAGGCCGAAGGCCGACCAGAGCAAGGCGATCAGCACGAAGAGCATGTCGCCGATCCAGGCGCCTTCGCGGGTCGGCGTGTTGGCCAGGGCCTCCATCGAGAACAGCGCGACGCCGAGAACGATGACGCTGAGACCGGCGAGGCGGGCCGTGCTCGCGCGCTCGCCGAGCACCCACCATGCGAGCAATGCGGTGCAGACCGGGATCAGTCCGGGCGAGATGACCGAGGAATGCAGGGCGGGGGCGAAATGGGCGCCGCCGACGAGGATCAGGCTATAGGTCGGGCCTACGATCGCGGTCAGGATGATGGCTCGCCGCCAGCCGAGCTTGCCGACCGGAAAAGGCTTCATGCGCCTGAGCGCGAAGGGCAGCAGCACGAGTGCGGCGGCTGCAAAGCGCAGGATCGTGACATCGGCTGCGGTCATGCCATCTGCGACCGATTGCCGTGAGATCACGGCCTGAATGCCCCAGATCGCTGCCGCCAGGATGCCGCAGGCAAAGCCGAGCCAGGGGCGTTGCTGCCTGGCGAGAGACAGCGATTGCGGCCGGATGGCTTGGTTCACGCGAAAACTCTCGGAGGGCGGCGAGGCAGCGCCATATGCGGGCTCTAGCCATCGCGCGACAAGCGCGGCGGACAGGCGACGGGGCTGTTGGCGGCGCATGGCGCAGCAACGCGAGTTTGCCTGGCATGGAGCCGTCGCGACGATGGAGCCTGCCCTCTGCACTGCTTCTGCAGGCCCCTCACACAGGCCCGCTAACTCAGGTCGGACGAGCGCTGGGGAGGAGAGAAAGCCCTGCACGAGGGATGCAGTTCCTCCGTTAGATCGTCATTGCCTTAACAGCTTTTGCATTGTTTGCCGTTACGTCATGGCCGGCGGCGGCCGGGCTATGAGCGTCGATGGTCGCAGGCGCGGCGGTGCGTGCGTTTTCGGGGGCATATTGTTCCCCTCTGTTTGCAGCGCGATCCCGCTGATGGCAGCCCGAAATGAGATGAGCAGGACGGCGAGGGCAAGGGCAATGCAGCAAAGGCCAGAATTTCTGGAAAATTCCGTCATCATCGGCGCCCACCCCGACGATGAACTGCTCTGGTTCAATTCAATCCTGCGCGACGCTGACGAGGTCGTCATCGTCTACCGCCATTTCTGGGGGAAGCCCGGGATTGGCGAAGCGCGGGCGGCCGCAATCGCCGAATATCCCCGCGGCAACGTCACCTGTCTCGATGTCGACGAGTCGGGCGCCTATGGCTGCGCCAACTGGGCTGATCCCGTGCTGACCGGGGCCGGTATCGGTTTCGGCATCGAGGCCGAGCGCCGGGCAATGACGCGCCTCGCCCGCAAGTCCGTTGCAGCCCTGCCGGCGGTGAAGCTCGAGCGCATCGCCGCCGCCAGCGTATCCAGGGCCTATGAAACGAACTTCCAGATCATATGCGAGTTGCTGAGACGGCGCCTGCGGCCAGAGACGAACGTCTTCACGCATAATCCCTGGGGCGAGTACGGGCATGAAGAGCACATCCAGGTGTTCCGCGCCCTGAATGTGCTGCGCGAGGAGATCGGCTTTCGGCTCTGGATGTCGAATTACTGCACCGAACGCGCCTTGCCCCTGGCGATGCGTCATTTCTCGCGTGCGCCCGGCGGTTACATCAGATTGCCGACCGACAAGGTCTTCGCCAATGCGGTCGCGGACGTCTACCGCAAGCACAATTGCTGGACCTGGGACGATAACTGGGCATGGTTCGACGAGGAATGCTTCATGGAAGCGCCGAGGGAGGCCTCGGCGACGGCAGCGCACCGGCACCTTTTTCCGCTCAATTTCTTCACGATTGGCGAGGAGCGGCCGAGGAACTGGCTACCCGTGGCCATGACGATATCGGCGGCGTTCGCGTTCACCCTTGCCGAAGCCATCTGAGTTGGATCGATTTCGGCTCGGGTGCTCGTTCCAGCAGAACGTTGGCGGTGCAAATCCGGGTGGGCGCCCGGTCGTTCGCGGCGCATGCAACCGTTCCGGCGATATGGGTGAGGAGAACCATTTAACGTCTTGCGACATCGTCGTTTCCTGGGCGCGCGACCATCCCTCTCACTGCGCTGCTTTGACTTCATTGTGACATAACATTTGTTGCGGCGCACATTTTTGCCGTAAACCAAGGTTAGTGAGCGGTCGTCCGGCAGCGTTTGCAAATTGAATTTGCCAACTCTGTGCCTGCGCTTAAGCCTATCATCGCTACCTATGCCTTCCTCTTGGTCATAAGTCCGAGATCCTTCTCTCTATGATCGATTGACGTTCCCCGCGAAGGGTGGTTCGCGGCGAATTATATTGTCAGTCATCATAAGAATAAAGAAAGGGGCGGAATGATTTCATTCCTTCAACTTAAGTCGCGCAGTATCGGCGCTGGTGCGCTGCTGCTCCTGGCAGCCTGCCTGGTTGTCACATTCAGCTTTACTCAGGCGCCGGCTGAAACCCGGTCTCGCTCCGGAGCCGGCGCTCCGCCTCCGGCAGCCTCATCACATTCGGCGCGCGATTGGGTGCCTTACGATCTACCGGAGACGGCCCCGCCTCGGCGCGATAGCAGCCTTCGGCTCACGGTAGATCGCCCAACTGCGGGAGCTACCAATGCCGGTCGTCGTCCTGCCGTCGCGGCCAATCGCGGTCGCCCTCCTGCACCGGCGACCATTGCCGGTCGTGCTCTTCCGGCAGAGACGATTGCCGACCATCCGCTTGCGGCAGAGGCCAGTGCCGAGCGCCCTCTGGGGGCAGAGACCATTGCTGATCACCCTCTCGCGGCAGAGGCCAGCGCCGATCATCCCCCCGCGGAAGCGACCAATGCTGTTTCAAGCATCGCCGCGGACAGTGTCACGGCGCCGGCCGTCAAGTTCATGAGCTCGGCGCTACGGCCGATCACTTTCAGCCTTCTGATCGCCAAACCCGGGGAACTGCTGAAATCGGCCATCAAGGTGATGCATCTGCTCGGCATCATTCTGGGATTGGGCGCCGCGACGGTCCTCGATCTCGTGATCGTCAAATTCCTCGTCTCCGGAAAGATCAAGGCTGAACAGGTTGCGATGGTCAAATTCATGACCGGTATCGTATCGGCTGGCCTCGCGGTGCTCTGGGTTTCCGGAATTCTGTACCTGGCGCATTACGCGATGTTTGACCCGGTCAAGCTCGGGAACCAGAAGGTCTGGGCCAAGATCGCGATCGTCGGCGTTCTCACGATCAACGGCTACTTCATCCACAAAACGGTACTGCCGTTGATGGAAAAGCAGATCGGACGGTCGCTCTTTGCAGGCCTGTCGCGCAAGCAGATTACGATGATGATGGTCTTCGGCACGGTCTCGGCGACATCCTGGTATGTGCCGCTGATCCTGGGCGCCATGCCGCATTTCAACTTCATCGTGCCCGCTCCGCGGCTGCTCGTGGCCTATGCGCTGATCCTGCTCATCGCCATCGCTGCGACCCATGGCATGGTTGACACCATCCGGCGCCGCGGTCGCCTGGAGCCCCAGCTGCAGCCCGCATTCTGACGCCAGCATGACGGCCTGCGCGCATGATCGGTGCGCAGGCCACAGCCGAAGGGCGGTTGCCTGGTCGCGAATGACCAAGCAACCGCCCTTCTGCGTTCGACGGGGCTGCGTCACCAATGGCGCCGATGCCGTTGCCACGGATCGGGCTGGATGCGATTGCAGCTTGAGCGGAGAGCAGGGGCTCGACCGTCGCATTCGCGTTGAAACCGGACGGTATCCCGCTACGGTGAACCTCCATGGGAAACGCCAGCCGGGAGCAGAGCCAGGATATGGCCGCCACCGAATTGAACGCGTCGGATTTCGACGCCAAGGACGCGCGCATCACGCTGTTTCGGGGGCTGCTTCAGGCGGTTGCGCGGCGTGGCAAGGGCCGCGTCGCGCTCGAGGATCCGGAGCGTCAGCCGGTGACCTTCGGCCGGCTCGTTCTGGGAGCGCTGGTTCTGGGGCGAAAGCTCGCTTCAGGCACGGAGTTGGGGGAACGCGTCGGACTGATGCTGCCCAATGTCCAGGGCATGGCGGTGACGCTGTTCGGGCTTTCGGCCTATGGCCGCGTGCCGGCACTGCTGAACTTCACGGCAGGGGTGAAGAACCTGCGGGCGGCGGCCGAACTGGCCAGCTTGAAGACGATCGTCACCTCGCGTCGCTTCGTCAACCAGGCCAAGCTCGACGATGAGATCGCGGCACTCGGCGAGGGCAGGCGGGTTGTCTATCTCGAGGATATCCGCCGGGATTTGACCAGTTTCGACAAGATGCTTGCCGCGATGCAGAGCCTGGCACCGGCATTTGCCCTGCGGGCCTATGAAGGGCGGCCGGATGATCCAGCTGTGGTGCTGTTCACCTCCGGCACCGAGGGCAAGCCGAAGGGCGTGGTGCTGAGTCACGCCAACCTCGTCTCGAATACCCGCCAGATCTTTGCGCTTGCGGCCGGCTTCCTCTCCGAGCGCGATATTGTCATGAACGCGTTGCCCGCTTTCCATTCCTTCGGCCTGACCGCAGGGCTGCTGATGCCGCTGCTCCACGGCATGAAGGTCGTGCTCTATCCGAGCCCGCTCCATTACAAGCAGGTGCCGAAACTGATCGGCGAGATGGGCTGCACCTTCCTGTTCTCGACCGACACATTCCTCCAGGGCTATGCGCGCGCTGCCGATCCCGACGATCTGAAGAGCGTGCGCTATGTCGTGGCCGGAGCCGAGCGCGTGAAGCCGGAGACACGCGCGATGTGGCAGCCCTACGGCACCACGATCCTCGAAGGCTACGGCTGCACCGAATGCTCGCCGGTGCTCGCCTGCAACACTCCCGTCGCGACCCGCGAGGGCAGCGTCGGAAAACTCCTGCCCGGTATCGAGGCCCGGCTCGATCCGGTCGAGGGCATTCATGAAGGTGGGCGGCTGAATGTCCGCGGCCCGAATGTGATGCTGGGCTATCTCAGCGCGGACGAGCCCGGGCGTGTCGTGCCGCCCGAAGGCGGTTGGCACGATACCGGCGATATCGTGGTGATCGAGGACGGCTTCGTCAGCATCCGCGGCAGGGCCAAGCGATTCGCCAAGCTCGGCGGCGAGATGGTCTCGCTGGCTGCGGTGGAAACTATGGTGGCGGCCCTCTGGCCTGGGTTCAATCATGTCGTTGTCGCGCTACCGGATGCGCGCAAGGGCGAGCAACTCGTGCTGGTCACCGAAAAGCCTGATGCCGACAAGGCTGCGTTGCAGGTAGCGGCGAAGCAGCAGGGCTTTCCCGAACTGTGGACGCCGCGCGCCATTTTGGTCGCGCGCGCGATTCCGGTGCTGGGCAACGGCAAGATCGACTATGGTGCGACGCGCGAGCTTGCGTCGACGATGCGGGCGCTGCTGTGACGCCATAATTCTACGGTTATTGCCCGAGTCATGATCATGACGGCCGCCTCTTCCCTCGCCGCAATAATGCGCGTCGCAGCGCTCCTGCCGGCTCTTTCCTTCGCGGGCCCCGCCGATCTCGCGGCGCAGGCGCCGAGCCAGACCTACGAGCGGCGCGACGAATGCATCGAGGCGGGACGGCTCACTGCTGCGCAATGTGATTTCGCCTATCGCAATGCCCGGGCCGAATTCGAGGAGAAGGCGCCACGTTATGCGTCGCGCGCCCTGTGCGAGCGCAGCCACAAGCGCTGTGGTGCACAGGTTTCCTCGACGGGTGGCTGGGACTCCTTTGGCCGTGGGGGCGCGACCTATGTGCCGCGCTTCACCGGTGTCCGCGTCACGGGAGAGGGAACCGCGAGCCGCGCCCTGCCCGTGGTCGAGGGCGCGACGAAGATCGCCTTCGCCGGCCGCTCGATCACGATACTCGAGGACAAGATTGGTGGGCGGCGCGGCGTCATCGGCCAGGCCAGCTCGATTGGGAGAGGCGGGCGCGGCCACGATCCGCAGGAGAGCGGCCCCTATGTAAAGCGCGGCGATCGCGACGACACCGTGCGCGTGCCGATGGAGCAGAAGCGCATCGGCTCCGATGTTGCGCCGGGGCTCTATGTCGATCCCGATGGAGTCGAGTGGTACAAGCCCGCTCGCCGTCATTGAGGCGCTTGCGCCCGCCGTCTGCTGTCGCTAGGGCTGCGTCCACGCGGACGTGGCGAAACTGGTAGACGCACGAGACTTAAAATCTTGCGCCCTAAAGGCTTGCGGGTTCGAGTCCCGCCGTCCGCACCAAGCTTGCCTTGCGATTGCGCGGATCAGCCGCGCGGCCCGTGCCGAAACACCAGGCTCAGATTGTTCGCCGGCATCTCGGTTACGTCCGGCTCACCAAACCCTGCCTGTTTCGCCAGTGCAACGACGTCGCCGAGTTCGCGCAAGCCCCATTCCGCGTTGCGGGCGCGCAGGCTTTCATCGAAGGCGAGGTTGCTCGATTCGAGGGTGCGGCCAGGCCGGCGATAGGGCCCGTAGAGATAGAGTGGAGCGCCTTCCGGCAGCAGCTTGCCGGCCTGCATCATCAGCCCACGCGTCGCGGCCCAGGGCGAGATATGGATCATGTTGATGCAGATGATGGCATCGGCGGCGGAGACCGGCCATTCGGCCGCTGCGGCATCGAGCTGAACGGGCGGACGAATATTGGCGAGCCGGCTTTCCCTGATCCAGGCCGCAGTACTGATGAGCGCATCCTGATCAGGGTCCGAGGGCTGGAAGGTCAGTGCGGGCAGGGCGGCGGCGAAATGGCTGACATGCTCGCCCGAGCCGCTGGCGATCTCCAGGACCAGGCCGGTGGCTGGAAGGGTCGAGCGCAGGATAGCGAGGATCGGCTCACGATTGCGCAGTGTCGCGGGGGCGAAGAGACGTGGATCAGTCATGGCTCGAGGCGTGCTCCGGAAGTATCGACGCTGTCATCGAAGGCCAGGTAGAGCATTCATCTCACCTGTCCCCCTTACAGTTAAGGCACGGAGCTTCTTCGCGCCCGCCAAAATTTCGCTATCACAAACTTCAAGCTTACCCATCGCCAAGTCGTCGCGATGCGCTATAAGAAGCCCGAAAGCAGGTCGATATTGAGCGCGGCCCTGCATGCTGCGGGCGGGTTTTGTTAACCGAGATCCTGATTGTCGTCGCGTTGACCGTCATTAACGGTCTTCTCGCCATGTCCGAACTCGCAGTGGTCTCCTCCCGTCCGGCGCGGCTCAAGGTTCTCAGCGATCAAGGCAGCAAGGGTGCAGCGACGGCGATACGCCTCGCGGAGCATCCCGGCCGGTTCCTTTCGACGGTGCAGATCGGCATCACGCTGGTCGGTGTCCTGTCCGGTGCCTTCTCCGGTGCGACGCTGGGTGCGCGTCTGTCGGAATGGTTGATAGGGCAAGGGTTCTCAAATCGTGTCGCCGATGGTCTTGGCGTCGGGACGGTCGTCGTTGCCATTACCTATCTCTCGCTGATCGTCGGCGAACTGGTGCCGAAGCAGATCGCGTTGCGCGACCCCGAGCGGGTGGCGGCGCGCGTTGCGCCGATGATGTCCCTGCTGTCGCGCATCGGTGCGCCGTTGGTTTTCCTGCTCGACCTCTCCGGCAAGACCGTGCTGGCGCTGCTCGGCCAGAAGGGCGAGTCGGAAGAAAGGGTGACCGAGGAAGAGGTCCGCACCATCATTGCCGAGGCCGAAACAGCCGGCGTGCTGGAGCGCGACGAACGCGAGATGATCTCGGGTGTGATGCGCCTTGCCGATCGCTCCGCCCGTGCGCTGATGACGCCGCGCCGCGAGGTCGAGGTCATCGATCTCTCCGATACAGCTGAGGAGATCCGCGCGCAGGTTCGTGCCTCCAAACGCTCCCGGCTCCCGGTTCAGGACGGCGAGTCGGACGCGATCGTCGGCGTCATTGTGGTCAAGGATATGGTCGATTTCCTGTCCGCCGGCAGCACCGAGGATCTGCGCGCCCTGGTGCAGGAAGCACCCGTGGTGATGGACACCGCCAACGCCCTGCTGGTGCTGCGGGAGATCAAGTCCTCGCGCGTCCACATGGCGCTGGTCTTCGACGAGTACGGCCATTTCGAAGGCATCATCACACCCGGCGACGTGCTGGAGGCGATCACCGGCGTCTTCCAGGAGGAGGACGAGGACGAGCCGCCGATCGTCACGCGTGCCGACGGCTCCTATCTCGTTGCAGGCTGGATGCAGGTGGACGAGTTCTCGCACGAACTCGGCATCCACATTCCGCGCGATGCCGATTTCCAGACGGTCGCGGGCTTCATCCTGGCCGAACTCAACCATCTGCCCAATGTCGGAGAGTTCTTCGAGAAGGGGCATTGGCGCTTCGAGGTGGTCGACCTCGACGGGCGCCGCATCGACAAGGTGCTGGTGAGCCGTCTGGATTGAGCACGCCCTTTGCCCTTGCACCGGCATGTCCGGTGCAAGGCGAGACAGCTCGAAATCGCAATTGCCCCTGCCGGAGTAGCGGTGATCCAATCTTGCTCAAGGGGGGCTTGCGACGACCCCCGTGAGACGTCTGCCCAAGGATCGCGTCCGTTTTCCTCACTCAGGGATGGATGCTCGTATCTTCCAGCACATAGATCACCACATCCCACTTGTACCGGCTCATCGGCCTGCCCGATGCCCAGGCGACCATCTGGGTGACGCGCTCACGTCCCAAGGTCGACCGCATCGCGTGCCCCCGGCTGATTCGCCGCTTGGTCGATCCGAAGGCGGTGTTCCTATTCGTGGCCCCTTCGGAGGTCGTGGCGGTGGCCGATCGCTTCCAGGCCGTTCCCTTCGACATAGACGGCGTATTCTGGAGTGATCGCGGCGAGCGTTGCAGCTTTGACATCATGCTGGAGGAATTTGGCCTCGCCTCGGCGGTGCTGGATCGTCTCGCCACGATCGTGCGCGCCGCCGATACGGCGCGGCTCGATCTGGTGCCGGAAGCCGCTAGTTTCCTGGCTGCCTCGCTGGGGCTATCGCGCATGTTCAAGGACGATCTGGCACAACGCGATGCCGGTATGCTGCTCTATGACGCTTTCTATCGCTGGTGCCGGGATGCGACCGAAGAAACCCATAACTGGCCGTCCCCAACGAGTAGGACCTGAGCGGCGGCCATGACGATCGCAGCGACGGACAAGGCGGCGCCAGCAGTGGCGGGCATGCCGACGCTCGGTGAAGCAACGAGAGTGTGGGCCTGGCCGCGATGATTGGAATGCTGCGCTTCAAGTCGGGATGATCCCGACTCTCGCCGCCTGCGCGGCTGCGGGCCTCCGGCTGTCGAAGCTATCTGCCTGAGAGCCCAGGGCATCGAGCCGAAGAGTGGAAACCACTGTTCGGAGACATCCGATGCTGCGCAAAGAGATCGTTCGCCCCATTGCGGCCGGTCAGACGCATCGCGATCGTGTCAGCGCCGCGGCTGCTCGCCAGGCTCGATGATGCGGTACTCGGCATCGATGACCTCGACGCGCGCAGCACCGGGACGGACCGGAGCGAACGGATCGCGCTGGTCGAACCCGGCAGCCTTCAGCTTGCTCTTCAGGCGCCAGGCCGCGATCGCGCCGGCAGCAAGCACGACGGGAATGAGGATCAGGGCGAGGCTCGCTGCGAGGAGGAACAGCGTCACGCCAAGAACGAGGCTTGCTGCCATGGTCAGCCAGGAGGCCCAGCGCGGCATGCGAGTCCTCTGGCCGGCGAGCTGCTCGTAGAGATTGACGCGGATCATGTGGTCTCCATCCGATGGGTCCACATGAGAGATAGGAAGTGAATGCGGCGAAGGCGAGATGTCCTACGCTTGCAATCGCCAATCGTAGAGCCAATCGAGACGATGGCGCATGCCATCGGGC
Source organism: Allobosea sp. 2RAB26 (assembly GCF_052115465.1). Taxonomy (NCBI): domain Bacteria; kingdom Pseudomonadati; phylum Pseudomonadota; class Alphaproteobacteria; order Hyphomicrobiales; family Alloboseaceae; genus Allobosea; species Allobosea sp. 2RAB26. The sequence goes on along the minus strand of NZ_JBFRGS010000010.1, from coordinate 48,739 downwards.
CCAAGGCGGCGCATTGCGAAGTTGCGCGCGATAGTCCAGGGCCATTCCAAATGATACGCCCGGCCGTTGCTGCGGCTCGTGGCCTGGACGCGCCGGGCACGGTCCTGCCGGGCTGTCGCATAGGCCGCGAGCGCTGCCGGTAGCGCTGCGGCGCCGCCCTGCTGGAGATGAACCGTCAGTTCCTGCGTAAGGACGCCGGCATCCTCGATCGCCAGCGCGGCACCCTGCGCCATGAAGGGCAGGACCGGATGGGCGGCATCGCCGAGCAAGGCGATGCGCCCCTGTGCCATCGCTGCGGGCGGCCGGTCGAAGAGCGACCAGACCAGCCAGTGGGGCGCCGCTGTCGCAAGCTTGTGCAGCCCGGGCTCGGCCTTGGTGAGATGAGCGGTGAGTTGCCCGGGCTCACCGTCGCGGGACCAACCCTCACGGGCCTCCTTCGCTTCGCGAATGACGACGAGATTGGTCTCGCGACCACCGGAGACAGGGTAATGCACGGCATGGCGGCCCGGGCCGAGATGCAGGGTCACGACGCCGGGCGCGGCGCGGCCGCCGGCGTTGGGTACCAGGGTCCGCCAGGCCTCATAGCCGGTGAAGACCGGCGGAGCGGTATCACCGATGAGTTCGCGGCTGCGCGACCAGAGCCCGTCGGCGCCGACGAGCGCCAGTGCCGAAATGGTCTCCAACTGGCCGGCTTCGGTCGCGAGCGTCGCGGTGATGCCGTCTGCGTTCTGGGCGATGTCGCGCAGGCCGCGGCCGACGATCAGCCGGATGCCGGGCAGGGAACGGGCGGCGTCGAGCAGCAGAGTGTGCAGGTCGGTTCGGCGTATGGTGCGGAAGGGTGTTCCGGAGCCAGCTGCGGTCATCGGCATTTCAGCCAGCGGAGAACCATCCTGCCAGCGTCGCACAACGAGGCGTTCGGCAACCACAGAGGCGCGCTTGACGGCGAGGCCGAGATCGAGAGCTTCGAGAACATGCCCGGCATTTGGCGAAAGCTGGATGCCGGCACCGGTTTCCCCGAAGCCGGTGCGCTTTTCCGCGACCGTCACGGAGAAGCCGCGCCGCGCCAGCGCAATGGCGGCTGTAAGCCCGCCGATGCCGGATCCGGCGATCAGGATATGGGGAGCGGACACGGCTGTCTTCGGCAATCGGATGCGCCAGAAACCGGAACGACCGGTCGCGATCGGAAGCGGCGGGCGCCTTGAACGCCGGCGCCCGTCACGCTGCCTTGGCTGCCTCGTGATGGGCGCATTCCGGCGGCGTGCAGGCGCCTGCCGACAGCGAGGGCTCGTATTTGAACAAGGTCGAGCAATAAGGGCAGATGATCTCGCCGTCTGAGCCCATGTCGAGGAAAACATGCGGGTGATCGAAGGGCGGCTTGGCCCCGATGCACATGAATTCCTTCGCGCCGACATGAATGGCGGCAACGCCGGGCTGGTTATGGAAATGCGGGATGCCCGTATCGGCCATGGATCATGCTCTTGCGTTGATTTGCCCCACCTCTAACCCGTCACGCCGGCCCGCGCCAGTGTGCGCAAGCGCCTCAGGGCGCCCGGAAACAGGCACCTGCAATCGATCCGGTGCGCGCGCTTTCTTCGCGGGTGAGCGTGTTTGACAGGACTTTTTGCCAGAGCCCGTCGCGCTTGAGGCCATCGATCGCGCAATTGCAGGCCTTCTCGCACACTTGCAGCGAGGTTTCGGCGCTGACACAGCTGCGCAGGCAGGAGATCAGAAACGGACGAGCTTCCTGCTCGGGGCCGACGGCCAGCCGCATGACGATGAGCAGCACTCCGAGGAAGATCGGCTGGTGCAGCAGGTAGACGCTGAGGCTGTGTCGCCCGCCCCAGGCGATGACGCGGGCCGGCAGCGAGCGCGCCTGCCAATGGCTCCAGCTTCCCTGTCTGGCGAGCGCCACCTTCCCAAGAAACATGCCTGTGAGCACGCATCCGAACCAGGGCACGATCGGTACGAAATCGGCGGTTGCCCCGGAGACATGGGCGAAGCCGAGCCAGAGCAGCCAGGGCTGATCGAGGATTTGCGGCGGAGGCAGCAGTGGCAGCGCGAAAAACAGGGCGCTGAACAGGAGCAGGACAGCGGCCGGCAGTCGCAGGAAGGGCAGGGCGAGCACGCTGGAGAGCGCGATATTGTGGAGGATGCCGAAGTAGATGAAGCTCTCCGGCATGGCGAACCAGGTCGCGATCGTGACCAGCGCCGCGGCGCCTGCGACCATGGCCAGCCGGCGGAAATAGGCGGGCAGGTTCACGCCCCTGCGCGTGGCCAGCACCAGGCTGAAGCCGACGATGGTCAGGAAGGACCCTGCGATCAGGCGCGCGAAGGCGCTCCAGCCGGGATGGGCGGGGACATCGGTTGCAATCAGGTCAAAATGGGAAAGATCATAGGCGAAGTGGTAGACGAACATCGCCAGCAGAGCGAGGCCGCGGGCAAGGTCGACAAGGTCGATCCGGCGGCGTGGAAGCGACGATCTCGGGGCCGTCTCAGCGTGGCTCATATCAGCCTTCATAGGCAAGCGGCGGAAACACAGCTACACAAAGTCGCTCCTGCATGGCAGGTGAAGACCCCCAGCAGCTTCCGCGACGTGCCATGCAGAAATTCTCCTCGGACGGCGTCAATCTCGCCTTCATCGACCTCGCCCCGACCAATGACGCGCCGCGCGGCGAGAGCATCATCCTGGTCCATGGCTTTGCCTCCAGCCACATGGTCAACTGGGTCAATACGCAGTGGACGAAGACATTGACCCATGCGGGTTACCGTGTCGTTGCGCTCGACAATCGCGGCCACGGCCAGAGCGACAAACCGCATGAGCCGGAGGCCTATTCCTCGCACATCATGGCGGAGGATGCGCGCCGCCTGATGGATCACCTCGAGATCGCGCGGGCGGACGTGATGGGTTATTCGATGGGCGCGCGCATCTCTGCCCATCTCGCGCTTGCCCATCCGCAGCGCCTGCGTTCGCTGCTGCTCGGCGGGCTCGGCATCCATCTTGTCGAGGGCGTCGGCCTGCCGCTCGGCATTGCGGATGCGATGGAGGCTCCCTCGCTCGATGTCCTGAGCGACCCGATGCAGCGGATGTTCCGTGCCTTTGCGGACGCCAACAAGAGCGATCTCAAGGCACTCGCAGCCTGCATTCGCGGGTCGCGGCAGACGCTCACGCCAGACGAGGTCGGCCGCATCGCGATGCCGACCCTGGTCAGCGTCGGAACCAAGGACGATGTCGCGGGCTCCGGGCAGGAACTCGCGGCTCTCATTCCGAATGCGGAGGCTTTCGCGATCGAGGGGCGCGATCACAACCTCGCAGTCGGGGACAAGACCCACAAGCAGGCCGTGCTCGATTTCCTGAGATGGCTCTGAGCCGACGATTTCATCGCCCCGCGATGACATGCCGGCGGATGCAATGGTTGGGGGCGGATATCCGGGGTTTGATGCCGGTTTCCCTGCGGTCCAGGCAGGGCCAGGCAGCGTTCTTGTTTGGCATTGCAGCATGGCGCCGTGCTAGAGTGGGGTTCTGAAACACACCGTATTCCGGAGAACGATCATGCCGTCAGGGCGCTCCGTCGTAGAATCGCGCCACCCGGTCACCGGGCTCGACAGGGTCGATCCGGTTTGGACCCGGCTGCGGCGCGAGGCCGAACAGGCGCTCGGCATCGAGCCAGCGCTGGGCAGCCTGATTCTGTCGTCGATTCTCAACCAGCCGAGTTTCGAGGCGGTGGTCGGCCATCGCGTGGCGGCGCGGCTCGCGCATCCCGCTCTTGGGGCGGATCTGATCGAGCAGGCCTTTGCCGAGGCCATCGCTGCCGACCCCGAGATCGCCCAGGGCATGCGCGCCGATGTTCTTGCGGTGCTCGACCGTGACCCGGCCTGCAAGCGGCTGATCGAGCCCGTGCTGTTCTTCAAGGGCTTCCACGCCCTGCAGGGCCACCGGCTGGCGCATTGGCTGCTCAACCAGGGGCGCCGCGATTTCGCGCTTTATCTGCAGAGCCGTTCCTCCGAAGTATTCCAGACCGACATCAATCCCGCGGCGCGCATCGGCAAGGGCATTTTCCTCGACCATGCGACGGGCCTCGTGGTCGGCGAAACGACTGTGATCGAGGATGATGTCTCGATGCTGCAGGACGTGACGCTGGGCGGCACCGGCAAGGAGAGCGGCGACCGCCATCCGAAGATTCGCAAGGGGGTGCTGATCGGCGCCGGCGCCAAGATCCTCGGCAATATCGAAGTCGGCAAATGCGCCCGTGTCGCAGCCGGTTCAGTCGTGCTGACAGCGGTGCCGCGTAACACTACCGTTGCCGGCGTACCCGCAAAGGTAGTCGGGGAAGCGGGCTGCGCCGAGCCGTCGCGCTCCATGGATCAGATTCTCGCCGGCGACTGCGGCGCTCACATCTGAGCACCATTCCGTCCTGACGCCTGCAGCCAATCCGCGACCTCCTGGCGGCGGGGGTGACCTTGTGCCGGCAACAGCAGGGTCATCCGGTCCGGTGTCGTCAACGCAGGTCCAAGCGGCGCGACCAGCCGACCATCGGCAAGATAGGGCTGGAGCAGGCTGAGCCGGCCCATCAGCACGCCAGCACCCGACAGCGCAGCATCGAGCGCGACGCTGTAGAGCGAGAATGACGGGCCACGCGCCGGATCGACGCTCTCACCGGCGTCGATGGAGGCCAGCCAGCGCGCCCAGTCGCCGCGCCAGACCGCGTCGTGCAGCAGGGTCTCATCAGCGAGGCCGGCAACGGTCTGGAGCCGGGATGCGACGGCGGGAGAGCAGACCGGTGTGATCGCATCAGGGTCGAGCACGAGCGCCGATGGAGCGGCCTTGCGATCCCCGAGATAGAAGATGGCGATGTCGCAAAGCTCGTGCCTTGCGTTCGGTGGTTGCTCCATGGCCGAGACCGAGACCTGCAATCCGGGGAACGCTTGCTGAAGCCCGGCAAGACGCGGTGAGAGCCATAGCTGGGCGATGCAGGGCAGGGCGGCGATGGTGAGCGTGCGGCTCTCATGCCCTCCGCCCAGTTCCAGCATCGACGATGCCAGCAGATCAAAGCCGCGGCTGAGGCGCGGCAGCGCCGCACGGGCAGCCGGCGTCAAGGCGACACCTTGTGGCAACCGCCGGAACAGCTGGACCCCGAGCGCTGCCTCCAGCTGTCGGATCTGCTGCGTCACCGCGCCAGCCGTCACTCCGAGTTCCTCTGCTGCCTTGGCAAAACTCTCGCAGCGCGCGGCGGCCTCGAAGGCACGTAGCGCGTTGAGTGGGGGCAGACGGGGGCGTGGTGGCGTCACGGGCATGGCGACCTGTCTGAGCCTTAGATTTTCTCTGTCTTGCGGCGACGATAACTCGTTTGCGCCACCTGCGGCAAACGGCTCCAATCACGGCGTACCGCGCGTTGCGGTTCGACCGGATGGAGAAACGGACATGGCGGCGTTGGGCAGGCGCGACTGGGTGCCAGCGGCAAGCGAGGACTACGTGCTCACGGTCGCCGAGACCGTCGCCCTGCAGGATCTCGATGCGACCGAGCGGTCGATCCAGGCGTTGACGACGGAGAACCGCGCGATCCACGAGCGCGATTGCGTCAATCTCAACCCCGCAACCAATATCATGAACCCGAAAGCGGAGGCGGCGCTCTCGGCCGGCCTGGGCGCGCGGCCTTCGCTCGGTTACCCCGGCGACAAATATGAGATGGGGCTCGAGGCGATCGAGAAGATCGAGATCATTGCCGCGGAGCTCGCGGCACAGGTCTTTGGTGCCCGCTACGCAGAAATCCGGGTGCCGTCGGGTGCCATCGCCAATCTCTATGCCTTCATGGCGGTGGCGAAGGCGGGGGACTGCATCATCGCTCCACCGGGCGATATCGGCGGGCATGTCACTCATCATGGCGCTGGCGCGGCCGGGCTTTACGGCGTCATCACCCATCCCGCGCCGGTCGACGCGCTGAACTACACAGTCGATCTCGGCAGGCTGCGTGAGGACGCATTGCGTCTCCGCCCGAAGCTGATCAGCATCGGCGGCAGCCTCAACCTGTTCGCGCATCCGATCCGCGAGATCCGCGCCATCGCGGACGAGGTCGGAGCGATCGTGCTGTTCGATGCCGCCCATATGTCCGGCATGATCGCCGGCCATGCCTGGCAGCAACCACTGCAGGAGGGAGCGCATCTGATGACGATGAGCACCTACAAGAGCCTGGGCGGTCCGCCTTCGGGCCTGATCGTCACCAATGACGCCGACCTTGCCAGGAAGCTCGATGCCATCGCCTATCCCGGTCTGACCGCCAATTTCGACGCGGCAAAATCGGCATCTCTCGCCATTACGCTGCTCGACTGGAAGGCGCATGGCCGCGCCTATGCGCAGATGATGGCGCAGACCGCGAAGGCGCTGGCCGATGCCCTTGTCGAACGGCAGGTCCCGGTCTTCGCGCGCGATCGCGGCATCACGACATCGCATCAGTTCGCCATCGAGGCGGCCCCCTACGGCGGCGGGCAGGCGGCCGCGAAACGGCTGCGCGAGGTCAACATCCTGAGTTGCGGGATCGGCCTGCCGATCGCGCCCGTCGCAGGCGATGTCAACGGCCTGCGGCTCGGGACGCCCGAGATCGTGCGCTTCGGCATGACAGCTGCCGACATGCCGGAGCTCGCCGGCTATATCGCTGAAGGTCTGAGCGGAGCTCGGCCCGCCGAGGCCGTTGCACGGGATGTCACGGCCTTGCGCAGCCGCTTCACGAAGCTGCACTTCATGCGCTGACGAGTGGCGGCCGGCGGGCAGGTGCGTACCGGCGCCGAAACCTCATGCGCCGGCCCGAAGCGTCGAACGCGGTTTCGGACCGATGCAAACACGGAGGATCAGCTCATCGGACCGGATACGAGACCCGGAGCGATGAGCTAGCCGCTGCGCTTCGCATAGCGATCAAGCATCTCGGCGCGCAGCGCAGCCTCGGAGACGAGATGCGCGCCGCCGAGCCAGATCGACTCGATTGCGCCGGTGCTGTCGCGGACCAGGCGTGCTGTCTCACCCGGGCTGTTGAAGCCCGACGCCTTGCTCAGGCGACCCTGGTCAGGAGCCTCGACCGCGATCTCTCCCGCGTCGAGAAAGGGCGTGAAGAGGGCCGGGCTGGCGCAGAGCACCTTGTTGCCGACGGGGACGAGATCGCCGCAGGCCCAGATGCTCCACCAGCGCCCAACCCAGCCTTCGGTCTCGGGTGAGGGGCCACCTTCATCGGAAAATGTCCGGACGATGTGGAGGATGCCGTCGAGCCATTGATGGGCCAACCCGTCAATGGCATTGGTCAGGACCGAGATCGTCAGGTCCTGCTTCGGCAGGACGACGGTGCGGGTGATGAAGCCCTGGAATCCACCGGAATGGCCGAACCATTTCCAGTCGCCATGTCCGCCGGAAATCGTGCCAAGGCCGTAATGGCGGCCAAGGCTGGCTTCGTCGTCGGGCCAGAGACGGCGGCTCATCTCGCGGCGACTGAGCGGCGACAGGATGCTGCGCTCTGCCTGCGGTGAAAGCTGCGCGAAGTAACGCGCGACGTCTGCGGCAGTAGCCACGAAGCCGGCGGCGGAGGTCATGGCGTGTCCGGGGTTGTCTCCGGGAATGACCACCCTGCGCCCAAGAGGCATTCTGGGGCTATGACCCTTGGCCATGGGGCGGTCTGCCCAGAGCCCGATATCAGGGCGGGTTTCGCTGAGTTGCGCAGGTGCGACGACCTCGGCGGCAATCCAGTCACGATAGGCCTGGCCCGTCACGGCTTCGATGACGAGGCCGAGAAGGCCGAAGCCATGGTTCGAGTATTTGAAGCGCTGCGAGGGCGGAAAGGGCTGCGCAACCGAGAGATCGGCGAGCAGCTCGTCCTTGCTGAGATAGGGCTTGCGGTCGAAGAACTGGCCGTTGTCGGCGCCATCTCGGGTCAGGCCGGCGCTGTTCGAGAGCAGTTGCGCCAGGGTCACGGCGGCGACGTCAGGATGCAGGCCGGTGACAAAGCTACCGACCTTGTCATCGAGCCTGATGCGGCCCGCCTCGACCAGTCGCAGGATCCCGGCTGCCGTGAACGTCTTGGAATGCGAGGCGATGCGAAAGCCGTGGCGCGGCGTCAACGCTTCTCCGGTCTCGATGTCGGCGCTGCCGAAGGCAGCCTCCAGGACGATCTTCTGGCCGCTCGCGATGGCCACGGCGCAGCCCGGCTGATCGTGATGGCGGCGCTGGAATTCGAGCCAGCTCGAGACATAATTCAGGGCAGCGGGCAGCCAGGGCGTCATCGGGCAATCCATCATTGGCGATGTGGGGGATGGAACATGGCACGATCACCGCGAGGGCGGCAGATATGCAGGAGCAAGCGCTGCCATGCGAGCGTGACGCAGCGCGAGGCCCGGATCTCAGGTTGAACGCGGGCGTGACAGCGTTTCGCTTGCCCTCGCAGCCCGGCCATGGCATCCGTCCCGCCACTCTGAAAGGACCAACCAGTGGACAAGACAGAACTCGCCAAGCTCGAAGCCTATCTTCGGCGCACCTTCGCCAATCATGGCATCAGCGTGCGGGCGCGCATGAAGAAGACCGATTCCGCCGAGGTTTATCTGGGTGAAGAGTTCATCGGCATCATCCATGTCGACGACGAGGATGGCGACCGCTCGTTCAACTTCACCATGGCGATCCTCGACGTCGATCTCGAAGGCTGAGGGCCATCAGCGGCTCAGCGCATCATCCCATCGATGGTGCGCCTGACGCCGCCGACCATCAGCTCCCAGTCGGCGATGACGGCGCGCGGGAAGCGGATGTTCACGTCAAGTCCGCGATGCCGGAAGGTGACGCGGCAGAGTTCGTCGAGAGGGGCGGGGCCGGTGTTCACCGGGCAGCGCGCTGCAAAGCCTCGCCCATCCGGGACCGAAACGTAGAGTTCGTCGCCCTCATAGGGTGAGCCCTTGCGGAACCCGCGTACGACAAGCCCGCCCGGATTGGACCAGACCGTCGGAGTCAGGAAGCGGGCATAGACCGAGAGCTGTGTCGCCGGCTCGTTGACCTTGTCGGGCGGGCTCAACGTGACCAGTAGCTTGCGTCGGCTTTGGGCGGTCACGGGACCGAAACTCGGCCAGTCGAGACGCAGCCGGGTCATGCCGACCACCCGCTCGCTGTCTTCCTGTTCGGAGCCGGCCAGATCCTGGGGAACCAGAAGCGAGACCTGGCCGACGCGCGCCGGCTGGTGCTGGGTCACAGGAGCTGCCGCCAGGCGATGGCCGTAGAGAGCGTATCCGGTTGCTGCGGCGGCAACCAGCAGGATCGCGCCGGCCGCCTTCCAGAGCGCGCCGTCAGCGCGAGGCAGGGGCGGCGGCGGCCGATTCAGGCGTGCGCGGACCACGGTCGTGAGGCCGGCGGCGCGTTGGGGCGAATGGTGCGCGTATGCGGTCAAGATCCAAGCACCTCGATAACAGGTGCCAGTGACTGAATCAGACGCGCCTTAATGCTCCGTAAACCATGCGGATTGCGCGAGGATTGCCGCGCGGCGCAAGGGTTAACCATCGCTAACGAGATTTCTTCACACTTCGTAAACCATGCGGCACAGTGCAGGTGCGTTCTCGCCCGGAGCCGTGACGTTGCGTATCGAACCCGCTGCCGTCGAGGCACTCCAGTCCCTGTTCATCGGCTTTGCCTTTGCCGGGCTGATGGCGAGCGCCTTCGAGCTGTTCACCGAGAAGCGTGCTGATTTTCAACTGCTGCAGACGGGAGGGTTGGCCGCGGTCGCGAGCGTGCCGGTCGTCGTCTTCAGCGCGCCGTTTCTCATCCTTCGCAATACCGTGAGGGGCCGCCGCAGCGATGGCCGGCCCTTTGCCTTCGTCATGCTGGCGAGCATGGCGGCGTCTCTCTGGAGCGTCGCCTCGGGGCGCGTGGTGCTCGACCTGCTGCATTACGTCGGCGGCGCTTGACGGGGCGGCCGGCCGACCTGCAATCCTCGCGGCAGGTTTGCAGAAGGATGATCCGCCCATGCCGCTCTATTCGCTCGACGGGACTGCCCCCGAATGCCCCGCCGCAGGCCAGTGGTGGCTTGCGCCCGATGCGCATGTGATCGGCAGGGTGAAGCTCGCAGCCGGCGTCGGAATCTGGTTCGGCGCAGTGCTGCGTGGCGACAATGAATGGATCGAAATCGGCGAAGGCAGCAATATCCAGGAGGGCTGCGTCCTGCACACCGATATGGGCTCGCCGCTGCGCGTCGGAGCCGGCTGCACCATCGGCCACCGGGCGATCCTGCATGGCTGCATCATCGGAGAGAACAGCCTGATCGGGATGGGCGCGACGGTACTGAACGGCGCGAAAATCGGCCGCAACAGCCTGGTCGGCGCCAATGCTCTCGTGACCGAGGGCAAGGAGTTTCCGGAGAACTCGCTGATCGTCGGGTCTCCCGCCCGCGCCATCCGCACGCTCGACGAGGCGGCGATTGCCGGCATTGCAGGCTCGGCCCGTGCCTATGTCGCGCGCTGGAAGCAGTTTGCCGTCGGGCTCAAGCAGATCGGCTGAAGCAGCGGCCCGAAGGGCGGATTGCGGTTTTCAGGAAGGCCGGCGCACACGCAGAAGTTCAGATCCTCGGTCCGGGTACGATATCTGGTCCGATCATCCAACCGCACCGGCCAGGGCCGGAAACGAGACGGGCCGACGCCTCGGGGGGAAGCGTCGGCCCTATGGCGAAACCCGGCCTGGGGACGGGGTGGGGTGGGGACGTGACCGAGCCTCGCCGTCCATGTGGCCGCGGCAGCCTGGTGCTGCGGCCAATCTTGTTCGTCTTCAGCGAGCCGAAGCGACAGTCGGCGTCGAGAGTCCGCCGAGCGAGGTCCAACCCGTCTGATACTGCGACTCGCGCTTGACGTAGACGTAGCCGGTCTGGCTCCACGGCAGGATCGCGTTGCGCTTGTTGTCGAGCACATAATCACCGCGATCCGTACGGATCATCAGCACGGCGTGGCCGGCATTTTCCTCGTCGATCACGACGGTCATCAACATGGCGCGACGGGGCACACCGGCTTCGGCAAGACGCTTGCGCTTGAGCAGGGCGTAATCCTCGCAGTCGCCCTTGCCGTCGGTCGGGATGTCCCAGCGATCGACGACGCCCCAGTGGTCCTGGTCCGTGATCGCTTCGATCTCCCGATTTGTCTTGTTGTTGAGAGCAATAATCGTCTTCCAGAGCTTTGGCGTCATCTCGACACGCTCGGGCTCCTGAGTATTGACCGCGCATTCGACCGGATTGCGCTTGCAGAAATCCGTCCAGGCATAAGGCGCCCGGGCATCGCCCGAAGCTGCAATCGGCATGGCGGCGGCCGGTAGAGCCGCAACCTGTTGGGCCTGAACCGATGAAATTCCAGCAACTGCGATCAGCGCAGCCAGAACTGTACCCCGATGAATAGAAAGCATGTCGTCCCCTTTCCTGTCCCTGGGGCAGACGATGCGTGAGGCAGATGGATGTCGCTTGAAATGGAAACAAGCAATTTTATGTAATCAGGCGCTACGTATTCGGATCATCTGACAGTATAAATCAACGCCAAATGCCGAAGTAAGAAATGTGAGCGCTGCGTTCTCGATTCGTTAACTGTGGCAGGTCTGAATGTTGTGGGCAGGTTTCATTAACGCTGTGGGGAAACGCGACGAGGCGCGCCCCCGACTGAGGGCAGCGAGCTGTCCCTCATGTCACACTCCGCTCAGGCGAGGCGTACGGCCGGAATCCGTAGACGAGCCCATGTGGGGGGCGCTCCGGCATGGCGCTTGGATTTCAGCGCGTCGCCCCGACGCCGCACGTTGAGACATCGACGGGCTGACACCCCGGCCTAGGTCCCGAAACAGCCAGACCACGCTGACGCCCGGGCGTCATGCATGAGACGATGTCTTGAAAGAGAGAGGGGGCGATGGGCCGCCCGGATCAGAGCTCGAGATTCTCGTCGAGCACATCGGCAGAGAGCGGGAAGCGGAACTCCGCCGCGTAGCCGCCATCGAACCGGCGGACGACCTTGGCTGCCGTGCCGCCGATCTTGACCGGCGTGTTGATCGGTAGTTGCTGCTCGGTTGAAAAGGCGACGCCCGACAACGAGATGTCGATCACCCGCACGACGTGCTCCGATCCGTCATCGAGCGTCAGCATCGAGCGGGGGTTGCGCGGAATGATGCGCTCGTGACGCCGATCCTCCGGCAGTCCCAGTTCATCGCGATTGGCCAGCCATGTCAGCTGGGCGGTGAATTTCTCGCGCTTGCGGCTGGTCGCGGTGATGGTCATCGCGAAGCCTTCCAGCGTGGTGCGGACGGCAATGCCCTCAATACGCCCGAGATGTTCGAGATAGACGATGACCCGCTCGCCGGGATGAGCCTTGGCGGGAGCGACGAGATGCAGGCCGCCCGGGGAGATGTCGACCGTCTGGCAAGGGTATTCCATGCGGTTCGGAAGCATGTAGCGTCCGAGCAGCACAACCTTCATACGCTGATGCCGCCTGCGCTCGACAGGGCGGATGGCCGGACGGGAGGTGTGCTGCGCACTAAGCATCGGATTAGCCTGATTTGGGCCGACCCTAGCGGCGGGAGGGTTAACGATACGTTAGATCTTCAGTTTCTGCCGCCCGGAAGGACCAGGAATTTCGGCGGCATGACGCGTGCAACGGGTTCAGGCGCACGCTGGCTATGGGCCGACGGCCACAGCATCCGGAGCGAGATCATGCGCATGGAGGCCAAGGTGTCGAGCCCAAGCCATTCCGGCGTCAGGGCGGGTGAGAGCGCCCCGAGAACGCGTGCATGGGTCCGACCGCGATAGCGCAGCGGCAGCAACAGCAGTTCGAGATAGACCGGAGAGCCGTTCATGGTCTCGGCCGAAAGGCCAGCGACGGCGCCGGCGGATTCATCCATCACGGTTTGTACGAGGCGGCGCATTTCGCCCTGGGCTTCCACGTCCGGCCAGAGTGCAGCAAAGGCGCGTCCGCGCAGTTCGCTGCCGAAGAGCGCACAGAGCCGCGTGCCGGCCAGCCGAAAGACGGGCCCGATCGGCTCATTCTCGAGAACGAACGTGTCGGCGAGGGCATGACGCAGCGCACCTGGCTCGATCTCGCCCCGTTCCGGCGCGGAACGCTCGCCGCGCAGCACGTCCCAGTAATCGAACACAAGGCGGGTGCTCATGTTTTTCATTCTGACATCCTGTCCTGTCTGCGTACGCCGCAAGTCCGAATACGTGTCGCAAGGACACATATTCGTCAGAGCGTGGGACGTTTCGGTCCCTGCCGAATCGCGAGACGCAGTGGGCATGCCGTCTTGCCATGGGGGGCGGGCAGGACGACGGGCGCAGGCTCGTTAGGGTTAACGAAATCTTAGCATTGTGGATAACCCATTAAAATGCTTATCAAATGCAAGACAATTCGAGGGCCGGCCGCGAGGCGGGCCTGGGGTCAATCGGGGTGAATGGGGGGCGTGACCGTGTTGCCGATGCTTCGCGCAGCGGCAGGGCCACAGCCGAGAAAGGGGAGGGCCGGTGGCTCTCCCCTTTTTCATTCGGCCCGCGCAAAAGGAAGCACCGGCCAGCTTGCGTCACAGGTGCGGCTTCGGCAAGGGTTGCGTAACATGTCCCAGATTCCTGCCGGCCCGTCGGCCCCGCCAGAGCGCGAACCGATCCTGAACCTGCCATCCGCCGTCGTCTGGCTGATCGCCGCGCTCGCGCTGATCCAGGCCGGGCGCTCCGTGCTGTCGGAGTATGACGACTTCGTCCTGATGTCCTGGCTCGCTTTCGTGCCGGCGCGGCTTAGCCTCTGGCTCGACCCCAGCCGTGCGCAGGACATGCTCGCCGAGTTGACGCAAAGGATGGCCGGGCAGGATCTGGCGGACCGGTTGCAGCTTGTGCGGTTGCTGATTGCCGATGGCGGCCCACGCCTCTGGACCTTGCTCACCTATGGTCTGCTGCACGGCTCCTGGGTGCATCTGCTATCAAATGTCGTCTGGCTTGCGGCCTTCGGCAGTCCGGTGGCGCGTCGCCTCGGAACCGGGCGCTTTCTCAATCTGATGGCGCTTTCGACGATCGGCGGCGCTCTGCTGCACTGGTGGTCACGCGATCTCGATGTGCTGCCTTTGGTTGGCGCCTCGGCGGCCGTTTCAGGGGCGACTGCCGCCGCGATCCGCTTCGTCTTCGCACCTGGCTTGCGCTTTGGTGGGTTGGCGGATGACGCCGTGGTGCGCTCGATTCCTGCGGAACCTTTCGGGCATCTCTGGCGCAATCCACGCGCCCTGATCTTCATCGTGATCTGGTTCGCCACGAATTTCCTGTTCGGCGCCGGGCTGGTTCCGATCCTGGGCGAGGACACCAGCATTGCCTGGGAGGCGCATATCGGCGGCTTTCTCGTCGGACTGCTGCTGTTCCCGCTGCTCGATCGCGGCGCGGTACGGCGCTGAGGGGGCCCGAAGCCGCCAATCTGCCCGCGGCTTCGCGCCATTCGCCTTGCCGTCGCCCCGGTCTTCGCCCACACTCCCGGTTCTGCGAAGGGCTTGCGACGGCCTCTTTGGCGACTTGACCCGTCATCGGCCGGGCAACGCTCCCGTTGATTTCGCGCGCCAGGGCGATGGTGCGCCAAACAGGAGGAACGCGTTCATGAACGTCGCGCAGATTCTCGGTAACAAGGGGCACGATGTCATCTCGGTGCAGCCGCATCGTACGCTCGCCGAGGCAATCCGCACGCTTGGCGAGAAGCGTATCGGCGCAGTCGTGGTCGCTGGCGCCGACGGCAGCTTGCTCGGAATCCTGTCCGAAAGAGACATCATCCGCGCTCTTGCCGAAACTGGGACGGCCGCATTGGAGAGCCCGGTCTCGCGGATCATGACGGCCAAGGTCGTTACCTGCCGCCATGAGACCAGCGTTGATGAGTTGATGGAGCTGATGACGGTGGGCCGCTTCCGCCATGTTCCGGTGCTTGAGAACGGGCGGGTCACGGGGATCGTCTCGATCGGGGACGTCGTGAAGCACCGTGTCGCCGAGATCGAGGCCGAGAGCCGGGCCATGCGGGATTACATCGCGATGGCCTGAGGCCGGTCTGCCCTGCAGAGCGAGCAGCCCGGATCAGTCGGCCGCGATGTGATTGCTCGCGACCATGGCCGCGATCTCGTCGAGCGCGCGCCGTGCGGCGACGCGGCCGAGTTCCATGGCCTCATCGGCCCGATGGAAATCGAACAGGCCGACCTTGGCGAGCTTGGGCCCGATCATGACGTCGGGCGGATCGCCAGCCAGCCGCGAGCGCGAGATGCGATCCTGGGTGATGTTGAAGGCATCGACCATCACGCCGGCGAGTCCCGGCTGATCGTTGCTGGCGCGGCCGAGGAAGCCGCGCATGCGCCGTGCCGCACCGCTGATGCCGTCCAGCCAGCGCGAAGTCGGGCGAATGTCGAGCTCGGGCAGGGGTTCGGGGTCCGGATCCGAGCTGTGGTTCTGGATGGTGGTGCCGCGTCCCGAGAGGTCGCTGTTGAGGTTGACGCAGATCACGACATCGGCGCCAAGCGCGCGTGCGGCGGTGACTGGCACAGGGTTGACCAGGGCGCCGTCCATCAACCAGCGCCCGCCGAGCTTCACCGGATCGAAGACGCCGGGCAGCGCGTAGGAGGCACGCAGGGCCTCGACGAGTGGGCCATGGGTCAGCCAGATTTCGTGGCCCGTGCCGAGTTCTGTCGCCACTGCGACGAAGCGCTGCGGCAGGGCCTCGATGCGGATGCCGACAAGGTCGCGTTCAAGCAGGCGCTTCAGGCGACCACCGGAGATGAGGCCCGCGCCACCGATGTGGAAGTCCATCAGTCCGACGACACGGCGCTTGGTCAGGCCCATCGCGAATTCGGTCAGCGCCGGCAGCTTTCCCGCGGAAAAGCAGCCGCCGACCACGGCGCCGATCGATGTTCCGGCAATGACATCGGGGGCGAAGCCCGCTTCCGTCAGGACCTCGATTACGCCGATATGGGCCCAGCCGCGCGCAGCTCCACCACCGAGAGCAAGGCCGATCCTTGGTCTGCTGCTGCGCCGCAGCAGCGGTTCGATACTAAGGTCATTCATAGAGGCCACGCCGCCGCCCATTCCAAAGGCCCGTCGAGCAATACCATCCCATAACATGATCCCGACCCTCCGCGGGTGGATCATCGTCTCGCGAGAAAGTGAGGAGAACCTGAATCACACGCGCGACGGTTGCGCCTAACAAGCGGATTTGACAGAAAAATGTTAGATTGGTGAAAGGATTGCCAACGCGGCCCTGCATCACGTGGCGAGCAAGGTGAGAGGTTCGACTGCGGCATCGCGCAGCGGCTTCACCCGGTAAAAGCACGAGTGCCGGCCCGTGTGGCAGCACCCGCCATCGCCCGCGACCTTCACCTTCAGCCAAATGGCATCCTGGTCGCAGTCGACGCGCATCTCGAGGATGGTCTGGACCTGTCCGGAGGTGGCGCCCTTGTGCCAGAGCTCCTTGCGCGAGCGCGACCAGTACCAGGCTTCCCCCGTCGCGATGCTGCGTTGAAGGGCTTCGGCGTTCATATGGGCGACCATCAGGAGTTCGCCCGTCTCGGCGTCCGTCGTCACGCAGGTGACGAGGCCACTGGTGTCGAAGCGCGGCGCCAGCGTCGTGCCTTCCTCGAGCGCATGCTTGTCGGACAAAACGGGGAAGCTGGACATTGGCGGCTCCGCAGCAGGACAGGGCGCATCTCGCGAGGCGCCCCTTATCATGGTGGCGGTGGTTATCGCCAATGCCGCGTCGCGCCAATCCTACAGGCCAGGTGACTTGACCATGGTGAAGAAGCGGACCTGTTCGGCAGGGTCCTTGAACACGCCGGTATATTGCGTGGTCAGCGTCGATGAGCCTTGCTTCAGCACGCCCCGCATCGACATGCACATGTGCTCGGCCTCCACCAGAACGGCGACGCCGCGCGGTTCGAGCGCCTTGTCGATGATCCGGGCAATCTGCGCCGTCATGGCCTCCTGGGTCTGGAGGCGCCGAGCGTAGACATCGACGATGCGGGCCAGCTTCGACAGGCCGACAACGCCCTTCGCGGGGTAGTAGCCGATATGCGCCTTGCCGACGAAAGGCACCATGTGGTGCTCGCAATGCGAATGGAACGGGATGTCGCGGACGAGGACCATGTCCTGATAGTTGTCGACCTCCTCGAAGACCCGGTCGAGGATCTCGTCGGGATTTTCGGAGTAGCCCCTGTAGAATTCCTTGTAGGCCTTGGCGACGCGCTGCGGCGTTTCAAGCAGGCCTTCGCGGGAGGGGTCGTCGCCCGCCCACAGAAGGAGGGTACGCACAGCCTCCTCGGCCTGCTCCTGGGTCGGACGCCTGTCTGGAAACTTGTCAGCGGAGGGGCTGAGAGCCCTCTCGACGGACAAGGACTTAACCACAGGGATCATGTGGTGCCTCCCGTTACGGTTCGTGTCCCAAGGCCTAGCGATGCAGATTCGGCGGGTCGCCGTGACATCGCGTCGCCTCGTAAGAATTGCGACAAGTTCTGCTCCTGCGGCATCATCGGGCGCCACCCATCTCCCGCACGCAGGCGTTCCACCCTATATTGGAACCGCGCGCCGGTCATTCCAGAGCCGGCGAGGACCAAGTCATGCTGAGCGACGTCTACAACAAACGCATCCTGGAACTGGCAGGAAACATCCCGCTGCTCGAGCGATTGCCGACGCCGGACGCGACTGCGACCGCGCATTCCAGGCTGTGCGGCTCCACCGTCACCGTCGATCTGACGATGGACGGCGATGTCGTCACCGGCTTCGGGCATGACGTCAAAGCCTGCGCGCTTGGGCAGGCGTCCTCCTCGATCATGGCGCGCCAGGTCATCGGGTCCACGGCCGGCGAACTTCGCGCGGTTCGCGAGCAGGCGCGTGCGATCCTGAAGGAGAATGCCGAGCCGCCCGCGGGCAAGTGGAGCGATCTCGCCGTTCTGGTGCCGGTGCGCGACTATAAGGCACGCCATGCCTCGACCATGCTGACCTTCGATGCCGTGGTCGACGCGATCGGTCAGATCGAGGCGGCGCGCGAGGCCGCGGCGCCGGCAGCCAAGGTTGCGGCGCTCAGGTGAGCCCCAGCGACTTTCGGATTTCGGGACGTGTTTCGTCGAAGCGCTGCCTGAAGGCTCGGTCCGCCAGAAGCGCATCGGCAACGTGTCGGCCGACCTTCTCGCCCGCCACGAGGTCGCTGGCATAATGGAAGCCGCAAACCAGCCGGCTCTCGCCATAGCTTGTGACGCGCTCCGCGAACTTGTCCTTCAGCTCCGGGGCAGCATCGCTGAGCAGTGCGGCATAGAGTGCGGCAGTCGCGGCATGGCCGGCGGGGAAGGAGGTCCCTTCCGGCCTGCCGCCGGGGCAGGGCTTGACCCTGACCTTGTTCCACATCGCAAAGGGCCGCGTCCGCGACGTCAGGCGGCGCACGCTGAGGAGCACGATGCCGAGTTCGATATTCGCTTCGCGAAAAAGCAGGCGAACCTCGCGGTGCTCGGAGAGGTGGGCGTCGATTCCCATGCCTTCGAGAAAGCGATTGAGCGTCTGATATTGATCCGCGATCGCGGCTTTCTCGCGCTCCGGCGTCCGATTCAGCGTGATCTGAAGAACCTCTTCGAACTCCTTCCTGTGCTCGGGCGAGTTCATTGCCGGGGGCAGGCCGATGATCTTGGCGACATCGATCTTGCCGGGCTCAAGCCAGAGGAGGCTGTTCCGCTGCTGGGCAGGCGCTGATGTCAGCGACAAAAGCAAGGCAGCGGGAACCAGAATGGAGGTCGCGCCGATGCGGAAACGGGAGGCCGATCGCGGAGCGGAGCAAAGCATGAGCGAATCTCAAAATGAAACAGGTAATGACGAAGAATGATGAAATGACATCGGTGCGCGTGTTGTCACGTCTTTTTGCGCGTGCACCACGTTCTGGCGCGCATTGGTTGATCCGCGGTTACCAGCTGAGCATCTCGATGCTGATTGGACGCCAATGCCGGCATTGGCCGAGCTGCTCGAGTTACACGGATGAGGCGATCCAGCGCTTCGGGCTCTGGCGCGGTGGCTGGATCGGTGCCGCGCGGATCTGCCGCTGTACGCCGCTCGGCACCAGCGGCATCGATCTCGTCTGCGAGGAATTGCCGCCGAACTCCGCCTGGTACCGGCCCTGGTCCTATGGTCGCTGGCGCGGCGTGAATGCCCCGCCTCCGCTCGACGAGTGATCCTGCTACATCGATTGCCTGCGGCTGCCGGCTGGTATAGGCGAGGCGGGCGAAATCGGCTCGATCCCACTCGGCGCTTCGCAAAGCGTGAAGCCCTTGAACCGGATGCGGGTCTTCACGCGTTTCCCCGAACAGTATCCGGCCTTGGCTTACGGGGTTCGTTTCCCCGAGTGAGCAGGAGCGCGATCGATGACGATCTCCCTGACCTTTCCTGATGGCGCCACGCGCGAGTTTCCTTCCGGCATCACCGGAAAGGAGATTGCCGGCGGCATTTCCCCCTCTCTGCTGAAGCGCACCGTCGCCATGGCGCTCGACGGCACCGTCGTCGATCTCGGCGATGCAATCGACCGCGATGCGAATATCGAGTTCCTCAACCGCGAGGATCCGCGCGCGCTCGAGCTGATCCGCCATGATTGCGCCCACGTGCTCGCCGAAGCCGTGCAGGAACTCTATCCCGGCACGCAGGTCACCATCGGCCCGGTGATCGAGAACGGCTTCTTCTACGATTTTTTCCGGAACGAGCCGTTCTCTCCAGAGGATTTCGCGCCGATCGAGAAGAAGATGCGCGAGATCATCGCGCGCGACAAAGCCTTCACCAAGGAAGAGTGGAGCCGCGACAGGGCCAAGCAATTCTTCCGCGACAAGGGTGAGGCCTTCAAGGTCGAGCTCGTCGATGCGATCCCGGAAGACCAGACCCTGAAGATGTACGCTCAGGGTGACTGGATCGATCTCTGCCGCGGGCCGCACATGACCTCGGTCGGCAAGGTCGGCAACGCCTTCAAACTGATGAAGGTGGCTGGCGCCTATTGGCGCGGTGACAGCAACAATCCGATGCTGACGCGGATCTACGGCACCGCCTTCGCCAAGCAGGAGGAGCTCGACGCGCATCTCAAGCAGATCGAGGAGGCGGAGAAGCGCGACCACCGCAAGCTCGGCCGGGAAATGGACCTGTTCCATTTCCAGGAGGAAGGGCCGGGCGTCGTCTTCTGGCACTCGAAGGGCTGGCGCCTGTTCCAGGAGATCATCGCCTATATGCGCCGGCGGCTCGCCGCCGATTACGAGGAGGTCAATGCGCCGCAGATCCTCGACAAGTCGCTCTGGGAAACCTCAGGCCACTGGGGCTGGTATCAGGACAACATGTTCGCGGTGAAATCGGCCGGCGCGCTCGAGCATCCGAATGATCCGGAGAAGGACCAGCGCATGTTCGCGCTGAAGCCGATGAACTGCCCCGGCCATGTCCAGATCTTCAAGCATGGGCTCAAGAGCTATCGCGACCTGCCGATCCGGCTCGCCGAGTTCGGCGCGGTCCATCGCTATGAGCCCTCTGGCGCGCTGCATGGGCTGATGCGTGTGCGCGGCTTCACGCAGGACGACGCGCACATCTTCTGCGCTGAAAACGACCTGGCTGCGGAGTGTCTGAAGATCAATGACCTGATCCTCTCGGTCTATGCCGATTTCGGCTTTACCGACGATCTGGTCATCAAGCTTTCGACCCGTCCGGAGAAGCGCGTCGGTACCGATGCGATGTGGGACCACGCCGAAGACGTGATGACGAAGGTGCTGGATCTGATCGCCCGGCAATCCGGCAACCGGATCAAGACGGAGATCAATCCGGGTGAGGGCGCCTTCTACGGCCCCAAGTTCGAGTATGTCCTTCGCGATGCGATCGGGCGCGACTGGCAGTGCGGCACGACGCAGGTCGACTTCAACCTGCCGGAGCGCTTCGGCGCCTTCTATATCGGCTCCGATGGCGAGAAGAAGACGCCGAGCATGGTGCACCGCGCGATCTGCGGTTCGCTGGAGCGCTTCACCGGCATCCTGATCGAACATCATGCCGGCCATTTTCCGCTCTGGCTCGCGCCGGAACAGATCCTGGTCTGTCCGATCACCTCCGAGGCCGATGCCTATGCCGAGCAGGTCACGATTGCCTGTATGAACCAGGGTCTCAGGGCACGTGCCGATCTTCGCAACGAGAAGATCAGCTACAAGGTGCGGGAGCACTCGCTTGCCAAGGTCCCGGTGATTCTGGCCGTCGGCAAGCGCGAGGCCGAGGAGCGCACGGTGACCGTGCGCCGTCTCGGCAGCCAGCAGCAGACGGTGATGAGCCTGGACGAGGCACTCGTGGCCTTCACGACCGAGGCGATGCCTCCGGATCTGGTTCGCCGCAAGGCCGAGATGGCAGCATCCTGAAGACGCTCGTTCATGCGGGGCTCGCCAAATCCGGGCCCCGCATGCCAGAGTGCCGGGGATGCTGACGGGATCTTATCGCAAGCGGCTCGAAGCCGATTTGAGTCGCTGGGTAGCTGAGGGGCTTGTCAGCTCCGACAGTGCGACCGCAATTCGTGGCTCGCTGCGGCGCGACGGGGGCTTTCGGCTTCCGGGGCTGCTCGGAATGCTGGGCGGGTTGCTCATCGCGGCAAGCGTTGCAGCCTTCGTCGCGGCGAACTGGGAGGAGATTCCGCGGCTGACGAAGCTGGCAATGATCCTGGCCAGTATCGTGGTCGCGCTCGGGATTTCAGCCAGCCTCGAGATCCGAGGTTCCAAGCTTGGTGCCGATGCCGCCTCGACCTGCGGTGTCCTCTGTTTTGCCGCCGGTGTCGCTCTGGTCGGCCAGATGTATCATTTGCCGACGGATTGGCCGGGGGGCGCGCTCCTGATCGCGCTCGGCGCATTGGCCGTCGCGTTTCTGCAGCGCTCGGACGGTGCTCTGATCGTTGCGTTCATCGCTCTGGCAAGCTGGAGCTGGGGGCGCTGGCAGGATAGCGGCGGCTCGCTCCAGTTCTATTTCCTGCTCGGCTATCTGCCGGCGCTGTGGTTGGCATTGGGGCGCCGGGCCCGGCTCGTGCATCATGTCGCCGTCCTCTCGCTCGCGTGCTGGCTGGCGCTCGTGCCCGGTGACTGGCTGCGTGGCTCCTTCGACTACTGGCTCCTGGCCTATGGGCTCGCGCTCTCGACCTCCTATATCGTGCTCGGTGCGGTGGCGCTGGATCGCGGCGGGCCGACTCTGCTAAGCGCCTGCCTGCCCTGGGGGCTGCTCGGGCTGATGGTGGTGCTCAATGTTGAGCTGATCCGCATCCTCGATTCCAGCTGGTCGCGGGGCGGGCAGGCGAGCTGGCCGGTCTATCTCGCCTATGCCGTCGTTGTGCCTGGCGTGTGCGCCTTCGTTGCGTTGGCGCGCGAGCGGCGTTTTGCTGTTCCTCTGGGCATCGCTCTCCTGTTTGCACTTTTGGTGCCGACGATCTTCTGGATGGGTGGTGCGATGCGCCTGTCCGGCAAGGTCGTGGTGGCGAGCCTCGTCCTCGCGAGCGCCGTTGGGTTGATTGCCGCCGGAGCGATCGGCGGAGTCCGGCGTCTGGTCGTTGCCGGTGCGGCATTGTTCGGTGTCGCCATCCTGATCCTGCTTTGGCAGACCATCGGCAGCCTGCTCGACCAGTCGCTGTTCTTCCTGATCGCAGGCGCGGTGCTGCTGCTGCTTGCCAGTGGTGCGCGACGGCTCTTCGCGCGCCTTGCCCGGCCGGTGGGGGAGGTGGCGTGATGGGCGCGCTCGTCGCCGACCGGATCGTTGCCCGCGTGCCGGCGACCTTGCGGGCCCTCGTCTCGATGATCGTGCTCTGCGGCGCGATCGGGATGCTCGTCGAAGGCCGAGCCCGCATCCTGCGTTCCGGCAGCGAGGTGAGGTTGAGGACGGCGCCAGTCGATCCGCGTGACCTGTTTCGGGGTGATTACGTCATCCTGAATTACGATATCAGCACGCTCGATCTTGCCGGCCTCCAGGGGGACCGCGACTTCAGCCGCGGCGATCCCATCCATGTGCAGCTCACCCCTGGCACCGATGGCTTCGCCCGGCCGGTCGGAGCCTACAAGATCAGGCCGCCGACAAGCGGGTCGGATGTGGTGATAGAGGGCCATGTGCTCACCACTGGCGTGTGCCCGCGAGCGGAGAACGGGACCGTTGATTGCTCACGAATCCGCAACGGAATGCGTGTCGCCTATGGGCTCGAGAGCTACTTCGTGCCGCAAGGGACCGGGCTCGCGATCGAGCGCACGGAACGCAGCAGGCTGGAAGTCGTTGCGGCCGTCGCACCCTCGGGCAGTTCTGCGATCAAGCGGCTGCTGATCGACGGCAGACTGGTCCACGCCGAGCCACCCTTCTAGGGCTGGCTCGCGTCGGCATTGCCTTGGGGCAATGCGAGGCCGCGTTCGAATATCAATAGAATCAAGGCGTTCACGGCGAAGCCCCGCTCGGTCGCGGAGTCGTGATTGATCGATCCGCCGGCTTTCCAGCAGGCACGCGACGGCTGCCATCTTCCGCGCATATTCCGGAGACACATAGATGTGATCCCGCTTCCCCATGGCGGCCGCATCGATAGCGTTATATGAACGTGAGATGAACGGAATCAGCAGACTCTGTTCATGCTTGGCCCGGCCTTGGCGGTCCGGGTGGTTGGCCTGAAACACCGATGGCCGTGTTCCTCGCGTTCCGGAGAAGCTGCTGGTGTCGCATTTCCCGTCCTTCGGGCACTACCTTCTTCGCGGCGCGGGTGCGCTGGCTGCGAGACCGGTGGGACGCGACATGCGGATCGATGCCGTCCGCGGGCTCGCCCTGCTGGTCATCTTCATCAATCACATGCCGGGAAACGTCGTTGCTGCCGTGATGCCGCATAATTTCGGCTTCTCGGATGCGGCCGACATCTTTGTTCTCCTGGCTGGCGTCTCGGCCACGCTCGCCTATGGCTCGGTCATCGAGCGCCGTGGTCTCGGCATGGGAGCGCTCCGTATCGGCGGCCGTATCTGGACGCTCTACATCGCCCATATCGCAGTTTTCGTGATCGTCTGCGGGGTTGTGGCGCGGGCTGTAACGACCACCCAGAACCCGCTCTATATCGAGGCGATCAATATCCAGCCCTTCTTCAACGACACGCTCTCGGCACTGGTCGATGCGCTGACGCTGACCTACCAGCCGAATTATCTCGACATCCTGCCGCTCTATATCGTGCTGCTGGCCGCCTTTCCGCTGATCTATCGGGCCGTGCGCTTCAATCCTGCGCTGGCGCTCCTGGGTTCGGTGTTGATCTGGCAGGTCGCGGTCACTTTCGAGGTGAATCTGCCGAATACGGGTACGCCGGGCTGGTTCTTCAATCCCTTCGCCTGGCAGCTCGTCTTCACGCTCGGCG
The DNA here is from genome assembly GCF_052115465.1 of Allobosea sp. 2RAB26. Lineage (NCBI taxonomy): Bacteria > Pseudomonadati > Pseudomonadota > Alphaproteobacteria > Hyphomicrobiales > Alloboseaceae > Allobosea > Allobosea sp. 2RAB26. The sequence goes on along the minus strand of NZ_JBFRGS010000010.1, from coordinate 24,394 downwards.
TGGTGGTCGGCCGCGGTGTGCAGATGGGCGTCGTCATGCCGAGGTCAGCCATCATCGATGCCCTCGCATTTGCTGTTGTCGGGCTCGCCCTGATCATCAAGGTTTCAGCGGGAAATCCGTTTGGCATTACCGCCTTGAACGAATGGATCGAGAACCTGCAGATCGGCAGTGACAAGACCAATCTGGCCTGGACCCGCCTGCTGCATCTGGCGGCTCTCACCTGGCTCTTCGTGCGTTTCGTGCCGGCGCAGTCGGCGCTGGTTTGCGGAGTGGTTGGGCGGCGACTTGCAGTATTGGGCCGGCATTCCCTTGAGATCTTTTGCACCGGTATCGTCCTCGCGATTATCGGACAGATCATTCTGGCGGAAACCTATTTCGCCTTGAGCATTCAGTTGCTGGTTTGTCTCGGTGGCATTACCATACTGACAGTGCTAGGAAATTTCCTGTCGTGGTATCAGTCCAACGCGCTCCGTGGTTCCGCAGAGAAGCCGGCTTCCGGGCTGCACAGTTCTGCGCCGCAATCCTGACGACCGCACTTGTCACCAGTTCCGTTCAGGCCGGGCCCCTGACGCTTGCCGGTCGGGCCGATCTGCGCTGCCGTTCGGGAGCAGCCCAGTTTCCCTTCCAACCGATGCTGCCGGCCGCCAAGCGGGTTCTTCGGGACACAGGCAAGCTCACCATCGTTGCGCTCGGTTCGTCGGCCACCGCCGGAGCCGGGGCAAGCGAGATCAGCCACAGTTACCCCGCGGTTCTCGAGGCCGAGCTCAAGCGCCGGCTGCCCGAGGCCGAGGTCAAGGTCGTCAACAAGGGTGTTGGCGGCCAGTCGGCCTATGACATGCTGCAGCGGATAGACACTGAGGTCCTGGAAGAGAAGCCGGCGCTGGTGATCTGGCAGACGGCGGTCAACGACGCCGTCCGCGACATCGGCGAGGAGAAGCTGGCGAAAATCCTGCGGAAGGGAATTCGCAAGCTCCGCGATGCCGATGTCGACACCGTCCTGATCGATCTGCCTTGGCTGCCGCGCGAAGAGCGCTATCCGAAATATGACGACTACCGGGCTGTCCTGGCAAAGGTCGCGGAGGAGCAGGGTGCTGCGGTGTTCCCGCGCTACGGCATCATGAAGATCTGGGCGAGATCAAAGCAGTTCACGGCCGAGGAACTCGTTGGCATGGACGGGCTCCATATGGTCGATGCGGGCTATCGCTGCCTCGCCGTCAGAATCGCGGACGGGATTGCCGCCGAGCTGACAGGGGCCAAGCTCGGCCTCGCGGAAGCTCCCAGCGCCAGCAACTGAGCATTGCGGCTGCGGTCCTCCCGGCGGAGGACGGGTTCACTTCGTGGCGATGACCTCGATATCGCGATCGAGTCCGCTCTCGACCTTGAAGTCCTTCGAGAAGATCTGGCCTTCCTGACGTGCAATCAGCACGTAGTCGCCTTCGGCCAGGATCACTTGCGGGAAGGCACCGATGGCTTCGCGAATGACGTCGCCGCCGGGTGTAAGCACGCTGAAGGCGGTGCCGGCGAAGGCCTCGCCGCCGGGAGACGCGACGAGCTTCAGCGTTACCCGCGCGGCCCGGTGGTGCAGGGTGGCGTCGGTGACCTTCCCCGATTCCACGGTCACATCCGCGCGCTGGATCGCGTTGGAATCGCCGTAAGTCGAGACCACGTGATAGGTGCCTTCAGGCAAGCGGATCAGCTCGCCTGCCTTGGCATTGCCGACGAGGCGACCTTCCGAGTTCCCCTGCAACGGCACGAAGATCGAGAATGAAAGCTGCGCCGCCTGGATCGGTGTCTCGCCGATCGAGCCTGCGAGGGTGAGGCCGCCGGCGCTGATCGGAATCTGTTCGCGCGTTCCTTGCGGGCCGAGCACCACCCGCTTGGTGCCGCTGGCGAAGCCATAGGCCGCGTGCAGCACATAGGAGCCAGGCTCGAGGGAGAACACCGGTTCCGCATCATTCGAGCGGGCGACGATGCGTGGCGGCGAGCCGTCGACGGACTCGACGAGGACGCGCCAGACGAGGCCGGAGCGGATCGGCTTGCGGTCATTAGCGAATTGCGCGCTGGCGCTGAGATTGGCCGAGCCGACCGTCGCGGTGCTTCCCGGCGCCGGCGGGGGGGAGATCTCCGGGATATTCGGTGGCGAGGGTGACAGCGGAACGATCTGTGCGATCGCAGCCGTTAGGGAGAGGAGCAGCGCGAGGGCAGCCGATGACAGGCGCGCGAGCATTCGCGCGCACGGCGCGCTGGTCGGGGCCCGTCTCTGGAAACGATCCAATTCAAACATGCTCATGGTCCTTGACGCCCTTGCGCCCGCGTCTGAGCAGGCTTGCTTGTCCTCTTCATGGCAAACCACTAGTTCAGATGCCAATAGCGCTGGCGGCCCCATAGGCTCTGCCGGCCGTTTCTCTCGCCCGGAAGTCTCATGACCGATACGCTCGCCCTGCTCAAGCTGCGCCGTTCGGTGCCGCCGCAATTCCTGTCTGCTCCCGGCCCCAGCGCCGACCAACTCCGCGACCTATTGACCATTGGCACGCGTGTGCCCGATCACGGCAAGCTTGCGCCGTGGCGCTTCGTTCTGTTCGAGGGCGCTGCCCGCGAGACGGCTGCCGATGTGGTCGCAAAGGTGTTTCGCGCCAGGAATCCTGATGCCGACGACGAGAAGGTGGCGTTCGAGCGGAAGCGCCTGACCCATGCGCCGCTGATCATCGGCGTGGTCTCGCGTGCGCGGCCTCATGTCAAAATTCCGGAATGGGAGCAGGAGCTTTCCGCCGGGGCCGTCTGCATGAACATCCTCGTGGCTGCTCACGCGATGGGTTTCGGTGCTTCCTGGCTGACCAACTGGTTTTCGTTCGACCGCGACGTGCTCTCTGCGTTCGGCCTCGCTGATGATGAGCGCATGGCAGGCTTCATCCATGTCGGAACGCCCGAAACCGTCCCCGCCGACCGGGACCGGCCGGTGCTCGCCGACATCGTCAGCCATTACGGGGCCTGAGCCGATGATCTACTCGACCGCGCTCGAGGACCACGGCCTGCCGCACGACCCGTTCAAGGCGATCGTGACGCCGCGTCCGATCGGCTGGATCACGGCGCTGAGTGCCAAGGGCGAGATCAATCTCTCGCCCTACAGTTTTTTCAACGCCGTCTCGTCGCGGCCGCATATCGTGATGTTCTCCTCCGAGGACAAGAAGGACGCGGTTTCCTTCATCGAGGAGACGGGCGAGTTCACCTGCTCGCTGGTCACCAAGGCACTGGCGCAGCAGATGAACCTGACATCGGCGCCGCTGCCGCGCGGGGCGAGCGAATACGAGCATTCCGGGCTCGCAATGGCCGAGTCAAGATTCGTCAAGGCTCCGCGTGTCGCCGGCAGCCCGGCCGCGCTCGAGTGCAAGCTGCTCTCCATCCAGCAGCTCAAGGATCTCGACGACAAGCCGGTGCCGCGCTGGATGGTGCTGGGTCAGGTCGTCGGGATCTTCATGGATGACGCCTATGTCCGGGACGGACGTTTCGACACGGCGGCGGCCCATCCGATCGCCCGCTGCGGCTATGCGGACTATGCCGAGGTCGACCACCTGTTCTCGATCATCCGCCCGACCGGCGGCTGAGCAGGGCCCGTGCCGCGGCCGCCGGACGAGGATGACGACTGGCGAATGACCGTCAATCTGCTTGCGATCATCGCCACGCTTCTGCTGCTTGGCGCCGGAATCTGGCTGCTCTTCGGACTCGATCGCGCGCGGAAGGCGCAGGATTGCCTGTCCTCGACACAGCGCAACTGCCGCCAGATCCGCGTTCCCTGATCGAACCTGGGAAACCGATTCTTCAGAATCGGTTTCCGGGGTTCATCGACCCAGCTTCTCAGCCCGCGCCTTCAGGCGCTGTGCCCTGACAAGATGGGGGCGATCGAGCATCTCGCCGTTGAGCCCGATCACGCCCACGCCCGGATTGGCCGCGAACAGGGCGATGATGGCCTCGGCCTTGGCGACCTCCTCAGGCGCTGGAGCGAAGACCTCGTTGATGACCGGGACCTGCGCGGGATGGATCGCCATCTTGCCGGTGAAGCCGTCCCGGCGAGCCGCGATGCATTCGGCGCGAAAGCCATCGGCATCACGGAAGTTTGTGAAGACGGTGTCGATCGCATCGACCTGCGAGGATGCGGCGGCGAAGAGCGTGAGCGATCGGGCAAGGCGGTAGGGATCGGCATAGGAGCCGTCGCTCAGGCGGTTGGTCTCAGCGCCGAGATCAGCGGACAGGTCTTCCGCTCCCCAGGTCAGAGCCGCAAGCCGATGGGTCGCGCCGGCATAGCTGCCGAGGCCGAAGATGCCCTTTCCGGTCTCGGTGGCGATCGGAATGATCCGCGTCGCGCCGTCCGGGAGTTCGCATTCGGCCTCCCGAACAGCGATCCTGGCGGCGAGATGCGAGACATCGGTGCCGCCCTCGGATTTCGGCAGCATGATCGCATCGGGGGCACCCGGCATGATCATGTCGAGGTCGGCATCGCTGAGCCCGGTCGTGAGCGCATTGATGCGCACGATCAGGAGGGGCCGCTTCGCCTGCTGGCGAGCCGCCTTGAGGAAATCCAGGCTGATGGTGCGGGCCTGGGCCTTGCCGTCGAGTGCGACGGAATCCTCAAGGTCCAGGATCAGCGCATCGGCGCCGCTCTCCAGGCCCTTCTGGAGCTTCTTCGGGCTGTCGCCCGGTACGAAAAGGAGCGAACGCATCCGGTCAGACCGCGATCGTCGTGGGTTCGGGGTGTTTGCGCATGAAGGCCTGGCGGCGACATTGGGCGACCAGGGTGCCGTCCTGCTTAAAGGCGCGATGGTGGAACTCGACGATCCCGGCATCGGGTCGCGAGCGGGACTCACGCTTGCCGACGATTTCGGTGACGCAGTTCACGGTGTCGCCCTCGAAGAGCGGGGCAGGGAAGGTCACGTCGGTCATGCCGAGATTGCCGATGGTGGTGCCGACCGTGGTGTCGTTGACGGAGATGCCGATCATCAGCCCCAGCGTGAACAGGGAGTTCATCAGCGGCTTGCCCCACTCCGTCTCGGTCGCGCAGAAATGCGCATCGATATGAAGAGGTTGCGGATTCAAGGTCATGTTCGAGAAGAGCATGTTGTCCATCTGGGTCACGGTGCGCGTAAGCCCGTGCTCGATGACCGCGCCGACCTGGAAATCCTCGAAATAGATCCCGCCGCGCTTGTGCCGTTTCACCTCGGTCATGAACGCTCCTCCAATGCCGCATTCCGGCGCTTCAAGCCGGCTCGGTGATTCCGCGTGTTTAACGGTTCGCTTACCATAATCGGGGCAGTCTCCACAGGAGCTCCGGCACCTTGCGCTCGGGCTGCCCGAGAGTCTGCATGTTCCTGTTCACTACGCCTACGACGCGCGAGACTGCACCGGCCAATCCGGTCGTCAATGCCATTCGCGACGGCGCCGAACGGAGCGGTGCCGGTTTTGATTACCTGCTGAAGACGGCGCAGCGCGAATCGGCGCTTGATCCCGATGCGAAGGCCAAGACCTCGAGCGCCACCGGGCTGTTCCAGTTCATCGAGCAGACCTGGCTTTCCATGGTGAAGCAGGAGGGGCCGAAGCAGGGGCTTTCCAATTACGCCAATGCGATCAGCGCCGACGAGACCGGTCGGCTCAGCGTGCCGGACGCCGCGACGCGAGAAAAGATCCTGCAACTGCGCAATGATCCGCAGGTGGCTGCCGTCATGGCCGGGGCACTGACGCAGAAGAACCGCGACCAGCTTGCCTCGACGCTCGGTCGCCAGCCGAATGCCGGCGAACTCTACATGGCGCATGTGCTCGGCTCGCGCGGCGCGAGCGACCTCATTCGCGCCGCCGGCAACGATCCGACGCGGGGCGCAGCCAAGGACTTTCCCGAGGCCGCTTCGGCCAATCGCAACATCTTCTTCGACAAGGCCGGCCGCGCCCGCACGGCCCAGGAGGTCTACGGCGTGCTGGCGGCGAGCCATGCCAACACGCAGCTTGCCGCAGCGACCACGACCGGGAGCGTCAAGTCCGCGGCCGGCGCTGACCAGCCGGTGCCGATTGCTGCCGCGTTGGCGCCTGACCGGGCCAAGGGGCTGATCGGGCTGTTCTCGACCGAGGGCTCGCGCCAGCCGGTCTCCAAGGCGGTGGCCAATCTCTGGACGACGCCGCGTAGCGATGCTTCGCGTCTGGCGGCGCTCGATCCGGCCGACCGCTATTTCCCGCGGCAGGGCGCAAGCGGCGCCGCTCCGTCTCCTCCGTCCGCCTCACCGGCGCCCGCGAACCCACCGACTGCTACAACTGCTCCCTTGCCGCCATCGCGCCCGCTCGATCTGACCCAGGCTGGAAACACCGTACCCAAATCCACGGCGAAGCCGCGTCGCGCCCCGCTCGATCTTTCCGCCTTCATGGTCCAGCGGAGCGGCACATGATCGTTCGCCGTTTCCTGCTCTGGGCCCGCACGGCCAATGCCGAAGCCCGTGCCTCCGGCGCAGCCGCGCTTGCGGGCGCCTATTTGCACTCCGGTATGTCCGACGAGGATCGCCGCGAGGCCGAAACTGCGCTGATCGCGCTGATCGACGATCCGTCGCCCCTGGTTCGCCGCGCCATCGCCGAGGAGGTCGCGACCTCCCCGCGTGCGCCGCGTGCGCTGATCCTCAACCTCATCGCCGAGCAAAGCGACGTGAATGCACTGGTTCTGGCGCATTCACCGGTGCTGTCCGAGGCGGACCTGGTCGATGCGGCTGCCGTCGGGGATGCCCTGGCGCAACGCGCCATCGCACAGCGGCCGTGCCTGCCGACCAGTGTTGCGGCAGCACTCGCCGAAGTCGGCTGCGAGGAAGCGCTGCTGGCCCTGGCAGGCAATCGCAGCGCATGGATGCCGAGTTTCTCGCTTGAGCGCATGTTCGAGCGCGCGGGCGGCTCCGGTGCCTTGCGCGAGGCGCTGCTTGCCCGAAACGATCTGCCCGCAGGACTACGCCAGGCCATTGCAGGGCGGATGTCGGATGCGTTGGCGAGCTTCGTCTCCGGCTGCGGCTGGCTGACGCCGGAGCGCAGCGCAAGGCTGGCGCGCGAGTCGACCGAGCGGGTTGCCGTCGCACTCGCAGCAGGCGGCGAAGACAGTGATGCGCCTGCGATCGTCGAGTGCCTGCGCGAGAACGGCCGGCTGACGCCGGGGTTGATGCTGCGCTCGCTCCTCAGCGCAGAGCCGGCCCTGGCGGAGGCTGCGTTCTCGTCCCTTTCCGGTCTGCCGCTCGCTCGGGTGTCGGCGATCCTTCGGGACAGGAGCGGCGCGAGCTTGCGGGGGCTGTATCGCAAGGCCGGCATGCCGGGCTCGTTGCTGCCGGCCTTTGCGGCAGCCATCGCCGCATTGAACATAACCGGCTTCGAACGGGTGAGCGGTACGCAGGGCATCGACCGCGCCATCATGGCCAGCGTCATGAGCTGCTGCGAGAGCCTCGAAGGCAGTGAGGCCGATTCGCTGAACGGTCTGCTGCGGCGGCTCGATGCCGAGGCGGCGCGCGAGGAAGCGCGGCTGATGGCGGATTCGTTCGCAGATGATGCGGCGCTCGCCCTGCTGGTCGAGGCCGATCCGTCCCTGCTCGTCGAACTCGACGAGGCGGATCTTCGAAACGCTGCCTGAGGCGTCGTCGCCGGCTGGTCAGTAGCCGAATTGCTCGCGCAGGATGCGTTCATCCAGGCTGTGGCCGGGATCGTGCAGCATGACGAGGTCGATGCTGCGGTCGATCGCGATCGCGACCGAGACGACATTGTCGATCTGGATATGGTCGGCCATCGCACTGACGGGGCGTTTTGGCGCTTCCAGGACCTCGATCATCACCTGCGCCTGGTCGGGAAGCAGGGCGCCGCGCCAGCGCCGCGGGCGAAAGGCGGCGATCGGAGTCAGGGCCAGCAAAGGCGCATCGAGCGGCAGGATCGGGCCATTGGCCGAGAGATTGTAGGCTGTCGAGCCCGCAGGCGTCGCGAGCAGGATACCGTCGGAAATCAGTTCCTCCAGCCGCACCTGGCCATCGACGGACAGGCGCAGCTTCGCCGCCTGGTAGGAGCGCCGGAGCAGGGACACTTCATTGATCGCCTTGGCACGGTATTCCCGGCCATTCTCGTCGATCGCGAGCATCGAAAGCGGGTGGACGATGCTGCGATGGGCGGCTTCCAATCGCTTGGTCAGGCCTCGCTCGCGGAACTCGTTCATCAGGAAGCCGACCGAGCCGCGATTCATGCCGTAGATCGGCTTTCCTGTGCCGATGAAGCGATGCAGCGTCTGCAGCATCAGCCCGTCGCCACCAAGCGCCACAATGACATCGGCGCTGTCGCAATCGGCATTGCCATAGCGCGCGACGAGCTTCTCCAGCGCGGCTTCGGCCTCTGGCGTCTCACTGGCGACGAAGGAGATGGCTGCGAAGCGCGCGGTCATCAGGGGGTCCGGATCAGCCAGGCTCAGGGGCAGGGAGCGGTTGGCATAGCACGGCGGTGACGGAAGGGGCGAGCCAGGGCAGGCATAAAAAGAGCCGGGGTCGCCCCCGGCTCGATGCGCGACGATGCCGCATGCCTCAGATGGACGTGGTCCATTGCACGGGCACGAGCTCGAAGCCGTTGCCCGATTTCGCGATGTAGCCGGTGGCCGGGAATGGCGCATGGTAGAACGCGACCTGCATCTTGTCGGCAGAGACCATGTCGAGCAGCCTGCGACGCGTGGCGGCAGCCTGCGGGCCATCCATATCGAACACCGCGGACCAGTCGGGATTGCGGGCGAAGAGGGCTGGGTGGTTGGTCGTGTCCGACATCACCATCATCCTTGCCGTGCCGGAGCTGAGCGCGAAGGTGGTGTGGCCGGGCGTATGGCCAGGCGCCGCGATGGCGGTGATGCCCGGCAGGATCTCCTTGCCGGCCTCAAACTGCTTCACATCCTTGGAGACAGGGCCGAAGACGCGGCGCACGCCGCCAAATGCCCCCTTCATGGCCTCGGGCGCGGCGTTCATCTTGGCGTCGTCCATCCAGAAGGCCCATTCCGCCGCCGGGACCATGACCTCGGCATTGGGGAAAACGGCCGTGCCGTCCTTCAGGCGGAAGCCGTTGATATGATCGCCATGGAAATGGCTGAAGACGACCGTCGAAACATCCTTGGGATCGAAACCGGCGGCACGGAAATTGGCGAGCCAGGTTCCGGAGGTCGGCGCGCCCGAATCGCCATTGCCGGTATCGATCAGGATGAGCTTTCCGCCGCTCTGGATGGCGAGCGTCGTAAAGGTGATGTTCAAGGCATCGGCTGGCAGGAAGGCCTGCGCCATCGCCGCCTTGACCTCCGCGAGTTCGGCATTGCGGACGAAGCCCTCGAGCGGACGACGGGCGAAGCCGTCATTGATCGCGGTGAGGACCATGTCCCCGATCTTGTAGCGATAGTATCCGGGGGCCTGATTCACGGGGGCTCCTTGCGCTTGAGCCGGTGTGAACCCGGCGGGTAAATCCAACGTGGTGGCAACAGCGAGTGCGCCGGCACCGGCAATCACGGTGCGGCGCGACGGACTAAAAGGCGGCATTGCAGTCTCCCTAGGCGCGTCTTCGGCCTGGGCAGCAGCCTAGCGTCCGGTTCGGGGGCTTCAACCGCGCGGGATTGTTGCGGGGTCAACTTTCCGTGAGCGGTGCGTTTATGGTGCGCTGGCCGTCTGCGGGGATGCGTTGGTCGTGCGAAGGGGCGCTGGCAGCCAGCAGTCCGTCATAACGTGCGAGGGCCCGCAGCATGGCCGCGCAAAGGGCCAATGAGCCGAGCATGGCGTTGCCCGAACATTCCGCGACCAGGGCCTGGAAGGCAGCGCTATCCTCCTCGGCCAGGCATTGCAGGCTCCAGCTCCACTCCGGAGCCTTCTGGCGCAGGAGGTTGATCGCGACGTCGATATTAGCGCTGACCAGGCCGAGCGCCTTCCAGAGCGAACCCTGCTGATAGATGCCGCCCATGGGCGTGCGGCGGCCGACGAGATGGCTCGGCTTGCGCCGTACGGTGAAGCCCAGCGCCTCATAGATATCGGCATCGAGCGCGCGATCGGGCTTTTCGGCCGTCTCGCAACGCTCGGCCAGCGCGAGCAAGTGTTCCCGTCTGTCCATGGCCGTTCGCCCAGCCCGGAGGCTCTCACACCATCGCTTGCACGTTCGTGCCGCTAACCGGTCGCGCGAAGCGAGCCAGAGATGTGTGGTGCCGGATGAGGGGATTGAACCCCCGACCTTCGGTTTACAAAACCGCTGCTCTACCGCTGAGCTAATCCGGCCCGGTCAGCCAGATGCGGTTACCAGCCGCGCGCGGCGAGGGCAAGATCGGTTACCGCTTGCCCAAAGAAAAGCCCCGCCTCCAGGGAGGCGGGGCTCGTACCTGTCGGTGATGGGCCGATCAGTTGTTGTCGTAGGTGAGAATGTCGCGATCCTTGGTCTCGGGCACGAAGAGCATGCCGATGACGAAGGTCATCATCGCGATCACGATCGGGTACCAGAGGCCGTAGAAGATGTCGCCGGTGCCAGCCACCATGGCGAAGGAGGTCGCCGGCAGCAGGCCACCGAACCAGCCGTTGCCGATATGGTAGGGCAGCGACATGCCGGTGTAGCGGATACGGGTCGGGAAGAGCTCGACCAGGGCGGCGGCGATCGGGCCGTAGACCATCGTCACATAGATGACGAGGATCGTCAGGATGCCGATGATGGTCAGCGACTGGGCGTTGAACAGCGCGTTCATGAAGCCGGTCTTGACGATCCGGGCGTCGCCCGCCGCGGGATAGCCGGCGGCGACCGCTTCCTTGGCGATGTTGGCGGCGAAGCCGGCATCGATCGCGACATCCTTGCCGTTGACCGTGACCTTGGCCGCGGTGCCGGCCGGGGCCGGGACCTGGGTGTACTGGATCGCCTGCGAGGCGAGCGTGCGGCGGGCGACATCGCAGGGCTGGGTGAAGGTGCGCACGCCGACCGGGTCGAAGACCGAGCCGCAGCTGGCAGGATCGGCGACGACCTGAACCTTGACGTTCTCATGGGCTGCGGCGAGGCCGGGATTGGCTGCCTTGGTGAGCGCGCCGAAGAGCGGGAAATAGGTCAGCGCCGCGATCAAGCAGCCGGCCAGGATGACGGGCTTGCGGCCGATCCTGTCCGAAAGCGAGCCGAACAGGATGAAGCCGCCGGTGCCGAGGATCAGCGACCAGGCGATCAGCACGTTGGCCGAATAGAGATCGACCTTCAGGATGCTCTGGATGAAGAACAGGGCGTAGAACTGACCGGTGTACCAGACGACGGCCTGGCCGGCGGTGAGGCCGAACAGCGCCAGCAGCGCGATCTTCGCATTCTTCCACTGGCCAAAGGCCTCGGAAAGCGGTGCTTTCGAGCCGCTGCCCTCTTCCTTCATCTTCTTGAAGGCCGGCGATTCCTGCATCTGCAGGCGGATCCAGACCGAGATCGCCAGCAGGAAGATCGAGGCCAGGAATGGAATGCGCCAGCCCCAGGCAGTAAATTCGGCCTCACCCATGGTGGTGCGGATGCCGAGAATGACGATCAGCGAAAGCAGCAGGCCGAGCGTCGCCGTGGTCTGAATCCAGGAGGTGTAGAAGCCGCGACGGCCCGGAGGCGCATGCTCGGCGACATAGACCGCTGCGCCGCCATATTCACCGCCGAGCGCCAGGCCCTGCAGCATGCGCAACGCGATAAGGATCACCGGTGCGATCCAGCCGATCGAGTTGTAGCTCGGCAGCAGGCCGACCAGGAAGGTCGAGGCGCCCATGATCACGATCGTGACGAGGAAGGTGTATTTGCGGCCGATAAGATCACCCAGGCGGCCGAAGAACAGCGCACCGAAGGGGCGGACGAGGAAGCCGGCGGCGAAGGCGAGCAACGCGAAGATGGCGCGCGTATTCGGATCGAAGGCCGAGAAGAAATGCGCGCCGATCATCACGGCGAGCGAACCGTAGAGATAGAAGTCGTACCATTCAAAGACGGTGCCGAGCGACGAAGCGAGAATGACGCGCTTCTCTTCCTTCGTCATGGGGCGTCGCGTCGCCGCAGCCCCCGATGTCTGTGCTGCCATGCTCATGGCGTTCTCCCCTGAATAATGCCCGGCATCGGGACTATCCCCCGGGCCGCCCGTTTCCCTGTGGCTCGATTTCTTGCGACACGATGCCACTGCCTGCCGGGTGAAGTTTCGCTTGCACCAATCCGGCAATTGCACAGGAATGCGCTGACGCGAAATGTTGTGCAATCAAGCACTTGGTCTTGCATCGTTCGACGTAAGACTTAAGGCGTAGAGGTCTTTCCCTCGTTCCCGCACGCGGCGGATTTTCCCGGATTGGCAGTGCGGCGCTGACTGTCCTATAGTCAGCGCGAGGCCGACATGATGCGGGGAAGGGGAGCGCGCCGATGCCGCGCATCCATGCAACGTTGCCGCTGCTGGCATTCCTGGTTTTCCTGAGCCCGGTCAGCGAGGTTGTGGCAGCTGGGTCAGGCAGGGCTTTCGCGCCGGCCGGGCCGCCGTCCTTTGCGCCGCGAATGGCTCCTGGCTTTCGGCATTTGGCGCGCCAGAATGGACCGATATTCCGGCATGATCGTGCCCGACGTTTCCTGGGCAACCCGGGGTTCATCGGCGGCCCCTGGTATTCCCCCTCCGATTTCGGCCGCGACACCGTGATCCTGCAGGAGCGCGAGGCAGAGCGGACTATCGATCGCTCGCGCGATTATACGCCGGTGATGGTGGGGATTCCGCAGCCCCCGACGCCCGAGCCGGTGATCTACCGGCTGGAAGGTTCACGGCAGCGGCCGATTGTGCGCATCATCCGTGTCGGCGAGCAGGGGAGCTATGCCCGCGACGAGGACGGCGCCCGCATCCGCAATGTGCCCCGGCGCTGAGTGTCAGCGCCGCCGGCTTGCCGCATAGAGCGCGATCGCGGTGGCGTTTGAGACGTTGAGGCTGGTGATCGCACCCGGCACTTCCAGCCTTGCGAGATGGTCGCAGAGATCGCGGCTGCGCTGACGCAGGCCTTTCCCTTCCGCACCCATCACCATGACGAGTGGCCGCTGCAAGGCGATTTCGTCGAAGGCAGTCGCCCCTTCCGAATCAAAGCCGATTCGCTGGAAGCCGCGCTTGCCAAGCTGATCCAACGCATCGCCGAGATTGCGCACGGCGATCAGCGGAACATGCTCGAGCGCGCCGGATGCCGATTTTGCCAGCACGCCGGTTGCTGCCGGAGAATGGCGAATCGTGACGATCACCGCGGCAGCGCCGAACGCGGCGGCCGATCGCAGGATCGCTCCGACATTGTGCGGGTCGGTGATCTGGTCGAGCGCGAGCACGATCGCATCGTCGGGAAGGCTGTCCAGATCAGGCGAGGGCAGGGGATCGCAGACCAGATAGAGGCCCTGATGCACGGCATCTGGAGTGAGCAGGCGGTCGATCTCGGACGGGCGGACCAACTCGGGTTCGAGCGGCAGCGTGCCGACCTCCTCGCTCAGCCGCTTCAGGGCGTTCTCCGTGGCGAGGAGGCGTCGAAAGCGTCGATTGGGATTGCGAAGTGCCTCGATGACCGGATGGACGCCGTAGAGCACGGCCTCGTCGATATCGCCGGGCCGGTGTGGCGGGGGGCCGGCATCGCGGTCGCGGCGTGCGAAGGGCTTGCCGCCGGGCCTGGCCGGCTTGGGGCGGAACGGCGCGGGCATGGGGACCTCCGAAGCGTGACGGCCCATGCCCTGCCACGGCGGGCGGCGCTTTGCCAGCCCGGACGACGGATTTTCGGTGTCGAGCAGCAGCGGACGCTGTCGCAGGCAAGAGGGATTGAGAGGGAACGGGATGGCTAGGACCGAGGATATCCAGCGCTTCGTCGTGATTACCGGTGGGCCCGGTTCCGGCAAGACGACGTTGATCGAGGCGCTCTCAAAGCGAGGATTTGCGACGTCTCCGGAAGCCGGCCGCGCCATCATTCGCGATCAGGCGGCGATCGAGGGACAGGCATTGCCCTGGGCCGATCGCGAGCTCTTCGCCGAGCTGATGCTGAGTTGGGAGCTGCGTTCCCATCAGGCTGCGAGGGAGCAGGCCGGGCTGGTCATTTTTGATCGAGGGGTTCCCGATATCGCGGGTTATCTGAGGCTCTCGGGACTTGGTGTTCCCGCGCATGTGGACAACGCGGCAAGACGGTTCCGCTACCGAAGCGAGGTCTTCATCGCGCCGCCCTGGCGCGAGATCTTTGGGCAGGACGAGGAGCGCAAGCAGGATTTCACCGAGGCTGAGCGAACCTACGAGGCGATGGTCGCGGCCTATGACGATTATGGCTACCGGCTGTGCGAGGTACCGCGGTTGAGCGTGGAGGCGCGCGCGGATTTCATCGAGGCTTGGATTACAGTTGGTTTCTGAGGCTCTGGCCATGCCGGCCCCGGAAAGGGGCTGGGGACGGATACAAGGAAACGTGGGTGAACCGGCTTTTTGCCGTTGACACGCCGGAGCCCGGTCACCATAAGTCCGCCCGCACCTGTTGCCCGTCACGAAAGTGAAACAGGCGCTTGGACAACGTTGCTTCACGGCGCGCGTCCACGACACGGCGGGGGAATGTCCCGAGCGGCAAAGGGGGCGGACTGTAAATCCGCTGGCTATGCCTTCGCAGGTTCGAGTCCTGCTTCCCCCACCACCGTGTCCTGTCTATGTTGATGTCGCCGTTCAGGCGGTGTCGCACCCGGCGCGGGTGTAGCTCAATGGTAGAGCAGCAGCCTTCCAAGCTGAATACGAGGGTTCGATTCCCTTCACCCGCTCCAACACTCTCGCCTCAGAATGGCGAAGAGCCGGCTCGGTGCATCCGGACAGGTCGGATAAGTGGAGCTCCTGCCTGAACACGGCGAGGTGCTTCATCGCCGGCCGAACACCTCGAAGCCGGCGCCGGGATACAAGATCTTCCCCCACCTTCTGCGCAAGCAGCCGGTTACGCGGCCTAATCAGGTCTGGGCGATGGATGTCTCCTACATCCCCATGGCGCGCGGCTTCGTCTACCTGAGGGCTGTCGTCGATTGGTTCAGACGCCGGGTTCTGGCCGGGCGTTCTCGATCACCATGGATGTCGCGTTCTGCATCGAGACGGTCGAAGAAGCGATGGCTCGCCATGGCAAGCCTGACATCGCCAACACGCACCAGGTGCGCAGTTCACCAGCCGGAAGTTCACCGCTCTGCGTATCGGCGCCAGCGTCAAGATCAGCATGGACGGCAGAGACGCCTGGCGCGCCAACGTCTTCGTCTAACGTCTCCGGCGATCGATGAAAGATGAAGAGGTCCATCTGCGCGCCTATGGCGGCGTGTCCGAGGCTCGCGCCTCGATCAGCTGGTATCCGACCTGGCTCGCCACAAGTTCGTCGGCCAATCGCCTTTGCTTCTGCGCAGATTAGCCTCGATCTCGGCTGATTGACGCCATGAAGGTAAACAATCTTCCGGCCGCCTCGTACCGTTTTGGTACACGACGCTCCCCCAGCCGTGGCTATCGCTCACGGCACCCAGAGAGAGGGAAGACCGCCTTGGCTCGCTTCGCGCATGATACGCATCAACGACACGGCAACCATCACCAGCACGGTGATCACAATCCGCCCCAACCGCCCGAGACGCCCACTCCCCCCACCTCATCTGCTCCGGAATTTTCGGATCTCGGCGCCACGTTCAACGACGCGACCCGCGCGCTCGTTGGCGGCCTATGGCAAAACGCAGTCGAGGAAGGCGGCCAAGGCCATGGCAGCGTGGTGCGATATGTGGACGACCTCAAATCGGTGGAGAGCGGTCTCCAGTCCGAGATAAAGGCAGGTCAATTTTCCGGCGATACGCTCACGCACATCCAGACGGTCTTGTCCGACATCACGACCGCGCTTTCGGCCGCGACAGCATCCGTGAATGGCGGCGGATCATTCGGCAGCGTCGCAAATGCCGAGGCCGCTCTACGTGCAAGCCATCTCGACATCCTCGATACCGTCAATAACGATCACACGCTTTCGACCTTGGCCACGCAGAATGGCGCGACCGGATTTCTCGCGGCGCCGGAGACGCTCCCCGACGGCGTGACTGCGGCGACTGCGCCTCATGCCACCCTGGCCGAGATCGGTGCCATCTTCAACGATGCTGCCAATCGCATTCTCGGCGGTGTCAATTCGGACAACAAGGCGATCATCACAAGTGACATGAACGCCGTCGTCAGCGGCCTCAAGCATTTGATCGACGAGCAGCCCACGCAGTTCGAGGGTCTCACCGGCATTCATGCCGACACCGTCATGAGACAGGCGCAACTCGAAATCACCTATATCAACCAGGCTGGCATCGACCCGGACGCCGGCCGGGGCAGCAACGACAATATCCTGGACATGATCGATATCATCCAGGGGGATGCAAATCTGGCTGGTATGGCCAACCAGGGAGGCGTATCGGGCTTTTCCCAATTTCCTGACGCTCTCAATCCAACCCCGAGATATCAGGACAATGCCGCTCAAACGGCTTTCTGGGCCAACTTCATCGCGCAAGGCAACTCGCTGGGCCAGCGGGCAGAACAACTCGTCGGATCGGGCGATACGCATGCGATCAGTGCCCTGATCAACGAGTTTCAAACGTTCGAAAAGAACGCAACCAAGTTCGATCTGGCGCAGGGTGGGATCTTCGGGGCACGCTTCGACAATGAATTGACACCGAGCAGCACGCTCGGGGCCGAAGTCGATGCGATGATCAAAGGTCTCAAGACCGGCGATGCTGCCCTGGTCACGGCAGCTGCCGAGGTCATCCACGACAATGCCGCAGACGTGGGTGGCAACAACATTCCGATAACCGGCGGCCATTTCAACCCGGATGGTCTGACCGTGGCCGAGGTGCTGTCGACGGCGGTCACTGCGCCCGCGACCGCAGCCGCTGATCCGAAACCAACGCCGACACCTCCGGGTACGGTCGCTGACGCTGCCCCGCCTTCATCACACGATCACGCGACAGCCGACATCCATCATTCACCGATTGTCGATACGGCACATCATCTCCATCACATGTGGGGATGACGTCGCGCGGGCAGGCTTCCAACTCCTGGTTCATCCATGGTGTTGGAAGCCGACTCGGCCGATCGGCCGCAGACGGGAGGACGTCATTGTTGGCGTCCGAAAGTGGGGCCGACCCCGCCATTGCGTGATCTGATTGGCGCGGACGCCAAACTGCCGCGCCAACTCCGAAAGTGTCTTCTCGCCTTTCAGCGACGGCAACGACACCTTTGCCTTGAAAGCCGGTCTGTGGTTCCGACATGTCCGGCGCTTCATGGCCTCTCCTGCTCACGGCCAACCTGCCGCGTTCAGGCAAACTCGACTTAGCCGACCTGCCTTGGATTGCCCGAGCCGGCTCTGTGTCTCGCTCACGGCGGTCGCTTCATCGCGCCGCGCGGCTTGACGAGAACCGGCGCATTCTTGCCGGAAAATGGGGCGGTATCGCCCGTCAAGCACATGTGATCGCCGACACGCATCGGCCGGACAAAAAGGCGCAGAAGAGGCATGAGTCTCGCTCAAAGCTACGGACCAGAGATATTTCAATCCGGCACGATGTCCGAGGGGCGCTCGATACCGGCATCTGACGATCCGGTCGCACGCGGGTTGCGCGACAGTGCGCGTCGCATGACCGGAATCGCCGTGTTCAGCGGCGTGATCAATCTGCTGATGCTGTCTGGCTCACTCTATATGCTGCAGGTCTATGATCGGGTGATCCCGAGCCGCAACATCGCGACCTTGCTTGGTCTTTCGCTCGTGGTTCTGCTGGCCTATCTCGTTCAAGGCTATGCCGACGCGCTGCGCTCGCGCATGCTCTCCCGCGTCGGAACGCTGTTCGATGTGGGCCTGCAGGAAGCGATCCACACCGCGCTCGCCACGCTTCCTCTGCGCGGCGTGAAGCCCATCCTGATGCAGCAGCCGCTCCGCGATCTGGATCAGATCCGGGCGTTCATGTCGGGCATGGGGCCGACGGCGTTCCTGGACATGCCGTGGATCCCGATCTTCATCATCGCCCTGTTTCTGTTCCATCCGGCGATTGGCGTCACGGCCGTGCTTGGGACCGTTGCCATCATTGCGATGACAGTGTTGACCGAGCGCGTGTCGCGTGGCGCAGCCAGGGCCGCCATGGACAGCAGCGCGCAGCGCCAGGTCCTGGCGGATGCGACCCGGCAAAATGCCGAAGTGATCCGGGCGCTTGGAATGCAGGACCGATTCACGGCGCGTTGGTCGCAGGCCAATGAACGCTGTCTGCGCGAAAATGGCCGGGCAAGCGACGTCTATGCCAATCTCGGATCAGCTGCGAAGGTTCTCCGCTACGTGCTGCAATCCGGGATGTTGGGCATCGGCGCCTATCTCGTCGTGACCGACAAGGCGTCGGGGGGCATCATGATTGCCTCGTCGATCATGATGGGGCGGGCGCTTGCGCCCGTCGAGGTGGCGCTTGGCAGCTGGAAACAACTTGTCGCTGCGCGTCAGAGCATTGCCCGCTTGCGCGAAATCCTCAAGGTGACCGCTGCTCCTCCCGCGCCACCGGTGATGCTCCCGCGCCCTTGCCGCGAACTCCTGGTTCAGGACCTCGCCGTTACCGCACCAGGCACGGATAAAGCGATCGTCTCGCATATTTCATTTTCGCTCACGGCGGGCATGGGATTGGCGCTTCTCGGCGCGAGCGCATCGGGAAAAACCTCGCTGTCGAAGGCCCTGGTCGGAATTTGGCCGGTCAGCAATGGCGTGGTGCGGCTTGACGGCGCAGCGATCGATCAGTGGCGCAATGAGGACCTGGGGCGTCATGTCGGCTATCTCCCGCAGGATGTGGCCTTGTTCGACGGCACCGTCGCAGAAAATATCTGCCGATTTGAAGATCAGGCGACGTCCGAGGCCATTTTGAAGGCCGCGCAGATAGCGGGCGTGCACGACATCATCTTGCGTTTGCCGGAGGGATACTCAACGCGCATCGGCGAAGGCGGCATGTCGCTCTCGGCGGGGCAGCGCCAGAGGATTGGATTGGCGCGCGCGGTCTACGGTGATCCGTTCCTCGTCGTGCTCGATGAGCCCAATGCCAATCTTGATGCGGAGGGGGAAGGCGCATTAGCGCGCGCCATTCAGATCCTGCGTCGCGACAAATCCATTGTCATCGTCATCTCGCATCGTCCCAGCGCTCTCTCCGAACTGAACATGGCGATGGTCCTCCACGAGGGCAAGACGGTTGCATTCGGCTCCCGCGACGAGATCTTTGCGCGCGTTCACACAGAGAAGACCGTGGCAACGCGCCGACCTGCGACAGTGTCAAGCGCGAACCAGATTGGCCAGACACAGGTTGCCGAGGTCGTTCCCTCGTGAACCGCAGTGGCCCCACGCAGCCTCCGGCGCATCTCAGCCCGCCCATCGCACCTGTCGACCCGACGCCGTTGGCGCCCGTGCCAGCCCATGTCGCGTCGGCCAATGGAGCTCAACGGCAAATGTTGCATATCGATACATCCCGATCGACTGTTCCCCCCAGGGGAAGCGACGCCGCGGCTACGCCGGCAAGTGACCGATTGATCGACAGGCGCCGCGCCGAGCTGACGGCTGGCACGGCGGATGCCCGGAATGATACTCTGGCGTCGCGGGTCGAACGCGCGTTCCACCGCGAGCTCAGGATTGGCCTTCGGGTTTTGATCGGTGGCGGAGTCTTGATCGGTGCGTGGAGTGCATTGATGCCGCTGGCCGGCGCGGTCGCCGTTCCCGGCAATCTGGTCGTTCAATCGAACGTCAAGGCGATCCAGCATCCGACCGGCGGAATTGTCGCGCAGATTCCGGTCCATAATGGCATGCGGGTGAACGCTGGCGATCTGCTGCTGCAACTGGATGCAACCCAGGCGCGGGCGAGTCTCCAGGTGGTGAGCAAGCAGCTTGATGAATTCCGGGTTCGGATTGCACGGCTGATGGCCGAGCGCGACGCTCACGCGCAGATCGAAACGCCGCCCGAGATGGCCGCGCGATCGGCAGAGACCGGTGTCAACGCGCTCCTGGCGTCGGAAGAGTCGCTGTTCAAGGCTCGTGCGAATGCGCGGCAAAGCCAGAAGGACTTGCTGCAAAGCCGTGTCGCGCAGCTTGGCGAAGAGATTTCAGGCCTCGATGCCCAGCTCAAGTCCAAGGCAAGCCAGCTGGAATTGATCGGGGGCGAACTCTCTGGAATCAAGACGCTGTATGACAAGAAGCTTGTGCCGCTGACGCGATTTACGACCCTGCAGCGAGAATCCGCACGTATCGAGGGCGAGCGGGGGCAACTGATCTCGGCAATCGCCGAGACAAAGGCAAAAATCGGCGAGGCACAGCTTCAGATCGTACGGATCGATCAGGACTTTCGGACCGATGTCGTGAAGGAACTCGGCGAGGCCAGGGGCAAGGAGGCCGAGCTCGTCGAGCGTGGCGTTTCCGCGCGAGACCTCCTCGACCGGATCGATATTCGTGCACCGACCTCGGGCGTGATTCACCAGCTTGCCGCGCACACGATCGGCGGTGTCGTTCGCGCTGGCGACACGGTCATGGAAGTCGTGCCAGATTCCGACGATCTGCAGGTCGAGGCGCGGCTCCAGCCCAACGACATCGACCAGGTGCGGTCGGGTCAGAAGGCGTTCATCCGCTTTTCCGCCTTCAACCAACGTGTGACACCGCAGCTGACGGGTGTCGTATCTTATGTTTCTGCTGATATCAGCCGCGACCAGCAGACCAATGCTCCGTTTTTCACGGTGAGGGTCGCCCTTCCTAACGATGAACGTCGCCGGTTGGCCGACTCGCCGCTCGTTTCGGGGATGCCGGCGGAGGTCTTCATGCAGACAGGGAGCCGCACAATGATGAGCTACCTGCTGAAGCCGATCTCCGATCAACTGCAACGTGCCTTTATCGAGCGCTGACACGGGTGGCGAGTTTTTCGGAAAGCTTCGCCTCGACTATGATCGGTTTGATGCTCTTCTCGACGAGAAGATAGAAGACAAGCAGAATAACCTTCCGTTCGCCCTGCATCGTCATCGTTGACTGGTGTCTGCCCGGGGTCGACAGCCGAGCCGGACCATGTCCGGCCCGGATGGTCAGGTCCCGGCCTGTTCTCTATCGATAACAGGACACGATGACGTTTCGGCGCGCGGGCGGGTGCCGCAGCGTGGAATATCGAAAAAATGTGGAGTTATCGAACGATAGATCCCTCAACTTCGGCGGAGAAAACKTCTATCTAAGAAATTACTGTGCCTCGCATGGCTATCGAGGTCGCGTTGCCGGGTAACAGGACAAATTGGATCTGTTGGCGGCGAAGCTGTCGAATATAGCTCGCAACAGGAGACAGGACGATGGGAACGGTTCAACGGGCATGCCTGCTGATCGCCAGCGGGATTGTGTTGTCGGGCTGCCAGGTGACGCAAGAGAGGGCTGCGCAGCTTGCTCCTGTCTGCGCGATTCCTGTCAATCGGACAGTTCAATCCATGTACTGGCTTGAATGCCAGTCGGTCTATTCGTCCTCGGGCTATTATGCGAAGCGCTATTAGGAACTGGCCGAGGGGCGGACGCACGCCGCCCGCCGACCTGCGCTGACCAGCCTGCCTCGTCGACTGGTGCCCGCCATGTCTGGTGGTGCCCTCAACCCCGCACATTGCTGCCTCCGGCAGGTTCGCCTTCGACGAGACTTGCGTCAGCGCGAGGATGGCGCGGCCGCCGCGTTTTGGCTTCTGCGGGATCACCATTTGCGTGCAGAGCGTTTGCCTGCGGCCGGGCCTTGCCCTGCACGCCGCTCGCCCCCGACGCGAATTCGGGTGGATGTTCAAGGCTCGCGATCTCGCCTAGTTCTTTTCGGCCCTTCAGCCGCACGGACACGCGCGCCGCATGACCCTGACCGATATCGCGACGAGAACCTACAACCACGGCTGGCGGCTCGACCCGATCATTCGCAGCCTGCTCGATACGGATTTCTACAAGCTGCTGATGCTGCAGATGATCCGGAGCTTTCATCCGGATGTGCAGGTCACCTTCTCGCTGATCAACCGGTCCCGCCATATCCGGCTTGCCGATCTTGTCGATGAGAACGAGCTCAGGGCGCAGCTCGATCATGCCCGCGGTTTGCGCTTCAGCAAGAAGGAATTGATCTGGCTCGCGGGCAACAGCTTCTACGGCAGGACGCAGATGTTCTCGCCGGATTTCCTGGCCTGGCTCGCCGAATTCCAGTTGCCGGAATACGAGCTCAGGCGGGTGGACGGCCAGTACGAACTGCATTTCAGCGGCCCCTGGACGCACAGCACGATGTGGGAGGTGCCGGCCCTGGCGATCATCAACGAGTTGCGTGCGCGCCGGGTGATGGTTGGTCAGAAGCGCTTCTCGCTCGATGTGCTCTATGCCCGCGCCAAAGCGAAGATGTGGGCGAAGGTCGAGCGTCTGCAGCAGTTGCCGGAACTGCGCCTCTCGGATTTCGGCACGCGGCGCCGCCACGGGCATCTCTGGCAGCGCTGGTGCGTGGAGGCGCTGAAGGAGGGGCTCGGCCCACGCTTCACGGGCACATCGAATGTGCTGCTCGCCATGGACAATGATCTCGAGGCGATCGGGACCAACGCGCATGAGCTGCCGATGGTGCTCGCGGCGCTGGCAGACAGCGATGAGACGATGCTGGGTGCGCCCTACCGTGTGCTCGAGGAATGGAGCAAGGTCTATGGCGGCAATCTGCTGATCGCATTGCCTGACGCCTTCGGAACCACCGATTTCCTGCGGCGTGCGCCCGACTGGGTTGCGGACTGGACTGGGTTCCGTCCCGATAGTGCCCCGCCGATAGCCGCCGGCGAGCAGATCATCGCCTGGTGGCGCGAGAAGGGGCGCGATCCGCGCGAAAAGTTGCTGGTCTTCTCGGATGGGCTCGACGTCGCCGCGATCGAACGGGTCTACCAGCATTTCGATGGAAAGGTGCGCATGGCCTTCGGCTGGGGCACCGATCTCACCAACGATCTCGTCGGATGCTCGCCGGACGGTTCGCGCGCGCTCGATCCGATGTCGCTGGTCTGCAAGGTGACGCGGGTGAACGGCCAACCGGCGGTGAAGCTCTCCGACAATCCCGGCAAGGCTTCGGGCGAGCCAGGCGAAGTCGGCCGCTATCGGCGGGTGTTCGGGGCGCACGCCGTATCTTCGCAATAGGGCGAGGCGAGTGCCGGCACGGGGGCGGTTTTCCTGCGTGCCCAATACCTTGGTTCAACTGGCGCGATGATTTCGGGATCGTTAACGCCCGCCAGTCGCATTTTGCGCAGGGGGCATTTCGACGCCATGATTCGATTTCTGCTTGCAGCCGTTCTGGGCACGGCGCTTGCCGGCTGCGTTACGCCGGACCGAGGATTGACCTTCTCGGAGATACGCGATCTCAGGATCGTCGACGTTATCGTCGAAACGCCAAAGCCCGTCGACGGCCAGACAGCCATAGTCTGGCCGAAGGCTGGAATGGCCTATGCCGGCACGCAGATGCCGGCATCGACCCGTCCCGTTTCCCTGGGGCGTGATCCTGCCGGAGCGGGCAATGGGCCGACGCCGGAGGAGGCTGCGTGGGATGAGAAATTCATGGCTCTCAGCCGGAGCGCGGCTGCTCGGACGCAGATGTACAGCACGCTGGCGCAGATCACTCGCGACAGCTTCCGAAAGCGCTTTACCGAACAGCCTTCGGGCAAGCACGCGGCCAAGCTGAAGGTCGTGGTGAGGTCGCTGATAGCTCCCGGTGGGCAGGCGAATTTCAGCGCGGACGTGATCGTGCTCGATGGGGTGACGGGGCGGCCGCTGACGCAATACCCTAACCTGACTGGCGTCAGGGCTGCATCGACTGCGGTCGTGCCTGCCACGCCCGTGGGAATCCTCATCGGGTTTGCTGCGCTCGCCATTGCCGACCAGATCCGGGGTGATCCAGCGTATGAGGCGATCGACAGTGCCTCCGCGTCGTTTTCCGCCTGGCTCCTGCGCGAGTAGCCGTGGCGGGGGCGTGGTTCGTGAGGGGCATTTAGGGGCTCCGGCCTTGGCCGGCTTGCGGTTGCTCGCCAAGGCCACGGACGGGGAGCTTTCTCGCGAACAGATTCCAGTGCCGGCTCACTGAGGGCGGCGGTCTCGTGACGATGCCCTGAGCGCAGGACGCATGCGGTTGGGGTGTCGCGGTGCGCGGCTGGCGTCATCTCGCCCGCCACAGCTTGCATCGACGCGCAAAACCCCCTAATGCGACCCCGTTTTCCGGCCGGGGATGGCCGTCGTCGAGGAAAAGGTGTCATGGCCAAAGAGAAGTTTGCGCGGACGAAGCCGCACTGCAATATCGGAACGATTGGTCACGTTGACCATGGCAAGACGTCTTTGACGGCTGCGATCACGAAGGTTCTGGCTGAGTCGGGCGGGGCGTCGTTCACGGCGTATGACCAGAT